>CAYZGT010000009.1:42728-109768 GCA_964478155.1 uncultured Simplicispira sp.
CAACCAACTGCGCGCCTTGCAAACCCAAGACTTCACCGCCTTGGGTACCGGACAGCTGGCAGCCCTGAACTCGGCACAAGCACCGGGCTTGACCACCGGCCAGTTAGCAACTTTGGATACGGCAGACATCAGCAAACTCAGCACAGGCTTTGTCAAGGGCCTGGGCACCGCGGTGATTGCAGGCCTGAGCACCGATCAAATCGCCGGCTTGACCACCAGCCAGCTGGCCAGCTGGACCGACTCGGCACAAATCCGGGCACTGGAGACACGCGACATTGCCCAACTCAGCAGCGCACAATTCAAAGCTCTGAGCAGCCTGCAAGTCGGCTACCTGAGCTCGGCCCAGATGGCGGCCCTGAATGCAGAGGCTGCCGCCGCCCTGAGCACCGCCACCCTGCTGAGCCTGAACAGTGCCGGCATCCGTGCCCTGACCACCGACCAAGTACAAGGATTGAGCACCGCCCAGATCAAGGCCCTGAGCAGCGCCCAAGTGCAATGGCTGGAAACCGGCGATATCGCTGCCCTGAGCAGCGCACAAATCGTGGCCTTGGACACGGCCGATGTGGCCGCTCTGAACACCATGCACATCGTGGCCCTGAGCAGTGACCAGGTCAAAGCGCTGACCACGGCCCAAATCGTCGCCCTGAGCAGCAACCAACTGCGCGCCTTGCAAACCCAAGACTTCACCGCCTTGGGTACCGGACAGCTGGCAGCCCTGAACTCGGCACAAGCACCGGGCTTGACCACCGGCCAGTTAGCGACTCTGGATACGGCAGAAATCAGCAAACTTACAACCGCCTTTGTGCGGGCACTGACCACCGCCACTATCAAGGCGCTTGTCACAGATCAAGTGCCAGGTTTGACCACAGCACAAATCAAAAACTTGACCACTGCTCAAGTAGCCAGCCTGAGTACTGGGGCCATCGGAGCACTCAGCCCAAGTCAACATGCTGCAATGAGTACGGCAGGTATGACATCCTTACAGACCGCCGCCTTCGCCAACATGGCTTCGCCATTGGTGTTGGACTTGAATGGTGATGGTGTGCGTACCGTTGCCATGGTACAAGGGGTACAGTTTGCTTTGGACGCTGATGGCCTGCTGCGCCAAACTGGCTGGGTTTCGCCTGATGATGGTTTGCTGGTACGTGATCTCAATAAAGATGGTGCCATTAACAATGGTAGTGAACTATTTGGCACTGCGACTGAACTCAGTAGCGGCGTGACAGCGCTAGATGGCTTTGCCGCGTTGCGTGCCCTCGATAGCAATGGTGATGGTCAAATTACGCCAGAAGACACAGCCTTCTCTGAATTGGCTCTTTGGAAAGACACCGACAGCAATGGTCAAACAGATGCTGGTGAGTTACTCAGCCTGAAGGAAGCAGGGGTAGCAGCGCTGCATTTGGATGCCAAAGCATCCACAGAAACCAATAACGGTAACTTGTTGGGTTTGATGTCGTCGTACGAAACCACCGATGGCAATCGACGAGATTTGGTGGACGTGTGGTTCAGCCAAGGTGCAGTGGTGGATGGCAGCTTGCGCAACTCTGTCAGTAGCCTGACAGAGTCGTTGGGCAGCTATCTCGAAGGTGGCAACAGTGGCAGTGCGACAACAGGCGGAGAATTGGCACCGCGCAACAATGCTACAACAGCAGGTTTGTTGGCAAGCGCAGCGCCACAAACTGATTTAACACCTTCATCTTTGCTAACTCCACTGACCAATTACTACCAACGCTCAGCAACTGCAGCCGTCGGTGCCGGATCTGAAGTCGGTACCAATTTGACAGGTTCGTTGTCGGGCCAGGGTATGCAGCAGCCTTCGTTGTTGCAGGTATTGGCCTCAGCAGATACGCTCAAAGGTAGTCAATAAACTAACGTTTGAGCGATAAAACCGGCTACAGCAACAGAGTAGCTGGTACATGACGGGCCGTATCTTGAGAAAGGGACGGCCCGTTTTTTCATGGTATTTTTCTTGGCAGTAACGGCTTATGTTGTCTATATCTTCGCTTTCTCTCCATGACTTGATGGCCCAAGCCGATGCCTTACAACAACAAAAGCAGCCCGAGCAGGCGATTGTCCTGTACCAACAGTGGTTACTTGGGCAAACCGATCCCCTACGCTTAGTAGCTTGGTTCAATTTGGGGGTGCTGCTGGCCAGTGTAGGTCAGAGTGCAGAAGCACAAGCTGCTTATGAAGAGGCACTGCAAATTAACCCGCAGTTTTCTCAAGCACGGCTCAATCTCGGACACCAATTAGAAAGCCAAGGTGCGACAACTCAAGCCATCACCCAATGGCAGCTGGTCTTAGAGAGTTTAGAGCAGAGCACACAACCCGATAAGGCCTTACAACTGCATGCCCTGAACAATTTAGGTCGAATCTTAGAATCTGAACGGCGCTTTGAAGAGGCCGCACAATATTTAGCCCGCAGTTTAGAAATTGATCCAACCCAATCTGCACCGCTACAACATTACATCCATATTCGGCAAAAGCAATGTGCTTGGCCTATTTACCAGCCTCTGGGTACGATTGGCCTCAATCAGCAGTTGTTATCCACTTCAGCGCTGGCTACTTTGGCACTACACGATGATCCAGCAGTGCAATTGTTGGCCGCCCGCGAATTTGTCCATGCCAAGGTGCAAACGGCTGCCCCCGTGTACCCACCTCGGCAACGCCTTCCAGGAGAGCGCATTCGGATTGGCTACCTCTCAGGCGACTTGTGTATGCATGCCGTAGGTTTGCTGACCGTAGAGTTGTTTGAACTGCACAATCGTGAGGAATTTGAAGTATTCGGTTTTTGCTGGTCACGTGAGGACGGATCTCCACTGCGTGAGCGCATTGTCCGGGCCTTTGATCACCATATCCGTATTGGTCATTTAGACGACGTTGCTGCAGCACAATTGATTGCTGCTTGCAGCATTGACATCTTGATTGATCTACAAGGATTAACTTCTGGAGCTCGGCCCAACATTCTGGCACAGCGTCCAGCACCGGTACAAGTGAGTTACTTAGGCTTGCCAGCTACCTGCGGTATGCCAACTATAGACTACATCTTGGCTGATGCATTCGTGTTTCCGCCCGAGCTTGAACCATTCATGACCGAAAAACCTTTGCGCGTACCACACTGTTACCAAGTCAGTGACCGCCAGCGCAATGTGGGGCCAATGCTATCTCGTGTGGACTGTGGGCTACCTGAAGATAAATTGATTTTTGCCTCCTTCAACAATAACTATAAATTTACACAAGAAATGGTAGCAACATGGATGAAAATCCTACAACGTGTACCAGAAAGTGTATTATGGTTACTCGCCGACAACACCTGGGCCGAACAAAATATTCTGAAAGAAGCACAACGTTATGGCATTGATGAAGAAAGACTGATTTTTTCTGGGCGGGCCATGCCACAAGAATATATGGCACGATTACAACTGCCCGATCTATTTTTAGATACCCATCCGTACAATGCGGGCACCACAGCCAACGATATTTTATGGATGGGAACCCCTATCTTAACTTACTCAGGGCGCAGTTACATATCCCGCATGTGTGGCAGTCTACTAACAGCAGTAGGCTTACCAGATTTAATCACCCAATCCCTAACAGAATACGAGGAAAAAGCAATTCAATTAGGCAACAACCCTCGACGCCTAAAAATATATCGAGACTATCTAGCAAGATACCGCTTGGACAGCGATTTATTTAATATCCCTCAATTAGTCAAAGACATAGAAAAAAGCTTTAAATCCGCAATAAATATTAAATAAACATCAATAAATTCCACAAAAATTTATATATTAATATCAATCCATTTGATATACAAAATCATGAATTTAGATATTCAAACTGCTGCCTCCCCAAGTACTTCATCCGAACAACTTGACCTTTTAGCACACTCCGATAATGAATTTGTTCGGGCCATGGTTGCTCTCAATCCATCCGCACAAAAACAAACCTTAGACTCTCTCAGCAAAGACAAAAGTTCATGGATCAGTAGCTTGGTAGAGAAACGTGCCTTGTGCGAATCGAATTTATTATCGATACACCCTACAGCGATTGTTCATCCAGAGGCAACGCTTGGAAAAGATGTCACTATTGGTGCTTTTAGCATTATTCACAAGAATGTTGATATTGGCGATCGCACTGTGATAGGATCCCATTGTGAACTAGGCCATCCAATCTTTGGAGGAAAAAGCGTTGATAAATTAACCATCGGCAAAGACAGTTTCATTCGAAGCCATTCGGTTTTTTATGAAGGATCTTCATTTGGCGATAGATTAATCACAGGACACCGAGTCACAGTCAGGGAAGGCACAATAGCTGGAGAAAATCTACAAATTGGTACCTTGTCCGACATTCAAGGGATATGCGAGATTGGAAATTTTGTAAGATTCCATAGCAATGTGCATATAGGCCAACATTCGAAAATTGGGAATTATGTTTGGATATTTCCATATGTGGTCTTAACAAACGATCCTCATCCCCCAAGTGAAGTAATGCAAGGAGTAACCGTGAAGGACTTCGTAGCAATTGCGACCATGTCAGTTATTCTACCAGGCATAGTAATCAATGAAGGGGCATTGATTGGTGCACACAGTTCAGTCACGAAAAATGTAGAGGCCAATATGGTTGCCGTTGGCGTTCCAGCAAAACAGATCTGCCCAACCAATCAAATTCAATTGAAAGATGGATCTGCCCAGCCAGCTTATCCTTGGAGACGACATTTCTATAGAGGCTACCCCAGCGGGGTCGTTGCACAATGGATATCTGAGTTCAAAAATCAGGCATGAATTTTCAGTAAAAATTTTCCAGAAAATTCATTTCATTCAATTCTGATACCTCAATATTAAAAATTTAACCGAAATACCAATGATGAATTTGATTAATTGTGAAATTATTAACTTACCTAAAATATCTGATCCGAGAGGCAATTTAACTTTCATCGAAGGGGGAAACCATATTCCATTCGATATTCAACGCGTTTATTATCTTTATGATGTTCCTGGTGGTGCGGAACGTGGTGGACATGCACACAAAAACTTGCACCAACTCATTATTGCAATGTCTGGTAGCTTTGATGTTGTTTTAGATGATGGGTTAGAAAAAAAACGCTACCATCTCAATCGCTCTTACCAAGGTCTTTATATCTGCCCAATGATATGGCGCGAATTAGATAATTTCTCTTCTGGATCGGTATGCATGGTTCTTGCATCAAACAAATATGATGAAGATGATTATTACAGAAATTACCCGGAATTCTTATTAGCAAGAGGAGCCAAGCAATGATTCAATTTCTGGATCTCAAACGTTTAAATGCTCCTTATGATAACGAAATACGTGCGGCCATTGGACAAGTCTTAGATTCTGGTTGGTATATTCTTGGAGATCAAGTAGCAACCTTTGAAACAGAATTTGCGGCTTACTGTGAGGTCAAACACTGTATTGGGGTAGCCAATGGATTGGATGCCCTGCACTTAATACTCCGTGCCTATGGAATAGGCCCAGGTGATGAAGTGATTGTTCCAGCCAACACATTTATTGCCACGTGGTTGGCAGTGACCCATGCCGGAGCAATACCCGTACCCGTAGAACCAGAAGAATCTACCTATAACATTGATCCCTCGTTGATCGAAGCAGCCATTACTAAACGAACCAAAGCTATTATCGCTGTTCACTTGTATGGGCAACCGGCAAATATGGATGCTATTCGTTCAATAGCTACTAAAAATAAAATTTATGTAATTGAGGATGCTGCCCAAGCACACGGAGCCCGTTATCATAATCAAAGGGTTGGAGGTTTAGGAGATGCTGCAGGGTTTAGTTTTTATCCAGGAAAAAATCTAGGTGCCTTGGGTGATGGCGGAGCTATCACAACCAATAATGATGAATTGGCCAACACATTAAGAAAATTACGAAATTATGGTTCCGCCGTTAAATACCATCACGAAGTCACTGGATTTAATTCGCGGCTAGATGAAATCCAAGCTGCCATACTACGGGTTAAATTAAGAAATCTGGACCAAGAGAATATGGCACGTCGCCATATTGCTGCAATGTATCTAAAGAAACTAGAAAATACTCATGTAGTTTTACCTCAAGTGCTAGAAAATGTTGAACCGGTATGGCATCTGATGGTTATTCGTACAGAGCAGCGTTTGCGATTACAAACAGCACTGACTGAAGCAAACATTGGTCACTTGGTGCATTATCCAATTTCCTGCCATCAACAAACAGCTTATGCAAAAAATACATGGCCTATTTTAGAATTATCAGAAAAACTACAAAATCAAGTTTTGAGCTTACCAATGGCACCCTATCTACAGGAAGAGGAGATTGATAGGGTAGTACACGTCATTCAGAAAAACGCATCTTAAATTTATGTCAATTACCACACTTATTCCAGCCTATAAATTTCAATATTGCTTAGAATTATTAACATCCCTGCGCCATCAAACCATCAAACCAGAAAAAATCATCATATCAGACGACAGTCCAAATCAGGATTTTTTTAACTTCCTATCAAATGAAACCATTAAGACCCTTGTAGCCGATTTAAATATACAGGCTGTGCACGGGCCACGTAAAGGAGCATGGAATAATTTCAAGAGTTTAATTGATATATATTGTCAACAAGGCCAAAACAAAACAGAATTTTTTCACATACTTCTAGACGATGATATTATCTATCCTAGATTCTATGAACGCCATATAGAAACCCATCGTTTAGGGCATCTTTCATGCACAGTTAGTCGCCGTTGGACAGCGTTAGAATCTGGACAACCAATCAGTGATAACCTACCTCTACCAGAGGCAATAAGGATTTATCCATACAGCACGATGCTGTTGCCCTCTGAAATATTATTTTCACACACTGTAGGGAACAGCACTAATTGGCTGGGTGAGTTTTCCAATGTTATATTTCGTTCAAGTGTTGCGGAAGAAATTACCCAATCTGAAATCAATGGAATATCCTACACTGGACTAGAAGACTTAGGTGCTTTTTTAAAAGCATCATTATATGCACCTGTTGGGTATATTAAAGAATTTCTAGGTTCGTTTCGAACCAGTTCCCAGCAGCACTCAGCAGATCCAATGGGAAAGCCTCTTAAATCTGCTTTTTTAGCTTATATTGCATTAGCAATCGCAGCACGAAACACAGGTCACTTGACAGAGATGCAGAGTGCTCAGGCTATATTGAGGGTTGCTGGGTTTCTATTACAACACTATAGCAAGGAAGAAGATATGCAGGCGCTTTGCCAAATTATGCATGAGTTTCTAACATTTGACCCAGCAGCAGAAGTTCATTTTCTTGTGGAATGGGCTAAATTTTCAAAAAATATTTGGTAGAACTTTGGCTTTTCTCATCAAGCATTCATGATATTTTGCAACAAATTATCAACAGATTCGGGAGTAACCTCAGTGTAAAGAAGTGCCGATCCTAAATTTAATATTTTTTCATCCGTTAATCTTGAAAAATCAAAAGACATTAACTTCTCAATCACAATTTGATCAAAACGATATTTAATTAAATTTGCTGGATTACCAGCAACTACCGCATAAGGCGGAACATTCTTGGTAACGATGCTTCCTGCAGCAACCACAGCACCTTGCCCGATGGTGACGCCCGAAAGTATTAAAGAATCTGCACCAATCCAAACATCATCACCAATAACAATAGGGCCCTTTGTTTGTGCTTCTAGAGCACCAAAATATTTGGTTTTGAATGGGAAAGTGGAGAGCCCTGTGTGCGGATGATTACCACCCAATAAAAATCTAACATTATCAGCAATAGAAACGAAACTACCTATTGTCAGAGCCTCTTGTGGATGCCCAAAAGACCAGATGTTTAATCCACCATAACTTCGGCGTCCAACTTTTATTTTGTCCAGTATTGGAACACCTTTTAAATTAAGAATAGTTTCGTTGTGTGGATTTAACAAGCGCCATTGCTGTTCCAACAATAAAGACTGCTCGGAAATTTTATTTACAGAAGCAGCAGAACTCTGCAGCAAAAATTTTTGCAAATACTCCTCAAGTGCTTTATAGAAGTAAGGATCATCCTTATAATCTATCATGTGTTCAAAAAAACTGCTCTTATCAAAATCATTTCCAGAATCAAAGAAATAAGGCAGGGTATGATTTATTAAAATATCACGCTTCTCAACATCAAAAACATCGCGACTCAGCAAGTTAGATGCAACATATTTTTTCAATATGCCAAGGTAATTTCTTCCAAAAACTTCCGCAATATTGTATCCACTCTTCTTGCCTGTAGGTTGACCAACAAAATAGTTTTGGTAAAAAATGATGGCTCTCTTATGGCTGGCGATCTGTTCAAAAACAATGTGCGTTTGAATTAATCTTGAAGATGCATGCTCTAGGATGTTTTGGATTTTGAGAAAATCATCTCTCCACAAACCAAAACCACCAATCCATGTAGAAAAAAATGAAACTGCTTTAACAAATTCATCCAATCCATTACAAATCTTGAATAAATCCCCTGATGCTTTATTTCCATTTGTAAAAAAAATAACAGGCTTTTCATTCTGGGTCGCCTGTATAATTTTTAGAATTTCTGCCAAACTGCCATCTAAAAACATTAAGTTATCGTTATGAAGCTTCAGGTATTTTCCTTTTCCACAAGCCAATGCTGCCCGGAAATTAGCTTCTGGACCAACATTTTCTGGGTGACACAAATACATTATCTTGTCAGGAAATTGAATTCGATATACCTCTACAACTGCAGCTGTCTCATCGGTCGAACAGTTGTCTGTTACCACCACCTCAAAATCATTGGACTCCAAAAACACTTGTTGCGATGTAATGCTTTTTAATGTAGCGTCAAGATATTGACAGCGATTAAAAGTTGGAATACAGATGGAGACAACTGGTTCTGATTGGTAAATCATATTAAAAATGGTTTTATTTATACAACAAATACATTGTAATTTTATTTAGGAGTCAATCCACCATATCTATTCAGCAAACTTTGCGATCCCACCAAATTACAAACATCTGCCGATAGATGATAGATATCTAATTTTGCCAAGCATTCTTTATATGTAACTATAGACTCCATAAGCCAAGATCCAAAACCTCCGTCCATCAAATGATCTTCTACAGATACGATGGTAGAAAATTTAGAAAATTGTTCGGCTTGAAGTGGCTTATTTGCCATACCCCAAAGAGGTAATGAAAAAATGCTATGATTTTTATACTGACTATTTTCTAACCATTCCACTGCCATGGCCAAGGTTGCACCAGTGGTTAGGAAAGTGGATGGCTTTTCTTCAATGGAATCTTGAGATTGAATAACATTCAACCATCTTCCAGGAACAATAGTTGGAACCTGTGAATGAAAACAAGGCTCCCCTGCCTTTCCTAAACGTAGATAAGAAGGCTGTGGATTATTAATCAAGTAGCGCATACATGCCCGAACTTCCATCGGATCACCCGGGGCAGCAATCAGCATATTTGGAAAAGAGCGCATCAATGCATAATCTTGCACGGCATGGTGTGAATAACCCAACGCACCGTAGGCCAGCCCACCTCCTACTGAAACTACCGTGACAGGCAGTCGGTGGTAATCAATATCATTGCGAATTTGCTCAGCACAACGGAAAGTCGGAAAGTTAGCAATCGAATAGGCGAATACATGATAACCTTCTGATGCCATACCTGCTGCGAGGCCCATCATATTCTGCTCAGCCACACCTGCATTGATAAATCTATCTGGAAATGAATCTGCAAAAGGCTCAACAACCGAATAACCCAAATCACCTACAACCAATGCAATCTGTGGATATTGATGGGCTAAATGAACCAATTCTTGAATAAAGGCATTGCGCATGTGAACGTAACCCTTATTGCAACTCGGCCAGGGCTTGTGCCAACTGATCAACGTTGGGTGTACGGTAATGCCATTCCACCTTATTCTCCATATAACTTACGCCTTTACCTTTGACTGTATGGGCAATCAGCATAGATGGTTTACCTCTGCACCAGGGGGTGTTACCCAGTTCTTGTATCAATGCGCGATGGTTATGACCATCTACCTCACGAACATTCCAACCAAAGGCTGTGAATTTATCACACAGTGGCTCTATGCCAAGCGTATTAGCTACAGTGGTAAGACTTTGCAATTTATTATAGTCAACAATCGCCACTAAATTGTCTAAGCCGTGGTGAGCAGCAAATAGAATTGCTTCCCAATTACTGCCTTCAGCCAATTCTCCATCGCTCAATAGTACAAAAGTTTTCCATGAAATGCCCATGCGTTGTGCTGCCAATGCCTTGCCTGTACCAAAAGGTAAACCATGCCCCAGTGAGCCAGTAGAAAACTCTACACCTTGCACTTTATGGCTCACGTGGTTCATTAAAATAGAATTATCTTGACCATATGTCAATAAATCATCGACATGAAAGAAACCACACTCTGCCAACGCAGCATATACAGCGACACAAGCATGTCCTTTACTTAAAATAAATCGATCACGGTCAACAGCTTGAGGTTTTACAGGATTCATGTGCAACACTTCACCATAGAGCACTGCCACAATATCAGCAATCGATAAAGCACTGGCAATATGTGAAGCTTTGGCACGATGCACCATTTGCAGTGCATGAATACGAATGCGACGAGCAAGTTCTATGGTATCAGTCACAACAGAGAGCCATCAAGTTCTTAATAATTTCAGCGTGCTTGTGGCTATGCAGAAATGCATAGTTAGTTTCACGTGTAAGATCCGTAACTTCGGTAATACGATTTACACCTGTATCACCTACAGCAAAGCACTGATAATCCAAATCAGCGAAATATGCTAACATGTCGTTCGGGTGATAACCGAATGGCTTAGACCATTTACGTAACAGCTCAGCGAACACCATAGGTTGGTGCTGCATCAAAGTGGTACGTCCACCCCGAAATACCAAAAGCTCAGCCCCTTCGACATCACACTTGATGAAATCTGGAACAACCTTTTGATTGGCACTCCACTGGTCGAGAGTCAGTGTCAGACCGACTACCTGCTGCGCATCTTGTGCATCAGCTACATTCAACAATGAAGCATTAGTGCCTGCGGCAGGAGAGATGTAAAAATTTACGGTACCGCTGGTATCTGACAAACCGTAATTGAAACAACTGATTTGTGTCCCTACTTGATTCGCTGCCACATTACGCTGCAAAAAAGCATAACTGGTAGGTACAGGTTCGAAAGCATAAATATGTGCTTGGGTCAGGCGTTTGGCAAAGCGGATAGCATACAAGCCTATGTTAGCACCGATATCGAGGATAGAACGTGCATTGGCCGCCAGCAAATCCATCACTCGGGTTTCAACCGGCTCGTAATGGTTGAAGTTCATAATTTCTATAGGTGCCACCCGTGCTTCATTATCAGGGCAATAAAGTCGGATACGCTCTTCGCCGAGTACAAATGACACACCATCAGCAGCAATCAAAATCTCTTTAACATCGGTATTACGAGTAACTTCTATATACTCAAAAAGTGTTTTATGCCTTTCTAACGCAGCACGTATGAAATCAGGCTTGGACAGCGTCCCTGTTTGAAATTGTTGCTTTAGTGTGGTCAGTGTCGGGTTCATCATTGGTAAGCCTCTATCATGCGCCGGAATCCGGTTTCAGGATTGATTTGGGCTGTCCATCCTAAGGATTGGAGTTTCGTAACATCAGGTATGAGGCGGCTATAGACACTCGGAATATAGCCTGGTGTTTGAGGGGTGTGTTGGCGATCAACAACCAGATGTTTCTCAGGGTAGAGACCGACTAACAACTCAGCCAGTTCGATGACAGACAACTCTCCTGCCGGGTTGGCCACGTTATAAGCCTGTGTGGGATTACCCCGCAGTAATATGCTAAAAAACCCACTAATAGCATCCGTAGCATAGCAAAAAGCCCGTCGGGCACTGCCATCGCTGTACATCACAATGTTTTCACCGCGCAGTACATTAAAGACAAAATCAGCAAAAACACGTCCATCGTTGGCCTGTAAACCCGGCCCGTACGTATGAAATGGACGGGCGATAAAGGTTGGAATACCATGCTGTTGGTGCCATGCCAAACACATCGTTTCACCCATCCGCTTGCTTTCTGCATAGCAAGCGCGCACTGTGGCTGGATCAACGCTGCCATAGCTGGTTTCTGTCAGTGTGCCATTGCCCGCGACATGACCATAAACCTCAGAGCTACTCACAAACAAAAAACCCTGTGGTCTCGGACTGCGGCGCAGTACCTCTAACAAACCGGCTGTGCCAATCGTGTTAGGCAGCAAAGTGCCAATAGGGTCACTGCCGTAAAAACGTGGACTGGCTTGGCTAGCAGCGTGCAATACATAGTCTAAAGGCCCAGTGTCAGGGACACCTAGAGTATTCAAGTCCCAAACCAACGGGCTAAAGTGTGGCGAGCTTAATAGGTCAGAAAGATTAGCCTGGGCACGTTCAGCACTGCGCACCATACCAACCACGCGCACAGGTGCATCCACTTTACCTAAGGCATGCAAACCTAATAGTGTGCGCGCTAAATATCCTCCCAGAAAACCACTGGCACCTGTGACCAAGACGCGTGCACCTGACAGTTGGTTCCACGGCAGATTTTGGGCTGCAATGGCTGCCACGTCGGCATCCCACGTAGCGCGTAAAGAGGCACTGATCATCAAAAGTGAACGCCTAAATAACTTTCGATTTTACGAGCAACAAACTCCAACATTTCTGGTGTGAGTGATGGTTGCACACCAATCCAAAAAGTGTTGTTCATAACATTATCTGTATTATTCAATGTTCCGCTCACTCGGTAGTGGGCTCCAACCATATAAGGTTGGCGAGTTAAATTACCCGCAAATAAAAGCCGGGTGCCAATTTTGTTTTGCTCTAAATAGGTAAGCAAATCAATACGCGAGACGGGGCAATGCTCTTTGAGCGTGATTGGAAAACCAAACCATGATGGATCTGCGTGCTCGGTAGCTTGGGGCAAATGCAGAAACTCTTGGCAATCTGTGAGGCGTTCATACAAGAATGCAAAGTTTTCTTTGCGTGCTTTGATGAAGGCATCCGCCTTTTCTAACTGTGCCAAGCCACAAGCAGCCTGCATGTCTGTAATTTTTAAGTTATAACCCAAGTGGCTATAAGTATATTTGTGATCGTACCCTTCAGGTAAATCACCCAATTTTTGGCAAAAACGCCTACCACAGGTATTGTCTCGTCCGGGGGGACAATAACAATCCCGGCCCCAATCCCGAAAACTCTCTGCAATAGCCTTCAGCTCTTCATTATTAGTAAAAACAGCACCCCCCTCTCCCATCGTGATATGGTGTGCTGGGTAAAAACTCAGGGTAGCAATGTCCCCAAAGGTTCCCACCATTTGTCCACGGTAGGTAGAGCCTAGCGCATCGCAACAATCCTCCACCAGCCACAAATTGTACTTTTTGCACAGGGCGGTTACCACATCCAAATTAAATGGATTACCCAAGGAATGGGCCAACATGATGGCCTTGGTCTTTGGACTGATCGCTACCTCAATTTGGCTGGCATCAATGTTGTGGGTCAGTGCATCTACATCTACAAATACTGGCACTGCACCAAATTGAAGGATAGGATTCACCGTAGTTGGAAAGCCAGCGGCGACACCAATCACTTCATCACCTTTTTGAATAGCCCGTGCTCCTAGCTTAGGGGAGGTCAAGGTATTGAAGGCTACCAAATTGGCTGAGGAACCAGAATTGACAGTGATGAGGTACTTGACACCTATAAAAGCTGCTAGCTTTTTCTCAAATTCGGCATTAAAGCGCCCAGTAGTCAACCAGCCATCCAGTGCTGCCTCCACCATGTATTGAAGTTCTTGTGTACCTAGCAATTTACCCGAAGGCGGTACGACAGTAGCACCCGCAAAGAAAGGCTGTGGACCTAAGGTAAGGGAGGCATATTCACGAACCAATTGGGCGATTTGCCCACGCAGAGCTTGGGTTTTGGCATTGTCCATATTATTTACTTAACTCTGTATTTGGGCTTGATAGCTTTCAATTTGTGCCAAGGTGACAGCTCGCATATCGGCCCCAGCTTGGTGCTGCTCAGCCCATGCTACCGTTTGTTGCAGCGCTTGGGCCAAGCGCAAAATCGGATGCCATGAAAGCTGGTTGCGGGCCTTAGAAATATCTAACTTGAGATAGTGGGCCTCATGGGGGTTTGGATTTGAATCGTGTGCCCACTGAGCTGCAGGCCCCCATAGGGTAGCCATTTGGGCCACAATTGCACCTACGGGTTGGGCATCCTCATCACTGGGGCCAAAGTTCCAACCTTGGCCGTAGCGTGGGCCGTCGTGGTAGAGCTTTTCTGCCAAACTAAGGTAACCGCGCAATGGCTCCAACACATGCTGCCAAGGGCGGATAGCATGCGGGTTGCGAATAGACACAAGTTGGCCTTGTGTCCAGGCGCGTAAGATGTCAGGCACCAACCGATCGGCAGACCAGTCGCCGCCACCAATCACATTACCTGCCCGCGCCGTAGCCAAACCCACACCATGCCGTGCATAGTCATTGGGGTTAAAGAAAGAACTGCGGTAAGCGGCACACACCAACTCCGCACAGCCCTTACTATTACTGTAGGGATCGTAACCACCCATAGGCTCATTTTCACGATAGCCCCAATCCCATTCGCGATTTTCGTAGCATTTATCGGTTGTGATCACCAATACGGCTTTCACGCTGGGTGTGTTACGCACAGCCTCTAAAAGATGAACCGTCCCCATCACGTTGGTGGCATAGGTTTCAACCGGGTTCTGGTAGCTGTAGCGTACCAATGGCTGTGCAGCCATGTGAATCACCACTTCGGGCTGAGTCCGCTGCAGGATGGCTTCTAACGCTGCTAGATCACGAATATCACCCAAGAAGGATTGCATACCATCGGCAATGCGTGCCTGGTTAAACAGGTTAGGCTGCGTTGAAGGAGGCAGTGCAAACCCGGTCAGTTCGGCTCCAGCATGTTGCAGCCACAATGACAACCACCCTCCTTTGAAACCCGTATGACCTGTGAGAAAAACCCTTCGCCCACACCAAAACTCGGTATTCATGACCAGACTTTCCACGGAGCTTGACCGCTGCCCCAAAGCTGCTCTAAATGGGTTTTATCCCGCAAAGTGTCCATGGGCTGCCAAAAACCTTGGTGCTGGTAAGCCGCCAACTGACCACGCTCTGCCAAATTTTCTAAAGGCTCTTTTTCCCAAACCGTATCATCATCAGCAATTAAATCTAACACGGACGGATGGAGTACAAAGAATCCACCATTTACCATACTACCATCCCCCTTGGGCTTCTCTTTGAAAGAGTGCACGCGGTGATCACTTCCAAGATCAAGAGCACCAAACCGGGCAGGAGGATGGGTTGCTGTTAGAGTGGCTTGTAGCCCGTGTTGTCGGTGGAAATCGAGTAATGCTGCAATATTTACGTCTCCAACACCATCACCATAAGTCAAGCAAAAAGAATCATCCTTATCTAAATAGGATGCAACACGCTTAATACGCCCGCCTGTCATGGTACTCTCCCCTGTATCTACCAGGGTGACTTTCCACGGTTCAGCATGACGTTGGTGAACTTGCATACAGTTAGTTTGCATATCAAAAGTCACATCTGACATATGGAGAAAGTAGTTGGCAAAATATTCTTTTATCAAGTAACCTTTGTAACCACAACAAATCACAAAATCATTAATTCCATAATGAGAATATATCTTCATTATATGCCACAAAATTGGTTTGCCACCAATCTCTATCATAGGCTTTGGCTTCAGGTGAGTTTCCTCAGAAATACGCGTACCTAAACCACCGGCAAGAATAACAGCTTTCATGATTTATCCACGGAAAGGGACGGCTTGGATGATATATTGCACAGGGAGAGAATCTGTGACAGCCAACTCAGGATCGTTGCCCAAACGCTCTGCCATTAATCGAATAACGGGTACTATTTTTTCACTCAAGGGATCATTCGCCATGACTGCATAACCATATGCAACTTGAAGACCTGCCTCGGCCAGCATTTCCAACATAGTTACCCGATTAAACCAGCGCAAATAACTTTTATCGATCAATCCGCCAACACCATCATACCTCAACTCGCCCGAATTGATCTTTGCTTGCACACCCCAATATTGACTGTTAAAAATGGATGCAACCAACACCCCACCAACGGGCATCAATTGGGTTATTTTTTTGAGCAGCCCCCAAGGATCTTTTAACTTTTCAAACACACCATCAAAAATCCAAGCATCTGCCATTGAGAATTTCGAAAAGAATTCAACCCCAACTGAATCTATATCAACCACGAGAACTTTGTCGCAATACAATCGACTCTTTTGCGCTGATTCTTCATCAAAAACAATCGCTTGGTAAGTAGCCTGAGGATTTATCTTCTTATAGGCTGCTGCGAGCGCTCCAGATTGGCAGCCAATCTCTACAATATGCTGACAATGTGCTGGGATGACAGAGAGTAAATTTTTATTATAATCCTCAAGATGAATAGACTGGCTTACCAACCGATGGGGCTTTTCTTGTAGCTTCTGCATCCACTCTTCTAAATGGTAGCCTCCTGTTTTAAAAACAGTACCTTGCCCCTTGTGATCGATAAATATTCTCTGATTCCCAGCAGCAATATCATTCATGACCCAGGGAACATTTTGTACCAAATGGGACATTCCACTGTCGTGCAAAGCCAACATGGTTTCTGTCATTGGGGCACCATGCTTGACAGGCAAAGGCCACTGCCTGACGACCTCTATATTGCAAAGCATACAAATAGGGTGCAAATATTTGATGCCATCTGGGGTATCATCAACATTAAAACCATCACGATTGATGCAACCCACAGCACCCACACCATACATTTCCGGCTTCAACAACTCCAACAAGTTTTCAATGAATCCTTCACGAACAACTTCTATATCGGAATCCAGAAAAAGGGTTGGCCCCGAGAGGGGAAAATTATTAATAGCCCAAGCCATTCCGGGGCCATGGTGGATGTTGTAACCAAAATCTTTGAGGAAAACGTTTTTAAATTTTGTAACAACCAATTTTACCTTCTGTAAATTCTGCTCATCGGATCCGTCTACAATATAAAATGGATTCTCTGGATATTTCTCTCGAAATGTTGACAGCAAATTATCAAGCAATTCTGGTGTATTGTACGAAACCGTAACAACGGGGATGGCAGCACTTATCATATTTTATTAATCTTTAATTAAATAATAATTCAAGGCTCCCGGATGGCCTCATCCAGCCCCCGCATCACGGGGTACATCACATAAGACATCACGGTACGCTTGCCCACCACAATCTCGGCGCTCAAAGACATGCCAGGAATGAGGGGCGCATTGCGTGGCAAATTACGCAGCTCGTTCTTTTGTAATACAGCCCGGCCCAGATAGTAAGGCGCGTTGGCTTGTCCATTCATGCCGTCTTTGGTGAAAGCGTCTTGGCCCAATTTCTCTAAAGTACCGTGGATCAGTCCATGCTTTTGAAACGGAAAAGCGTCAATTTTGAGGCGCACCGGATCTTGTAACTTCACGTAGCCCACATCTTGTGCCGCAATTTGCACTTCAGCCTGCAAAGTCTCCCCCAGAGGCACCAAAGTGATCAGGGGTTCAGCCTCGCGAATGATAGAACCCGTAGAGCGTGCAGCCACTTCTTGCACTACCGCATCGTGGGGCGCTGTCAGCTCAATCATACGGCTACGGCGTTCTACTTTTTTCAGCTGCTCCGCAATCGCATCGCGTTCGCGTTGTACGGTCACCAACTCTTCGGTGGATTTTTGTTGCCATTCGCGCATAAAAGCATTTTTTTCTGCTTCAGCACCTGCCAAGTCTTTACTCAGCTCGATGCCGCGATTACGAGAGGTGATCAATTCACGCTCGACTTCTTGACGGCGTTCACGGCTCTCTAGCAAGCGCATATTGGATTGAAATTGCTGCGCCGTGAGCTTCTCGTTCATGCTCTCGATGTCGCGCAAAGACTCTACCCGTGCCGTGAGGCTCTGTACCTCATGTCGGTTGGTAACGATAGCCGCCTTGGCGCGGTCGATGCTTTCGTCCAGCTGCGTTAAGCGCGCACGGTAGCTGGCCAAGCGTTCATTTTGCAAACGCCATTGCAACAACTCATCCGGATCTTTGCTGGCGGGAGGACTGTGTTGCCCAGCTTGCTCACGCTCTAAGCGCTTGACTTGGGCTTCTAAGCTTTTGAGTCGGTCTTGCGATTGGGCCAAATCGGCATTGATAAAGGTGGGGTCTAACACAGCCAACACCTGCCCTTTTTGCACAATTTGCCCCGGCTGCACATGCAAGGCCGCAATTTGGGCCGTCTCTAGCGGTTGTAGCACGGTGTTGGGTTGGGCTGTGACCAATTTACCGCGTGCCGTGACGATTTGATCCACTTCAAACACACTGGCCCACACAATGGCAGTGACTATCAGACCAAGCAGCAGGTAAATGGTGGCAGACATGCCACCAGGGGGCGGCGTTTTTTCTAATGCTTCGGCATCAGGCAAAAAAGCCACTGTCCAATCTTGCACGGCAGGTGCAGGACTGGCTTTGGCTGTGGGCGGCACAGCGGCAGGGCTCACATGTGGCTGGTTTGTTGGTTCCATAGTTGTGTATAAGGTTCGCAACGGCCCAGCAATTCATCATGGCGACCTGCATCGGCAAGGCGGCCCCGTTCAAAAACAAAGATCTGATCCGAATGTACCAAAGTAGATAAGCGGTGGCTGACGATAATGACCGTACGCCCGGCAGCAATCCGGCCCAAATTGCGGATAAAGATGGCTTCACTTTCTGGGTCGAGCGCACTAGAGGCCTCATCCAAAATCAGAATGCGCGGTGCTGGCAGCAAGGCACGGGCAATGGCCAAGCGTTGGCGCTGGCCGCCCGAGAGGTTCGAGGCATTTTCTTCCAGTAAGGTGTCGTAACCTTGGGGCAGGCGCTCGATAAATTCATCGGCCCCAGCAGCTTGTGCGGCGGCCACAATTAGTTCAAAGCTGGCATCGGGCCGGGCCATCGCAATGTTCTCGCGCACCGTACCCCGGAACATGAAGTTATCTTGTAACACCACGCCAATACTGCGACGCAGATGGGCTAAATCAATCTCGCGGATGTCGATACCGTCAAAGCGAATCACACCCTCTTGCACTGGGTAGAGACCTTGAATGAGGCGGGTGAAGGTGCTCTTGCCCGAGCCGCTGCGCCCCACCACCCCCACCACAGTGCCGGGGGCAATGTTCATCTGAATGCGGTCTAGCGCTGTCATGGCAGCACCAGGATAGCGGAAAGTGACACCGTCTAAACTGATCTGCCCCTTCAGGGCTGGGCGCAGGCCACCAGAAGATTTGCGCTCAGGCGGGTGGTTCATCACTTCACCCAGCATCTTTACGGACAAAGCGGTTTCTTGGTATTGGTGTACCAAACCCACAATTTGTACCAATGGCCCGACCACGCGGTTAGATAGCATCTGAAAGGCAATCAAGCCGCCAACCGTCAATTCGAGACTAAAAACATCCATCGCACCAATGGTGATGATGCTGACCATCATTAACTTCTCTAGCAAATTGGTGATGGTGGCTGCGGTGAGTGACATGCGCCCGACACCAAAGTGCATTTGGATGGTGGTGGCGGTGCGTTGCTCCCATACTTTGCGCTGCTTGGGTTCAATCGCCAAAGATTTGACCGTACGCATGCCATGGATGGTTTCGATCAACATCGATTGGCGTATCCCCTCCGCGTTGTACAAAGCTTGCAAGCGCCGATTGAAGGGGCGAATCAATGCCAATACCACCAAAGCCATCAGCAGCGAAAAGCCAAACACCACCAAGGCCAGTTTGACACTGTACGAAGCCAACAGCGGAATAAACAAAATCAGGCCGATAGAGTCCAGCGCCGTAAAAAACAGTTGCCCAGTCAGAAAACTGCGGATGGCTTGCACCTGCTGCATATGGCGTGCAATCACCCCGGCAGTGTGGCTCTCAAAGTAATCAATCGGCAAGGCCAGCAGGTGGCTGAAGGTGCGTTTGGACAGGCGCACGTCCATGACGTTCGTGGCGTGCAACAGCAAATATTGACGCACAAAGCTAAAGATAGCCTCAAACAACATCACCCCGACGATGGCCACGGCCAGCACCGTGAGGGTAGAGTAGCTTTGGTGTACCAACACCTTGTCAATGACCAACTGCGAAAAGATGGGCATGCCCAGCCCGAGCAGTTGCAGCATGATGGCGGCAATTGCAATATCGCGGAATGCTTTGCGCTGGCGAAAAATCTCGGGGATAAACCAGCGCAAACCAAACGGTTGGTCGGCATCGAGCCAAGCGTATTGGCGTTTGAGCAACACCAAAGTGCCTGACCACTGTGCGCTGAGTTCGGCCTCACTCCACAGCCGCACACGCCGGTTCGGGTCTTGGGGGTCTAGGATGGCAACCTTGCGTTGCTGGTCGGCCGGATCGGTCTCCACCCCCGCAATGATGAGCGAATGACCATCGTGCTTGCGTGCCAGCATCGGGAAAACCCCCTGAAACTGCAGCAAGCTACCCCAGTTGGTTTGTACGATTTTGGCTTTTAAGCCAATGTCATTGGCCATACGGCGCAGCAGTGCATCATCGGGCTCACTGGCGGGCAGGGCATATTCATGGATCAGGCGCTCAGGCAAGGCCTGAATGCCGTGGTGCTGGGCAACCACCGTCAGGCACTGCACGGTGGAATGGCTATAGGCAACGCTCATGGCGGCTAATGTAGCTGAAAACCTTGGTGCGATTGGACAGGGGTTTTGGTGTACCGTGGTCGGCAGCTTCCTAGCGCACAGTTCCATATTGCGGTACAGTGAAAAACTCTTGCGCCTCTGTCCATGAGGGGTTTCACCATGAAGTTAAAACCATTTCTTCTGCGGCTTGTTGCTGTTGTTGCCATAAGTAGTTTGGCCGGTTGCGTGGTGGCCCCTGCGCCAGACCGTGGCGTGGTGTACTACCAACGCACCACACCCTATTACGAAGAGCCGCCCAGCACTTACTACTATTACCAACCAGCGCCCAGGGTGGAGTACGTTGGCCCGTCACTATGGCCTTTCCTGTGGTTTGGCGCAGCTTGGCATTGGTCAGAGCATCGGCACGGTGGGCGTAATTACTACCGTGGTGGTGGACGACGGCATTGAAGAGCAGACATCTGGTTCCATCTATGATGGTCTTTTCTTGCCTTCTGCGTACCGCACCGTGATTCTTCGCCACAACTTTACTCCCCATAACAACACCCGTCTAACGCACCTGTGTGGCCCGGCAGATGTGCATTTGCGTACCATCGAGGCGGCCTTACAAGTCAGCATTGCCCATCGGCATGAGCAATTCAAAGTGGATGGCCCAAAGGCGCGCGCCACCCAAGCACTGGAAATGCTGCAAGCCGTCTATGAGCTGGCCGATCGCCCCATCACCGAGGAATACCTGCAACTGATGCTGGCGGGCGACGGGGCCATGCACGAGGTTGCCAGCACAGCCCCCACATTAACCACCCGCCGAGCCGATTTGCGCGCGCGCACCCCCACCCAAGCGATGTACCTAGAGAACATCGCCAACCACGATATCACTTTTGGCATTGGGCCAGCCGGTACCGGGAAAACCTATTTAGCTGTGGCCTGTGCCGTCGATGCCCTAGAGCGCAACAGCGTGCAACGTATTGTGCTGACGCGCCCAGCGGTAGAGGCGGGCGAGCGCTTAGGCTTTTTGCCGGGTGATTTGGCCCAGAAGGTGGATCCCTACCTGCGCCCGCTCTACGATGCTTTGTACGATTTGATGGGCTTTGACAAGGTGCAAAAAGCGTTTGAGCGCAACGCACTGGAAATTGCGCCGCTGGCCTTTATGCGTGGGCGCACCCTCAACAACGCTTTTGTGATTTTGGACGAAGCACAAAACACCACGCCCGAACAGATGAAAATGTTCCTCACACGGATTGGCTTTGGGGCCAAGGCCGTCGTCACAGGCGATGTGAGCCAAATTGACCTGCCCAAGGGCGCGATGAGTGGCCTGATAGAGGCCGAGCGCGTACTCAAGCGCGTGAAAGGCATTGCCGTGACGCGCTTTACCAGTGCCGATGTGGTGCGCCACCCCCTGGTGGCCCGCATTGTCGATGCCTACGATGCCGCTGGCCGCCCCGCAGTGGCGCGTTCGCGCACTGCCACCCCCCTTTGATTTTTGCCCCATGACTTTACCTGCCCTGACTTTTTCCCTGCAATTTGCCCGTTTTGACGGCGTGGCCCAGCACCGCGCCGCCCTGCCACGCCACAAAGTGATGCGCTGGGTACGCCACGCCTTGGCCAGCGATGCCGAAATCACCGTGCGAATTGTGGATACCGAAGAAGGACAACAGCTCAACCGCGCGTATCGGCAAAAAGATTACGCCACCAATGTGCTGACCTTTGATTACGCCCAAGAGCCCGTGGTGCTGGCCGACTTGGTCTTGTGTGCCCCCGTGGTAGAGCGGGAAGCGCGCGAGCAGAACAAGTCTTTACAAGAACACTATGCCCACCTGCTGGTGCATGGCACCTTACACGCCCAAGGTTGGGACCACGAGACCAGCGAGCAAGACGCACAAGAGATGGAAGCCTACGAAACCGAAATCCTGCGCAGCTTGGGCTTTGCCGATCCTTATGCCACTTGAGCTAGTGCCTGCCCCGCTCGCAGATACCTTGTTGTTGCTGGCGGCGGCCTTTGGTGCTGGAGCGCTCAATGCGGTGGCCGGTGGCGGCAGTTTCTTAACCTTGCCCGCTTTGGTCTGGACGGGCGTGCCGCCGGTGGTTGCCAATGCCACAGGCACCGTGGCCTTGTTGCCGGGCTATATCGCCAGTGTTTGGGGACAGCGACAAGATGTGCAAGCCCCACCCAACTTAGGTTTATGGGCAGTGGCATTGCTGTCGCTGCTTGGTGGGGCGCTGGGGGCGGGGTTATTACTGCTGACACCTAACGCCATCTTTGCCCGTGTGGTGCCGTGGCTGTTGCTGGCGGCAACAGCCCTGTTCGCGTTTGGCCCACAGTTGCGCCAATGGGCTTCTTCTTCGGGTACGGCGGGCGCGCACCGCCCTGCTTCCGGCTGGAGGATGGGCGTAGGACTGCTGGTGGTAGGGGTGTATGGCGGTTATTTCAATGGCGGCTTGGGTATTTTGTTGCTGGCGTTTTGGAGCCTGTGTGGGGCCTTGTCACTGCACCAAATGAACGCCCTGAAAAACGCCATCTCGGCCTTACTGGCTGCCATTGCCGTGGCGGTCTATGCCGCCGGGGGGGTGGTCGAGTGGCCCCAAGCCCTGTGGATGATGCTAGCGGCTACTGCGGGCGGCTACGGTGGTGCCAAGTTGGCACGGCGCATTCCGGCACCTTGGCTGCGCGCTGGCATCGTACTGACCGGGTTGGTGATGGCGGCTTTGTTTTTTGCCCGTACCTGATTGGCCTCTATGCAAGCAGCGTTTGTACCGGCACTGGATTGGGATGCTCCGTGGTTTACGCCGCTGCAATGGCTGGGCCTCCCACTGCAACAGCAATGGCAAGCCGGTCAAACCGTGGCACAGGCGCTCAATACCTTGCCGGGCTTGCCGGTGTGCTTTGTGCCACAGGCCCAGCTACCTGCTGGTGTGGCTTATGAACAATTTATTTTTGACAGCGGCACTGTCCCGACGCGCGACAACTTCCATGATTTTTTCAATGGGCTGGTGTGGGCGCAATACCCAGCCAGCAAACGCCGTCTGAACCAACTGCAAGCCCAGGCGATTGCCCAGCAAGGCGTGGGGGCCAGCCGTGGCCCGGTGCGCGATGCCATCACGCTATTGGATGAAAACGGGGCTGTGTTGGATGCACCCGAAGCCCTGTGGCAAGCCTTGCTCGCACGCGATTGGCGGCGTTTGCTGGTCGATTTGCGCCCGCTGTGGGGCCAAGCGCGTTTGCATCTGTTCGGCCACGCTTTGTTAGAAAAACTGGTGCAACCCTACAAATCCATTACGGCCCATGTCTATAAACCTCAGACGGCTTTATCGCCCGGTAGCAACCGATGGGAGCTGGATGCATGGCTGGCACAGGAGCTGACGGCGCAGCACTTGGCATGCAAACCGTTTACACCCCTACCTGTGCTGGGGCTGCCCGGTTGGTGGGCCGAGAACCAGAACTTTTGCTTTTATGATGACTCTGACGTTTTCCGCAGCCCGCGTCGGTGATCTATTAAACGCAGACTGCCCTATTCTCCCTGTCCAAGGGGCTGGATCCTCTTTCTCTGGAGAACATACTCAACATGAAACGCATTTTGTTATTTGTCTTGACCAACGTAGCCGTGGTGGCTGTGCTGGGCATTGTGGCCAGCTTGTTGGGCGTAAACCGTTACCTGACTGCCAACGGCCTCAACTTGGGTGCCTTGCTGGGTTATGCCTTGGTGATGGGGTTTGGCGGGGCCATCATCTCCTTGCTGATTTCGAAGCCGATGGCCAAATGGAGCTCCGGGGTTCAAATCATTGAGCAGCCGCGCAACCAAGATGAAGCTTGGATTGTCGATACCGTACGCAAGTTTGCCGACAAAGCCGGTATTGGTATGCCAGAGGTGGGTATTTTTGAGGGCGACCCGAATGCCTTTGCCACGGGGGCTTTCAAAAACTCGGCTTTGGTGGCGGTGTCTACCGGCCTGTTGGAGAGCATGACACACGAAGAAATCGAGGCCGTGATTGGGCACGAAGTAGCACACATTGCCAACGGCGATATGGTGACCATGACACTGATCCAAGGCGTGATGAACACCTTTGTGGTGTTCTTGTCGCGTGTGATTGGCTACGCAGTAGACAGCTTCTTGCGCAAGGGTGATTCGGAAAACTCCGGCCCTGGCATTGGCTACACCATCACTACCATCGTATTAGACATTTTGTTGGGCTTTGTCGCGGCCATGATTGTGGCTTGGTTCTCGCGCCAACGTGAATTCCGCGCCGATGCAGGTGCCGCCGAACTGATGGGGCGCAAACAACCCATGATTAACGCACTGGCCCGATTGGGTGGCGTACACCCAGCAGAACTGCCCAAGAGCATGGCAGCGATGGGTATTGCCGGTGGCATTGGCCAGTTGTTTAGCACGCATCCACCGATTGAAGAGCGCATTGCTGCGCTACAAAATGCGGGGCACTAAGTCCTCAGCGAGGCGTTCAGCGCGCATTTATCGCATTCCAAGCAAAGCCTGCATCGGTAGATAAGGCTTCTTGGCGATGTACCGGGGTAGCCCAACCAGTATGCAGGCAGGTTTGGGCCGAAATCTCAATCTGTGGTGCCGCGGCCGTGACATTGCCAAAAATGGTGGCAAATGAGACATCGGCCGCATCACGCCCAGTGCCAATGCGCACAAAACCCATAGGAATCGCAGTGCCCGAGGGGTCGAACAGGTACCAACGGTGACTCAGATACACCTCCACATAGGCATGAAAGTCTGTCGGCCCCAGCATTGGGTCGGCCCCAAAATCAATACCCGTGGTAAAGCGGGCCGGGATGTTCAGCGCCCGGCACATAGCAATCATCAGATGGGCAAAATCACGGCATACCCCCACATGGGCGTGGAGCGTATCCAGCGCCGAGGTCATGGAGTTGCTGGTATTGGACTGAAATTTGACCTGTGTGCGTACCCAATCGCGGATGGCCAGTACGCGTGCATAGCCTTGCTGCAGCGTGCCAAAGAGGTTGATGGCCTGTGCGGTCAGGCAATCGGACTGGCAGTAGCGGCTGGGGTAAAGGTAGATCAGCGCATCTGGCGGGAGCTGGGCTACTGGAGTTTCCATCACGCTGACCGGTGGTGCTGTGTGGTGGGTGATATCGATGGTGGCTTGGTAGCGCACCAACAAGGGGCCAAGCGCCGCGGTCAGGCGCAAGTAACGGGTGTGTGTGCTGGGGTCAGTGTGGCTAGTCAGTGGCACGGGCTGGCTGACCAACAGCTGCTCCCAAGCCACAAATTGTTGGCGTGTTTGGGCACATTGGAGATTAAAAATGAAATCGGCACCTGGTAGGGTGTTGACCGTGTAATTCAGATCAATGGCAAGGTGGATGCGTACCATAGGTTCACCGTGAAAGTAACGCTGTCAGCCTGCGCTGCGGCGGGGACGCGAGAGTGCGCGCAAATGGAGTGGCTGCAAGCAAGGTTTAGGCCATCCGCAGGGATAAAGACGGTTTTGCCCCCCCAGAGCGCAGACATCAATCAACAAAGGAATGGAGCATGGAATTTTCTACTTGGCTGGCCCTGTTTGCTGCATCGTGGGCCATCAGCCTCTCGCCGGGGCCGGGGGCGGTGGCTTCGATGAGTGCCGGACTCAATCACGGCTTTCGCGTCGGCTATTTCACCGCCTTTGGCTTGGTGCTGGGTATCTGGGTGCAAATCGTGGTGGTCGGCTTGGGGCTAGGGGCCTTGATTGCTGCCTCCAACACGGCTTTCACGGTGGTGAAGTGGTTGGGCGTGGCCTATTTGGTTTGGTTGGGCATTCAGCAGTGGCGCGCACCCGCCGTGCCCATGGTGGCCAAGATAGAAGGCGAGCGCCCGCCAGCTTCGCGCGCCAGCATGGTGTTGCGTGGCTTGTTGGTGAATATCGTCAACCCCAAAGGCACGGTGTTTTTGCTGGCCGTGGTGCCACAGTTTATGGACTTGGCCCAACCGTTGTTACCGCAATATGTGGCCATCGGCCTGACCATCGCATTGACCGATTTGGTGGTGATGGCAGGTTACACCGCCTTGGCTGCCAAGGTGTTGGGCACCTTGAAGTCCAGCGCCCATATTCGGGCCATGAACCGCATTTTTGGCGGCATGTTTGTGCTGGCCGGGTCGTTGCTGGCGCTGTTTAAGCGCGCCTGACTGGTTTACACGCCGAGCCGCAACAAACTACGCGCCACCGCCTCGGCCACCTTGATGCCATCGACCCCAGCAGACAAAATGCCCCCGGCATAGCTGGCCCCTTCGCCCGCCGGATACAAACCAGCCGTGTTCAGGCTCTGGAAATCCTCGCCACGGGTGATTTTGAGCGGCGATGACGTGCGGGTTTCCACCCCGGTGAGTACCGCATCCGGCATATCAAAACCTTTGATTTTTCGACCAAAGGCAGGTAGTGCTTCGCGCAGAGCAGCAATGGCGTACGGCGGAAGGGCGGGGTGCAAATCACCCAGCGTCACGCCCGGCTTGTACGAGGGCTGCACCTCGCCCCACTGTTGTGAGGGCCGTCCGGCGATGAAGTCGCCTACCAGTTGGCCGGGTGCGTTGTAGTTGCTGCCACCCAAGATATAGGCGTTCGATTCCAACTGGCGCTGCAACACCATACCCGCCAGCGGGTGGACGGTGCCAGCAGCTGGGCTTTCGCTGCCATAGGTGGCCCCCAAAGTGGCCTCAAAAGCGGCCGGGTCGGTCGGGTAGTCGCTCGGGTCGATGCCCACCACCATGCCCGCATTGGCATTGCGCTCGTTGCGTGAATACTGGCTCATGCCGTTGGTCACGACCCGGCCCGGCTCGCTGGTGGCCGCCACCACGGTACCGCCGGGGCACATGCAAAAGCTATAGGCCGTGCGGCCATTGCTGGCGTGGTGGACTAATTTGTAATCGGCCGCCCCCAACAACGGATGCCCGGCATGGCGGCCCCAGCGCGCACGGTCGATCACGCCTTGTGGGTGTTCGATACGGAAACCGACCGAGAACGGCTTGGACTCCATATAAACGCCGCGTTGGTACAGCATGGCGAAAGTATCGCGGGCGCTGTGGCCCAAAGCCAGCACCACTTGCGAGGCGGGCAACTCGTAGCTTTGGCCGGTGGCTTGGTTGAGCACCTGCAGGCCCCGCAGCTGGCGACCTTGCGCGTTTTCTTCTACCAAGATATCGGTGACGCGCTGTTCAAAGCGTACCTCGCCACCCAAGGCGATGATTTGCTCACGCAGATTTTCCACCACCTTCACCAGTTTGAAGGTGCCAATGTGCGGGTGCGCGGCATACAGGATTTCGGGCGGCGCACCGGCTTGCACAAACTCCTGCATCACCTTGCGGCCCAAATGGCGTGGGTCTTTGATTTGGCTGTAGAGCTTGCCATCGGAGAACGTGCCTGCGCCGCCCTCGCCAAACTGCACATTCGATTCAGGATTCAGTTCACGCTTGCGCCACAGGCCCCAAGTGTCTTTGGTGCGCTGGCGCACTGTTTTGCCCCGCTCTAACACAATCGGCCGAAAGCCCATTTGCGCCAGCGCCAGCGCCGCAAAGATGCCACAGGGGCCAAAACCGACCACCACCGGGCGCTCTGCCAGCTGGGCCGGGGCTTGACCCACCGGGTACCAAGCCATGTCGGGGCTGGGTTGGATATGCGGGTTGCTGGCGTGGCGTGCCAGCAAAGCAACCTCTTGCGCCGGGTCGGCCAAGGCCACATCCACAATAAACACGGCCAGCAATTGCGCTTTGCGTGCATCAAAGCTGCGCTTGAAGACGTGCAGTTCAGCCAGAGCGGTTTCAGGCACCCCCAGAGCTTGGGCTGCCAAACGGCGCAAAGCAGCAAGAGGCTGCGGTGCGGGGGCGCGGTCAGCCTCGGTTTCAGCACTGGCATCGGCGGCACGCAGCGGCGGCACGGGCAAGTCTGTCAGGGGCAGTTTCAGTTCAGAGACACGAATCATGGCAACACAGGCCCGTGGTGATCGGGCAGAGAGTCAGGGGGCAAAAGAGGGGCGATTTTACGGTGCCCCCACGGCATCACCAGTAGCCCAGCAACTTCCACCAGAGCGATCCGGCCAGCATCCAGATGAGCAACAAAACAAGGCTCATGGCTAAACCGGCCTTCCACCATTCTCCCAAAGTGGTGTAGCCAGAACCATAAATCACGGGCGAGGTTCCGGTGGCGTAGTGGGTCAACGTCATCATGATGTTGGAGGCAGCAGCCATCATCAAGGCAAAGGGCAAGGCTGGAGCCCCCAAAGCCAACCCCGCACCATAAAAGGCGGCAAACA
The DNA here is from genome assembly GCA_964478155.1 of uncultured Simplicispira sp. Lineage (GTDB taxonomy): Bacteria > Pseudomonadota > Gammaproteobacteria > Burkholderiales > Burkholderiaceae_C > Simplicispira. The sequence continues at coordinate 71,705 of CAYZGT010000009.1, forward strand.
TGGCGGTAATGTGGGCGGTGGTGCTGGCAAACATATAGTGGGCGTACAGGTAGGCCAACATCAGTAGGGCACTGGCCCCAAACCAGCCCAGCCCCATGCCCTCGACCGAGGTTTTGATGCTGCCCGAGAGCCAAGCAATCAGCCCCAGCTTGTTCAAAAAGCCCGCCATCATCACCAAGGCCGAGAACCAAACGATGGTGTCCCAAGCGCTCTTTTCGGTCAGGATGTCATCCCAAGTCAAAACCCCGGTCACCAACAGCACGCTCAAGCCGATAAAGGCGGTGGTGGTGGCGTTGACCTCCCAGGCATCGCCTAGCAGCATGGCGGGCACTCCGGCCCAAAGCACCAGTAGCAGCACGAACACCCCCAACATGATGCCCTCGCCCCGATTGATCGGCCCCAATGCCGTCAGTTTGTCGCGGGCAAACTCTGCCGCATCCGGGGTGTTTTTGATCTCGGGCGGATAGAGCCAATACAGCACCAGCGGCATCAAGGCAATCGCCAACAGCCCCGGCAACAGCATGGCGAAGGCCCAAGTGCTCCAACTGAGGTGAATTTGCGCTCCGGTGGCTTCGGCGATCAGCTTCACCACCAAGGGGTTGGGAGCTGTGGCGGTGATAAACATGGCCGAGGTGATTGGGTTGGCGTGGTAATTGACCAGTGCCAAGTATTTGCCAATGCGCTCCTCAGTGTGCTCTTTCGGGTTGGAGCCAAAGCTGTCGGCAATGGAGCGCATGATCGGGTGCATGATGGCCCCGCCCCGTGCCGTGTTGCTGGGGGTCACGGGGGCCAGCGTCAACTCAGACAAGGCCAACGCATAGCCAATGCCCAAGGTGCGTTTGCCAAACAAAGAGATAAACCAGTAACCGATGCGTGCTCCCAAGCCCGTTTTAGTCAGGGCGCGCGAGATCATCACCGACACGCCAATCAGCCAAATGAGCGGGTCGGCAAAGCTACTCAGCGCATCTTTGATGGCATTGGCCGGGTTGTTGTGGGTTACGCCAGTGACAGCCACCAACGTGATGGCGAGCATGGACAGGGCTCCAATCGGCATCGCCTTGCCAATGATGGCAGCAATGGTGGCGACAAACAGCGCCAGCATGTGCCAAGCATTTTCAGACACCCCTGCAGGCACAGGCAGGATGAACCAAAAAAGCAAACCGATCGCACAGGCGATGGCCGCTGGAATAGGTTTAAAGCCCATAACACCTCCCTGTACGACGATCAGCGTCGGGATCAGTGTAAGACTTTGTGACACCGCTGTGTGTGCTTTGTCTGGGGGGAAACCCGTGGGTGATACTGCATGGTTCTGAGAAATTCCTATCGACCTCCAAAGATGATTGACATCCTTAAAAACATGCCGATTGGGCGCAAGCTCCTGGCCGCTTTTGCGCTATGCCTGCTGTTGTTCACCGTGATTGCCGGGGCCGTGAGTTTGTGGTTGGTTGAGGCCGAGGTGCAGCGCCGCGCTGTGGCAGAAGAATTGCCCATGCTGGTAGCGGGCATCAAATCCGATGTACAACGCCAATTGGCACCAGCCATCACCGCCTCTTTAGCCTTGGCCGATAACACTTTTATGGTGGAATGGGACCGTGCCGGTATGCCCGAGGCAGGGCGGGCTACTTGGCTGGCCTATGCCAAGGCGCTGAAACAGCGCCATACAGCCGCCGCCGTGTTTTGGGGCTCGGAGCGTGACCAGAAATACTACACCGACGATGGCGTAGTACGCGACATCTTGCCCACCGAGTCGTGGTTTCCAGAAACGCTGAACCAAAAAGTGCCCTACGCACTGAACATCGACTTTGACCTGAAGGCACAAAAGTACATGGTGTTTATCAACGTGCGGGTCGATGGGCCGGTGGGACAGCGCGCTGCCGCTGGTTTGGGTTTGTCGGTCGATGCCATTGCCGACACCATTGCGCGCTACCAAATCGCCAAAACTGGTTCGGTGTTCTTGGTACGCGCCAATGGCACGGTGCTCATGCACCGCAACAAAGAGCTGATTACCGGCAAACAGCACCTCAAAGACCTGCCGGGCCTGAATGCCGACATGGCGAACCAGTTGTTGCGTGGGCAAGACCTGAACCAGCTGCACTACCACAATGGTCACACCGAGCAAATGCTGGTGTCCACCTTCATTCCGGAACTCAATGCCTATGTGGTGGCTGAGGTGCCTGTGGATGAACTGACCGGCCCCGTACTCAAGGCTTTGCGGATTGCTGGTGTGGTGGCGCTGTTGGTAGGTGGCGGTATCGCATTGTTGGTGATTTTCCTCATCAGCCGCGCCATGTTGGCCCCCTTGCACCATGCCGTCAATTTACTGACCGAAATTGCCCAAGGCGACTTGACACACCGAATGCCCACCGACACCCAAGATGAGATTGGTCAATTGGGTACGGCCATCAATCGCTTGGTAGAGTCCTTGATCAGCTTGGTGCAAAACATGCGGGTCAGTGCAGCTGCCATGCAAGGCAATGCCGATAGCATTGCGGCGGGCAGTGTCGATTTGAGCCAGCGCACCGAAGACCAGGCCGGTAATTTACAGCGCACCGCTGCCTCTATGGAGCAACTGACCGTGGCCGTACGCCACAACACCGATACGGCCAAGGCCGCGGTGCAGTTGGCTGGCAGTGCCACCCAGGCCGCGCATGAGGGTGGCGGGGTGGTGGCGCAGGTCACGCAAACCATGGGACACATCAATGCCTCCTCGACGCGCATTGCTGACATCACGGGGGTGATTGATGGCATTGCCTTCCAGACCAACATCTTGGCCTTGAACGCCGCCGTAGAAGCTGCACGCGCCGGTGAGCAAGGCCGGGGCTTTGCTGTGGTGGCTTCCGAGGTGCGCATGCTGGCCCAGCGCTCGGCCCAAGCGGCGCGCGAGATCAAAGAGCTGATTCAATCCAGTGTGAACACTGTCGCGCTGGGGTCAGAGCAAGCGGTGCACGCGCGTGCAGCGATGGACAACATCGTGCAGCAAGTGGCGCAAATGCACCAACTGATGCAAGAGATCAGCGCGGCCAGCACAGAGCAAAGCGCGGGCCTAGAGCAGATCGGCTCCGCCGTCTCGCAACTGGATGCTGTGACGCAACAAAATGCAGCCTTGGTGGATGACAGTGCCTCGGTAGCGCGCGACCTGCAGCAGCAGTCGGCCCATTTGGCACAACTGCTGGCGGGGTTCCGCCTTTAAGTGGGCAAAAAGCCTTCGACCGACAAATAGCGCTCGCCGGTGTCATAGCTAAATCCCAACACTTTGGCACCAGCGGGCAGCTCGGTCAGTTTTTGGGCAATCGCCGCCAAGGTAGCCCCAGACGAGATACCCACTAGCAGCCCTTCTTCGCGTGCAGCGCGGCGCGCGTATTCGCGGGCGGGCTCGGCATCGACTTGGATCACGCCATCGAGCAAACTGGTGTCTAAATTCTTCGGCACAAAACCAGCGCCAATCCCTTGGATCGGGTGTGGTGCAGGTGCGCCACCGCTGATCACCGGCGAGGCGCTGGGCTCAACCGCAAACACCTTGATCTGCGGAAACTGTGCCTTGAGCACCTTGGCGACACCGCTCAGGTGGCCACCAGTGCCGACACCGGTAATCAAGGCATCCAAGCCATCGGGAAAATCGGCCAGAATCTCTTGTGCCGTGGTGCGCGCATGTACCTCCACATTGGCCGGGTTCTCGAACTGCTGCGGTACCCAAGCGCCGGGAATTTGTGCCTTGAGCTCTTCCGCGCGGGCAATGGCCCCCTTCATGCCTTTTTCGCGTGGGGTCAGGTCGAACTGTGCACCATAGGCCAGCATCAGGCGGCGGCGCTCGATGCTCATGCTGTCGGGCATCACCAAAATGAGCTTATAGCCTTTGACAGCAGCCACCAAGGCCAAGCCGATGCCGGTATTGCCGCTGGTGGGCTCGATGATAGTGCCACCCGGTTGCAGTGCGCCCGATTTTTCCGCCTCTTCCACCATCGCCAGCGCGATGCGGTCTTTAATGGAGCCACCGGGGTTGCCACGCTCGGACTTCACCCAGACATTCGCCCCCGCACCAAACAAGCGGTTGATGCGGATATGGGGGGTGTTGCCAATGGTCTGCAAAACGTTGTCGAATTTCATGAAGCCGTCTCCGGTATAAAAACGACACATTTTGGCCCAGTCTATTTGCGCCTATGCAGATAAGGATATGCCGATATCGTTAGGAGCAGCAACCAACACCGTGCCCACCAACGCACCATGCTGGCGCAGCAGGCGTTTACGCAGGCTGAGCACCGCTTTGTCTTTGCTGAGCAGCAGGGCTTGGTGGGCGGCGGCCAAATCAATAAATTTTTGATCGTCGGTGTCTTTGCAGACGGCCAAAGCCCGCGCGGGCAGCTCCATCCATTGCACCCGTTGGCCATAGGCTTGCAGCACCTGGGCCGCACTCAGGCCATAAAAAGCCAACCGTTGGGCAATTTGCGGGTAGGCCAGCACGCGTTCCAACTCGTCGTGCATGGGGCGGGTGGCCAGCCAACGCAACTGGCCTTGTTGCAAACACTGGCGCACCAAAGCCATGGCCGGATCGTTAAACACCAGCAAGTCCAGCACGATGTTGGTGTCTAGCACGACAGCGCGCGGCAGGGTGGGTGCTGCGGTATCTGCATCTCCCGTGTCCAAGGGCCAGCGCAATTCAACCCGCATGATTCGGCGCTCCGGGGGCAGTGGCTGCGTCACGGCGCGGCTTGGTCGAGCCTTGCACCAGATCAAAGCGGAACAGACGGCATTCAATTGGGCCATTCCACATCGGCACGCGGCGTGATTCTTTCAAGCGCATTTTGCCCGGCAGTTTCAGGTCGGGGGTCAGCATCCAAGCCTGCCAGCCGGTGTAGTGCTTCTTCCAATGCGCGGCCAGTTGCAAGAAGAACTCGCCACCGTCTTCGGTCTGGGCGGTTTCGCGCCCCACCGCAGCACCGCGTGCGCGTTCGGCAGCCCGATCGTGGGCATTGCGCCCGGCACTGCCAGCAGCAGCAATACGTTCGCCATAAGGTGGATTGAGCAGCATGACACCCGGCTGCTCGCAAGGGGGCATACGCTGCAAGGCATCCCCACCGCGCAATTGCACGGTAGCACCCACACCAGCGCGCTCGGCGTTGCGCTGGGCAAAATCGACCATGCGGTGCGAGACATCGCTGCCAAAAATGGGCACGGGGCTGGCTTGTTCAGCACTGGCGGCTTGCTGTTTCAGTGCCTGCCACACGTGGGCTTGGAAGGGCAGCAGCTTTTCAAACGCGAAACGGCGGCGCATACCGGGCGCAATGCGACAGGCCATTTGTGCAGCCTCGATCAGTACCGTACCACTGCCACAGCAGGGGTCGTATAAAGGCAATGGCTCTTCACCCTGCGGATCCCAGCCACTCGCAGCGAGCATGGCGGCTGCCAAGGTTTCTTTCAACGGTGCATCACCTTTGTCTTCGCGCCAACCGCGTTTGAACAAGGGCTCACCCGAGGTGTCGATATACAGGGTGGCCTGATCGGTGGTCAGGTGCAGATGGATACGCACATCCGGCCATTGGGTGTTCACATCCGGGCGCACACCGGTTTTGGCCCGAAAGCGATCTGCCACCGCATCTTTGACGCGCAAGGCCGCAAAATTCAGACTGTTCAACGGGCTGTGCTGGGCGGTAACTTCGATTTTGAAACTCTGGCGTGGTGTAAACCAAATCTCCCAAGCCACGCTGCTGGCCAACTCGTACAGGTCATTTTCGGAGCGGTACAGGCGCTGCCCCAATTGCACCAGCACGCGCTGGGCCAAGCGGCAGTGCAAATTGAGCAGCAGGGCATCGCGCCAAGAGGCGCGCAGCAAGACGCCGCCTCGGCCTGTGAGCAGGTCATGGCCGGTGAGGCCGGTCAGTTGGTGGACTTCATCGGCCAAAAAGCCTTCTACGCCAGCGGCGCAAGGCAGAAAAATTTGCAGTTGGTTCATACTTGTCCTAATTTCGCCAGCAGTGCCGCAGGCAGTGGACGCACTTTGTGGTCTTGCGGATCGGTAAACACCAGCCCTTGCTTGCCCTTGGCTACCGCCCGGCCTTGGCGGGTATCGGTGACACGAAACACCAAATCAAAGCCGTACTTGTTAAAGTCTGCTGGGGTCATGTCGATACGCAGGGTTTCGCCATACAGCGCTTCCGACTGGTATTGCACCACGACATCACCCACCACCAGCGCCAGCCCTTCGGCATCGCGGTCGGTATAGCCTAGAGAGGTAAAAAAGCGCGTGCGCGCCTCACCCACCAGCGCCAGCAACTGCGCATTGTCCAAGTGCTGGCCGTGGTTGATGTGACCGATGTAAATGGGCAGTTCGGTAGAAAAAATGAACTGCGACGGCAGTTCAAAAACAACGCGGGCCATATGGCAACTCCTGGGCAACAACAAAGGCGTGATGGTCGCACATTGACCGCTGCACTGGCCCGACAAACACCTATTGATTTTTGACGCTCTGTCACCGATAACACGGTCTGTTACTTATTGTCTTACCACTTATACCCGTTCAGAGGCCGCCATGTTCCATAGCCTACGAGCCCGACTGATCGGGATTTGCGTTGCCATTACCGTGGCAGCATTGTGTGCGCTGGCCTTGGCTACTTTCGTGGTGGTGCGCAACAACACGATTGATGCCATCGATGTGCGTATGGGTCAGTTGACCCACAACCATGCCAACGCCCTGACCGATTGGGTGAAAGAGAAACAACGCATCACCAACGCACTCACGCTAGCGGTGAACAAACCAGAACCGGTGCCCTTCTTGCTTGCTGCCAAGCAAGCGGGGGCCTTTGATGATGCTTATTTTGTGTACGCTGACAACCGTGCCATCTTTCCCCACCCATTGCCAGAGGGCTATAGCGGCACCAGCCGCCCGTGGTACCAACATGCCATCAAGGTCGGAGGCCCAGCGCTGACCCCTGCCTATGTCGATGCCACTACGGGCAAACTGACCATCAGTTTCGTGGAGCCCGTTGGCCCGCCAGGCCAGCCCATTGCCGTGGTTGGCACCGACATCCACTTGGATGCCATCACACAAAAGGTCAATGCCATTCGTCCAGCATCGCAGAGTTTTGCTTTTTTGGTCGATGGTGACGGCAGCATTCTGGCCCATGCTAAAGCAGAATACGCCCTCAAGCCGGTGAGCACCATTGCCCCGCAGCTGAATCTGGCCCTGCTGCGCCAATTGGCCGATCAGGGTAGCCGCGCCCGCATGTCGATTGATGGCGCAGAGCAGATGGTCTATGCCGCCAAAGTGCTAGGCACCCCTTGGTTGCTGGCCGTGGCGATTGACCGCGCACAGGCCACAGCCAGCGTGCGCGAACTGTTGGAAGTGGCCGCCATCATCACGCTGCTGTGTGTCGTCGTGGCGGTGGTCTTGGTCTCGGTGGCTGTGAACCGCCAACTGCGCCGCTTGGCAGTGGTGCGCGATGCGCTGCAAGACATCGCCTCGGGCGAGGGCGACCTGACACGCCGCCTCGACACCCAAGGCCGTGACGAGCTGACGCAAATTGCCCAGGCATTCAATGACTTTGTCAACAAAATCGCCGGGGTGCTACTGCGTATCCGTGCCTCCTCAGAATCGGTACGCCAAGCCACGCAAGAGATTGCCAGCGGCAACCAAGACCTGTCTACACGCACCGAACAGCAAGCCTCGTCCCTAGGGCAAACAGCCGCCGCGATGGAAGAGCTGACAGCCACCGTGTTGCAAAACGCAGAAAACGCCCGCCAAGCTGATTTGTTGGCCAACGAGACATCGCAGGTAGCCACCCGTGGCGGCACCGTGGTGGGGCAGGTGGTGCAGACGATGGGCGGCATAGAAAACTCTGCCCGCAAGATTGTCGACATCATTGGGGTGATTGACGCAATCGCCTTCCAAACCAACATCTTGGCCTTGAACGCCGCCGTAGAGGCCGCCCGCGCAGGCGAGCAAGGGCGAGGCTTTGCGGTGGTAGCGTCTGAAGTACGCATTTTGGCGCAACGCAGTGCCACCGCTGCTAAAGAGATCAAAGGGCTGATCGATGATTCGGTAACCCAAGTGAATGCGGGCAGCCAGTTGGTGCGCGATGCAGGCACGACCATCGAACAAGTGGTGCAAAGCGTGCGCCGCATGACCAGCATCGTGGCCGAAATTAGCCACGCCAGCCAAGAGCAAAGCACCGGCATTGCCGCTATTGGTACCTCGATCAGCCAGATGGACCAAGGCACACAGCAAAATGCAGCCTTGGTAGAAGAAGCCACCGCCGCCGCCCATGCCCTACAACAACAAGCCACCCAGTTGGCCGCTGTCGTGGCAGAGTTCAAACTCGATCACCACCATGCCGCTAGCCCCGTAGCCAAGGCAGAACGCCCAGCAGGCTTGCTACGATAGCCACAGCGACTAACACCCCACCATGACCATCCACACCATCTTAAAGATGGGCGACCCGCGCCTGTGGCGCACGGCCCAACCTGTCACCGCCTTTGATACCCCAGAGCTGCACCAGTTGGTGGCCGACTTGCACGACACCATGCAAGCGGCCAACGGTGCTGGGCTGGCGGCACCGCAAATCGGCGTTGATTTACAGGTGGTGATTTTTGGCTCTGACCTGCCCAATCCACGCTACCCAGACCGCCCGTTGGTGCCGCCCACCGTGCTCATCAACCCCGTGATTACGCCATTGGATACCACGCAAGAAGAAGACTGGGAGGGTTGCTTATCGGTGCCGGGCTTGCGCGGCAAGGTGCCACGCTGGAGCCGGATTCACTACAGCGGTTTAGATGTCTGGGGCCGCCCCATAGACCGCTTGGCCGAGGGCTTTCATGCCCGTGTGGTGCAGCACGAGTGCGATCACCTGATCGGCACTTTGTACCCGCAACGGATGACCGACTTGCGCCAGCTCGGTTTTGCCGAAGTGCTATTTCCCGACCTGCTGGCCGATACCGAGGATTGAGACTTGGCTACGCTACAGCGTTTTGCGTAACGTGGCCGTCGGGATTTTCAGACCTTCGCGGTATTTGGCTACCGTGCGGCGGGCACATTCAATGCCTTGCTCTTTCAACATCTCGGCCAGTTGGCTGTCGGACAGGGGTTTGGCCGGATTCTCGGCCGCGATAAATTGCTTGATGAGGGCGCGCACCGCCGTGCTAGAGGCATTGCCACCGCTGTCGGTGCCCAAGCCCGAGCCAAAAAAGTATTTCAGCTCATAAGTGCCCTGTGGGGTCGCCATGTATTTGGCCGTGGTCACGCGCGAGATGGTGGACTCGTGCAGACCGAGTGCATCGGCAATATCGCGCAACACCAGCGGACGCATGGCCAACTCACCGTGTACAAAGAAGTTTTTTTGCCGCTCTACGACGGCTTGCGAGACGCGCAAAATAGTGTCAAAGCGCTGCTGGATGTTTTTGATAAACCAGCGGGCTTCTTGCAAGCGCTGTTGCAAGGCTTGGTGGCCTTCATCTTGGCGGCGGCCACGCAAGGCACCGGCATAAATATCGTGTACCCGCAGGCGCGGCATGACTTCGGGATTGAGCTGCACGCTAAATTGGTGCCCACCCTGCCCATGCCCAATACGGCGCACCAATACGTCTGGAATGATGGCATTGCGCTCGACCGAGACAAAAGGCCGGCCCGGACGTGGCTCTAATCGGGCAATCAAAGCCATTGCGGCACGGGTTTGCTCTTCGGTGGCAGCACAGCTTTGGGCCAAGCGGCGCACATCGCGCCGCGCCAGCCCGTCTAAGGGTTGTTGGCACAGTTGCAGCGCCAGCGCAATCGTTTCGGGTGCTTGGCCGGGTTGGGGCTGGGCCGCCAAAACAGCCAGTTGCAGCCGCAGGCACTCGGCCAAGTCGCGCGCCCCCACGCCCACCGGCTCTAGGGTTTGCAGTAAGCGCAGCGCCACCGTGAAATGGTGCAACAACTCCTCTAGGTCTTCGGGGTGTTCCTCGGCCAGCCCTTGGGCCAAGGTTTCGAGCGAATCCTCTAGGTAGCCATCTTCGTTCAGCGACTCAATCAGGAAGTACAGCGCCGCCCGGTCTTCCGGGGATAAACGCAGGCCCAGTGCTTGCCGGTGCAAAAAGGCCGTGAGGGATTCATGTCCATGCGCCAAGTCGGCGGCGCTGACTTCGTGCTCGTCTGCACTCTGGCGGCCAGAGGCCGGAGCATCACCACCCCATTCACTGTCATCCGGGGCCATCTCGATGCTGCCATCACCCTCCCAATCCAGCGTTTCTACGGTGCTCTGCTCTGGGGTGCTGGCTTCTGCTTCGGTGCTGGTGGAGCTGCTGGGGGCACTGCTAGCGGCCCATTCGCCATACTGGGCCTCGTCGGTAGAAGCTGGGGTGTCAGCTTGCGGCAAGCCAAATTCTTCGCGCGTGGCTTCGTCGGGGTTGCGCTCTAAAAAAGGGTTGTCGGCCAGCATTTGCTCGACTTCTTGACCCAACTCCAACGTGGACAACTGCAACAGCCGAATCGACTGCTGCAACTGCGGTGTCAGGGTCAGGTGCTGCGATACGCGCAGAGACAGGCCGGGTTTCATGGCAGCTACCTGTTCACATACGGAAATGTTCGCCCAAGTACACCCGGCGCACCTCGGCGTTGTTCACAATTTCGGAGGGGGTGCCTTGGGCCAGCACGCGGCCATCACTGATGATGCAAGCGTGGTCGCAAATGCCCAAGGTTTCGCGCACATTGTGGTCGGTAATCAGCACGCCAATGCCACGCGCTTTTAAAAAACCAATGATGCGCTGGATTTCAATCACCGCAATCGGGTCGATACCGGCAAAGGGCTCATCCAGCAGGATAAAGCGCGGTTGCGTAGCCAAAGCACGGGCGATTTCTACCCGGCGGCGCTCGCCGCCTGACAAAGCCACGGCAGGCGAATCGCGCAGATGGTCTACGCGCAATTCTTCTAACAAAGACTGCAAGCGCTGCTCGATCTCGGCCTTGGGCAGGGCTTTGCCTTGGGCATCGTGTTGGAGTTCTAACACGGCGCGCACGTTTTCTTGCACCGTGAGTTTGCGAAAAATAGAGGCTTCTTGCGGCAGATAAGACAGCCCCAAGCGCGAACGCTTGTGAATCGGCATCCGCACCACCGATTGGCCGTCAATGCGAATATCCCCACCGTCGCTGGGCAACAGGCCCACGATCATATAAAAGGAAGTGGTTTTGCCCGCGCCATTGGGGCCGAGCAGCCCCACCACTTCACCCTTTTCTACCACCAGCGAAACATCTTTAACCACCTTGCGGCTGCCATAAGATTTTGCCAAATGCAGCACTTCCAGGCGGCTGCCAGAGGATGGAGCAGTGCTGGCAGAAGTGCTGCTCATGGCTTGACGTGGCTCAAAGCCGGGCTGGCACGCAACGGTGCAGCTGGGGTGGCAGGGCTGGGCACAGCCGGAGCAGCGATGACCTTAGGGGCTAATACGGCCCGCACCCGACCACCGCTGGAAGCAGAACCACCTTCGGGCTTACTGGTTTGCCCATCCACGCTGAACACATCGGTCAGGTTGTTATAAACAATCACCGCTCCAGTGAGCTCATCTTGCACCCTGCTACCTTGGTAGCGGCGCAATTCAGCCCGGCGCAGCAGGCGCACGGTGTCGGTGCGGCCGTTGTACTCGATGCGCTCGCCCTCGCCTTCAACAAACTCCTCGGGAGCCCCAGGGGTCGTATCCCTTTTCTGCCGGAAAAACGCCCGCTGACCGGGTGCTGCTGTGACGGTGCCCGACTGGTAGCCCGCCTCATCTTGGCGCACTTCTAGGCGCTCGCCACGCAACACGATGGAACCTTTGGTCAGCACCACGCGCCCGGTAAAGACGCTGGTTTGCTGCAATTCATCGTGGCGCAGGGCATCGGCCTCGATGTTCATGGGCTGTTGGCGGTCGGCCTTTTCGGCCTGTGCTCCGCTGAACGGGGCCACAGCCAAACAGGCCAGCAAGGGGAGGACAAAAAGGCGGTTCATTGAAAAAAGGCACGAATCTTGCAGCGATTGTAGCCCTGCCCGCCTTGGCCTGGCATGTGCGCTCAGGCGGAGGCAAAGTGGTCGAAAGAAGCATAGCGGGCCGTGGACAAGCACTGGCCTTGCGCGTCCAACAAACGCACCCCCGGTTGCGCTTGGATGCAGCCAATGCGCGTCACAAGGGTGGCACTGGCTTGGGCTGCTGCTTGCACGGCGGGGCGCTGTGCCGGGGCAGCCGTGAACAACAGCTCATAATCATCGCCCCCGGCCAAGGTACATTGGCGCACCAGTTCTTCGGTCAAAACGTAGCCGCTGGCCTTGGCGTGGGCCTGTGCGGCCAACAGAGCGCTGGTGCCAGCACTGTCGATACAGGCCCCAACACCCGACGCGCGCAGCAGATGGCCCAAATCGCCCAGCAGGCCATCGCTGATGTCCAGCGCAGCCGTCGCCACACCGCGCAGGGCTTGCCCCAAAGCGAGGCGTGGGGTGGGTGCTTCTAGCCGCTGTTGTGCTGGGGCCAGCACCGTAGCAGGCAGGTGGATATGGCCCAGCAGATGCTCAAGTGCCAAACGGGCATCACCCAAGCTGCCACTGACGTACACGTCATCACCCACCGCAGCCCCCCGGCGCAGCAGTGCTTGCCCAGCGGGCACTTCACCAAACACGGTAATACAGATATTGAGCGGGCCTTGGGTGGTGTCGCCACCAATGAGCTCACAACCAAAAGCATCGGCCAGCGCCAGCAATCCAGCCGAGAAGCCCTGTAGCCACGGCTCGTCCACCTGTGGCAAGGCCAGCGCCAAAGTAAAGGCCAAGGGTGTAGCACCACAGGCCGCCAAATCGCTCAGGTTGACGGCCAACGCCTTATGGCCGAGGCGGTAGGGATCGGTATCCGGGAAAAAATGCCGCCCTTGCACCAACATATCGCTGGAGACGGCCAGTTGCATACCCGCACGGGGTTGCAGCAGGGCGCAATCATCACCTACCCCCAGCACGGCCCGCCGCACTGTGCGGGTGAAATAGCGGGCAATGACATCAAACTCACCCATGTGGCTTTTCTGAACGCTGTTCAACTGAATAAGGCCTTGAAGCGTAACACTGTTTTAGCACGAAGGCAGATACATTACACCCATCACAATCCAATCGGCATGGCTGAACCACAGCCAACATTGGCTACCCGCGCACCAGCGGGGCAAGGAGATTTTTGATGGGTTTACTCGATTCGGTACTGGGCGCTGTCATGAATGGTGCCGCACAAAACGCGAGCGCAAGCAGCCCCTGGAGTGGTGGCGGTCTGGGTGGTTTGGTCAGTATGGCAGCCAATAACCCGCAGCTGGTACAAATGGTGTTAGAGCTGCTCGATCCACAAAAAAGTGCTATCGGTGGCCTGCCGGGGCTGCTAGAGCGGCTTCAACAGGCCGGTCTGGGCGATATGGTGGCTTCGTGGCTGGGCAACGGCCCCAATGCAGCCCTGTCGGGTGAGCAGTTAGGCCGGGTGCTGGGCGAGGGGCCACTGGCGCAAGTGGCCGCACAATTGGGCGTGCGCCCCAGCGATGCGGCCAGCCAGTTGTCGCAACTGTTACCCGGTTTGATTGACCAACTCACACCGAATGGCCAACTGCCAGCAAGCCTACAAAGCGCGGCCCCAGACCTGCTGGCGATGCTCAACGGTGTACTCAAGCCGCGCAGCTAAAAGCGCTTAGAGAAACTCCAGCCCGTGGGCTGCCAAGGCCACCAAGTGAATGTGGTTTTGATTTGTGGGCATGGTGGCCACCGCCGTTAAAAGTGCAGCTTGGCTGTAAGCCCCACTGTCCATCAGTCCTGTCCACTGGCCGACGATGGCGTTGTCCAGCGGGGCATCGGTCACATTGCCGTACAGCCATTCGGCCAAGGCTCGATTGGAAGCGCCCCCGGCAAAGTCGCGCATGATTCCGGCCTCCACCAGCACCGAGGCGGCATCGGCCAAACTGTGCCCGGCATCAAAGTAATCCAACAACACGCCCAGCAGAGGGCGGTTGTCCAGCCATTCTTGTCCCAGTGCTGCCCCTACCAGCAGGGCGGCTTGGCCTCCGGCTTGGCTGACATCCATGTCTAAAGCCAAGTTCACATCGGAAAAACTGAGCCGCTCCACCGAGACCAAGGTATCGACACCATCCAAGGCCAGCTGGTCTGTCAGCGTCCAGCGGTTATTGCTGCCAGTCAAACTATATTCACTGCGCACACCGGCATACCAAGCCCAATCCACGCCAGCACCGCCATCGATCAGGTCATTGCCCGCGCCACCCTCGATCCAATCGTTGCCCGCCAAGCCATAGATTTGCGAGCTGGCAGCCTCGTCAATCAACACATCGGCCTGTGCCGTGCCTTGCAGCACACCATTGCCGCCGATGGTCGCACGCAGGGTATAACTGCCAATGCCTGCATCGTAGTCCCTCGCCCCCAAGTAATAAGTACCGCTGCTCTGGGCCGTGAAGGTAATTTGGGCATTGCGATTGCCACCACTTTCATCGTCAAAACTGAGTTTGGTCAAATCTGGCCCATACAACAGCAGATAAGGATCGTTCAGGCCCGTGCTGCCCGAGCGCGACAGTGCAAAGGTGTACGTCGTACCGGCTTGGAGTTCTACCTTGAACAGATCGGCATCGCCCACGGTATCGATGGTGCCCGCACTGGGCACGCCATTGACCAACACCACACCCGTGGTGGCGGCAGACCAAGGGTAATCGTCTGCTCGGGTCAGGGCACTGAGCCGATAAGCCCCAGTGCCGGTGTCGTAGTCCATCGCCCCCAGGTAATAGGTGCCGCTGGTGCTGGCCGAAAAGGTGATCTCGGCATTGCTGTTGCCACCACTTTCGTCGTCAAAGCTCAGCTCGGTCAGGTCAGGCCCGTACAGCAGCAGGTAAGGATCGCTCAAACCCGTATTGCCCAAGCGCGACAACGCAAAGGTATAGGTATGCCCCGCCGTGAGGGTGACTTGGAACAAATCGGCATCCCCGACGGTGTTGATGCTGCCCACCGTGGCGGCACCATCCACCACCACTTGGCCTGTGGTGGCCGTAGACCAAGGGTAATCGTCTTGCGCTGTCACCGCGCTGAGCCGGTAAGCCCCCGTGCCGGTGTGGTAATCCCACACTGCCAGATAGTGCAGGCCGCTGCGGCTGGCGGTATAGGTGATGGCAGCGTTGCCATCCCCAGCGCTGTCATCGTCATAGGTAATCAGCTCCACGTCGGCACTGTAGAGCTGCAAATAAGGGTCTGTCAGCCCACCAGCGGTTCGCGCTAACGTGAAGGTGTAACTGGTGCCTGCGGTCAGGTAGACCTTGAACAAATCTGCATCGTCTTGGTAGTTGATGTTGCCTAGGGTTGCGGCCCCATTGGGAGTCACCAGCCCGACGGTATTGGTTGAATTGCTGTAATCGTCATTCAGCACGGGCGTAGCGGTGCTGAAGTTCCAACTGGTACTGCCGACCAAACCGGCAAAAGCATTGCCAGCCAAGTCTTTCAGCGCTCCAGGTGCTATTTGCACGTAGTAACTGCTACCGGGGGCCAAATCAGCCGCTGGGTTGATGGTGACGCTGTTCCCAGACACTGCGACTTGCGTGGCGTCGGTGATGGCTATCACACGGGCCACACTGCCGTTGGCGTTGTAAATCACCACCTCACCGCTGCCAACCCGCACGGCTTCCGAAAAGGTCAATACCAAATTGGCCCCAGCAGCCACGGCGGTGGCATTGTCCGCCGGGGTTTGGCTGAGCAAGGTCGGAGCGGTACGGTCTGCGGTGTTCTGCAACTGATCGGCCGGGCGCAATACGTCGCTAAACTGAAAATACTCCACATTCGAAAAAATGTTGGAATCGGTGGCCCCAGCAGCGATGGTGTAGAGGTTACGCAGCGCGTCGTAATGAAAGCTGTAGCTAGCCAAGGGGCCAGCCAATACGGCAGTGTCGTTACCAGCCCCGCCGTCGATGCTGTCGTTGCCCAGACCGCCAATCAGCACATCATCGCCTGCCTCTCCCAGAATGACATCGTCTCCAGCCCCGCCATCGATGCGGTTGGCCACGGCATTGCCGGTAATACGATCTGCCCCGCTGCCTGTAACCGCATCTTCGATCACACAGTGATAGGCTATGGCCAAGTTGTAGCCCATGTCGTTGCACGAGGAGTAGCTCCCCTCCAGCAGCGATAGATTGGAAGCACTGGCAAAGCCACTCAAATTGATGGTGTCTTGCCCAGCAGCATCAAAAATGGTCAGGATGGGGTATCGGTTCAGCGTGAAGTCGTACAGATTGGCAGAGGTACCGCTGATATTGCTGGCAAAGCCATACACGGTGTCCTCGGTGCGGGTGGTACTGGAAGCACCATACATGCGCTGAATCACCGCCACATCATGGAGCATCGGGGTTTGGGGCGAGTAGTACTCCCCATTCGCAGCTTGCCAATCGGCCTGCATCACCTCGTTCGAGCGCTGCGACGAAGAACCATAAGGCCCAAAATAAGACATGACCGACAAAACACTGGAGTCTTGAAACGACGAGGGCGTAAAGGCCCCCTCACCGTTGTAATCCCCCATATGGTTGAGCCCCAGTGCATGGCCAATCTCGTGAATCAGGGTCAGGAAACCATAGCTACCAATGTCTGGCGCAGTCAGGCTGGGTTCAGCCCCGTTGAACCAGATGCTGCCCAACGTAGGGTAATAGGCGTGCGCGTAACCAATGTCCGAGCGCGTATAGGCAAATTCAATATTGGAGCCTGCGGTCGTGGTTTGCCGGACATTCGGGGCAATCAAATCGTCCCAAGTTTGCAGCGCTTGCGCCATCAGCAGCTGTTGGTTCGCATTGGCAGCCCGGAACAAAGCCGCCTCGCCCTGCCCATAGGCCCCGATCGGGCTGGCCGGAAACGCATAGGTGATGACACTGCCCGGCCATTGGTGGCCTGAGTTCAGTTGGGCATAGACCTGATCCAATGTCCAATAAGGAGTAGCCATAAGAATCGCTCCGTATCCGCCCAATTTGGCAACCTGTGTCCAACGATTCTAGCGCTGCACCACACCTGCGGATACCCGTGGATTGGGCTCTGGTCAGGGGCAAAAAAATAGCGGGAGGTTCACTCCCGCTACGGTGTCGCTGCCACAGCACTACCGGCAAAATTTGCCGATAGCGCGGCCTCTGGATCAGAGGGCGGCCAAACGTTGCTCCAGAGCGTTCTTGGTGTCGATCAACTCTTGTGGCATATGGTAAGACAGCAGTTCAAAGTGGGCATCGTGCGACTTGAACTCTTCGGCCCAAGCGGCTTTGTCGATGCTGGTCACGGTCTTGAACTGCTCGGCGCTGAATTCCAGGCCGGTCCAATTGATTTCAGCGTACTGGGGCGCAATACCAAACATGGTCTCTTCGCCTTGGGCTTGGCCTTCAATGCGGTCGAGCATCCACTTGAGCACGCGCATGTTCTCGCCATAACCGGGCCAGACGAACTTGCCCGCCTCGTCCTTGCGGAACCAGTTAACACAGAAAATCTTGGGCAGGGTGTGGCCTTGCTCTTCGAGCTTGTGCTCCATGTCCAGCCAGTGCTGGAAGTAGTCGCTCATGTTGTAGCCGCAGAAGGGCAGCATGGCGAACGGATCACGGCGCACCACACCTTGGGCACCAAACGCGGCAGCGGTGGTTTCCGAACCCATGGTGGCGGCCATGTACACGCCTTCCATCCAAGTGCGGGCTTCCGTCACCAGCGGCACGGTGGTGGAGCGGCGGCCACCAAAGATGAATGCGTCGATGGGCACACCAGCGGGATCATCCCATTGGGCATCCAGTGCGGGGTTGTTGGTGGCGGCCACGGTAAAGCGGGCATTGGGGTGGGCAGCCTTGGCACCAGTTTCTTTGGCGATGGCGGGTGTCCAGTCTTTGCCTTGCCAGTCGATCAGATGCTCAGGGGTCTTGCCAGCATCTTTTTCCATGCCTTCCCACCACACGTCGCCATCGTCGGTCAGGGCCACATTGGTGAAGATGACATTCTTGTCCAAACTGGCCATGCAGTTGGGGTTGGTGAGGGTATTGGTGCCAGGGGCTACACCAAAGTAACCAGCTTCGGGGTTGATGGCGTACATCTTGCCGTCGGCATGGGGCTTGATCCAGGCGATGTCGTCGCCAATGGTGGTGACTTTCCAGCCGTCAAAACCAGCGGGAGGCACCAGCATGGAGAAGTTGGTCTTACCGCAGGCGCTGGGGAAGGCTGCAGCGATGTGGTATTTTTTGCCTTGGGGGTTGGTCACGCCCAAAATCAGCATGTGCTCGGCCAACCAGCCTTGGTCGCGGCCCATGTTCGAGGCGATACGCAGCGCCAAGCACTTCTTGCCCAGCAGCGCGTTGCCGCCGTAGCCAGAGCCGTAAGACCAGATTTCGCGCGTTTCGGGGTAATGCACGATGTACTTGACCTTGGGGTTGCAAGGCCAAGAGGTTTCGTCCTTTTGGCCTTCGGCCAAGGGTGCGCCCACGGTGTGCATACAGGGCACAAACTCGCCATCCACGCCCAGTACGTCGTACACGGCCTTGCCCATGCGGGTCATGAGCTTTTGGTTCACGGCCACGTAGGCGCTATCGGTCAGTTCAACACCGATGTGGGCAATGTGGCTGCCCAGCGGGCCCATGCTAAAGGGCACCACGTACATGGTGCGGCCCTTCATGCAGCCGTCAAACAAGGGGTTGAGGGTGGCGCGCATTTCTGCGGGTTCCATCCAGTTGTTGGTCGGGCCAGCATCTTCTTTTTTGGCCGAGCAGATGTAGGTGCGGTCTTCGACGCGGGCGACATCGGAAGGATCCGACCAAGCCAAGAAGCTACCGGGGCGCTTGGCGGGGTTCAACTTTTTGAAGGTACCCGCATCGACCAATTGTTGGCACAGGCGGTCGTATTCTTCTTCAGAGCCATCGCACCAGTAAATGGCAGCGGGTTTGCACAGAGCCACCATATCGGCGACCCAAGCCAACAGACGGGCGTTTTTGACGTAGGCGGGGGCGTTGATATTCAAGCCCTGCATGGTAGGTGCGTTCATCGGGAGGTTCCTTCAATTGAAAAATCGGTTTTTCAAAGGAAGCAAACCCACTGGAGGGACGGCAGCCACGGCACAGAAACACGGAGCGCTGTGCTGCCTTTGAAAAAACGGCTTAGAAGGCACCTGCCGCCACGCCAGACACAGACAAATCCACCCCGGCGGCTGGGATGACGATTTTATGAAGCCGCCCGGATTTTGTCTTTGCCTTATCGGCAATATTTATGCAAAAAAAGCATGAATTTATGCTTACGCAAATGGGCATGCCCCCGGCCCACCGGGGCTGTGACAACTGCCGCAAGGGTTGTTGGGCAGGGGCACGGTGCGGGCCGCTTCGTTGGTGGTGGCAAACACCGACAGTTGTTTGTCCAATTGTTGCGAATGGCACTGCGGGCATTCGGGCACGGTGCCCGAGCGCACCAGGGTTTCAAAGGCGTGGCCGCAGTCTTGGCAGGCGTATTCGTAGATGGGCATAGGCAATCTCAAGGTGGGTCAAAAAAGACGCTATTTTTCCGCAGGGGCAGCTTGCTTGCCAAGCCCAGCGCTGGGCACGGGCGCAGCGCACAATAGAAAGATTGTCTGCTACCTACGAAGGCTCCACTTGTGTCTGCTGCACTTTCGGTTCTGAACCACACCTTTGGCTATCCGCAGTTTCGCGGCCCGCAACAAGCGATTGTGGAGCATCTGATTGCGGGCGGTGATGCCTTGGTGCTGATGCCCACAGGCGGGGGCAAATCGCTGTGCTACCAAATACCGGCCATTGTGCGCCAGCAGCAGGGCCAAGGCGTAGCCATCGTGGTGTCGCCGTTGATTGCCCTGATGCAAGACCAAGTGGGCGCACTGCACGAGGCGGGGGTGGAGGCGGCCTTTCTCAACTCCACTTTGGATTGGCCACAAACCCAAGCGGTAGAGCAACGCCTGCGTGCAGGTGCTATCACGCTGCTGTACGCCGCGCCCGAGCGCGTGAACACGCCGCGCTTTTTAGCGCTGCTCGATGGCCTGTACCAACAAGGCGGCTTGGGCCTGTTTGCGATTGACGAAGCCCATTGCGTCAGCCAATGGGGCCATGACTTCCGGCCCGAATACCGTGCCTTGAGCGTACTGCACCAACGCTACCCCAGCGTGCCGCGCATCGCCCTGACCGCCACCGCCGATGCGCTCACGCGCGCCGACATCATCGAACGCTTGCAGCTAGAAAAAGCAGAGCTGTTTGTCAGCAGTTTTGACCGGCCCAATATCCGCTACACCATTGCCGAAAAGGGTAAAGATGTGACCGGCCAGTTGCTGCGTTTCATCAAAGAAGAGCATCTGGGCGATGCTGGGGTGGTGTATTGCCAATCACGCAAACGGGTCGAAGAACTGGCCGCCGTGTTGGCCCATGCGGGCATCAACGCCTTGCCCTACCATGCCGGTTTGCCCGCCGAGGTGCGCCAACAACACCAAAACCGCTTTTTGCGTGAAGAAGGCATCGTCATGGTAGCCACCATCGCCTTTGGCATGGGCATCGATAAACCCGATGTGCGCTTTGTCGCCCATGTGGACATACCAAAGAACATCGAGGGCTATTACCAAGAAACTGGCCGAGCAGGCCGCGATGGCTTGGCTGCCCATGCGTGGATGGCCTATGGCCTGAGCGATGTAGTGAACCAACGGCGCATGATTGACGAAAGCCCGGCCAGCGACGAATTTAAGCAGGTGCTGCGCGACAAACTCGAAGCCCTGCTGGCGCTGGCCGAAGCCACCGATTGCCGCCGCGTGCGCCTGCTGGCCTATTTTGACGAAGCCTCAGCACCCTGTGGCAATTGCGACAACTGCTTGCAACCACCGCAGGTGTGGGATGCCACCGATTGCGCCCGCAAGCTGCTCTCGACCATCTACCGCATTCAACAGGCCAGTGGCCTGAACTTTGGCACCCAGCACACGCTGGATGTGTTGCGCGGTAAAAGCACCGAAAAAATCGTGCAATACGGCCACGACAAACTCTCTACCTTTGGCATGGGGCCAGAATTTAGCGAGCTGCAATTGCGCGCCGTGTTGCGCCAACTGTTGGCTACGGGGGCCGTGGGACTGCACAAAGTTCACTTGGACAACGGCCACAGCTTTGATACCCTGTGCCTGACCGATGCCTCGCGCGCCGTCTTGCGTGGTGAGCGGTCGGTGCTGTTGCGTGCCTCGGCGGTGGCTCCCACCAGCGGACGCGAACGCCCACAGCGCCAGCGCCGCCCTGCTGCCAGCTTGCCCCCCGTGGCCGAGGGGCTAGACCAAGCCGCTTTGGCGCGCTTTATCAACCTGAAAGCGTGGCGGGCGGAGGTGGCACGCGAGCATGGCTTGCCCGCCTATGTGATTTTTCACGATGCCACCTTAGCCGCCATTGCCCAACAGCAGCCGAACACGCTGGCCGATTTGCAAGGCATCAGCGGTATGGGGGATAAAAAACTGCAAGCCTATGGGGCCGAGGTGCTGCGGGTGTGCAGCAGCAGTTAGCCCGTTGGCTGCGCCAACCAAGCGGCGATCGCCTGCACCCGTGCCGCGTGGACAGCCTCGCCCACCGCCTTGCCTTGCTGGCCCCGTGCTGCGGCCTGTGCGGCCACCTCAGCGGTAGCCACCGATAAGGCTGCTTGCAATCCTGCATTCAGCCGCTGGCGTTGGGGATAGGTGGTTTCGGTAAAACCCAAACGCCCACGGGCATCGCATTCGCAGGCTTGCAAAATTTCATCGAAGCGGGCCGGTTTGCGGATGGCATCACAGCGTTCGAGCAAACGCAGCAGCGCGGCAGCGCCCAAATCGGTACTGCGGTGGATATTGCCATGCTCACGCGCCACCACGTCGGCCAACTCTTTGCACTCGGTGGGCACGCGCAGGCGCTGGCACAAGCCTTTGAGCAATTGGGCACTGCGCTGCTCGTGGCCGATATGGCGTGGCAGCATATCGGCTGGGGTGGTGCCTTTGCCCAGATCGTGCGTCAGGCAAGCAAAGCGCACCGCCAACGGGGCTTGCAAACGCGCGGCCATGTCCAACACCATCATCAAATGCACGCCGGTATCGATCTCGGGGTGGTATTCGGCCCGTTGCGGCACGCCCCAAAGGCGATCTACTTCGGGCAGTACCACGCGCAGCGCACCACACTGGCGCAACACCTCCAACATGCGCGCAGGCTGTGGCTCCATCAAACCCCGGCTGATTTCTTGCCACATGCGCTCGGCCACCAAGTGGTCGGCCTCGCCATGCTCCACCATCGAGCGCATCAGCGCCAGCGTTTCTGGCGCTACGCTGAAATCGGTAAAGCGCGCGGCAAAACGTGCCACGCGCAAAATGCGCACGGGGTCGTCGTGGAAGGCATCGGTCACATGGCGCAACACTTTGTCGCGCAAGTCTTGTACGCCGCCATAGGGGTCGATCAAGCTGTCTGGAGTGACGGGATCCGCAGACGAGGCAATCGCATTGATCGTCAGGTCGCGCCGGGACAAATCTTCTTCTAACGTGACATCCGGCGAGGTTTGCACCACAAAGCCACGGTAACCGCGTCCACTTTTGCGCTCGGTGCGGGCCAAGGCGTACTCTTCGCGCGTGTGCGGGTGCAGAAATACCGGAAAATCCCGCCCCACCGCCAAAAAGCCTTGGGCCGCCATCTGCTCCGGTGTGGCCCCGACCACGACCCAGTCGTGGTCATTCACTGGGCGGCCCAACAAGCGGTCGCGCACGGCACCACCCACCATGTAGATTTTCATACTGGCCAGACCACACCGTTGTCGTTCAGAATGGCATCGAGTGGCTGGTCGTGCGGCTCCGGCTCAAAGTCGTCCACATAGGCATTGGTATAGCCCAGCCCCACGGTGGTGGGGCGCGGCTGCAGGCTCGCCAGCGTGCGGTCGTAAAAACCACCCCCGTAGCCGAGCCGATAACCCCCAGGGCCATAACCCACACAGGGCACAAACAGCAAGGTGGGCACAATCAACTCGGTGTCTTTGGGCTTGGGAATGCCATAAGCATCTTCTTCCATCGGGCAACCGGGATACCACGCATGGAATGTCAAGGTTTTGTGTTCCTTGTTGATGACGGGCAAGCCAATGCGGCGGCGTTGCGGCTCATCCAGCAACTCGCCATCCTCTTTCCAGCGGTGCAAGGCTGGTAGCGGGTCAAACTCGCCCTTGATGGGCCAATAGGCACCAATCACCGTATCGGGGCGCGCCAGCAACCAGATACGCATCACTTGCTGGAGGTGGTCGGCACGTTCTAGGCGATTAGGCAGATTCAGGCGCTCAGCAATCAGAGCGCGGCGCAGGGCTACTTTGTCCATCAGCAGATAATTCCTGCTATCAAGAAAGTGTGCAAGTGTGCACACGGTTCTTTTCCTGCCCCGACGTGTCTTGTTGACCACATTCGTATCTGACAGACGTGACTTTCCCGACTACGGCAGAGACGGTCTCTGCCGTAGCGCCGCCGTTGCCGGTCGGACTCGCCACGGGTAGGGCAGTTTCGGTTGCCAGCCGTTGCAGATTGAGCGCGGCGTTGTGGTCACGGTCATGGTGGGTGCCGCATTGTGGACACGTCCATTCCCGATCTTTCAGCGTCAGCGCTTCGTTTTTCCAATCACAGACCGAACACAGGCGACTGCTCGGATACCAGCGATTGGCGATAACCAAGCGGGTACCAAAGCGTTTTGCCTTGTATTCGATCTGAGAGCGAAACATTCCAAAGCCCATATCACTGATGGCGCGGGCCAGCTTATCGTTGGCCAGCATCCCTTTGATGTGCAAATCCTCGATCACCACTGCTTGGTTTTCGCGGCAGAGTCGGGTGGTGAGCTTGTGCATAAAATCGGCTCTGATATTGGCAATGCGCGCATGGTGCCGGGCCAATGTCGCAGCAGACTTGCTACGGTTGCTGGAGACGGGTAGTCGTGTACCTTTAAGCAGCTTGGCGTTTGGCGCAAATCCAGCTTCAACCTTTGCTGCTTCG
Organism: uncultured Simplicispira sp.; assembly: GCA_964478155.1. Lineage (GTDB taxonomy): Bacteria > Pseudomonadota > Gammaproteobacteria > Burkholderiales > Burkholderiaceae_C > Simplicispira. The sequence continues at coordinate 95,645 of CAYZGT010000009.1, forward strand.
ATCTTATGGCTGACACGCCGAGCGCGGATTTTCAGCCTGCGCAGTGCCGCTTTGAGCGGTTTTGGCCCTTGGATAGATTCACCGCTAGAGAGGGTGGCTGCTACCTTGATGCCAAGATCAACGCCGGTCACGCCGTGTGCTGTTCTGGCCCGGTGGAACTGTGTATCGGGCACTTCAACCTGAATCGCCACGAACCAACCATCTGCGGTGCGTGAAACCGTTGCGCCGCAGATTTTGCCCTCTAAGCGCAGCGCTTCGGTCATGGCAACTTCGCCAATTTTTGGCAGACGAATGGTCATGCCATCCAAACTGAACTTGTCATTGGCCACATAGAAGCTGTCGCGGCATCGCCCCTTCTTCTTGAACTTCGGTGCGTGTGCGCTCTTGCCAGCCTTGACCTGCGCGAAAAAACAGCTCCAAGCTTTTGCCAGATGCGTAAATGGTTGAGCGTGGGCATCGCGGTGAATGTCGCGCAACCACGGCTGAGCACTTTCATCAAGCCATTGCGCGTCGCGGTACTTGATGGCGTTGAATTGCTTTTTGAGTGCCATTGCATTGGGTTTTTGTCCCGCTGCGTACTGCCGGTTCCACTCGGCCAGCGCCCAATTCCAGACGCACCGCGCAGTGCCGCAAGCACGCTTGAAATAGTCGGCCTGTTCTGGGGTTGGGCAAAGCGCAATTTTGTGGGACAGCTGCATCACTTACCCTTATCGAGCAAAAAAGGGACTTTGGCAAGTGCTGCTCACTTGACCCGCACCCTGCCTAGCGGCTAGGGTGGGAAATGGGCTCGCAAACAGTTCAAAGAACTCATAATACATCATTAAGTAATATTAAAAATAACAAAGTTGAGCTCCATGCAATTGCCTAAGATTCTGACACCGTTCGCCGCCACTGCCCTGTTGGCCTGCACCGCACCACTGGCCAGCACCCCCACCCAAGTGGCTAGCGCTGTGCCCACCAGCGCACCCATGCAGACCTCTGCCAGCGCCAGTGGCGATGATGTATTGCGGGAGATGCAACAGGCCTTTCGCAAAAATGACCGCAAAAAGCTCACCCAGCTCTTACCAGCAACACGCGGCCATCTGCTAGAGCCTTGGGCGGCTTACTGGGAACTGCGCGCCCGCTTAGACGAGGCCAGCGCCGAAGAGATCAACGCCTTTTTCCAGCGTTGGGCTGGCACCTATCAAGAAGACCGGCTACGCAACGATTGGCTGTTGCTGCTGGGCCAGCGGCGCGATTGGTCACGTTTTGCCCAACAACACGCGAATTACCGCATGTCGGATGACCGCGAGGTGCGTTGCTACGCCTTGACCATCGACCTGCTGCGCGGCAAACAACCTGCAGCCACCATTGCAGCAGAAGTACGCCAACAATGGCACAACGCCCGCGATGCCGACGATGGTTGTACCTATGCGGCCAGCGAGTTATTCGCCGCGCGCCAACTCAGTGCCTTGGATGTGTGGCGCGAAGCGCGCCTGAGCATGGAGGCCAACCGGCCACGCGCGGTACGCAATGCCGTGACCATTGTTGCGCCCGAGGCCGTAAGCCAACTCAACGCCCTGTATGACAAACCAGCCCAATTCCTGCAAAGCCGTGCCACAGCTGCGGGCCGCCAGCGCCAAGAGTTGGTGGTACTGGCGCTGATTCGCTTGGCGGCCAACAACCCCGACAGCGCTGCCGAGCAGTTAGAAAATAAATGGGGGGTTCACCTGAGCGCTGAAGAGCGCCACTGGGTTTGGGGTGTGCTCGGCAAAAAAGCCGCCTTCCGTCTGTCGCCCCAAGCACCAAGCTACTTTGACAAAGTAGGGCGCAACCAAGACTTGGACGATGATTTGCTCGGCTGGAAGGCCCGTACCGCCCTGCGTGCGGGCGATTGGAAAACCGTGCGCCAGACCATTGAAGCCATGAGCGACACCGCTCGCCAAGACAGCACCTGGGTCTATTGGAAGGCCCGCGCCTTGCTGGCAGGTAAACCCTCTGAAGCCGAACGCGCGCAAGCGCGCAGCCTGCTCGAGAGCATCGCCAGCCCACGCGGCTTTTATGAACAACTGGCCAGTGAAGACTTGGGCCGTGGCATCACTGTGCCGCCCGCACCACAGCCCCCCACGCCCGAAGAAAAAGCTGCGGCCAGTGCCAACCCCGGCTTGCAACGGGCGCTGTATGCCATCCAGATCGGACTGCGCGCCGAAGGTACGCGCGAATGGAACTACACCACCAACCTGCACCAGCCTGGCGGCATGAGCGACCGCCAACTGCTGGCGGCGGCCGACTTGGCCTGCCAACGCCAAGTGTGGGATCGGTGCATCAACACCAGCGAACGCACGCGCAGCTTTATGGACTACAGTCAGCGCTACCCCATGCCGTTCCAAAACAGCGTGGTGGCCCGCAGCCAAAGCATTGGCCTAGACCCGGCTTATGTGTATGGACTGATTCGGCAAGAAAGCCGCTTTATCATGGATGCACGCTCAGGCGTAGGCGCTTCGGGGCTGATGCAAGTCATGCCCGCCACCGCCCGCTGGACGGCCAAGAAAATTGGCTTAGAAGGTTTCACGCCCGAGCAAATCAACGACCGTGACACCAACATCACCATCGGCACCGCCTACCTGAAACTGGCCTTGGACGATTTTGCTGGCTCTATGCCCTTGGCAGCGGCCGCCTACAACGCTGGGCCGGGGCGTTCACGCAATTGGCGCAACGGCCCCGTGTTGGATGCCGCCATCTGGGCCGAAAATGTACCGTTCACCGAGACGCGCGACTACGTGAAAAAGGTGTTAGCCAACACCACCAACTACGCCGCACTGATGACCGGCCAACCGCAATCACTCAAAAGCCGCTTGGGTACGGTGGGGCCGCGCGAAAGCAATGCCCCAGCACCCAACAAAGACCTGCCTTGATGTGCGGGGTCGAACGGCGTTCAAATACGATGGTGCGCGCGGTCAGAGCTACCGCGCAAACGTGTGATGAGCGCCGGGGCAATTTGATTTAAGGGCAGCACCTCGTCGGCTGCGCCTCGGGCAATCGCCTCGCGCGGCATACCAAAGACAATACAGCTGGCTTCGTCTTGCACATAGTTGTAGCTGCCCGCATCGCGCATCTCGCGCATGGCACTGGCCCCATCGGCCCCCATACCCGTCAACATAATGCCAAAGGCGTTGCGCCCAACCACGGCAGCGGCAGACTTGAACAGCACCTCGACCGACGGTTTGTGCCGATTGACTGGCGGGCCATCATCGACCACCGCCACATAATTAGCGCCACTGCGACTGACAGAAAATTGCTTGCCCCCCGGTGCAATATAGGCATGGCCGGGCAAAATGCGCTCACCATGCACCGCCTCTTTGACGGTGATTTGGCACAGCCCATTCAAGCGCGCCGCAAAGCTGGTGGTAAAGCCGGGCGGCATATGCTGGGTGATCACAATGGCCGGACAATCTGCGGGCAACTGCACCAAAATTTCTTTGATGGCCTCGGTGCCGCCGGTAGATGCACCAATAAAAATCAGTTTTTCTGTCGATACCCGGCCCAATAACGTACTGCTAGAAACGGGGGCCGGGCTGCTACTGGCTGGCCCGACCTTGGCCGGTGTGCTGGCCGGGCGCTGCATGCGGTGGACATGGGCCACGGCAGCCACACGGATTTTGTCCACAATCTGACCGGCCAACTCTTGCAAGCCACTGGCCAAGCCCACACGGGGTTTAGCCACAAAATCAACCGCCCCCAGCTCTAATGCTTTCAGGGTCACTTCCGCCCCGCGCTCGGTCAGGGTCGAAACCATCACCACGGGCATCGGGCGTAAACGCATTAAACGCCCTAAAAAATCAATCCCATCCATGCGGGGCATTTCGACATCCAACGTAATCACGTCGGGATTCATTTCACGAATCATCTCACGGGCAATCAGGGGGTCATGGGCCGTACCAATACATTCCATATCATGTTGATGATTGATAATTTCTGCCAGCAGGCTACGCACCAATGCAGAATCATCGACCACAATCACCCGGATTTTCTTGTTCATCAGCCAGCCTTCTTCTATTTAAAACAAATCAACAGAACCACCGGCAGTTGTTTGCACCACAGCGGCCACGCTGCCCCGTTTTTCTTGCACCAAAATATCTGGATGGGCATGGGCTAAACGTTTCACCATCGCTTTGCCAGTGACAGGAAAAAAAACGACTTTGCGAGGATAAATATCCAGCACATCTTCGGAAACAATCGGAATACGCTCGGTGCGTAAATAATTGATGACAAACTGGGTATTGCGCTCACCCACATTCATGGTCGTAAAATTACGCATCACCTGACCGCCGCCAAAGATTTTGGCCTGCATGGTTTCGCGCCGGGCTCCCATTTTCAGCATCTCATTGATCAGCAACTCCATCGCATAAGAGCCATAACGCCCCGAAACATCGGCAGCATCGCCCTCGGGCAACATAAAATGGTTCATGCCGCCTACTTGCATCCGGCTGTCCCACAGACAAGCCGCAATACAAGAACCCAATACCGTCATGATGATGATTTTTTTATCAGAAACAAAATACTCACCCGGCAACACTTTGACCGCGTTATGCTGAAAATGCTGATCAAAGAAAAAGAAATTGGCTTGGCCCGGACGACGCGGCTGCTGCTTCAGGGCTTCTAGAGAGATTTCGCGGCCCATATCATTGGCCGCCAGCGGCAGTGCGCCAGACGCTTTGACCACCACAGAAGCACGGGGAGGGCTGGAAAAAAGAGTCGCCATGAATTTCTAGCGCGTATCAGCGGCGTTCGTACACGGTTTTACCACGCAAAGTAAACAAATCGCGCGATTCGCTAAAGTTCTCTGCATGTCCCACAAACAATAAACCGCCAGGTTTCAGCACCCGGTGAATGCGCTCCAGCACGCTGCGTTGGGTGCTGGCATCAAAATAAATCATGACATTGCGGCAAAAAACAGCATCAAAAGATTCACGAAATGGCCAATCATCGCGTATCAAATTGACAATCATAAACTCGATCATTTGCCGCAATTCAGGCTTGGCACGCAACAAACCCGCGTTCGTTCCTTTACCACGTAAAAAGAACCGCTGCAAATGCTCTTGTCGCAAACCTTTGGTGGCCTCCATACGATAAATACCTTGACCGGCGGTAGCCAACACGCGCGAATCAATATCGCTTGCCGTCAACTTAAAATGTGCCCGCTGCCCCAAAGTTTCTAGGGCAGTAATGACAATAGAATAAGGCTCTTCACCCGTAGAAGCTGCACTGCACCAGACCCGCCACGGGTGGCCCGCCGGTTTAGAGCGCAAATATTCTGCCAGAATTTCAAAATGGTGCTGTTCGCGAAAAAATGCGGTCAGGTTGGTGGTCAGGGCATTGATAAACTCTTGCCACTCTACCCCATCGTGCCTTTCCAACCAATCCAGATATTCTTTGAAACTGGTGTGCCCGGTTTCACGCAGCCGCCGTGACAGGCGGCTGTACACCATCGCATGCTTGCCATCATGCAAGCTAATGCCAGCGCGCTGGTAGATCAGCGATTGCACCCGCGAAAAATCGGCATTAGACCAGGCAAACTCACGCCCCTGCTCTAAAGGCCCGGTCGTATCTAACATGGCCGACAACTGCACCGGGTCGGATGCTACGCTGGAAGGGCTGGAAGACAGTTTGGTGTGGCGCATAAAATATCAACAAAGAACCATTTTTACTTTTGAAAGCCACACCTTCCGTGCCCGCCTGTCTGGCGCAGCCACCTGCTGGCACAGACAAGCCACGGTATCAATCACCCATCGAAACCAAGCCCATATCCACACTGGACATCAATTTTTCGATATCCAGCAAAATCAGCATGCGGTCTCCCACCGAACCCAAGCCCAAAATACAGCTGTTGTCAATCACACTGTCAATATCTGGGGCGGGGCGGATACTTTCGGGTGACAACTCCATCACATCACTGACCGAATCGACCACAATACCAACCACCCGATGGCGCAAGTTCAGAATAATGACCACCGTGAAGGTATTGTATTCAGCGTGCGAACAATTAAATTTGAGCCGCATATCCACGATCGGCACAATCGTACCGCGCAGATTGACCACGCCCTTGATAAATTCGGGTGCATTGGCAATACGTGTCGGAGATTCATAACCCCGAATTTCCTGCACCTTCAAAATATCAATACCGTATTCTTCCTGATCTAACCGAAATGTGAGATATTCGCGCGCCCCAGATGGCTTACCCTCGGCTGATTTTCCCACTATGCTCATGGTTTATTTCCTTTTATTACACGCCCCCACAGCACACCGCTGCTGGCACGGCAGCAGTGTACGAATGGGGTGATTCATCACATATCAATAGCGCGCCCGGCGAACCAAGCCACCAATATCCAAAATCAGGGCCACCTTGCCATCCCCCAAAATAGTGGCCCCAGAGACATTGGGCACTTTACGGTAATTGCTTTCTAGGTTCTTGACCACCACTTGGTGCTGCCCTAACAGCTCATCGACCAACAGGGCCACGCGCGAGCCATCGGCCTCTACCACGACCATGATGGTGCTGGTTTTTTCTTGGTTGTTGCGCGGCACTTGGAAGGTGCGCTCCAAGGCAATCACAGGCATGTATTCGTCGCGCACCTTGACCAGTTGTGCGCCTTGGGCCACGGTGCTGACATCGTCAGGATTGACTTGGAACGATTCGACCACCGACGACAGCGGCAGAATGTACACTTCGTCGCCCACGCCCACCGACATGCCGTCCATGATCGCCAGCGTCAGGGGCAAGCGCACGGCCACCTTCATACCTTGGCCTTCAAACGACTCAATTTCTACCGTGCCATTGAGCTCGGTGATATTGCGTTTGACCACATCCAGACCCACGCCACGGCCCGAGATGTCGGTGATGACCTCGGCGGTGGAGAAGCCCGGTGCAAAAATCAGCATCCAAACTTCTTCGTCGGGCATGTTGTCATGCACGTCCAAGCCGCGCTCGCGTGCTTTGTTCAGGATTTTCTCGCGCGACAAGCCCTTGCCATCATCGCGCACCTCAATCACGATCGAACCGCCTTGGTGCGAAGCCGATAGGCTGATGGTGCCGTTTTCAGGTTTGCCTTTGGCCAAACGCTCGGCGGGCATTTCAATGCCGTGGTCACAGCTGTTGCGTACCAAATGGGTCAGGGGATCGGTGATTTTTTCCACCAAACCCTTGTCCAACTCGGTGGCCTCACCGTGCGTGACGAAATCGACCTTTTTGCCCAGTTTTTGCGCCAAATCGCGCAACATGCGCGGAAAGCGGCTGAACACCACCGACATCGGAATCATGCGAATCGACATTACCGACTCTTGCAAGTCGCGGGTGTTGCGATCCAAATCAGCCAGACCCGCCAGCAGTTGTTGGTACACCGCTGCATCCAGCCCCCGGCTGTTTTGTGCCAGCATGGCCTGGGTAATGACCAATTCACCCACCAAGTTGATGAGCTGATCGACCTTGTTCACCGCCACCCGAATGGTGGTGGACTCCATTTGCGCTTGGCTGCTGATTTTCGGTGCGCTGCTGGCAGCCACAGGGGCCGGTGCAGGCACCGGAGCGGGGGCTGGAGCGGGTACTGGGGCCGGCGCAGGCGCGGCTGGACTGGGTGCGGGTGCTGCAGCCTCACCAAACAAACCGTAGGGATTGTCACCAGCAGCGGCAGAGGTTTCGCTGGCTGCTGCAGCGCCCATAGGCCGTATTTGCACCTGTTCTTTCGCCACGTGGAAAGCGAACAAATCGAGCAGGTCGTCATTGGTAGAAGAGGTTTCTACGGCAAACAAACGGCTGTCGGCCTGATCGCAGGGCAAATCGCTGATGGTGCCCAAGCCAGGAATATCGCGGAACAGCTCTTTCACCGCATCGGCTTGTTCCACCATCGCCAGCGGGCCAATGCGGATTTCCAGTTTACGCACACCGCCGGGCAAAGGCTCCGCTGCCACCGGCGCAGGGGCTGGGGCCGCTGGAGGTGGGGGCGGTGGTGGAGGGGGCGGCGGTACCGGGGCGGCCGGTGCCACGCCCGATACCAACTGGCGAATGCGCGCCACCAAATCGGTGGTTGACATGGCCTCGCCTTGGCCACCAGCTTGGTGGCGTGCCAACAAGCTGCGCGACGCATCTGCCGACTCTAGCAACACGTCAATCATGGGTGGAATCAGCTGCAACTCGTGCCGACGCAGCTTATCCAGCAGCGATTCCATCTGGTGCGTCAGTTCCGCCACATCGGCAAAGCCAAAGGTGGCGGCCCCACCCTTGATCGAGTGCGCGCAACGGAAAATACCATTGAGGTCTTCATCACTGACGGCGGCGATGTCCAGCGCCAACAGGATGCGTTCCATCTGATCGAGGTTTTCACCGGCCTCCTCGAAAAAGATTTGGTAAAACTGGGTGAGGTCAAAATCTGCCCCTGACCCTGTGCCTTCTTGATAGCTTTCACCCATGCGGGGCTCCTGTGTACGTGCGGTAGCTGTGCATCACAATTAACGAATGACTTTTCGGATCACTTCAATGAGCCGGTTGGGGTCAAAGGGCTTGACCAGCCAGCCCGTGGCCCCAGCGCTGCGCCCGGCTTGCTTCATCTGGTCGCTCGATTCGGTGGTCAAAATCAAGATGGGCGTAGTTTTGAACTGTGGCAGTTCACGCAGTTTGCGCGTCAGCCCCAAGCCATCGAGTCGGGGCATGTTCTGATCCGCCAACACCAAGGCAATCTCTTGCTCTTGGGCCTTTTCGTAGGCATCTTGGCCGTCTACCGCCTCTACCACATGGTAACCTGCCCCACTGAGGGTAAAGGCTACCATTTTCCGCATAGATGGCGAGTCATCAACGGCAAGAATCGATTGCATGTAAGGCTCCCACAGAATTTCTGGAATATTCGTAAATAAGTTCAATGGCTCAGATTGTGCCGCTCAAAACAGCTCGACCGAGCCTGCATCCATCTCGCTTTGAGTGACAGGGTTGGGGCGCTCAGGTTCTAGGCCGACGAAAGAGGCTGGCTCTTCGCCCTCTTCGTCTCCCATGGTTTCGGCGGCCAGCCGAAACGCGCAGGCTTGCAGCACCTTGGTGGTGTGCCCAATCAGTTGCGAGGCCATGTCTTGAAACTGTAACTCAGTGACCGCCCGGCGCAAGGCGGTACGGGCTTGGGCCACCTCTGCCGACTCGCCCAAGGCCGGATCGTTGAGGGCATCATTGGCTTGGCTGAAGTTTTCTAGCAACTTGTCTGCCGCATGGCTGAGCAGGCCCTCTAGGCGATGGAGGTCGTGCATCACCACCATCAGGGAGTCTTGCAGATCGGCAGCCACCATCACAGGCACTTGCACGCCAGGCACTCCGGTTTTTGTGGGGGTTGATTGCATGGTTTCTCCGTGGCGGCCTTGGATGGTTGTATTGCTGCACCTGCGCTGCACTATCCTATAGTGGTATTACACCTGCACAGATTTCAGAAAACTTTTTCTGCCCTCTGTTTATCACTATTGCAGCACATTTTTGGCTGTTTAAATTGCGTCCTATGATAGCGTTACCCACGGTCAACTACGATCCAGAGCAACCCCTGTGTATTTTGCACCTAGAAGACTCTCTGGCCGACCACCGTCTGACGCTGATGACGCTGCGCCGCGCAGGGCTGGCGTTCACCATGCACCATGCCGATTCACTCGAGGCATTTCAGGCACTGATGGCAGCACAAGCGGTGGATGTGATTTTGGCCGATTACCAACTGCCCGGCTTTACCGCGATGGATGCTTGGCAATGGTTACAGCAGCAACCCGAACCGCCGCCATTTATTTTGCTCTCGGGGGCGATTGGGGAGACGGCCGCCGTCGATGCCATCCGCTTGGGGGTAGCGGACTACGTCCTCAAAGACGACATGGCTCGCCTGCCCCACGTCATGCAGCGCGCTTGCGAGGTGCATGAATCGCGGCGCTTGCGTGAGCAGGCGGCACAAGAGCTGGCAATCTCACAAAAGCGCTTGGCCGAATTGACCGAACATTTGCAAAGCTCGATTGAGCAAGAGCGGGCCGCGATTGCGCGCGAGATCCATGACGACATTGGCGGAGCCCTGACCGCGATTCGCTTTGATTTGGCATGGATTGGCCGCCACAGCACCCAAGATGGCGTGCGCGACCATGCCCAAGCAGCCACCAGCATGTTACAACACGCGATTGGGGCCAGCCAGCGCATCATGATGAACCTGCGCCCGCCTATTTTGGATCAAGGCTTGGTAGCCGCCGTACAGTGGTTGGCGCAAGATTTTGAGCGCCGTACCAATGTGCCAGTGCGCATGGCCGCCAGCGCGCCCAGCATCGTGTTGAGCGATGCGGTGCAACTGGTAGCCTACCGCACCGCCCAAGAGGCCCTGACCAACATCTCTAAATACGCAGCACCCACCCAAGTCCGCATCGATCTGTCAGACTCGGAAGGTATGCTGACTTTGGAAGTCAGCGACAACGGCCAAGGCTTTCAGTTGCAAGCACTCGAAAAACCTAAGGCTTTTGGCCTCAAGGGCTTGCAAGAGCGGGCCAAAATGGTTGATGGCTGGCTCGATATCAGCAGCCGCCCCGGACAAGGCACCTCGCTGATTTTGTCGGTGCCGCTGGCACCCCCGATTCCCCCTGCACAGGAGACAAAGAAAAATGATCCATGTGGTGCTGTGTGATGACCATGCTGTGGTGCGCCGTGGCATTCGCGACACATTGGCCGAGGCCCCCGACATTGCGATTAGCGGCGAAGCAGGCAGTTACCCCGAACTGCGCGAGGTGCTGCGCAACGCCCGCTGTGATGTACTGCTGCTGGATTTGAACATGCCGGGGCGCAGTGGGCTAGAGGTGTTGAGTAGCCTCAAAGAAACCGACTCCCACATCAAGGTGCTGGTGGTGTCAATGTACCCGGAAGATCAGTATGCAGTACGCTGTTTGCGCGCTGGGGCCCAAGGTTACGCCAACAAGGCAGCCGATCCAATGGCTTTGATTGATGCGGTGCGGACTATTTTTCAGGGGCGCAAATACCTCACACCCGAGGTGGCCCAAATGCTGGCCGAGAGCGTCTCAGAGCGCACCCCCGAGGCACCACACACAGCGCTGTCAGAGCGCGAGCTGCAAACCCTGCTCAAAATTGCCAGTGGCAAACGCTTGTCCGAAATTGCGGAAGAACTCACCCTCAGCCCCAAAACCGTGAGCGTGTACCGCTCGCGGGTGTTAGAAAAGCTAGGACTGTCCAACAATGCGGAACTGACCGTCTATGCCATCCGCAACCAACTGGTGTAAGTTGGCTGTGGGACGGCAAAACCGCTGCTGCGCGCCAGCACCCACCGTCTTAGTGCTGTAAGAACTGCATCTCGGTGCCTGCCAGCTCCAGCAAATCGCCGTGGTGCAAAGGCACAGGGTCGGCACCAATATGGACACCGTTGTGCGTGGGGGTGTCAGGCCCTTCCACGTGGGCCAGCACATAACCATGTTGGCGGCGCGTAATAGAAGCCACCGCAATACCCGGCTTGCCAATCGTGGTGACCACTTTGGTCAGTGGCACTTCGCGCCCTACGGCAGCACCCGACAGCACCCGGATACAGGCGTTGCTCAAATCAGGGCCGGTAGGAGCATGGTAGCCACTATGGCCCGCTACCGGGGTGGGCGTATGGGCGGCTGGGGCGCTCATCGGGCGGGCTGCGTTGCGCGGTGGCAGGGGTGGGGGCACCATGCCAGGCTTGAAGACCATGGTTTTGGCGTAATCTTCGGCCTCGTTTTCGTCTAAAAAACGAATTTTGTATTTGCCCAATTCGATCACATCGCCACCATGCAGCCATTGCCGCTGCACCGCCTTACCATTGACAAAGGTACCGTTGGTGCTGTCTAAGTCTTCTACCTCGACCCCACTAGGGTGCATGTGCAACACAGCATGTTCGCCACTGATGGCCAAGTTATCGATCACAATGTCGTTGTAAGGGCGGCGTCCCAGTGCAGTACGATCTTTGGTCAGCTGCAATTCTTTGATGACTACGCCGTCGATCGAGACGATCAGTTTGGGCATGGCCTGTTCCTGCGGTTGGTGGTGGTTGGTTGTAGGGTAATCGAGAAAAATGTCATGTCTTTTGACAGACAGCGCACAATTCTGATCTGCATCAGTTGCCTAGTAAACGAGAGACCAAGCTGCGCTTGCGCTGCATGGCAGGGCCGTCGGCATAGACCAAAGCGACCGTGATATTGTCGCGGCCACCGTGGGCGTTGGCGGTGTCAACCAGCTCTTGGGCTTTGGCTTCTAGCGTGGTGTCGGTGCTGAGCAGATTCAACAGGTCTTGGTCGCTGACCATTTCGCTCAGGCCATCAGAACACAGCAGATACAGGTCTTGTGCCTCTACTAAAAATTCGTTGCTTTCTACCTGCACCAGCTCTTCTACACCCAAAGCGCGGGTGACCAGATTGCGTTGCCCCGATTGTGCCGCTTGTTGGGGCGTAATCAAACCCGCATCCATTTGTTCTTGTAGCCAAGAGTGGTCGCGCGTGAGTTGCAACAACTGGCCAGCCCGCAAACGGTAGCAGCGTGAGTCCCCCACATGGGCCAACATCAGTTTGTCTTCCCACCACACCCCGGCCACGACGGTAGTGCCCATGCCCGAGTAGTGGGGGTTGGTGTGTGCCGCATGGTAAATAGCCTGGTTGGCATTTTCCACACAAGACTCTAAGACCAGACGCATCTGTGAGCTGGGCGGTGCTTGGCGTGCTTGGGCCAACCAACGGGCCATTTCGGTGCGGATCAACTCGGTGGCCATGTGGCTGGCTACCTCACCGGCGTTGTAGCCGCCCATGCCATCGGCCAGCACCACCACCTGGGCTTGGTGATCGATGCTGACAGCATCCTCATTGTTGTTACGCACACGACCTTGATCGGTGCAGGCACTGAACGCGTATTTCATCTTGTCTGCTGTGGTTACCCAAGGCTCCGGCAAAGAGGAGGCACTACCCACCTTGGGGGCTAGATGATAGACCAAGCCGCCCGCTCCACTCTAGAAACAAAAAGCGCCTGAGGCACGCAGACCGCAGGCGCTTGGGGGATACAGACACCGGCACCAAGCCGGTAGCTGTCAACAGGGCGCAGCTTACTTCAGTTGTGCCTTGAGCAGTTTGCCCAGTTCAGAGGGGTTGCGGGTGATGACGAAGCCGCATTCTTCCATGATGGCCAGCTTGGCATCGGCCGTGTCGGCACCACCAGAGATCAAGGCACCAGCATGGCCCATGCGCTTGCCGGGAGGGGCAGTCACACCAGCGATAAAGCCAACGATAGGCTTCTTCATGTTGTCTTTGCACCAGCGGGCGGCTTCTGCCTCGTCGGGGCCACCGATTTCACCAATCATGATGACAGCATCGGTGTCGGGGTCGTCGTTGAAGGCGCGCATCACGTCGATGTGCTTGAGACCGTTGATCGGGTCACCACCGATACCGACAGCGGTCGACTGGCCCAGACCGACTTCGGTCAGCATCGCCACGGCTTCATAGGTCAGGGTACCGGAGCGCGACACCACACCAATACGGCCCTTGCGGTGGATGTGACCGGGCATGATACCGATCTTGATTTCATCAGGGGTGATGATGCCGGGGCAGTTGGGGCCGAGCAGCAGGGTCTTCTTGCCACCAGCGGCTTCTTTGGCCTTCATCTTGTTGCGCACTTCCAGCATGTCCTTGACTGGAATGCCTTCGGTGATACAGATGGCCAGGTCCAAATCGGCTTCTACGGCTTCCCAGATGGCAGCAGCAGCGCCAGCGGGGGGCACGTAAATCACCGACACGGTAGCGCCGGTTTGCGTGGCTGCTTCTTTGACCGAAGCGTAGATTGGGATGTTGAAGATCGACTCGCCAGCCTTCTTCGGGTTCACACCGGCGACGAAGCAGTTTTGGCCGTTCGCGTACTCTTGGCACTTCTCGGTGTGGAACTGGCCAGTTTTACCCGTGATGCCTTGGGTGATGACCTTGGTGTCTTTATTGATATAAATCGACATGTTCTTTCCTCTGCGGGCTTACTTAACAGCAGCGACGATCTTGGTCGCGGCTTCGGCCATGGTGTCGGCAGCGATGATGGGCAGGCCCGATTCGGCCAGCATCTTCTTGCCCAGCTCTTCGTTGGTGCCCTTCATGCGCACC
>CAYZGT010000010.1:0-105358 GCA_964478155.1 uncultured Simplicispira sp.
GTGGCCGGGGCAGTTCATCGGCTTGAGCGCATAGTCGCGCTTTTCCGACTCGGTGATGAACATGTTGTCACGGTACTTGTCCCAGTGGCCGGTTTTTTCCCACAGGGTTTTTTCCAAGATTTGCGGGCCTTTGACTTCTTGGTAGCCGTTTTGGCGGTACACGCTGCGCATGTATTGCTCGACCTGCTGCCACAGTGTCCAGCCCTTGGGGTGCCAAAACACCAAGCCGGGGGCGTGTTCGTCCATGTGGAACAAATCCAGCTCGCGCCCTAGCTTGCGGTGGTCGCGCTTTTCGGCTTCTTCCAGGCGGGTCAGGTACTGTTGCAGTTCGTCTTTGCTGGCCCAAGCGGTGCCGTAAATGCGCTGCAGCATCTCATTGCGGTGGTCACCGCGCCAGTAGGCACCGGCCACCTTCATCAGCTTGAAGTGTTTGAGCTTGCCAGTGCTCGGTACGTGCGGGCCACGGCACAGGTCTTCAAAGGCACCTTCGCGGTACAGGCTCACATCTTCGTTGCTGGGGATGCTGGCGATGAGTTCGGCCTTGTAGTTTTCGCCCAAGCCTTTGAAGTAGGCCACGGCCTCATCGCGTGGTAGCACACGGCGCACGATGGGCTCATCCTTGTTGGCCAGTTCGCTCATTTTCTTTTCGATGGCGGCCAAGTCTTCGGGCGTGAACGGGCGCTTATAGGAAAAATCGTAATAAAAGCCGTTTTCTACTACCGGGCCAATCGTCACTTGGGCCTCGGGAAACAGGGCTTTGACGGCGTAGGCCAACAAGTGGGCCGTGGAGTGGCGAATCACCTCCAAGCCATCGGCATCTTTGGCCGTGACGATAGCCAGCGGGCTGTCTTGGGTGATTTGATAGCTGGTATCGACCACCTTGTCGCCGATTTTGCCCGCCAGTGCCGCTTTGGCCAAACCAGCGCCAATCGATGCGGCGACTTCGGCCACCGTCACTGGGCCGGGAAATTGACGTTGCGAACCGTCTGGGAGCGTGATGTTCAACATGGGACGATAGAAAAATAAAAACGCGGCTCTGGGGCCGCGCTAAAAACAAGAAAGAAAACCGGTGCAGGCGCGAACTGCCGCCCCCTCAAAGGGCAGAAAAAAACTCCGTGGTTTTAGTTCGCGGTGTCATAACCGGGGCACCTTTCTTGCACTGAAAAAGGAGAAAGTGAAGCCCCGATTGTCCCATAAAACCCAAACAGGGCTTATTTGCTGCCTTTGGGTGGCAACACCCCGTGCAGTGTCGCTGCCAAGTCTTCTGCCGAGAACTTGGCCACATAGCCATCAGCGCCCACGCCACGCACATGGTCTTCGTTGGCCGAACCCGAGAGCGAGGAGTGAATCACCACCGGCAGCCCCTTAAAGCGGGCATCGCCTTTGATATTGCGCGTCAGGGTGAAGCCGTCCATCTCGGGCATCTCCAAGTCGGTCAGCACCAAACACACCTTGTCCATGATGGTTTTGCCCTCGGCATGGGCTTGATCGGCCAGCACTTGCAAGCGATCCCAAGCCTCTTTGCCGGTTTTGACCATCTCGTAAGGCGCGTGCAGGTGCTGCAATTCTTGCTCAATCAAGGTACGGGCGACAAAAGAATCATCAGCGGCCAAAATGATGGTGCCGTTTTTGATATTGAGCTGTGAACGTGGCTTTTGGGCCTCGTTGGCGGTTTGCTCATTCGGGGTGACCATTTGCAAAATGGCCTCAACATCCAACACTTGGGCCAAGCGCGTGCCATCGGTATTGCCATCCAGCCGGGCAATGCTGGTCACTAGCTTACCAGCTGCACCACTGCTTTCTGCCGACAGGACTTGGTTCCAGTCTAGGCGCACAATATCTTCGACCGACTCCACCGCAAAGGCTTGCGTAGTGCGGGCAAACTCGGTCACCAGCATGATGTTCAAGCCGGTAGCAGGTTTACAGCCGACGATGGCGGGCAAATCCAGCACCGGAATCACCTGACCACGCAGATTGACCACCCCCAAAGAGTGGGCCGAACCACCGGCAATGGGCGTAATGCTGGGCATAGCCACAATCTCGCGGATTTTGAACACATTGATGCCAAACAGCTCGGACTGACCCAAAGCGTTGTCTGTTCCTAGACGAAACAGCAGCAGCTCAAACTTGTTGGAGCTGGTGAGGTTGGTCCGCTCATCAATCTCGTGTTGTACAGATTTCATTCCACATCCTTTACGCGGAGACTCGCGCTGGCAAATTTTAGATTCTGGCAGCAGCTTACACACAGCCCACTGCAAGAAAAATCTTGGTAACCATTGCCTTATGGCGACTCTAGACCGATAGTGCAAGCTGCTAGGATAGTCCATCCATTGGTCGCGCAAATGATGCTACCCGCCTTTGTTCATATCACCCTACAAGTCGCTCCAGCCTCGCCATGCTTCCAGGATTGATACCCCACTCCTTTCGCAATCGCATGGCAGCGCTTTTTGGCCTGTTGTCGCTATTGGTAGGACTACCCACTTATTTGTACGTGAGCGAGGTATACCGGGAGCAATTGTTACGCGACCGGCGCGAATACCTGAATGCCTTGGCCGCTTCTGCCGCTACCGTGATTGCAGAAAACTTGGTAGAGCGCCGCCGCGAAATTGAACTGCTGGCGCAAACCTCACTCTACCGGCGTGCGCCACTGGACAGCCCCGAGTTTCGCTCCAGTTTAGAGCGCCTGAAGCAGTCTTACCCGCACTATTCTTGGATTGGCCTGACGGACACCGAAGGCCAAGTACGCTCTGCCACCGCCAACCACTTGGTCGGGGTCAGTGTGGCGCAGCGCCCGTGGTTCCAACAAGGGCGCAATGGCATTTTTACTGGCGACCTGCACGAAGCGCTGCTGTTGGCCAAACTGTTACCGGCCCCAGCACAGGCGGCACAGGGCCAACCGATTCGGTTTATCGATTTTGCTGCCCCGGTGTACGACGATGCCGGTGTGCTGCGTGGCGTATTGGCAGCCCATGCCCATTGGCACTGGGCAGGCGAAATGCTGCAAGTGGTCAGGCCACGCAATGCCGAAGAACTGGGCTTGGACTTGTTCATTGTCAACCGCAACAACGAAGTCATCTACCCAGAAAATATCCCCACAGCGCTGAAAGTGCCAACACCAGCGCAGTTGCGCCATGTGAAAGGCCGTCCGTTCCATGATTGGGGTCAGGGCACGGCCTATTTAACCGCCAATGCCGCCATTAAAAACCCCGTGCCCTCCACGCCACTAGAGTGGCGTGTGGTGGTGCGCCAACCAGAACAAACCGTACTGGCCGATGTGCAATCGCTACAGCAGGTGATTTTGTCGGCTTCGGGCGTGGCCGCTGTGGTCTTTTTGTTGCTCGCTTGGATAGGGGCCAACCATATCAGCCGCCCCTTAGAGCGCCTCACCCATATGGCGCGCCGTATTGAACACGGCGAAGAAAAAGTGGTGTTCGATGGCGATGTTGGCGCGCTAGAGTTGCAACGCCTGTCCAGTGCGTTGCAGGGCATGTACTCCACCCTGCTAGAACAAAAAGAATCTTTGGCCGCCAGCAACCAAACCCTGGAAGCCAAGGTGGCCGAACGCACTGCCGAGCTGCATCGCCTAAACCAAGAACTAGACCGGCAAGCCCGCACCGATACCCTGACCGGACTGCCCAACCGCCGCCAAACCTACGAACGGTTAGAAGAAGAGTTTGCCCGCTTCCAACGCAGCCATGTGCCTTACAGCATCTTGGTGCTGGACATTGATTTTTTCAAGAAAATCAATGACACCTACGGCCATGCCACGGGCGACATCGTGCTGCAACAGGTAGCGCACATCGTGCGCCAATCGGTGCGCGATGTAGATTTGGTGGGACGTGTCGGGGGCGAAGAATTTATGGCGATTCTGCCCATGACACGCCTAAACCAAGCCCTGTTGGTGGCCGAGAAAATCCGCCAGACGGTGGCCAACACCCCGATAGAGCCAGTCGGGCAAATTACCTTGAGCCTCGGGGTGCAAGAAGTGGGCGTGGCCGATCAAAACAAAAACGAGGCCGTAGAGCAGGCCGACCAGTGCTTGTACCAAGCCAAGCAGCAAGGGCGCAACCGGGTGGCCTCGGCTGTGTTGGGCTAGGGGGCTTCATGCAGCGCATTTTGCGCGTTTACGCGTTGCACAAAACCCGAGCGTTCCATCAAAGAGCGGGGTTGTTCTTGCGCTTGTTGCAGACGCAGCACACCGCCGCGCAAACCCACAGCTTTCAGCACCTGCTCCAGACCATCGAGGCCCGTGGTGTCGAGGGCAAACAAGCCCCCCATGTCCAACACCACCTCGGCCCCCTGAGGGCCAGACTCCACTGCTTGCACCAGAGGGTCTATTTTGGCCATCGCACCAAAGAACAACGCGCCATGCAGTTGCCACACCAAGCGGGGCCGGGTGGCGGTGCCTGCCGCCTCTGCGTCTGATGCTGGGGCCGTGACCGGCTCGGCCCGAAACAGCGCCCCCATGCGCCGCACAAACAGCACACAGGCCAGCGCCAGCCCGACCTCGACCGCCACCGTCAAATCGAACACCACGGTCAGGAAGAAAGTACCCAACATCAACAGCCGGTAATGGTTGCTGAAATGCTTGAGGCGCACAAACTCGTGCCACTCGCCCATGTTCCATGCCACAAACAACAAAATGCCCGCCAGCACGGCCAATGGAATATGCAGTGCCAAAGGAGCGGCCAAGAGCACAATCAGCGCCAACACCACCGCATGCACCATACCGGCGATGGGCGTACTGGCCCCGGCACGTAAATTGGTCACCGTACGGGCAATCGTGCCTGTGACTGGCATACCGCCAAAAAATGGCACCACCAAATTGGCGACACCTTGCGCCATCAGTTCTTGGTTCGGGTCGTGCTTGCGGATGTGGGGGTCGGTCGCTAGTTGGTCAGCCA
Source organism: uncultured Simplicispira sp. (assembly GCA_964478155.1). Classification (GTDB taxonomy): domain Bacteria; phylum Pseudomonadota; class Gammaproteobacteria; order Burkholderiales; family Burkholderiaceae_C; genus Simplicispira. Next base: position 4,905 of record CAYZGT010000010.1, read on the forward strand.
CGCGGGCGCAGAGCAAAGACTCAATGGCCCCCAACAAAGCGATGGTCAGGGTAGGGGTAGCCAACAGACGTGCGGTCTCCCAAGAGAACGAGGGCAGGGCAAACGCTGGCGGTTGCTGCGGAATGCCACCAAAGCGGCTGCCAATGGTTTCTACCGGCAATTCGAACACATAGGCCAACGCAGTCAGTGTGACCAAGGCCACCACCGGGGCCGGAATGCGGGCAAACACGCGCACCGTGTGCCCCTCGGTCACGCCGACGACGGTGGATTTTTTCAGGAACAGGCGCGGCCAGAAAAATAAGCCTGCCAAGCACGCCAGCCCCAGCCCCAAGGCATAGACATTCACCGTGTCGATATGCGAAGCCAGCACATGCACTTGGGAGAAAAAATTGCCCGGCATTTTTTCGATGTTCAGCCCCAACCAGTCTTTGAGCTGCGACAGTGCAATCAACACCGCAATGCCATTGGTAAAGCCAATCACGATGCTGACCGGAACAAAACGCACCAAATTACCCAACCGAAACAACCCCAAAGCAAACAGCAACACGCCAGCGCAAGCGGTAGAAATCAACAGATTGGCGACACCGTAGCGCTCCACAATGCCATACACAATCACGATAAAGGCACCGGCAGGCCCGGCAATCTGCACATTGGTGCCTCCCAGCAGCGACACCAACAAACCACCAATGATGGCCGTCCACAGCCCAGCCTCGGGTTTCAGACCACTGGCAATGGCAAAGGCCATCGCCAAAGGCAAGGCCACAATACCCACGGTGGCACCAGCACCCATGTCGGTGAGGGCTCGGCTGCGGTCATAGCCGCGCAGGGCTTCCAAAATGCGGGGACGAAAGGCAAAAGACCAAGACATGCACGCTCCACAAAAAGCCGTTGGGCCAAAGACAACACTGCCGGGAACGGTGCCATGGTGGCAACCGCGATCCCGGCAGCAAGGCACGAGTGTAAGTAGCAAGACAATCGCTGCCTATTGCCACGAACCCGAATTGTTGGCCCAAGGTGTTAGAAAGTGCTGTCCAATTTAGTGTCCGGCAAATCTACGTCGGGTGCGGGCGGTGGTGGTTCAAAGCAATCGCGGAAGGTAAAAACGATGGAACTAAAAAACATGGCCGCCATCACCATCGCCAACCCCACCATCAGGCCCGCCATGATGCCCGGACTGAACAAGCCCAAGCCCGCCAACAGCGCACCCATCAGGCTCATCAGCACACCACCCAAGGCAAAAGCCCCCAACCAACCCAGTCCAAAAAAGATAAAAGCCGTGATGTTGCGCCCACAGGCCACCAAGCTAAAGAACAGACTCTTGACCGGGGGCACACCATGCCAATGCACTAAACCAGGGGCATGCCAAAACAACAGCGACAGCGGGAGATAGAGCAACATCGCCAGCCACATGGCGTGCTGAAAATCGTCGCTCTCGGCCAACTCTTCCGTCATGGGGATGTGGCCCAAATAGACTTGGGCAAACTGGCCGCCATCGACCAAAGCCGACAGCCCCATCACCAGCAAAAAGCCGACCGCATACAGCGCACCCAGCACCACCATATGGCGTAGATGCTGCTGGCTGGTACGAAACGCCACCAACAGCACTGCCGGGGTTGGAAAGCGCCCCTGCATGGCCTCTGCCGCAGCCACCATCATGGCCAAGGTGGCCGAGGGCAACAGGCCCAGCGCCAGCGCTGGGCCAATCAAGGGCACGATGGAGGCCAGCGACATCGAAGCCATGGTCATGAAAAACAACGCGGCAATGGCCATCGGCTGGCGACGGAACACACTGATGCCCCCCTTGACCCAAGTGAGGCCGGTGCTGGCAGGGACGATGCGAAGTTTCATAAGCAGTGCAACTCTCAGAGCGCCAGCGGCTGGGTGATGCGCTGGCGCAGTACGCGCTCAAAATGGGCCGGATCGTGGGGCGTGAGCAAGGAGGCTTGGCGCGGCAAGTGGAAATCCCACAGGCGCGAAATCCAAAAACGCAGCGCCCCAGCGCGCAGCATGGCGTTGAGCAACTCGCGCTCGGCCGCGATCAGCGGGCGCACGGCTTGGTAGGCTTGCAACATCGCATCTGCCCGGCCCGCGTCGTGCTGGCCGGTGCTCAAATCAATGCACCAATCGTTGAGGCAAACCGCCAAATCGAACATCCACGTATCGACACCGGCAAAGTAAAAATCAAAGAAGCCGGTCAGCTGCTCGCCATCAAACATCACGTTATCGCGGAACAGATCGGCATGTACCGGGCCAGAAGGCAGTGCAGCATAGGCCGAAGAGGCCGCGATATGGTTTTGGTAGGCCAATTCTGAGCGCAACAAATCCGCTTGCTCGGGCATCAGGTAGGGCAGCACCACCGGCACGGTTTCATTCCACCACGGCAGGCCACGCAGATTGGGCTGTTGGCGCTCGTAGTTTTGTCCGGCCAAGTGCATACGTGCCAACATATCGCCCACGGCAGCGCAATGCACGGCTTGCGGGGCCAATTGGCTTTGTCCACGCAGTCGATTGACCAACGCCGCCGGTTTGCCGCAGACCTTGTGCAAAATCTCGCCATGCGCGTCGGCGCGCGGGTCGGGCACCGGGATGCCCGCGTGGGCCAGGTGCTTCATCAGGTGCAAATAAAACGGCAACTGCGCGGCCGTCAGGCGCTCAAACAGCGTCAGCACAAACTCGCCTTGGTCGGTGGTGACAAAGTAATTGGTGTTTTCGATGCCGCCTTCAATACCGCGCAGGGCTTGCAGCTCGCCGAGTTGCAATCGGCGCACCAGCTCGCGCGCATCGTTCAGGGGGACTTGGGTAAATACAGCCATCGCTCAACAGACCAAGAAAAACGGGACGAGAAAAAAGACAAGGGGTTCAGCCAGCGCTGTCCCTCAGAACGATCAGAACTGCTTGAGGTTCCAAACGCGGGTGCCGGTGTTGGTTTCGGCCCCACTGCGTGGGCGGTTACGCACACCGTCGGAATGTTGCACCTCGTAAGGGGGCAAATCGCCGACTTTGGGTTGTACCGTGATGTTTTGCGTTTGGCCGCCAATGCGCAACTCATCCACGCTGCTGCCAGCGTCTTCGATATGGATACGCTCGGTGCGTTGTTCTACCTGCCGTTTCGGCGCAGCCGCTGGGCGGTCGGTAGCAGGAGCAGGAGCAGGGGTTTGGGCCAAGGCCGGGCTGGCAGCCAAGGCCAGCAGCAAGAGGGTGGTAACAGCGCGCATGGCGCGATTGTAGGCGGCCCCTGTACCGCATACCTAGAAGGCCATGCACAATCCAGCCCATGAGCAAGCCTAAAACTTTGGTGCTGGTCGATGGTTCCAGCTACATGTACCGCGCCTACCATGCGATGCCCGATTTGCGGGCCGTGCCGGGCGACCCCAACAGCCCCGCCACCGGGGCCATTTACGGCATGATCAGCATGTTGCAAGCCTTGCGCCGCGAGCACCCTGCCGATTATGCGGCCTGTGTGTTTGATGCGCCCGGCCCGACTTTTCGCGATACCATTTATCCGGCCTACAAAGCCACGCGCGAACCAATGCAAGACAACTTGCGCGCCCAAATCGCACCCATCCATGAAGTCGTGCGCCTGCTGGGTTGGAACGTGCTGGCCGTGCCAGGGGTGGAGGCCGATGACGTGATGGGCACCTTGGCCCACATGGCGGCGCGGCAAGGTATCGAGGTGATTATTTCCAGTGGCGATAAGGACCTGAGCCAACTGGTCAACGAGCGCGTCACCATCATCGACACCATGAAACAAGGCAAGCGCCGGGATGTAGCGGGTGTCACAGCCGAGTTTGGCGTGCCACCCAAGCTGATGGTGGATTTTCAGATACTGGTGGGTGATAAATCAGACAACGTGCCCGGCGTGCCCAAGGTGGGCGAAAAAACCGCCGCCAAGTGGTTGCTGCAATACGGCTCGCTCGATGCCATCATCGCCCATGCTGAGGAAATCAAAGGCGTGGTCGGGCAAAACCTGCGTGCCAGTTTGGGCTGGTTGCCCACGGGCCGCCAGTTGCTTACCATCAAAACCGACTGTGATTTGGCGGCTTGGCTGCCCAGCCTGCCGTCCCTAGAAGCCCTGCACTTGGGCCAGCCGCAAAGCGCGGCCCTGTACGATTTTTACCAACAATACGGCTTTAAAGGTCTGGCCCGGATGGTGGCCCCAGCCATGCCCGCCAAAACGTCGACCAAGCCAGCCCCACCAGCACGCGGCGAAAGTGGCGACCTGTTTGCCGAAGACAGCCCCAGCCCGCCAGCGCAATCCAGCCACGCCATCGACGCAGCGCAAGAGGGAGATTTATTTGCCCCGCCCAATGCCACCGAGTTGGCGCAAGCCATAGAACAGCGCAGCTTGGCTTACGACACCATCCTGACGTGGGAAGCATTCGAGCCATGGCTAACCAAGATCCAAGCGGCAGAATTAGTCGCCATCGATACCGAAACCAGCGCCTTAGACCCGATGCGGGCCGAGTTGGTCGGCATCAGCCTGAGTGTGCAACCCGGCCAAGCCGCCTATATCCCGTTGGCCCACAACGGCCCCGACGCTGCGGCCCAGTTGCCCCTGCTGGAAGTGCTAGCACGCCTGCGCCCGTGGCTGGAAGATGCCCACCACGCCAAGCTAGGCCAGCACATCAAATACGACCGCCATGTGTTTGCCAACTATGGCATTGAAGTGCGCGGTTACCAGCACGACACTATGCTGCAAAGCTATGTGCTAGAGGTACACAAGCCGCACAACCTGAGCAGCTTGGCCGAGCGCCACTTAGGGCGCAGTGGCATCAGCTATGAAGACCTGTGTGGCAAAGGTGTACACCAAATACCGTTTGCCCAAGTGCCGGTGGAGAAAGCTGCTGCCTATGCCTGCGAAGATGCCGACCAAACCTTAGAAGTCCACCAAACCCTGTGGCCCTTGTTGGCCGCGCATGAACGCCTGCGGGCTATTTACGAATTAGAAATCGCCAGCAGCGAGGTGCTGTTTCAGGTAGAGCGCCACGGCGTGCTGATTGACGCACCCCTGCTGGCGCAGCAAAGCCAGCAACTGGGCCAACGCATTGCCGCGTTGGAGCAAGAAGCCTACACCTTGGCTGGGCAACCGTTCAACCTGAGCAGCCCGAAGCAATTGGGTGAGATCTTCTTTGACACCCTGAAAATGCCGGTGGTAAAAAAAACCGCGACCGGCGCACGCAGCACCGATGAAGAAGTGCTAGAGAAACTGGCACAAGATTACGAATTGCCCGCCAAAATCTTGGAGCACCGCTCCTTGAGCAAACTCAAGGGCACCTATACCGACAAACTGGCGGCTTTGGCGCACCCGCGCACCGGGCGCGTGCATACCCATTACGCGCAAGCGGTGGCCGTGACGGGGCGCTTGTCCAGCAACGAACCCAATCTGCAAAACATTCCTATTCGCACCCCAGAAGGGCGGCGTGTGCGCGAAGCCTTTATTGCCGCACCCGGTTGCGTGATTGCCAGTGCCGATTACAGCCAAATTGAGTTACGCATCATGGCGCACCTCAGCGGCGACCATGCGCTCTTGCACGCCTTTCAGCATGGCCTGGACGTGCATCGTGCTACTGCCGCAGAGGTATTTGGCGTGAGCGTACACCAAGTGACGCAAGAGCAGCGCCGCTATGCCAAGGTGATTAACTTTGGCCTGATTTACGGCATGAGTGGCTTTGGCTTGGCACGCAATTTGGGCATTGAGCAGGCAGCGGCCAAAAATTACATCCAGCGCTACTTTGAACGCTACCCCGGCGTGAAGCAATACATGGACGAGACCAAAGCCCAAGCCAAAGCGATGGGCTATGTCGAAACCGTATTTGGCCGCCGCCTGATGCTGCCCGAAATCAACTCGCCCAACGGGCCACGCCGCGCGGCAGCCGAACGCGCTGCTATCAATGCCCCGATGCAAGGCACCGCAGCCGACCTGATCAAAATGGCGATGGTGGCCGTGCAAAAAGTGTTAGCCAAGGACAAGCCCAGTATCAAAATGATTATGCAGGTGCATGATGAATTGGTGTTTGAACTGCCCGAGTGCGAGGTGGACTGGCTACGCCAGCACGTACCGCGCCTGATGGCCGAGGTCGCCAGCTTGCGCGTCCCCTTGCTGGCCGAAGTGGGCGTGGGGCCAAACTGGGAGCAGGCGCACTGAAGGTAGCCTCCACACCCAATTATTGAGAATAATTCTTATTACATATATAATGTAAATATCTATCCGCACCGTCAGCAAACCAAGCCAGCAAGGGTTGGTAGCCAGCCAGCGAGAACGTCGTTTGTCTGGAGATTGTTGTATGTCGGTTTGTGTGTCGGCCCTATCAGGTGTGGGGCAGTCTCGTTTCATTTCACCTCCCTGGCTGGCTCTGGTAGGCATGGGGCTGTACCTGGTGGGCAGCCCGCAGGCACTAGGTCAGCAGGGAGCAGGTGAAGAAGCGCCCGTGGCTCAATTAGGGGCTGTGACAGTCACGGCCACCAATTTCCGCGCAACCCGGCTCGATGACGAAAGCAAGCCGGTATCGGTAGTGGATCAAGCCACCTTAGCGACCAAAGCCCCTATCAGTATCGTCGAGGCGATGCGAGACGTGCCGGGTTTGCACTTTTCCCGCGCTGGTGGGCTGGGTGGGCAAGTGGTGATGCGGGGGTTCAATAGCAACGACTTGAAATCACCACTGGCGATAGATGGCGAGCGATTTCGGGGACGCAACACCCTAGAGTACAACCTCATCGACCCAGGCTTGGTGGAACAAGTCGAAGTGATCCGGGGGCCTGCTGCGGCAATTTATGGCTCGGAAGCGATGGCTGGAATGGTCAATATCGTGACCCGCAAAGCCAAGCCAGATTTTGGCGACACCTTCTCTGTCCGCTTGCAATCGCTGAATGTGGCCTCCGAAAGCGTCAATAACTTACGGGCTGGCCGTCTGGAGGTCAGTGGTGGTGGTAAAGGCTTTGATTTGAAGCTAGCCGCTAGTGCACGCAAGGCCGGAGACTACGATACCCCGGCAGGCACGGCCATCCACAGCCAATTTAACGACCAGCAACTGTCTGGCAGCTTGGGCTACAGCTTCAACGCCCACGACCGGCTAGAAATGAAATTCAAAGCGGCGGAAGTGGAATCGCACCGCGCCGGGGGGCTGGGGGGTGCGCCGGGCATGGCAGCACCGCTGACGCAACGGGTGTACCTGCGCGAGGACCCCATACGAGAGCGTTATTGGGGCTTGGCTTATTCAGGCAAACCCCAACTCGCAAGTATTCACCAACTGGATGCCAGCGTGTATGTGCGTGACCTCTACACCGATGTGGTCACGACCCGCTATCCCAACCCTACCTCCATTTCAGAAACCCACCGCTATGTTGTAGGGCCACAGGAGGTAGGTGGCAAGTTCATGGTGGTATCAGACATCGTGCCCGATTCCATTCTGACAGCAGGATTAGATTTTTTTGTGCAAGATTGGGATGAAGCCGAAACGGAAGTTAAAGGTACTGGCACCGTGACCAGTAGTGCGCGGCGCAAGGCAGAGTCAGACAGTCGCACCCAAGGGCTAGGCATGTTTGCCCTGTTAGAGCACGAATTGAACCCACACTGGTTGCTGTCGGGCAACCTGCGCCATGACCGCTATCGCACCGAGACAGCAGCCAACATCATTACCATCCCGGCGTTGACCAGCGAAATTCTGGCCCACCGTGATGCCCGTGACAGCAAAACCACCTACGCCATCGGAACAGTATTCAAGCCTTCAGGCTGGTTGAACTTTGCAGCCAACTTCGGTACCAGCTACCGAGTACCAACTTCAGGCGAAAAATTCTCCTATGGCACTTATGGCAAGGGCTACCTGCTCCCCAATCCTTCGCTCCAACCGGAAGAAGGAAAAACGGTGGACATCAGTGCTCGCTTACGTTTACCCACCCTCAGTGCCAATCTAACGCTGTACAAGAGCCACTACACCAATCTAATCGCTCAGCAAGAACTGCTCTATCTGGACTTGGTGTCATCACGCCGGGTCAACATCGGCAAGGCCCAGGTACAAGGGTTAGAGCTGGACTTGCAGCAAACCTTGCGTAAAGACTTGGTATTGAAACTAGCCGCTGCCTACACCGAAGGTAGCAACAAAACTGCAGGCAAACCCCTGTCTTACATTGCACCGCTGGTAGGCAGCGTAGGGTTGGCCTACCAGCATGGCCCCTGGCAAGTAGAGAGCGACTTGCGCCTGTCCAAGCGCAAGTCACGCATTGACAGCAGCGTAGAGCGGCCCACGTCTGGCTATGGGGTGCTAAACCTGTATGCCGGGGTGGACTTGCACAGGCTCAACCCGTCTTACCCCAAAGCCACTTTGCGGATGGGTATTGAGAATCTGTTGGACAAAGCGTATGCGGACGCCACCACCCGCGAAGCGGTGGCGGCACCTGTGTCTTACACCAATCCGCTGCTAGAGCCAGGCCGCAATTTCAAAATCTCTCTCACTACCCAGTTCTAAGCATGTTTGAGCAAACTTTTACCGTTTTGGATAACGGACTGCCCACCTGCATCCGCTATGACGCAGTACGCACTTTTCATATGGATGGCAACTTTGCCATGCTGGCGATTGCCTTTTTAGGCCTGCAAGGGGCCTTGCAGCGCCTGGCAGCAGCCCATGCGGGGCCGGTGGCGCGCCATAGCGTGCAGGTGATTACAGGTCATCCTGGCACGGGGGTGCGTGACGCTTTTGAGTACATCACCCGCGCTGTAACGCGCGGGGTTTATATCTTAGACAAAGCCCAGCCCTATGCACGGCTCAACCCCCATGCAGACTTTTCCTATTCTTGGATCGTGGTGGTTAATCAGCACAGCGTGCTATGCCAAGTGCGCGAGGGCATTTTGCCTGAGCGGTTTTATACCTTGTTTGGCTTGGCCCGCAGAGGTGAGTTAGATGGGCCAACGCGCCACGAATTCAACATCCTCAAAGCTGACATTGAAGCACGGGTACTGAGCATGCAGCCAGAAGAGGTGCTGAGTTTTACCGAGTATGCAACGCCATGAAGCAGCGGTATGTCCAACGATTTTGGCAGCTGTGTGCTGCCGCCGGGTTAGTCGGATTGGCTACAAGCGCACCAGCGCAATCCGTGACAGTGAGCGACCAAAATGGGCGCACCGTCAAGGTGCCTACTACGGTGCAGCGCGTGGTCAGTTTGGTTATTCCTGGCGCCTCGATGGTGCTGACCTTAGACCGCTCTACCGAGCGCCTGGTTGGTATCAACCCAGCCGCACGAGAAGATATGCAGCAGGGTTTGTTGGCTCAATTTTTTCCGACAGCGCCACAGATTGCGGCCAACATGGCGGGGGAAGGCTTTGCGCCCAACATCGAAGCCCTGATGAATGCCAAGCCCGATGTAGTGCTGCAATGGGGTGATAGGGGGGCATCCATCATCCGGCCTATGGAGCAGATGGGCCTGAATGTACTCACACTGAAGTACGGACAGACCGACTATGTCACCCAATGGTTCCGCCTGATAGGGCAAGCCACGGGCCGCCAAGAGCGTGGTAATCGACTGGCCGCGTGGATAGAACAGGAACAACAAAAATTGCAAACCCAGGTGGCCGCCATTGCCCCAAGCCAGCGGCCCAAGGTGCTTTTTTTGTACCGCTACCACGGTGGTGTACAGGTGGCAGGCATGGGAACCAATATGGACCATGACATCCGCTTGGCTGGCGGCATCAATGTGGCAGGGACTGTCAAAGGCAATGCCTCCGTCACCAAAGAGCAGATTGTGGCCTGGAACCCAGACCTCATTTTGCTGGCCAATTTGGATAGCCATTTGGTACCCAAGGATTTGTACAACGACCCGATCTTGTCAGCCACTACAGCCGTGAAGATGCAACGCTTGTACAAAATGCCACGCGGCGGCTTCCGCTGGGATCCACCGAGCCAAGAAACACCCTTGGCTTGGCGTTGGTTGGCCGGACTGCTACATCCCCAGCGTTTTGCGTTGCAAGGCTTTCGGGAACAGGTGCGCACAACTTACCAAGAGCTGTATGGTGCTACGGTGTCAGAGGCCGATCTGGATCGGGTGCTGCAAATGCCGCTGAACCAATCCAGCCGTGGCTATCAGGTACTACAGGCCAAGGGGCCACGCTCATGAGCCTAAGCACAAGAGGTATGCGCGGCCTGTTGTCGCTGCGTGCAGCCTACGGTTTCTTGGCACTGTTACTGCCCTTGACCTTGCTGCTAGCGCTGGGGGTGGGGCGCTACGAAATTCCGCTCAGCCATACCTTAGGCATTATTTTGCCCTCATGGTGGGGACTAGAGCCGTGGTGGACACCGATGGAAGAACGCTTGGTGCTGTGGGGACGCGTACCGCGCGTGCTGCTGGCCGCCCTGTTGGGTGCGGGTTTATCGGTGTCGGGGGCGGCGCTGCAAGGCTTATTTCGCAATCCACTGGCCGATCCGCAACTGGTGGGGGTGTCTGCCGGTGCAGCGTGTGGCGGTGTGCTGGCTATTTTGTTCGAGGGCAGCGGCACAGCGCTCGTGCTGTTGTCCCTGCTGGGCGGCGTTGCTGCTTTGTATTTTGTACGCTGGTTGGCACACAGTGGCGGTGGTGAGAGTGTTCTGACCCTCATTCTGGCTGGAGTAGTGGTCAGTGCCGTGTTTGGTGCCTTGGTATCTTTGGCTAAATTTGTTGCCGATCCACAAAACCAATTACCCACTATGGTGTTCTGGCTGTTGGGCAGCTTAGCCGCCGCCGACTATCCGCGCTTGTGGCTAGGCGCAGGTGCCACAGCGCTGGGCCTAGGGGTGTTGTGGTTGCTGCGTTTTCAGCTACATGTGATGTCTTTGGGTGAAGATGATGCCCGCGCCATGGGGTTGCCGGTAGATCGGGTACGCACCTTGGCCCTACTGGCCGTAGCTTTAGTCACAGCGGCTTCGGTGGCCGTGTGTGGCGTGATCGGGTGGGTTGGCTTGGTGGTACCCCATATGGTTCGCCTGCTGTTTGGCACCCATTTTGCAGCGTTTATGCCACTCACGGCCTTGTTAGGTGCGGTGTATTTGGTGGCGGTGGATACTTTAGCCCGTAGCCTGACCGATGCCGAAATTCCCTTGGGCGCTTTGACTGCCTTGGTGGGGGCCCCCGTGTTTCCCTACCTGTTGCGGCAAATGCGCCGCCCCGGAGAGTCCTGATGCTGCACGTACGCAATGTAGGCATTCGCTATGCCGATTGGGTGCTACGGCATCTTGATTTTGTGCTGCAAACTGGACAAGTGCTGGCCGTGCTGGGGCCTAATGGCCGAGGCAAGTCTAGCCTGCTGCGGGTCATGGCTGGCTTGGCACAGCCCCAAGAGGGAGAAGTGCAATGCGCTGTCAGCGTGGCCTATGTGCCGCAGTTCATCCATCCCAGTTTTGAGATGACAGCATTGGACTTGGTGTTAACCGGACGAGCACGCCAGATAGGCTGGAAAGGCGCACCCAGCTCCCACGACCGCACCATTGCCCATGACTGCTTGCGCCGCCTAGATGCTGAGCGTTTTGCCCAGCGGGGGATTCAGCAACTCTCAGGAGGAGAGCGCCAACTGGTGCTCATTGCCCGCGCTCTGGCCTCAGGCTGTCGGGTGATGCTGCTGGACGAGCCAGCCTCGGCGTTGGACTTACACAACCAAGCGATTATTTTGGACGTGATGCGGGATTTAGCCCACCGCGAAGGCATGACGATTGCCTTTACCACCCATGTTCCACAACACGCCTTGGAAATCGCCGACCAATCGCTGTTGCTGCTGGATGCACAAGCATTTTTATGGGGCCCCACGCTAGATACCGTCACCAGCGACGCACTCAGCCGTCTGTACCACCTACCGATCCAGCGCATGACACTAGAGACAGAGGGGCGCTCTGTACACACCGCTATCCCGCTCTACCACGCGTTGACACGTACCACCGCGCCATGACATTCCATTGCCATTCGAGGCTTTTTTATGCATCCCCCCTTGCTTTTAATTGAAGGCGTAGCCCCTTTGGGCCAAGCGTTCTTCGATCTACCACTATGGCGTGAATATGGGCGTACGCTGCGTGTTTACGATGTGGATGAAGACAACTTAGACGGCGTACAAGCCGTGTTGGTAGCTGCCCATGTCGACCAACGTGCTTTACAAGCGCGCCAGAGCCTGCTGGAGCAGTTGCTACAACAAAGGGGGGCCAGCATTGTCACCAATGGGCACATTGCACACCCTTTTTTGTCCATGCTCCAACCATTCGTCCCCTTGCCTGAGCGCAACATGGCGAATTTACAAATACAGCGCCTAACAGAGCATCCAGTGTTTCGGGGAGTTGCCCCTGATGACCTGACCTACCGCAGAGGTGTGGCCGGTTTTTACGGTCGGGGCTACAACCCACCACCACCACAAGCCTGCGCCATCCACGGTATTGGCCCAGAAGCATTGCCACTGGATTGGGAACTGCAACTGCCCAATGGAGGCCGCTTGTTGGTACATGGAGGCAATGATTTATGGATGTACGCTGCCGACAACACCAGCGCACGGCATATTGCTCCGCAACTGCTGGAGTGGTTGTTAGAAGAAGTTACAAAATGAATATTCCGAAAAATATCAATGCGCGCATAGCAGCTGTCGATGGTGGCACCTACTACCATCACGCTACCTTCAATGATCCAGCACTGCGCCCCTATTTTGAACGCCTGATTTACGCGCCTGAACTGTCTACTGCAGTGTTGGACGACATAGACATTTTGTATGTGAGCGCCCGCCAAGATCCAGAGCTGATGGTGGCTGCTGCGCCCCGAATTCGGCAATTTTTGAACGCCGGGAAAACGGTAGTAGCCTTGGGCGAAAGCCAATCTGAACGTTGGCTGCCGGGCGTGCAATGGTTCCCAAGAGAAGTCAACTTTTGGTGGTGGCTAACCCCGGGGGCTGACTCACGCCTACGCAATGCCCAACCTGGGCACACCTTATGGGAATACATCAACCTACCAGATGCCACTTGGCACCAGCATGGCTTTTTTATTCCACCGCAAGGGGGCCGCAGTGTGATTGACCATACGGATGGAGGCAGCATTTTCTACGAAGACACTGTCACCACCCCTGGCCGGATGGTGCTCACCACCTTAGACCCGTGCTACCACCACGGCAGCTATTTCATGCCAGCCACCACCCGCTTCTTGCAAGGCTTCTTGCCCTGGCTGTGTGGCACTGCCATCACAAAGCCCCCGCTAATGCAGGCGATGTTTTAGGAACGCCAAGCCGTCGCCACCAATTGGCGGTAATGCACCGCAGGGCGGCCTAACAAGCGGGCCAAGTCGGCGGGATCGCCCACATTATCGGTGCCCAACATCGCCAAGGTTTCACTGCACCAAGGGGATGGGGGAACGGCATCGCCCACGCGCGCACTCAGGCTGGTCAGCCACGCAGGCATACGCAGCACCCACGCCGGGCCGTGTCCCAATTGTTGGCGCAAGCTGGCAATAAACTGCCCCATCGTTAAGGATTCTGGGCCAACGCACTCCACCATGCAAGCACTTTGCTCAGGGGCACCCAACAAAGCCACCACAGCGGCGGCCACATCATGTACCGATACTGGCTGCACCCGCGCATCCAACACCGGCCCCGGCAACAACACGGCGGGCAGGCGGGCCAAATTCATGAACAAGGCGCTGCTGTCACCCCCTCGGCCAAACACCACGCTGGGGCGCAAAATAGCTGGGCGCAGTTTGTGCTGTGCCGCCAAGGCCCACAGGCGCTCCTCTGTGGCCCGTTTGGTACGGGCATAGGCGGTGGCACTGCCATCAATGCCCAAAGCTGAGACCTGCACCACCCGTTGTACCCCGGCTTGGGCACAGGCTTCAAACAGGGCCACCGGGGTGTCGCGGTGTACCGCTTCGATCGGGCGGGCGCGGGTGTCGCGCAACACCCCCACCGCATTGACCACCGCATCCATGCCTTCGAGCCGGGGCAGCCAAAAATCGGGCACGGTATCGCGGGCAAAGTCCATCGGTACTTGCAAGGCATTGCGCGGCGTTTGGCGCGGCGAGATACCGCCATAGACGGTGTGCCCGGCTTGGGTCAGGGCAGCGTGCAAGGTCTGGCCCACAAAGCCGGTGGAGCCGGTCAGAAGAATTCGCATGGCTAAAAATCCGATCTCAGAGACAAAAATGGAATCGTTTTTGGCTCAACACCTTTTGTTACGTTGAGCATTTACCCAGCACGCTACGATGCTATGCTATTTTTCAATGCAGCGCAGACGTGTGCGTTTGCCATCTCCGTTTCAGCTCTATAGGCGTCCATGCAGCCCTTCAGCACCGAATCTGTTCTCGCCTTGGCCCCCGATGCGGCCTCGGCCAAAGCCGCCAACGGGCTGGTCAAACCGGGCAAGTGGCCCTTGTTGGGGGCCAGTGAGGGTGCTGTTTGGGGCGAATGCCAAGGCAGCAGCCGCTACCAAACCCAGGTCGATTTGTCTGGGCCTTCTTTCCATTGCTCTTGCCCGAGTCGCAAGTTTCCATGCAAACACGGCTTGGCCCTGTTGCTGCTCTGGGCCAAAGACCCCAACCAGTTTCAGCAGGGCCAGCCCCCCGCTTGGGTGAGCGAGTGGATGACAGCGCGCCAAGAACGCCAGCAGAAAAAAGAAGAAAAACAACAACAAAAAGCCGCTGAAAAAGCGGCAGACCCCAAAGCCGCAGAAACGGCGCAGAAAACCGAACAGAAACGCTGGAGCCGCATCGACAAGGGTGTGGCCGAATTGCAGCAATGGTTGTTAGACCAAGTAGCCCAAGGGCTAGGCCATCTCAATCCCGACAGCAGCGATGACTGGGAAGGCGTGGCGGCGCGCTTGGTCGATGCCCAAGCGCCCGGTTTGGCCCAACGGGTGCGCTACGCCGCCGCAGAATTGCTGCAAGGCCCCCAATGGCCTGAAAACGTGCTGCGTCGTTTGGGCCTGCTGCAACTGGCCTGCCATGCCATCCAGCGCCGCACTGCGTTGGATGAAAACGCCCAAGCCGACTTGCGCGCCCTGATCGGCTGGCCCATCGATAAAGACAGCGTGCTAGGACAAGCCGACAAAGTCACCGACGATTGGCAGGTGCTGGGCGTGATCCAAGAAGAACGCGAGCGCAACCTGATAGAGCGACGCGTGTGGCTGCACGGCGTGCAGACCGGGCAACGGGCCTTGGTGTTAGACCATGTGTTTCCGGGCCGGGTGTTTGAAACATCCTGGATGGCCCTGAGCACCGTGCAAGCCAGCTTGGCCTTTTACCCCAGTGCAGCTCCCTTGCGCGCCTTGGTGGCCCAAATACAAGCCATTGCACCAGCCTCGCAACCACTTTCAGCGCCAGCCAGTACCCCAGCACAAGAATGGCTACAGGTAGCGCAGCGCGTGGCGGCCAACCCTTGGGGCAGTTTGCACCCCTTGCGCTGCGACAGTGCGGTGCTTGTCCGCCAGAACGAACAATTTGGTTTGTACTGGGACGATAGGGTGCTCCCACTGCAATTGCGCGACAACGACGGCTGGGCTTTACTGGCCTTGGGGGGCGGCCACCCCATGACGGTACAGGGCGAATGGGACGGCAACCGCTTGCGGCCCCTTACCGCTTTGGGGTCTGAAGGCCATTGGATTTGGAGCCCCGTTTGATGAGCACTGCCACCACCGCCAGCCTCTGGAAAACCTTGTTGCCACCCGCGATGGTGGGCACCGACAAAAAACCCCTGCAACTGCCCCCCCTGCCCGGTGCGGTGGGGGCTTTGTTGGCCCAACTGCCCCAGCACACCGAGCACCCAGCCCAAGTGCTGCTGCAGGCCGCAGGCATTCTGACGGTGTGCGAACGCGCAGGCCAGCACCCCCAACCAACGGCCCTACCAGCCAACCATATGGCCGCCACGGCCGATCAGGCACAACCGGCGCTACACGACCGCACTTGGCACGACACCTTGCGCTGGCTGTTGGCCGAAGCACCGCAGCATTTGCAAATCCACGGTTTGCAACAAATGGCAACGGCGGGCTGGCGCTTGCCTGCCGCTTTGTTGCCCTTGGCCCTAGACACCGCTCAACGCGCCAGCACCCTGCGCCCAGCAGTCACTGCGGTACTGGGCGAGCGTGGCCGCTGGCTGGCACACCAGCACAGCGCTTGGCGTTATGCCGCCGGCACAGCAGACACCGCCACCGCAGAGACACGCTGGCAAGAAGGCACCTTGACCCAACGCCTGCAACTGCTAGGAGCAGAACGGCAGACGCACCCCAGCGCCGCGCGCGAACGCTTGCAAGCCAGCCTGTCCGACCTACCAGCCAAAGAGCGCGCCGAACTGCTGGAAGTACTGCAAATTGGCCTGTCTGCCGAAGATGAAGCCCTGCTCAGCAGCCTTGCCACCCAAGACCGCAGCCGCGAAGTGCGCCAAACCGCGCGCACGCTGCTGGTGCAATTGCCCGACAGCGCCATCACCCAAGCGGCTATCGCCCGCTTGCAAGCTTGTATTCAAGCCTCAAGAACAAAGGCCGGTTGGACTATCACTCCCCCAGAGGCCGCCGACCCTGATTGGAAAAACCACGGCATCGAGGTCGAGCGTCCCAAATACGAAAGCCTAGGCGAACGTGCTTGGTGGCTGTACCAACTGGCGCGGCAAGTGCCGCTGGCATGGTGGCAACAACACACTGGTATGGCCCCCGAAGCCCTGCTGCAATGGGTGGCCAAAACCGATTGGCGTACTGCTTTGGTACGCGCTTGGTGGGAGGTATTGCGCTCGGCACCAGATGCTGCATGGTGCCATGCGCTACTGCAACATTGGCCAGGTAAGGCGCTACCCGACAGCCAAGCCGCCGTGCTGGCGCTGTTGCCCACCGAACAGCGAGAACCCTATTGGCTGCGCGAATTAGCGGGTATTACACCAGGCAACATCAACCAGCTAGAAGGCTTGGTACAGCAAATCACTACGGCCTACGCACCGGGCCAGTACCTATCGCTAGAACTATCACAACAACTGCTAGAAAAGTTGCCTTTGTACTTGCAACGCACCTACTACCAACAACAGCATTTGGCCGGGCTGTGCTGCATATTGCACCCCGACCTGTTGCCCCAGCTGCAAACGTTGGCACACACCCCTGTGGACGACAAACCGCCCACTGTTGCACTTACCCAAACCCTGCGCCAGCAACTGCCGGTGCTGATGGCCCGCCAAGCGCTGGCCCGTTTGCCGCGCGCCACCCCTTCCCCTGCCACCCAAGGAACCCCATGAGCACCGCCAACGCCCTGCGCCAACACGCTGAACACCAATTTGCCCACGAACTCGAAGAGCTGAAAAAAGTAGACAAGCACCCGCGCCCAGCCAACTGGGAGCTGTCGCCGTGGGCCGTGGTGTCGTACCTGATGGGCGACAAACTCGACAACGGTTTTGAACTCAGTGCCAAATACATCGGCAGCCGTCGTTTGATGGAGATTGCCGTTTCTACCTTGGCGACCGATCGCGCCTTGCTGCTCTATGGCGTGCCCGGTACGGCCAAATCGTGGGTATCGGAGCATCTGGCCGCAGCCGTCAGTGGCAACTCCACTCTGTTGATTCAAGGCACCGCAGGCACCAGCGAAGAGCAATTGCGCTACGGCTGGAACTACGCCCAGTTGCTGGCCCACGGCCCGTCTGAAAAAGCCTTGGTGCCCAGCCCGCTGATGAACGCCATGAAGGACGGCAAAATCGCCCGCGTAGAGGAGCTAACCCGCATCCCCGCCGATGTGCAAGATTCGCTCATCACCGTGCTGTCAGAAAAAACCCTGCCCATCCCTGAACTGGGCTCGGAAGTGCAGGCCGTGCGCGGCTTTAGCGTGATTGCCACCGCCAACAACCGCGACAAGGGCGTGAACGAACTCTCCGCCGCGCTCAAGCGCCGCTTTAACACCGTGGTGCTGCCCGTGCCGGCCAGTGAGGATGAGGAAGTCTCCATCGTGGTCAAGCGTGTGAACGAAATGGGCCGCGCCCTGCAACTGCCCGCCGAACCACCGGCACTGAAAGAAGTGCGCCGCATTGTGCAAATTTTCCGCGAGTTGCGCAGTGGCCGCACTTTGGATGGCAAAACGCAGCTCAAATCGCCCAGCTCCTCGCTCTCCACGGCTGAGGCCATCTCCGTCATCAACAACGGCATGGCATTGGCCGGGCATTTTGGCGATGGTGTCTTGCACCCGCACGATGTGGCGGCAGGATTGATTGGCGCGGTGGTCAAAGACCCAGTGCAAGATGCCGTGGTCTGGAAAGAGTACCTCGACATTGTGGTCAAAGAGCGCGAAGACTGGAAGAGCCTGTACCGCGCCTGCAAAGAACTCGAATAACAACAGGCCAGCGCTGTGAGCAAAGTCCACTATTTTGGTATCCGCCACCACGGGCCGGGCTGCGCACGCAGCTTGCTCCATGCCTTTGAGGCCCTGCAACCCGACTGCGTGCTGGTAGAAGGCCCGCCCGAAGGCGAAGGCGTGCTGGCGGCCCTGTTGTCTGAGCAGATGCAGCCCCCAGTGGCCCTGCTCAGTTACTGCCCCGACGAACCCCGGCGGGCCGTGTACCACCCGTTTGCCGTGTTCTCGCCCGAGTGGCAAGCGCTGCGCTGGGCTTTGCAGCGGCAAGTACCCGCCTCCTTCATCGACCTGCCATTGGTACACCAATTGGCACTGGCCAAAGCGCGCGAAGAAGAGCAAGCCGCCCAAGAAGCTGCCGAAACGGCTACCGAAGCAACGCCCGCCGCTGCCGCAGCGGCGACCGAGGCCGAACCCAGTGCCGATGCCACCGCGCCCAACCAAGACAGTGACCCCGAACCCAGCTACCGCAGCGACCCCCTGAACTGGCTGGCCCAAGCTGCCGGCCACGCCGATGGTGAAAGCTGGTGGAACCACACCGTAGAAGAGCGTGGCGACGGCGAAGAACTGTTTGCGGCCATTGCCGAGGCCATGACCACGCTGCGTGCCGACTTGGGCGAGCAAGCGCAAGAAACCTGCCCCTACCGCGCCCGGCGCGAACTGCTGCGCGAAGCCTATATGCGCCAGCGCATTCGCGAGGCGGTAAAAAAGGGCCACGAGCGCATCGCCGTGGTGTGTGGTGCTTGGCATTTGGGCGGCTTGCAAGCCACGGTCAAGGCCAGCGCCGACAACGCCTTGCTCAAGGGGCTGCCCAAACTCAAAGTGCAATCCACCTGGGTGCCTTGGACGTATCGCCACCTGAGCCGCGACAGCGGCTACGGTGCAGGCATTGAAGCGCCCGGCTGGTATGAACACCTGTGGCTGCACGGCCAAGCCGTCGATGCCAACCCCACCACCGCACCGCCGCGCACCGTAGGCTGGCTGGCCCGGGTAGCCAAGCTGATGCGCGAGCGCGATTTGGACTGCTCCAGCGCCCACCTGATCGAAGCCACCCGACTGGCCGACAGCTTGGCCGCCTTGCGCCAACGCCCACAGGCCAGTTTGGAAGAACTGCACGAGGCCACGCGCACCGTCTTAACGATGGGCGACGATGCAGCCTTAGACTTCATTGCCGATGCCCTGCTGGTCGGCCAACGCATGGGGCAAGTGCCGCCCGATGTGCCCACCGTGCCGCTGCAAAAAGACGTAGAGCAGCAGCAAAAATCACTGCGCCTCAAACCCGAGGCCACGCACCGCATGTTGGACTTGGACTTGCGCCAGCCCAACGACTTAGGCCGTAGCCACCTGCTGCACCGCCTGCGCCTGATTGACCTGCCTTGGGGGCGACCCAGCAGCAACGGCAGCTCCTCTAAAGGCACTTTCCACGAAGTTTGGGCACTGCAATGGCAACCCGAATTTGCCGTGCGCCTGATTGAGGCCAGTCAATGGGGCCAAACCTTGGTCGCTGCCGCCTGCGCTGCCAGTTTAGACCGCGCCCAAAAAGCCGAAACGCTGGGAGCCTTGTCGCAACTGGTACAAGAGGTGCTGTTGGCCGACCTCGAGCCCGCAGTGCAAGCCATCACACGCATCTTAGAAAACCGCGCCGCCGTCAATGGTGATACGGTGCAATTGCTCGAAGCCCTGCCACCATTAGCCAATGTGTTTCGCTACGGCAATGTGCGCCAAACCGACACCGGCATGGTGGCGCACATGCTCGATGGCTTGATCGTGCGTGCCGCCATCGGCTTGCCCTTGGCCTGTAGCGGGATCGATGACGACAGCGCGCACGAACTGCGCGGCACGATTTTGGCCGCCCACAGCGCCGTAGCCCTGCGCGATGCCGAAGAACAAACCCAAGCTTGGCAACGCGCCCTGCGTTTGGTGGCCGAGAGCAGCACCGCCCACGAATTGCTACAAGGCTTGGCGGGCCGTCTGCTGTTGGATGAAGGCATTTGGCACAGCGATGATGCCGCCACAGCCCTGTCTTTGCACCTGTCCAGCAGTACGCCACCCTTGCAGGCTGCCGCTTGGCTAGAGGGCTTCCTCAACCGCAACGCGATGGTGCTGTTGCACGACAACCAACTCTGGCAACTGGTCAATGACTGGCTGTGCAGTTTGGGCGAAACCCACTTCACGCACATTTTGCCGCTGGTGCGCCGCACTTTCTCAGCCTTCAGCGCCAGCGAGCGCCAAGACTTAGGCCAGCGCGCGCGCCAAGGCGGCCACAGCAGTGCTGCTGCGCTCAGCGTGGCCGCCCCACAGTGGGATGACACCTTGGCCGCGCTGCCGGTGCCACTGCTGCACACCCTTCTCGGAATCACCCCATGACCGCCGACACCTCCGCCAGCGTAGAGACCACGCTCCCCATCAGCGAAGAAGAACGTCTGCGCCGCTGGCGCTTAGTTCTAGGGGGCGAAGCCGAAGGCAGTTGCGGCAAACTCTCAGGCCAGATGGCCGAAATGGACCAAGTCTTGGCCGCGCTGTACGATGCCGATGGCAAAAACGGCCTCGGCAAATCCTCCGAGCGCCGGGGCGGGCGTGGCAGTTCCTCGCCCAGCGTGGCCCGTTGGTTGGGCGATATCCGCAAATACTTTCCCACCCCGGTGGTGCAGGTCATGCAGCGCGATGCGCTCGAGCGGCTGGATTTGAGGGAAATGCTGTTGCAACCCGAAATGTTAGAGAGCGCCCATGCCGACGTGCATTTGGTAGCCAACTTGATCGCCTTGTCGGGCGTGATTCCGGCCAGCACCAAAGAGACCGCGCGCCTAGTGGTGCGCAAGGTGGTCGATGAGCTGCTGAAAAAGCTCGAAGAACCCATGCGCTCCGCCGTCACGGGTGCTTTAGACCGCAGCCAGCGCAACCGCCGCCCACGCCACAGCGAGATCGACTGGAACCGCACCATCCGTGCCAACCTGCGCCACTGGCAAGAAGAATACCGCACCATCGTGCCACAGCAACTGATTGGCTATGGGCGCAAAGCACGCAGCCCACAGCGCGAGGTGGTGTTGTGTATCGACCAAAGTGGCTCGATGGCGGCCTCGGTGGTGTATTCCAGTATCTTTGGAGCTGTGATGGCCTCTTTGCCTGCCGTAGCGACCAAGCTGGTGGTGTTTGATACCAGCATCGTTGATTTAACCGAACAATTGGACGACCCGGTAGAACTGCTGTTTGGCGTGCAACTGGGCGGCGGCACCGACATCAACGGTGCCGTGGGTTACTGCCAGTCCATCATCCGCGAGCCGCGCAACACCATTTTGGTGCTGATCTCCGATTTGTACGAAGGCGGTGTCGAGGCCAACTTGCTGCGCCGCGCGGCCTCGTTGGTGGAGTCGGGTGTGCAATTCATCACCCTGCTGGCCCTGAGCGATGAAGGCGCACCCTCGTACGACCGGGCATTGGCCGCCAAGCTGGCCGCCTTGGGCGTGCCCTCGTTTGCTTGCACGCCCGATGCCTTCCCAGATCTGATGGCCGCTGCCATCCGCAAGGAAGACATCAATGCCTGGGCCGCTACCCAAGGGCTGGTGGCTACGCCCAAGGGCCAGCCCTGAAAGCCGCTGCTGCCTTACTTAACAAGGTTGCAGCAGCTCCAGCCCGCCCAAATAAGGCCGCAGGGCCTCTGGGATGGTCACGCTGCCGTCTTGGTTTTGGTAGTTTTCTAGCACCGCCACCAAGCAACGGCCCACCGCCAAACCCGAACCATTCAGGGTGTGTACCAGCTCATTTTTGCCTTGGGCATTTTTAAAGCGGGCTTGCAAGCGGCGGGCCTGGAAGGCTTCACAGTTACTGACCGAGCTGATCTCGCGGTAGGTGTTTTGGGCGGGCAACCAAACTTCCAAATCGTAGGTTTTGGAGGCACCGAAACCCATATCGCCGCTACACAGACTCATCACACGGTACGGCAAGCCAAGCTTTTGCAAAATGGCCTCGGCATGGCCGGTCATGGCTTCTAACGCCTCGTAGCTGTGCTCGGGGTGGACGATTTGCACCATCTCCACCTTGTCAAACTGGTGCTGGCGGATCATGCCGCGCGTATCACGGCCATAGCTACCAGCTTCAGAACGGAAGCAAGGGGTGTGGGCAGTGAGCTTGATCGGCAATTGGGCTTCGGGCAGCACCATATCGCGCACAAAATTGGTCAACGGCACTTCGCTGGTCGGAATCAAATACAACGCAGCGTTGTCGGGCACCGGCTCGCCCTCTTGACCGCCTTTTTTGGCCGCAAACAAATCACCCTCAAACTTGGGCAATTGGCCGGTGCCTTTGAGCGAGTCGGCATTGACGGCATAAGGCACATAGCATTCGGTATAGCCATGCTCTTGGGTTTGTACATCCAGCATGAACTGGGCCAAAGCGCGGTGCAAACGGGCAATGCCGCCTTTCATCACAGTAAAGCGTGAGCCAGAGAGCTTCACGCCCATGTCAAAGTCCAGCCCCAAGGGGGTACCGACATCCACATGGTCTTTGACTTCAAAGTCAAACGCACGGGGCGTGCCCCAGCGGCGCACTTCCACGTTACCGCTTTCGTCTGCGCCCACGGGCACACTTTCGTGCGGCAGATTCGGCACCGCCAACAGCAGGGTTTGCAGTTCGGCTTGGATTTGCTCTAACCGGGTGGCCGATTGTTCTAATTCGGCTTTGAAGGCAGCCACTTGGGCCTTGGCGGCCTCAGCAGCGTCTTTGTCACCCTTGCCCATCAACATGCCAATTTGCTTGGACAGTTGGTTGCGCTGGGCTTGCAATTCTTCCGTGCGGCTTTGCAGGGTTTTGCGTTCAGCCTCCAGAGATTGGAAGGCTTCCACATTCAAGAAGGCTTGCGGCTTTTTACGGGTTTCGAGCCGGGCGATGGCCGACGCGAGGTCTTTGCGGAGGAGGAGGATGTCTAGCATGGCTTGATTTTAGGCCGCCCCATGCCGATAACATGGGCGATCCGTCTGCCACTAGGAGCACATATGTTTTTTGTCTTTGGCCCCTCGGGGCAGATGTACCGGGGTGGCCCCGAAAATTTGGCCACCATTTCGGCGGTGCGTGGTGTCAGTCGGCCCAAAGCACTGCGTACACGCGCTGCGGGCCTGCATGGTGAAGAAGCCACGCCGCCCCTGCCTTTACCAGCGCCTGCCAATCATGCCCCTGCTGGCACGGCACCGGTGCGCACCTTGCGCGCCCAAGACGCACTCAGTGCCTATACGCGCGGCAGCAAGCCTCCGGCAGAACGCCAACCGCTGACCTTGGTGCGCGATGTCATGACACGCGGTGCCCTGACGGTACCACTGTCGGCGCGCGTGCATGAGGTGTGGCAGATGTTTAGCCGCTACCACGTCGGCCAAGCCCCGGTACTGAATGCCGCCGGGCGCGTGGTCGGCCTGTTGCTGCGCGCGGACATGGGGCCAGCCGACTTGCTACCCCCACCCGACAATGTGGCGGAACGGTTGGCCAGTGCGCGTCGGCCAGTGTCAGAGGTGATGGTCAGCCCGGTACCCACGGTGTCGGAAGATACCGAACTGCGCCGCTTGGCCGGTGTGCTGCTAGAAACCGGCCTGCCCGGCCTGCCTGTGACCGACGAAACCGGCGAGTTGCGGGGCTTTGTCTCGCGCACCGATCTGCTGCGTGCCATCGCTGCAGACCCACCACTGGATTTGTGGAGCTAGGCGGCCTCTATTTTCAAGCCTTTGGGCAGCGGAAACTTGATGGTTTCTTCAATGCCCTCCATGCGCCGCACCGCTACCGCCCCCAGCGCCTTGATACGCTCGATCACTTGGCGCACCAAAATCTCCGGGGCGGAGGCCCCTGCCGTCAGGCCCACACGGGTCACATTGTCAAACCACTCCGGGCACAGTTCTTCGGCTGAATCCACCATATAGGCGGGCGTGCCCAGCTTGGCAGCCAGTTCACGCAGGCGGTTGCTGTTGGAGCTGGTTGGGCTGCCGACCACAATCAGCAAATCCACTTGGGCACTGAGCACCTTCACGGCATCTTGGCGATTTTGGGTGGCATAGCAGATGTCTTGCTGCTTGGGTTCGCGCACACGCGGAAAGCGTGCCCGCACGGCAGCGGTGATGTCGGCCGCATCGTCCACACTCAGGGTGGTTTGCGTGACCACGGCCAAGCGCTCGGTTTGCTGTGGCTGCACGCGTGCCACATCGGCCACATCTTCGACCAGATGGATGCCATGCTCCAACTGGCCCATCGTGCCTTCTACTTCCGGGTGGCCTTTGTGGCCAATCATGATGAACTCGTAGCCTTCTTGCGCCAGCTTAGCGACTTCGACATGCACTTTGCTGACCAAGGGGCAGGTGGCATCAAAAATCTGGAAGCCGCGCGCTTGCGCTTCGTTTTGCACCGCCTTACTCACACCATGGGCACTGAATACCAGTGTCGCACCGGGCGGCACTTCGGCCAAGTCTTCAATGAAGATCGCGCCCTTGGCTTTGAGGTCGTTCACCACATAGGTGTTGTGCACAATTTCATGGCGCACATAAATGGGCGCGCCAAACTTTTGCAGCGCACGCTCGACGATCTCAATCGCCCGATCCACCCCCGCACAAAAACCGCGCGGCTCGGCCAGCAAAATCTCTTGCAATGGGCTCACAGCACACCAATCACATAGACTTCAAACGTCACCGGCTGGCCTGCCAACGGGTGGTTAAAGTCCACCAAAATGGCATCGGGGCTATCGGCATTGCCCACCTGCACCACCACCCCAGCATAGGTGGCCAAGCCATCGGGGGTCGCAAACTCCACCACTTCGCCCACGGTATAGCGCTCGTCGGGGTCGCCTAAATCGTTCAGCAGCTTGCGCGATACCCATTGCTGCATCTCGGGGTTGTGCTGGCCGAAGGCCTCACCGGCGGCCAGCTCAAAAGTAGCACGTTGGCCTTCTTCCAGGCCCAACAGGCGCTCTTCTACCGCCGGGGTCAACTCGCCACTGCCCAACGTGAGCGTGGCGGGTTTATCGGCAAAGGTGTTGATGATGTCGCCAGCGGGACCCGCCAGACGGTAATGCAGGGTCAAGAACGAGCCCGGTTGAACGGTTGCCATAAGAAGAAGCCTCTATAAACTGGCAGCATTTTACGGTTGCACCTAAGCCCTCATACCATGTCGTTCAAAGACCGCCCCGCCGATACCCTGCCGCGCGAGAAATTGCTCTCCCGTGGCCCTGCTGCGCTGGCGGATGCCGAACTATTGGCTATTTTGTTACGCACGGGCATTGCCGGTAAAAACGTGCTGCAAATGGCGCAAGAGCTGTTAGACCCGCCCGTAGTGGATGCCAGCACCGGCCAACTGCGTGGTGGTTTTGGCGGTATTGGTGGTCTGTTGCACGCTGAAGCGCCAGAACTGGAACGCATCAAAGGCTTGGGGCCAGCCAAACGGGCTGAATTGGTAGCGGTGTTAGAGCTGGCGCGACGCGCCTTGGCGCAGCAGTTGCAGCGCGGAGAAGTGTTTGACTCACCCAAGGCCGTGCAACACTACCTGCAACTGCATTTGGCCTACAAAGGCCATGAAGTATTTGCCGTCTTGTTTTTGGATGCCCAACACCGCTTGCTGGCCTTGGAAGAAATGTTTCGGGGCACCTTGACGCAAACCAGCGTCTATCCGCGCGAGGTGGTGTTGCGCGCCCTGTACCACCAAGCCGCCGCCGTGGTGTTGGCGCATAACCACCCCAGCGGCAGCGTACAACCCAGCCCAGCCGACAACGCCCTGACACAAACCCTCAAAACCACGCTGGCGCTGGTGGATGTGCGCGTACTAGACCATGTTATCGTGGCACCGGGTGCTGCCTTGTCGATGGCGGAGCAGGGCTTGGTTTAAGCCACTGGAGGAGATGGATGAACATACCTGCACCTCATCCAGCGGCTTCTACTGGCGGCATCCACACTCCGCACGGCTTGGTTGCATGTGCCAGGAACGGACAAGAAAGGTGGTGTCAAAGCCATGATGAAACGCAACAGCCTGCACGCCCTGCTTATTGCTGTGCTGGCCCTGCTGCTGACCGAAGCCCTGTGGCGACACGACGCACTGGAAAGCCTAGATCAGTGGTACAACGACAGCTGGTTTCGGCTGGCTGGACAGCGCCATACGGTAGAGAAAGTCGCACTGGTCAAACTCGATGAAGCCACGCTGGCCGAGTTTCCGGATGAGCCTTTGGTATTTTGGGGGCCGCATTACGCCCATGCCGTGCGCACCCTGCACGCTGCTGGTGTGCCAGTGGTGGGCTTGGATTTGCTGTTTAGCAGCAGCCCCGAGCAATGGCTGGCCAAACTGGGCGGTGTGCCTACGCTGGCCGCACGCCAATTTGACCAGCCCTTGCGCCAGGCTTTGGCCAGCGGGCGCGTGGTGGTGGCCGGTATGCAGGCCAAAGATGAACTGTTGCTGCCCGCCCCCGACTATCTAACCGCACTGCCCGATTTCGACATCACGCGCTTTGTCGGGGCCGCCGATTTGCAAGCCGATGCCGATGGCGTGCTGCGCGCTTACTCACCCGCCGTGCCGCGCACCGACCCCACCACCGGCTTGCAATTGCGTTCTTTGCCATTTTTACTGGCCCTGCACGCCAGTGGCCAACCCCCAGCCGAGCAGCGTTGGCCATTGGCCGGGCGCACCATTGCCATCGGCGAACGGCTGCGTCTGTCTTACGCTGGGCCGCCCGGCACCGTGCCTGCAGTCTCCATGCGTGATCTGTTGCGCCCTGATGCCTTGAGCTTGCCCCAAGTGCAAGCCTTGCGTGGCAAGGTGGTGATTTTGGGGGCCAGCTATGGTGGCATGAACGATGTCCACATCACCCCCTATGGGCGCGGCTTGGGCCAAACCCCACTGATGTTGGGCATGGAGATCCAAGCGCAAACCGTCGAGGCACTGTTACAAGGCCATTGGCTGGAGCCCCTGAGCGCCAACACGCGGCTGGCCTTGGCCCTGTTGTTCACCTTACCGGCGGCCCTGTTTTGGTGGCAACAACGCCTGTGGCGCGGCCTGCTGCTGTGCGCGCTGTTGTGCCTGCTGGCTGCGGGCCTGAGCTATGCCGCTTTAGGCCAGCAAAACTTGCTCTCTACCGGCCATTTGCAACTCACAGCCCTGCTGACCTTTGTGGTCATTTACGCCTGGCGCTTTGCCCACGGCGAACGCGAACGCCAGCGCATCCGGTTGATGTTTTCGCGCTACCTAGAGCCGGGGGTGGTAGAAACACTGCTCGACTCCGACCAAATGCCCCAATTGGGTGGCGAGCGCTGCGAGATGACCGTGCTGTTCACCGACATCCGCAACTTCACCACCATCAGCGAGCAATTAACACCCGAAGAAGTGGTGGAGATGCTCAACCACTATTTTTCTGCCGCCTGTGCCGCCTTGACCGAGCAAGGCGCATGCATTGACAAGTTTATTGGCGATGCCATCATGGCCGAGTTTGGTGCCCCGCTCAAACACCCGGACCATGCGCGCCGGGCTTTAATCGCGGCCTTGCAGCTGCGGAGTGTGGCCGAAGATTTTGGTGGCTGGATGCAACAGCGTTTTGCAGGGCGCAATTTGCCCGCGTTTCGCATTGGTATTGGTATCCATACCGGGCAAGCCATTTCAGGCAATATAGGCACCGCACAGCGCATGGAATACACCGCGATTGGCGATACTGTCAATTTGGCCTCGCGGTTGGAGGGCATGACCAAGGCAATGGGCTGCGTGATACTGGCCAGCCAAGACACGCTGCACGCCGCTGGCCCCGGTTTTGTACTGGGCCGCTCTGACACCATCACCGTGCGTGGACGTAGCCATCCCACCGAAGTATTTGAAATCATCGCAATCGAGAAGGAAACCTCATCATGATGAAAAAAAAATGGCAACTCTGGGCTGTGTTCGGTAGCAGCTTGCTGGTGGGTAGCCTGGCTTGGGGGCAGACCCCCTCGGCGATGGTGCTGGGGGTGCAAGGCGATGTGGTGCTAGAGCTGGCCAACAAAACCCAAACCCAATCCCTAGAACCTTTGGTACGACTGCTGGAGGGCGACCGGCTGCGCTTGGCCGCGGGAGCCAGCGTGCGCCTGTTGTATGCCCGCAGTGGCACACAAGAAGAATGGCAGCAGGCTGGCGTGCTGCGGATTGAACGTGCCCAAAGCGCTATCTTGCGCGGCCAACCCCAATTGAGCACACGCCAATTGCCCACAGCCATCGTGCAACAAATGGCACGCACGCCCCACAGCGACAGCACCGGCAGAATCGGGGGCGTGCGCCTGCGCAACCTGCCACTAGACTCTGGTGCCCCTCCTGATGCCGCCAAGCTGGCGCAACTAGAAGCCAACTACCAAGCACTGCGCCAAAATGCAGCGCCCGATGACCACGGCCCGGACATCTACTTCTTGGCGGGTCTGCGCGATTTGGCCGCGCATGAGCGCCTGCGTAGCGAGCTGCAACAGCTGCAAGAACGCTACCCCAACGATGCCGTGGTAGCGCGCTTACAAGCCCTGTATGCGGGGGTATTGCCACCCCTTGCAGCCCCCAGCGCAGAGGATGCCGCAAAATAAGCCCCATGAGCCGTCATGACCCCGGTGCCCTGCATTCTGCGCTGGCGCATGCGCTAGAAGTTGCACGCCAACCCAGCACAGGCCCATCCGCCCCTGCCAGCAACAGTCCCGCACCAGCCACCCGCTTGTCGCGGGCGGCGCGGCGCGCTTTGGCCCATCCCAGTACCGTGCTGGCACGGGCCATCCGCCAGCAACGCAGCACCGAAGCCACAACACCCCCGGCCCCACCGGCCACCCGGCCCCGGCGCAACAAACAGGCCCCAGCACCGCGTGCCGCCAGCATCCGCCTCCAAAATGGCTTGCAAGATTTGGCCGCCGTGGCCGAACAATGGCGGCAAGCCCAAGCACAAGCGGCTGCACAGGC
The DNA here is from genome assembly GCA_964478155.1 of uncultured Simplicispira sp. Taxonomy (GTDB): domain Bacteria; phylum Pseudomonadota; class Gammaproteobacteria; order Burkholderiales; family Burkholderiaceae_C; genus Simplicispira. Next base: position 34,092 of record CAYZGT010000010.1, read on the forward strand.
ACAACAGCGGCGCGAAGCGGCTGCACGCCAAGAAGCCGAGCGCCAGCTGTTCAATCGGGCCGTGGGGCCAGTGGTGCCGCTGCGGCCGCGCAATCAGCTGCACCTGCCGCATCCCACACCAGAGCCTTTGCCCTTGCAACTGTGGCAAGATGAAGAACGGGTGCTGCAAGAATCCATCAGCGATGATTTTGATGTCAGCACCCTGCTCGATACCGACGACCAGCTCAGTTTCCGTCGCCCCGGTATTGGGGTAGAAATTACCCGCCGTTTGCGTGCCGGGCACTGGAGCATCCAGCGCCAACTCGATTTACACGGCCTGCGCACCGACGAGGCCCGCGAAGCCCTAGGGGCCTTTATCCGCCAAGCGCACCGCAACGGCCTGCGCTGCCTGCGCATCATTCACGGCAAAGGCTTGGGCTCACCCGGTAAAAGCCCGGTACTCAAAGGTCGGGTACAGGCGTGGTTAGTGCAGAAAAAAGAAGTGCTGGCCTTTGTGCAAGCACGCCCAGTAGAAGGCGGGGCTGGGGCTTTGTTGGTGCTGTTGGTACCTGCAGGACATCCACAGGCAGCCTATTCGCCACAACCCTGATACTGGGCACCGGCCAGAAACTGTAAGGTGGATGCCTACAAATGGCGCGCAAACGGATCCACCTGTGCGGCCAAAGTGTCTGGGCCGGGTTGCAAGATGGGTTTGGGCGCACGCGGCTCGGGCGGCATCTCGATGCGCACCAATGGCAACGGCGACATAGGGCGACCATAAATACGCTGCACCCGCTCGACCAAAGGCGGATGGCTGTCTAACCAACGGCCTAGCCAGCGATCAGTCGCCAGCTCCACCAGCAGCATGTGCTGCACGCTGGGATGGTCTAACTCTGTGAGTTGGTGGCGTTGCGCTTGTGGGGCTTGTTGTTGCGCTAACACCTTGCGCAACACGCCACCCAAGCCGTGTTTGCTGCGTGTCCATTGCACGGCCCGCGCATCGGCCAAATGTTCACGCTGGCGCGAGACGGCCGCTTTAAGCACCTGCCCAGCCAGCCAGCCCAGCCAACCCACAGCCATGATGGCGCTGCCAAACAAGGTGGCCAAGCCACGGCGCTCGCGCAGGGTATCGCCAAAATGGTGTACCAACTCCAGCCCAAACACCATGCCTGCTAAGCGCATCTTCAGGCGCGTATCGCCCTCGTGCAGGTGCGATAACTCGTGCGCCACCATGCCTTGCAATTCTTCGCGGTTCAGGTAATCCAACGCCCCTTGGGTCACCGCCACTACCGCATCAGACGCATCCCACCCGGCGGCAAAGGCATTGATGGCCGAAGTGCGTGCCAGCACCATCACCTGTGGCACCGGCATGTGGGCCGCAATGCACAGCTCTTGCACAATGTTGCACAGGCGCTGTTCAGCGTGCGAGCTACCGGGGCGTGCCTCGCGTGCGCCCACGCGCAGCGCCAGCTTGACACCGCCCGCGCGCAAATTGGCCGTCTCTAGCCACCAGCCACCCAAAATAAAAAACAAGGTCATGCCGACGTTGACGGCCATGAACCCGGCTGGATAGGGCAACTGCACTGGCAATAGGCTGTTCATAAGCCACCACGCCAGCACCAAAGCGCCATGCACGCCAGCCACCAACAACACCACCGCCAGAGCAAAAGCCAGCAGCAGGCGGCGTGTTTCTTTGCGGGCATTGGCCTGGTGATCCCAAAATTTCATGCGGTGGCGCTCCTGTGCGGGCTAATGCCGAGCCGCTTTGCCAGCCGGGCCAAATTGGCCCGATCCAGTTGCAACTCACGCGCTGCGCCAGCCCAATGGTAATCGTGCCGCTGCAAACAGTCTTGTACCAGTTGGCGTTCAAAGGCTTGCACACTGGCGCGCAAACTCTGCCCTGCTGGCCCCGCAGGGGGCGGCGGCACAGAAGGCACCTCGCCCCTTGGCCCGCCTGCGGGCAAACCCGGCTCCGGCAGGCCCAAATCGGCAGCAGTGAGACTCAAAATGCGCGGGCGGGGCCGGTGGCGACCCAGTGCTTTGAGCACACTGCGTCCTATCAAGTGTTCTAACTCACGCACATTGCCCGGCCAGTCGTAGGCCAGCAGCGCGGCTTGGGCCTGACGGTCGAGGCGCAAACTGCCCAAGCCTAAGCGGTTGCGGTTTTCCTCCAAAAAGAATCCGCTCAGCAACAACACATCGCGCCCACGCTCGCGCAAAGGTGGCACAGGTAAGGGATACACACTCAGGCGGTGGTAAATATCGGCCCGCATGCGTCCGGCACGCACCTCGTCGGCCAAATCGCGGTTGGTTGCCACTATCAAGCGCACATCCACATGGTGTTCGCGGTCGGAGCCTAGGCGTTGCAATTGACCACTTTGCAGCACGCGCAACAATTTGGCCTGTACCGGCAAGGGCAACTCGCCCACTTCATCCAAAAACAGCGTCCCGCCATTGGCCAATTCAAACTTGCCTTGGCGCTCTTGCACGGCCCCGGTAAAAGCGCCGCGCACATGGCCAAACAGTTCGCTCTCGACCAGCGTATCGGGCAAAGCGGCGCAATTGACCACCACCAAAGGCCGTTCTGCCCGACCAGAACGGGCGTGCAGCGCCCGTGCTACCAGTTCTTTGCCTACGCCGGTTTCGCCGCTAACCAGCACGGTTAAATCGCTCGCACCCACCAGTTCTATTTCTTGCAACAACTGCTGCATGGCCGGGCTGTGCCCCATCAGTTGGTGGGCCGAGCCGCCACTGGCCGCCAGCCGGTAGCGCTCGGCGCGCAGGTGTTCGTTTTCTACCCGGACGGCCAGCCGGTTGATACGTATCGTCGCCGCCACGGTGGCAGCGGCCAAATCGGCAAAGGCTTGCAAAGCGGCCAAATGGGCTGGGGTAAAACGCCCCGGCACCAGTGCATCCAAGGTCAAAAGCCCCCAAGGCTGGCCTTCTACCGCCAGCGCGCAGCCCATGCAATCGTGTACTTCTAATTGCCCGCACAGGCCATCAATCAGGCCATCGTAGGGGTCGGGTAAATCGCTGCCGGGCGGAAAAAGCGTGGGCTGGCCCGCTTGCAATAGCGTTTGCAGCCGTGGATGGGCATCCACACGAAAACGCCGCCCCAGCGCATCGCTACTCAGGCCGTCCATTGCCAAGGGCACGAGCCACTCGCCCTCCAGCCGCAACAAAGCCACGGCATCGCATGGAAACAAGGTGCGCACCGCTTGCAGCAAGCGCCGGTAGCGTTCGCGCTCGGGCAGCTCGCGCGATAAATCGGCCACCAAAGGCACCAAGGCGGCTAACAGGGCAGATATAGTCATATTGACCATTATGCAGTCTTTATGACACATCTTTATCTGAAGTCAAAAAGACACATGTCTATATAACCCTTTGTTTTTACTAGAGAATGAACTTGGCATAGATGCTGCGTTAGCTCCAGTAGTCCGCAAGTGTGCGGCTGAGCCTATTTTGAACCCTGTTTGATTGATTGGAGACCCCCTTCTATGCTGACCGAAGCCCAACGTGCCATTGTCAAAGCCACCGTTCCACTGCTAGAAACCGGCGGCGAGGCGCTGACCAAGCACTTCTACGGCATCATGCTCAAAGAGTACCCCGAGGTACGCCCCCTGTTTAACCAAGCGCACCAAGCCAGTGGCGACCAGCCGCGCGCGCTGGCCAACAGCGTGCTGATGTATGCACGCCATATCGACCATTTGGAAAAGCTGGGCAACTTGCCCGCGCAAATCGTACACAAGCATGTGGCATTGCAAGTGCTGCCCGAGCAGTACCCCATCGTCGGTACTTGCCTGTTGCGTGCCATTCGCGAAGTGCTAGGGGCGGAGATTGCCACCGACGAGGTGCTGGCCGCTTGGGGTGCGGCGTACCAACAGCTGGCCGATATGTTGATTGGGGCCGAAGAACAGGTCTATGCCGCCAATGCTGCTGCGCAAGGTGGCTGGCGCGGTGTGCGCCGCTTCCGGGTGGCGCGCAAGGTGGCCGAGAGCGCCGAAATCACCTCGTTTTACCTAGAACCAGAAGATGGTGGCCCGGTGCTGCGCTACCTGCCCGGCCAATACATTGGCTTGCGCTTGGCGATTGCCGGCCAAGAAGAACAGCGGCGCAACTATTCGCTCTCGAGCATTGCCGATGGCAAAGGCTTGCGCATCAGCGTCAAGCGCGAAGCGGGCGGCGTGGTCTCTAACTACCTACACGACCAAGTGCAAGAAGGCAGCATGCTGGAGGTGTTCCCACCGGCTGGCCCATTCACGCTGCAAGCCAGCGACAAGCCCTTGGTGCTGATTAGCGGTGGCGTGGGCATTACCCCCACACTGGCCATGTTGCAAGCGGCCTTGCCCAGCGGACGGCCCGTACATTTCATCCATTGTGCGCGCAGCCGAGCCGTACATGCCTTCCGCGACACCGTGGATACCTTGGCCGCCCAGTACCCGCAATTGCAGCGCTTTTACAGCTACGACCAAGCCACTGAGGCCGATGGTGCCGATGCTGTGGGCTATTTAAGCACCGAGCAATTGGCCCAATGGCTGCCGGAAAACCGTGATGTAGATGCCTACTTCCTTGGCCCCAAGCCCTTTATGGCTTTGGTCAAGCGCAGTTTGGCTGATTTGGGCGTGCCCGAAAACCAAACCCACTACGAGTTTTTTGGCCCGGCTGCCGCTTTGGCCTAAAACTGCACGCGCGGCGCTTGGCGCTCGGCCTCGGATTGGGTGGACTGCAACATGGCGGCGGGGGTGAAACCCGTCAGCCGTGCCACCAGCAGGGCCGGAAACTGTGTAGCCGCGTTGTTGAACTCTAGCGCCTGGTCGTTGTAGGCTTGGCGGGCAAAGCCAATGCGGTTTTCGGTGCTGGTTAGCTCTTCGCCCAGGGCCGCCATGGTGGCATCGGCCTTGAGTTCGGGGTAGCTTTCGGCCACCACCATCAGGCGACCCAAGCTAGCGCCTAAAGCGCCCTCGGCCACTGCCAGCGCGCCAATGGCGGCGGCATCGGTGGGGTGGCTGCGGGCGGCTTTGGCGGCACCTTGGGCTTGGCCGCGTGCCTGAATCACGGCTTCTAGGGTAGCGGCCTCATGCTTGAGGTAGCCACGCGCTGCCTCGACCAAGTTAGGCACTAAGTCGTGGCGGCGCTTGAGTTGCACATCAATTTGGCCGAAGGCATTGGCGATACGGTTACGCAACTGTACCAGCCGGTTGTAAACGCCAACCGCCCACCACAATACCGCTGCCAACAACACCAATGGTATCCAACCCGTCATGTCCATAGCGGCCCCCCAAAAAAGAATGATTGAGCGCAGTGATGTGGCTTAACGCAATTGCGGCACGGCGGCCTGCGTTTGCAAAGCCCGCGCCATGCCTTGGCCCACAGCCACGCCAAAACGTTTAGCCAAGCGTTCGGCCACGTTCTCGTGGCGGGTGTAATCGACCAATTCTTCCGCCTTGACCACCTCACGCGCGACAAAATCGACGCTGCCCAGATGGTCAGCCAAGCCCATTTCTATCGCCTGTGGCCCCGTCCAAAACAAACCACTGAACATTTCCTCGGTCGGCTTGAGTCGATCACCCCGTCCGGCCTGCACCACGGCAATAAACTGCTGGTGGATATGGTCTAACATCGTCTGGGCATACGCCCGTTGTTGCTCCGATTGGGGGCTGAAGGGGTCTAAAAAGCCCTTGTTCTCGCCCGCTGTCAGCAGGCGGCGCTCTATGCCCAGTTTGTCCATCGTGCCGGTAAAGCCAAAACCGTCCATCAGCACACCAATGCTGCCGACAATACTGGCCTTATCGACATAAATCACATCGGCTGCGGCGGCAATATAGTAGGCTGCTGAGGCGCAGGTTTCTTCCACCACGGCATAAATGGGTTTGCGGTGCTTGGCCTTCAGGCGCACGATTTCATCGTTGATGATGCCCGCCTGCACCGGACTGCCGCCGGGCGAGTTGATCAGCAACACCAAGGCCTTGGAGCCTCGGTCTTCTAGCGCCGTGCGCATGGCGGCCACCACATTCTCGGCACTGGCATCAGCCCCGGCCGCAATTTCACCCTTGATACTGACAACGGCGGTGTGGGGCTTGCTTTTTTGTGCTGATGCGGCCATGTCTTGCGACATCATCATCCAGACCAAAAAAGCAAAAAATGCCAACCAGCCCAAGCGCGTCAAAACGCGCCAGCGCCGCGCGGCACGCTGCTCGGCCAAGGTGCCCAATACCAGTTTTTCTAACACTTCGCGCTCCCAGCCGGGGGTTGGGGCTGCTGGGCTGTTGGCTTGCGCAGGTGGTGCTGGGGGCGCTGGCTGCTGGCCCCACAAGTCTGGCGCAGGAGGGTAGGAAGGGTGCTTAGGCTCGGACATAAAAACAGGGTTTGGATGGGCAGGGGGCAAAACACAGTATGCCTGCGCTCAATCCCAGCGCATAGCAGCAATATCGTGGGCAAAAATGGGGTAGTTCATCCACCAGCCTTTGAGCCCCTTGCGCGCCACAGCGGTAATTTGGGAGGCAAAAATCCAAGCATTGACGGCATCGTGGGCCAAATGGCGTTGCAACTGGACAAACAGCATTTGGCGTTCGCGCGGATTATCGCTGGCAGCGTGGCGCGCCATCAGCTCGCGAAACGTGGGGCTGTCGTAGCCAAAATAATAATCGGGGTCAGCGTAGATCGGATAGTCTAGTGGCTCGACATGGTTGATCATGGTCAGGTCAAAGTTGCCTTTGAACGGGCCTTCTAACCACTGCGGCCAAGTCACCTCTTCCGACTTGAGTTCAATACCCACTTGGGCCAAGTTTTCGGCCAGCATCGAGCGGTCGGTGCGCGCATAGGGGGTCGGTGGCAGCGTCAGTGTGAGGATGAGCGGCGTTTTGACTCCGGCCTCTTTCAACAAAGCCCTGGCTTTGGCAGGATCGTAGGGGTATACCCCTGCCAAATGCACGTAGCCCGGCTCGGACGGGGAAAAATGGCTACCAATTACCCGCCCCCGCCCATCCAACATGCGCTGGATAAAGGCTTCACGGTCAATCGCATGGGTGATAGCACGGCGCACGCGCACATCGTCCAAGGGCTTGCGTCGGTGGTTCATAGCCAACATGCCCTTGCCATTAGAGGCCCCAATCACTACCTGATAGCGGTTGTTTGCCTGAAACTGCTGCACATTTTGCGTGGCAATGTTGAACAGCAAGTCCACTTCCTCGGTCAATACCGCTTTAGATTGTTCTACCGGGTCATTGATAAAACGAAACACAGCCTGCTCTAGGGCCACATGACTGGCATTGCGGTGGCCTGCAAACTTACGCAGGCTGATGCTGTGGCCCTTTTTCCAATAATCAAAGCGATAGGGGCCGGTGCCAATGGGGTAATGGCTGGCTTGGGCGGCGCTGGCCGGGTGCAGAATGACAGCGGTGTTCTCGCCCAAGCGAAACAGAAAATTGCCATCCGGGTATTGCAAGGTAATGACCACCGTATGCACGTCGGGGGTGGCAATACCCATAATGTTATTGAACAGGGTGCGCTTGGCTTTGTTATTAGAGTTGGGGGCTTGGGCACGTTCAAACGAAAACTTGACGGCTGCCGCATCCAACACCGTATCGTCATGAAAGCGTACCCCCTTGAGCAAGTGAAAGGTGTAGGTTCTGCCATCGGGGCTGCGGCTCCAAGACTCGGCCAGCCAAGGCGAGACATTGCCGCTTTCTTCAATGCGTGTCAGGCATTCAAACACCGTGTAGTGCACCACCTCGCCAATCGAGGCCGAAGGGGAGGAGGTGGGGTCTAGGCTATTAGGCTCTAAAGACAGCCCAATCACCACGCGGTTGCGTCGGCCCTGTGCCTGCGCCGGGGCAGACCAGCCCAACAAGGCGGTCAGAGGGCTGGCCAATAAACTGGCCGTGGCATGGCGACGAGAAATAAACACAAAAAAACTCCTGACAACAAGCAAACACGCCGACGCAAGCAGGCTAGGATAATGCACGGCTTTGCGTGAGCCCTACGGTTTGGGTACATTTTTTGGGAAACTGCTTTTTTGCCTAGTGCCTTCGCCTGCCAACATGCCGCATCTTCTGCCCTTTTTATGGCGTTTACTGCCCACTTGGCGCAGCCGTTTGTGGTTGGCAGCAGGTTTGTTTGCCTTGGGTGGCATTCTGTGGGGCCTGACACAGGTGTACCAAAGCCGGGAAGAACATACCCGGCACCAAATTGAACGCGAACTGCACGCGATCAACTATCTGCAGACACAAAGTGTGCTGGACTGGCGCGAACAGCGCCTGATTGATGCCCACGCCCTGATGGATGACAGTCTGTTTGCCCAATCGGCAGCGCAATGGCTGCAAGTGCCCGAAGCCACGGTGCTGACGCAAAGGATGCAAGAACGCTTGCGTATTTTGCAAGAGCGGGCCAAATACACGGCAGTGTATTTGCTCGATCCGCAAGGCCAACTGTGGCTCACCCCCAACGGCAACACCAGTGGCCGCTTGCCTGCACCCGAGCTACAAGCCCTCGAAAGTGCTTTAACGCAGGCCGAAGTCATGGTACTGGAGCCACGGCGCGATACATTTTTTGCCTTTCCCTTTCTCAGCGTTATCGTGCCACTGTTTGAAGGCACCGAGCCAGTAGGCGCAGTGTGGTTAGTGAGTGATGTACGCACCAACCTGTACACCAAACTACAAACGTGGCCGACCCCGCGCGAAACGGCAGAATCCATCTTATTTAGCCGCCACGGCGACGAAATACGCACCCTCAACCCCCTGCGCCACACCACAGAAGGTGGCACGGCCGTCTTTCAACTCACCCAATTGCCTGCCGATGACCCGATCGTGCAAGCGATGGCCGGAACGCGTGGCGTACTCTATGGCCGTGATTACCGGGGTCAACAGGTGATTGCCATGGCCAGTGCGGTATCAGACTCTTCTTGGATCATGGTGTCCAAAATCGACATGGCCGAAGCCTTTGCCGATACCCAACTGCGCGAGATTTTGGCCCTGAGCTTGCCCGTCAGCTTGCTGCTGCTACTGGCTGGTTTGGTGTTCGCCTACGGCCAGCGGCGTGCTTGGCGGCGTGAACATGAACTCAAAACCCAGTTACAACGCAATATGCGTTGGCTAGAAGGAGCACAAAAAGCGGCATCAGTAGGCTACTTTGCGTTTGATTTAGAACAGAAGCAATTTTTGATGTCGTCGATGGCAAACGAAATTTTTGGCATGCCGCCCTCTGGCGTACTGACACTAGAAGACTGGGTGCATGCCCTTGCGCCCGAAGACAGTGCCGAGGTGTTGCAAATCCACCGCCAAGCCATGGCAGAGCGTACCCCCTTGCGCTTGCAATACCGCATCCGGCGTTTGAGCAACCAAGAGCAGCGCTGGGTAGAGGTATGGGGCGAATACGAAAACGGGCACGACCCCCAGCAAGTAGCGCGCATGATTGGTACCATCCAAGACATTACCGAGCGCAAACAATCAGAGCAAGAGCTAGCCAACTACCGCAACGCGCTAGAAGAAAAAGTGCGGCTAGACCCGATGACGCAAATCCCGAACCGACGTGCGTTAGATGAGCATGTGCTGCTCGAATGGCACCGCGCCATGCGCAACCACACCCCCTTGTCGTTGTTGATGATCGATGTGGACTACTTCAAGTCTTACAACGACCACTACGGCCATGTAGCGGGTGATGAGTGCCTGCGTCAAGTGGCAACCACCATTGCTGCCTGTGCCTGCCGTTCGGGCGAACTGGCAGCACGCTATGGCGGCGAAGAATTCTCGGTGCTGCTGCCCGGCAACGATACCGCCCAAGCCCTACGTACCGCCGAGTGCATTCGGGACGCAGTGGTTGCCTTAGGGCTAGAGCATCGCCACTCGCAGGTGGCGGCCTGTGTCACAGTCAGTATTGGCGTGACCAGCGTACAGCCCGTGTTTGCCCCCCAACCGCAATACCACTGCGCCGAACCCGACACCGTGCCTACAGCAGCGCAAGTGCTGTTTACCCAAGCCGACGAAGCGCTGTACCAAGCCAAGCAACAAGGCCGCAACCGCGTGGTGGCCTACCAAAACAGCACCCCCACCGTGCCAGGTGCCGATGCCTAAGTGTTCTTGCTGATAGCAATGGTGGGAAACTTGGCCGAATAGTCTTTGGCCTGTTGGGCAATTTTGACGGCCACTTCACGCGCCACCGTGCGGTAGATATGGGCCACTTCGCTCTGGGGGGCTGCCACCACGGTCGGGCAACCTTGGTCGGCCTGCAAGCGAATTTGCAAATCCAGTGGCAAAGCACCCAGATAGGGCAAGCCATATTGGGCTGCCATATGCTTGCCGCCCTCGGCACCAAAAATATGCTCCACATGGCCGCAGTGGCTGCACACATGGGCGGCCATGTTTTCTACCAAGCCCAAAATAGGCACGCCCACCTTCTCAAACATCTTAATGCCCTTTTTCGCATCCAGCAGGGCAATGTCTTGTGGCGTGGTGACGATGATGGCCCCAGTAATCGGTACCCGTTGGCTCAGGGTGAGTTGAATATCACCCGTGCCGGGGGGCATATCGACAATCAAATAATCCAGCTCTTTCCAATTGGTTTGGCGCAGCAGTTGCTCTAGCGCCTGCGTTGCCATCGGGCCACGCCAAATCATGGCCTGATCGGCATCGACCAAAAAGCCAATCGACATTACCTGCACGCCGTGGTTTTGCAGCGGCTCCATCGTTTTGCCATCCAAGCTGTCGGGCTTGGCATCGATGCCCAGCATCATCGGCTGGCTGGGGCCGTAAATATCGGCATCCAACACGCCGACGCGTGCGCCTTCGGCCACCAAGGCCAGCGCCAAATTGGCGGCGGTGGTGCTTTTGCCTACACCGCCTTTGCCCGAGGCCACCGCAATGATGTTCTTCACACCCGGTATCAGCGGCACACCCTTTTGCACCGCATGGGCAGTAATTTGGCTGTGGATGTGGATATCGACCTGCTGTACGCCTGGCACGGTTTTGGCGGCTTCGGTCAGTTGGCTGTGCAGCAACGGGGCCAGCGTTTGGGCCGGATAGCCCAGTACCACCTCAAAAGCCACTTGGGCACCGTTGATTTTGAGGTTGCGCAAGGCCCGGCTACTGACAAAATCTTGGCCGGTATGGGGGTCGAGCACGCTGGAAAGCGCGGCCAAAAGGCTTTGTTCTATGACTTCCATGTTGTCTTCTCTCCTGTGGGGGGTGGGCTAGTCTAGCCAACTGCCCCAGCCCCTGTGCAAGCGGGGCAATACCCTGCTGCAACGGGGCGGCAGCCCGCCTAAAATGCTTGGTTCCGCGCTGCACAGTGCGCCTGCCTTGCCCCTTGTTTACCACCATGTCCGCACGCAAAATTTTTGTTACCACTGCCCTGCCCTACGCCAACGGCAACTTCCATATCGGCCACATCATGGAGTACATCCAAGCCGACATCTGGGTGCGTACCCACCGCATGTTGGGCAACGAGGTCAATTTTGTCGGGGCGGACGACACCCACGGCGCGCCCATCATGATTGCCGCCGAAAAAGCCGGTAAAACTCCACAGCAGTTTGTGGCCGATATTGCCGCCGGGCGCAAGCAGTATTTAGATGGCTTTCATATCCAGTTCGACAACTGGCACAGCACCGATGCGCCCGAAAACCACCAACTGGCGCAAGACATTTACCGCGACCTCAAAGCCAACGGCCTGATTGAAACGCGCACCATCGAACAGTTCTTCGACCCCGAGAAGAACATGTTTTTGCCCGACCGCTTTATCAAAGGCGAATGCCCCAAGTGCCATGCCAAAGACCAATATGGCGACAACTGCGAGGTCTGCGGTGCCGTCTATGCCCCGACCGATTTGATTGAGCCGTATTCGGCACTGTCCGGGGCCAAGCCCGTGCTGAAAAGCTCGGAGCATTTCTTCTTTAAGTTGTCCGATCCGCGCTGTGTGGCTTTTTTAGAAGACTGGACACAAGATGGCCGCCTGCAACCCGAAGTGGCCAACAAAGTGCGCGAGTGGTTTAGCGTGCGTACCAACCCCGATGGCAGCACCAGCGAGGGCTTGGGCGATTGGGACATCAGCCGTGATGCACCCTACTTTGGTATTGAAATCCCCGATGCACCGGGCAAGTATTTTTATGTGTGGCTGGACGCACCGATTGGCTATTTGGCATCGCTCAAAAACCTGCTCGACCAGCGCGGCCAAAGCTATGACGACTACATGGCCGACCCAGCGTTAGAGCAATACCACTTTATCGGCAAAGATATTGTCACCTTCCACACCCTGTTCTGGCCCGCCACGCTCAAGTTCAGCGGGCGCAAAGTGCCCGACTCGGTGTTTGTGCATGGCTTCTTGACCGTGAACAACGGCGAAAAAATGAGCAAGAGCCGAGGCACTGGCTTAGACCCGCTCAAATACTTGGCTCTGGGCATGAACCCCGAATGGCTGCGCTACTACTTGGCCGCCAAACTGAGCAGCCGCAACGAAGACATCGACTTCAATGCCGAAGACTTTATGGCGCGTGCCAACAGCGATTTGGTGGGCAAGTACGTCAACATCGCCAGCCGGGCCGCCGGTTTTATCGCCAAACGCTTTGGTGGTGTGTTGGGCGAGGTGTCTGCTGATGGTGATGCCCTGCTTGAACACCTGCGCACAGCATCCCCCGCCATTATTGAACTGCTGGCCGAGCGCGAATATGGCAAAGCCCTGCGCGAAACCATGCTGCTGACCGACCGGGTCAACGCCTATGTCGATCAAAATAAGCCGTGGGAACTGGCCAAGCAAGCGGGCATGGAAGAACGCCTGCACGATGTTTGCACCACCTGCATCGAAGCCTTCCGCCTACTGACCATTTTGCTCAAGCCGGTCTTGCCTGCCGTAGCAGCACAGGTAGAGGCCTTCTTGAAGGTGGAACCGATGAGCTTTGCCAGCCTGCAACAACCCTTGGGTGCAGGCCACGCCATCGGCCAGTACCAGCACCTGATGCAACGTGTCGATGCCAAGCAGCTCGAAGCCCTGTTTGAACCGCCTGCCGCCCCAGAGCCAGAAAAAACCGTGCCCGGCGGTGAAGAACTGGCCCCCACCATCAGCATTGACGACTTTGCCAAAATTGACCTGCGCATTGCCCAAATCGTCAACTGCGAAGCCGTAGAAGGCTCGACCAAGCTTTTGCGCTTAACGCTGGATGTGGGTGAAGGCCGCACGCGCAATGTGTTCAGTGGCATTGCCAGCGCCTACCAACCCGAAGACTTGATCGGCAAGCTGACAGTGATGGTAGCCAACTTGGCCCCGCGCAAAATGAAGTTTGGCATCAGCGAGGGCATGGTGCTGGCCGCCAGCCACGGCGACGAGAAGGCTAACCCCGGTATTTATGTGCTACAGCCCTGGCCCGGTGCTACGCCAGGGATGCGGGTGCGCTAACAAGACTCCGACCGGCTTGCTGATCTTGCAAGCCGGTGGCTGCCTTTGCACAGCAAACAGTTGGGTTAAATGGGGGTCACCTAAATTGGGGTCAGAGTGGGATTATTTTTGACCTACCCCTTGTTGCTGCGTGGCGTGACCGTCTTTACCTGTGGGCAACAGAAAAAAGCAACCATTAGAAACAATGAACCGCTAATGTGCATACCTGTGCCAGCGTTGTTATGTTGGTTTGCACACATCTCTTCAAGGATCTTGTATGGCTATTTTCTCTCGTCACTTGGTCGCAGCTGCGCTGTTGGCTGCTTTGTCCGTACCCAGCTTTGCGCAAATGCCTGCGCCCCAATCGGGCGTTGCTGCGCCCATGGCAGCCGAAGGGCATGTCATGCGTAAGAAGAACCAGCATATCAAGCGCCACAAGAGTGTGCGCCACCATGCCCGCCGTATGCACCACGCCCACCGCCGCCACTGAGCCGATCGCAACGCTTTGTCGTCTCGCCTAGCCGCCAGCATGAAAGTGCCGGTGGCTTTTTTATGTGTCCACTGAATGGATCCGGGTCGTGCGCAAGCTTTGAAGGCACTCAGCGCAACACCGATGCCTGCACGTAACCCAACACCATCACCGCCACCTGCAACAACACCAACAACACCAGCGGGGCAAAATCCACCCCACCCACCAGCGGCACCACCCGGCGCAGGGGCCGCAGTAGCGGCTCACTCAAGCGTTGCAGCACCTCCGACAGCGCCGAGCGCGTTTGCACCCACGACAACACCGTATACACAAGGATGATGCCCGTCATACCGGTCAGGGCCACCCTTGCCAGTCCGCACAGCGCCAGCCAAGGCAACCAGAACAAGCCCGAGCCTGCGCCCAACAACAACCACAACACCAGATATTGCAACAACTGCACCAAAGCTGCGGCCAACAGGCTGGCGGTATCGATACGCCCCACCGGTGGAATGACTTTGCGCAGCGGCAAAATCAGCCAATCGCTCAGGGCAAACACCACCTGCCCCACCGGGTTGCCAAAGGGCACACGCTGCCACTGCATATACAGGCGCAATAAACAGGCCCCCGAGAGCAGCCCAGCAACGACATCGAGCAGAAAAGAAACAATCTGGTACAGCATAGGAAAACCGCAAATCCTTGCGCGCGGGGTGCGCGTGGGCGGATGATAGCCTCAAGCCCATAAAATTGAGGGTTTGGCTGCCCGCAGCTCCTTTTTTACGTCCCGCACCGACGGCACCTATGTCTGACCATCTCCACGCTTCCCCCGCCCACGACGAAAACCAACTCATTGCCGAACGCCGCGAAAAACTGCGCGCTTTGCGCCAATCGCTGCAAGACGGCGCAGGCGTGGCCTTCCCCAACGATTTCAAACCCGCCCACCAAGCCGCTGATTTGCAGCAACAGTATGCCGACACCAGCGCCGAGACGCTGGAGGCCCAGCCGGTCACGGTATCGGTGGCTGGGCGCATGATGCTCAAGCGGGTGATGGGCAAGGCCAGCTTTGCCACCTTGCAAGATGGCTCTTTAGGCGCTACGGGTGGCCGTATCCAAATTTATGTGACACGCGATGCCCTGGGTGAAGAACACTATGCAGCATTCAAACACTGGGATTTGGGCGACATTCTGGGGGCTGAAGGCACCCTGATGAAAACCAAAACCGGCGAGCTGTCGATCAAAATTACGCAATTGCGCCTGCTGACCAAGAGCCTGCGCCCGATGCCCGACAAGTTCCACGGCATCCACGACCAAGAGGTCAAATACCGCCAGCGCTATGTCGATTTAATGACCGACGAATCGGCCCGCCGCCGCTTCATGGCACGCAGCAAGGCCGTCAGTGGCATCCGTGACTTTATGGTGCAACACGGCTTCTTAGAAGTAGAAACCCCGATGCTGCACCCGATTCCGGGCGGTGCCAACGCCAAGCCCTTCATCACCCACCACAATGCGCTAGAGCAAGAGATGTTCTTGCGCATTGCGCCCGAGCTGTACCTTAAGCGCCTGCTGGTGGGCGGCTTTGAGCGCGTGTTTGAAATCAACCGCAACTTCCGCAACGAAGGCATCTCGGTGCGCCACAACCCCGAGGTCACCATGATGGAGTTCTACGCTGCCTACTGGAACTACCGCGACCTGATGGACTTTACCGAGGCCCTGGTGCGCGATGCCGCGCTGAAGGCCGTGGGCACGCTGGAGTTGTCGTACCAAGACCGGGCCGTGGACTTGAGCCAACCGTTCCAGCGCCTGACCATCCGCGAGGCGATTGTGGCGCACACCGAAGCCGGAGAGAACGTGGACAACGCCGCTTGGCTGATCGCGGCCTTGCGCAAGCTTGGCCTGAGCGAAGAAAAAGACCGGCTCTCGCAACGCAGCTTGGCCGGTTTACAGGTGCTGTACTTTGAAGAAACAGTGGAAGACAAGCTCTGGCAACCCACCTTCATCATGGAACACCCGACCGAGATCAGCCCCTTGGCCCGCGCCAACGACCAGCGCCCCGAGGTGACCGAGCGCTTCGAGCTGTACATCACCGGACGCGAGTTTGGCAACGGCTTCAGCGAACTCAACGATGCCGAAGACCAAGCGGCGCGCTTCCATGCCCAAGTCGCCAACAAACATGCGGGCGATGACGAGGCCATGTACTTCGACCATGACTTTGTGCGCGCGCTAGAGTACGGCATGCCCCCCGCCGGTGGTTGCGGTATCGGCATCGACCGCCTGATGATGTTGCTCACCGATAGCCCCAGCATCCGCGATGTGATTTTGTTCCCGGCCTTGCGCCGCGAACTGTAACGCAGCCTCTGTCCCCCTGACACTCCAACCCAGGCATGGCAAAACGCAACTGGCAAGACCAACTGCCCGAGTGGGCACAAGACTGGCTCGAAATCATCATTCCGGGTGGGCAAATTTTGCTCATCTTGCTGGCCGCTTGGGCCTTGCAACGGCTGGTGGTGCGTTTGGTGGCACGCGCTGGTGCCCACTACCAGATGCCGTTGAAGTTGACCGTGCCCATCATCGGTCTGCTGCGCTGGACTATTTTGGCGAGTGCGCTGTTGTTGGTGCTGGAGCGTTTGGGGGTTTCGGCCACGGTGCTCTGGACGGCCTTTACCGGCTTTGCCACGGTGGGGGCGGTGGCCTTCTTTGCCGCTTGGAGCGTGTTGTCCAACCTGTTTTGCGCCCTGCTGATTTTTACCGTCGGGCCATTCAGCTTGGGCGATACGATTGAACTGCTAGACACTGCCGAAAAGCCCGGTGCCAAAGGCCGGGTGGTGGATATCAACCTGCTCTACACCACACTAGAAGATATCGCATCGCCCGGTAGTTTCTTGCAAATTCCCAATGCGCTGATTTTTCAGCGGGTGCTGCGCCGCTGGAAGGGCGAAGACTCCGTCACCAGTGTGAGCAGCCCTGCACCGACAGCCGCTGCGCCTGCACCCGAAGTAGCCGCACTGCCCCAGCCCACGCCCAGCAGTTGATGATTGCTAGTACAACCATTCTGGCCGTAACCCCATCACCAGCCCCAACACCAGCATCACCACACCACTGAACAATTTCAGCCAGCGGCCTTGGCGTTCATCTAGTTTTTGGCTGCTCAAGGCCCAGACAGCCGAAGCCACCATCAGGGTGTCATCGGCGATATAGGCCAGAATGTAGAGGGCCAAATAGCCATAATGCGCCAGCGGCGACAGCCCTTGCTGCGTCAAAATAGCGGTGTACATGGCGGGTAGTCCAGCGGTGCAGAGCAGCTCAATAAAATTGACAACCACAGCCAAAGAGGCCACACCCAACAGCGCCAAAGGGAGCGAATGCTGCTGCATCACTTGGCGCATGCGTGCGTACAACCCCGGCTTGGCGGCTGCCGGAATCGACAAACTAGGGCCGCGCAAGCCCACGGCAAAATCTTTCAGATGGAATGCGGCCATGCCCACGGCCAACAGCGCCAGCCCGGTGCGTACGGCAGACGAAAAGCCCACCACCAAAAACACATTCAGCCAAGCAGCCATAAAGGCGTAATACACGGCTCCACTGACGCAGACAAACGTACCGGCAATCCATGCCATACGCCGTCGGTCACGCAAATGCACCAGCAGTGACAACAAAAACAGCAACACCCACATCGCGCAGGGGTTAAAGCCATCGAGCAAACCCACCGCCAGCGTGAACAATGGCAAGCCATACTGGCGCACGTCCAGATGGGCCGCCAACCCCGTGGTCGGACGGCCTGCGACCAAGGCTGCCAACGCTGGCCCCGATTCAGCCGGGGTAGAAAACCCGACCAGCAGTTGTCCCTGATAGGCAAAGGCGGGCACCCCGGGCGGCCAATAGCCGTTGGCTTGCGACAACTGCAGCAACTCCTCGCTGGCCTGTGCGTCGCTATCGACTGGGCGGTACTCTAGCTGCAAGCCGGGGTGTTGCTGGATGAAGGTGGGCAGGTACGCTTTGGCCGCAGCGCAATGGGGACAACCCGCGCGCACGTAAACACGCAACACCGACCCATCGGCCTGGGTAGGCGCTGTCTGTGCCAAGGCTGGCAGGCTGAACACCAGCCAGAGTACGAAGCACCACCACCCGAGCCAATTCCGTTTGTCATCTAGTTGCCACATAGCACCTCAAGAATGGAAATCTTTCATTTTTCCTGCTATTGGCCACACTGTATGACCAACCCCAACACCTACGACGATAACGCGATCACCAACGCATCCAGCAACCCCCATATGGACGAGCTGATTGCCACCCGCTTGAGCCGCCGCCAAGCCCTCAAAGGCGGTATCAGCGTCACCGCTGCGGCGTTGTTGGGCAGTGTTGGCCTGAGTGCCTGCGGTGGCTCGGACGACGATGGGCCAGACCATAGCCTGCGCCTGGGTTTTACCGCCGTGGCTAAAAATAAAAATGACTTGGTCACTGTGCCCGAAGGCTACCAGGTCAGCATCTTGCACGCGCTGGGTGATCCGTTGCAATTTGGTGAAGAATCGTGGAAGGGCGATGGCAGTGAAAGCCCCGAATCCTACAACCGGCGCATTGGCGACGGCCACGATGGCATGTATTACTTTGGTTTGTCCGATGATGGCAAATTCAACCCCGAGCGCTCCGACCGGGGTCTGCTGGCAGTCAACCACGAGTATGTGGTCGGCCCGTATGTGCTGCACCCCACGGGTAAAACCGAAGGGGCAAACCGCGTACCGTCTGAAGTAGAAAAAGAGATCTACGCCCACGGGGTCAGCATTGTCGAAGTCAAACGCAGCAGTGGCAACGACATGGCGATGGTGCGTGGCTCACGGTTTAACCGCCGCATTACATCTGCCACTGAAATGGCCTTTACCGGCCCAGTGCAAGGCAATGCGTTGGTACACACCAAATTCTCGCCCGATGGACTCAAAACCCGAGGCACCAACAACAACTGCGCCAATGGTTACACCCCTTGGGGCACTTACCTGACCTGCGAAGAAAACTGGCTCAACGTGGTCAGCCGTGCTGCTGGCGATGATGCCCAGCGCAGCACCAAAGAAGTGGTTGGCCTCAAGCGCTATGGCCTGCCAGAAAACCGCAAAAGCCCCTACGCTTGGGAAACGGCTGGCAACGATGATTTGTTTGCCCGCTGGACTTCCTCTGTCACTGCGGCCAGTGCCCGCGATGATTACCGCAACACCGCCAACACCTTTGGCTGGGTGGTAGAGATTGACCCATTCAACCCCAGCTCGATCCCAGCCAAGCGCAGCGCTTTGGGCCGCTTTAACCACGAAGGTGCTTGGCCGGCCCCCGCCATAGCGGGCCAACCCATCGTGATCTACATGGGCGACGACGCACGCAACGAATACATTTACAAGTTCGTCTCTAAAGCCCTGTGGAACCCACAAGACGTGAACGGTGGTCTGGCTGCTGGGGCTAAGTATTTGGACGAAGGCACGTTGTATGTGGCCCAATTCCATGCCGATGGCAGCGGCCAGTGGCTAGAACTCAGCTACGGTAAAAACGGCTTAGATGCCAGCAACGCGGCCTATCCGTTTGCCGACCAAGGCGATGTAGTCACCCATGCGCGTTTAGCTGCCGACAAAGTAGGCGCGACCAAAATGGATCGCCCCGAGTGGGGAGCCGTGCATCCGCGCAATGGCGAGGTCTATATGACCCTGACCAACAACAGCAACCGCGTCGCCCCCGGTTCTGCAACCAGCGGCAGCCAACTAACCCCAGATGCGGCCAACCCCCGTTACTACAGCGACGCTTACCAGAACGCCGACGGCAGCAGCAAAACCAACAAGGGCAACCCCAACGGCCACATCATCCGCTGGCGCGAAACCGACAGCAACCCCGCAGCCACCCGTTTTGCTTGGGACATTTACCTGTTTGCCGCCCAAGCCGATGCAGCGGGCGACGTGAACCTATCGGGCCTCACCGCCGTGAATGATTTCTCCAGCCCCGATGGCCTGTATTTTGACCAACGCGGCCTGCTCTGGATTCAAACCGACGATGGTGCTTACACCGATGTCACCAACTGCATGATGTTGGCCGCCGTGCCCGGCCAAGTCGGTGACGGCGGCGTAGTCACCGCTGCCGGAGGCACCAGCACCCGCAAGGGTGCCAATGCTTCGCCGGACAATTTGCGCCGCTTTTTGGTTGGCCCGACAGAATGCGAAATCACCGGGGTGGTGGTGACACCCGATGGCAAAACCCTGTTCTTCAATGTGCAGCACCCCGGCGAAGATGGCAGCTTGGCCAACCTAAGCAGCCATTGGCCCGCCAGCCAAACCAACCCCAGCGCCACCCAACGCCCGCGCTCGGCCACCGTGGTGGTCACGCGCACCGATGGGGGGCCGATCGGCCTGTAATCGGTCTCACAGGCAGCCAGCCTCGGTTTTACGGGGCGGGCGTTTTCGGCTGGTAATCACAATACGCCGCCACGGCACATTCCCAGCAACGTGGCTTGCGCGCTTGGCAGACATAGCGCCCGAGCAAAATCAACCAATGGTGCGCGCCCACCGCGTAAGCAGCGGGCACACGCTTGAGCAGTTGCTGCTCTACCGCCAGCGGGGTTTTGCCCGGTGCCAGCCCGGTGCGGTTGCCCACACGAAAGATGTGCGTATCCACGGCCATGGTCGGTTCACCAAACGCCACATTCAGCACCACATTGGCCGTTTTGCGGCCTACGCCGGGCAGTTGCTCCAATGCTTCGCGGGTGCGCGGCACCTCGCCGCCGTGGCGCTCCAGCAGCAGCTGGCAGGTAGCCAGCAAATGCCGCGCTTTGCTGCGGTACAGGCCAATAGTTTTGATATAGCCCTCTAAGCGCTCTTGGCCCAACGCCAACAACGCCTGCGGGGTGTTGGCGACCGGAAACAACAAGCGCGTGGCCTTGTTCACACTCACATCGGTGGCCTGTGCCGACAACAACACCGCTGTCAACAATTCAAACGGACTGCTGTATTCCAACTCGGTTTTTGGATCGGGGTTGGCAGCTTGCAGCGTGGCAAAAAACGGTTCAATCAAGGCGACTTTCATGCGCCGCAGTGTAGGGCTTGGGCCGACCGGGGCACAATCGCAGATTCACATCTTCCGTCCCGATTTTTGCCATGCAATTTGCCTCCCGCCTCGATGCCATCGAAACTTCGGCTATCCGTGAACTGTTCAAACTGCTGGGCAAGCCCGGCATCATCAGCTTTGCCGGTGGGTTTCCCGACAGCGCCATGTTCGATGTGGAGGGCATCCGCGCCGCTACCGCGTGCGCCTTGGCACAAGAGCCGGGCGCAGCCTTGCAATACGGCGCGACCGAGGGCTACCAGCCCCTGCGCGAGCAATTGGCAGCCTTTATGGCCAGCAAAGGGCTAGCACAGGCAGCTCCTGAACAACTCATTGTCACTACCGGCAGCCAACAAGCACTGGACTTGATTGGTAAAACCATGATCAGCCCTGGTGACAAGGTGATTGTGGAGGCCCCGACGTTTCTTGCCACCATCCAATGCTTTCGGCTGTATGGCGCAGACCTGATCACCGCCCCGATGGATGGCGATGGCGTACAAACCGATGCCCTAGAGCAGCTCATCATCGAACATCGGCCCAAGTTGATTTACCTGATTCCGACCTTTGGCAACCCCAGCGGTGCGACCTTGAGCCACGAGCGGCGCTTGCGCGTGCTGCAGTTGGCAGCGCAATACCAAACGCTGGTGGTTGAAGATGATCCGTATGGCGATTTGTATTTCGATGCGGCACCGCCACCCAGCTTGCTGGCGCTGTCCAGCCAGGTGCCCGGCAGCCGCGACTGGCTGGCGCACTGCGGCTCACTCAGCAAGGTGCTATCACCCGGTTTGCGTGTGGGCTGGTTGATGGCCCCGCCTGCGCTGCTGGCCAATGCGGTGATGTGCAAACAGTTTAGCGATGCCCACACCAGCACCTTTGCCCAAGCGGTGGCCGCGCAATACCTGCAAGCGGGCCGCATGCCTGCCACGCTGGCCCATGTGCGCCAAGTCTATGCCGAACGTGCCCAAGCCCTGTGCGATGCCCTGCGCCAGCAATTGGGGGCGGCGGTAGAGTTTGTGCAACCCCAAGGCGGCTTGTTTGTCTGGGTACGCCTGACGGGTGCCAATGGCGCAGAAAGCAACGCCAATGCCTTGGCCCAACGCGCGATTGAGCGCGGCGTGGCCTTTGTGCCCGGCGCACCGTTCTTTGCCCAAAACCCCGATCCAGCCACCTTGCGCCTCTCATTTGCCACCGCCGATGTGGCCAAAATCCAAGAAGGCGTAGCCCGCTTAGCCCAAGCCTTACACACCGCATGAGTCGCATGCAGTCTGAACTCCAGCGCTTGTACCTGCTGGAAGATTCCCTGTCCGATAGTGTGACCCCAGCGCTCATCGATGCCCAAGGCCGGGTGCGCGCCTTGGTGCTAGAGCTGGCGCGCGCTGTGCCTTGGGAGCAGGTGGCGGCTTTCTGGCACCAAGTACAGGACGATGCTGGCTTGCCGCCACCCGCTTTGGCGGTTTCTGGACGTGATGGTTTCCAGCTATGGTTCTCGCTGGCCGTGCCGGTGCCGCTGGCCGAGGCGTTGGAGGTTTTGCAGTGGCTGCGCGAGCAGTACGGCGCAGACATGCCCCCAGCACAGCTGCGCACCTGGCCCACGCCAGAGCGGCAACACGCACCGTTAGTGCCTGCCATGCAAAGCGCCACCGGCTACTGGTCGGCCTTTATCGTACCCGGCTTGGGCAGTATGTTTGCCGAGGAGCCTTGGCTAGAACGCGCCCCCAGCCCAGAGGCCCAAGCCGACTTGTTGCAGCCCTTGCAAAGCATCCGGCCTACGGTGTGGAACCACCTGCTACAACAATGCCAGTCCGTGCCCAGCCAAGCCAATGCAACGCCCACCCCGCCCAGTCCGGCAGGGATAGATGCCTACCACTTTCTGCACAGCGTGATGCACGATGCCGCCGTGCCCCTGCCGCTGCGTATCGAAGCGGCCAAGGCGCTGCTACCCTACAGCGCCAAAGCCGTATCATCGGGCCCCTGAGCCGTCCATTCTGGGCGATTTTTCCCATTGAAGGACTACGCCATGCGCAAAACATTCCCACTGCAGATCGAGGGCAAACACCCAGATCGGCTGCTCGATGCCACCAAGCACGAGATTCGCAAATACCTCAAGCGCGAACGCAGCCGCCCGCTGCCCCCTGGGGTCGACTACTGGGATTTTGCTTGCCAGTTTGGTCCGAGCAAAGAAACCGCCGCCCCGATAGGGGTCGGGGCCATCATTGCGGCAGTAGATGCCTTGACCAAAGAAGGCGGCAGCCAGTTCTATCTGGAGATTTTGGCAGCCCACGGTAAACGCCAAGCGCCCCCTGTACGTGGCCCGGTAGAGCCCCCAATTGCCGCTCCTTACTTGGGCGACGCTGGCTGAACCCCCGCTGCTTGGGCGGCACGCAATTTGTCTTTTTTACTCGGGCGCTTGCCTTTGATACCGCCATTGCTCGGCGCTGGTGCCGGTGCGGTTTCTGTCGGGATAAAGCCGTCAATCTGTTCTAGCGGCAAGCTTAAATGCTGGCGCTTTTCAATCAAGTGCCAATGGGCTTGGCTGGCGGGTGTCACCAAAGTAACCGCCAGCCCGCTCTCGCCCGCGCGGCCAGTACGGCCAATGCGGTGCGTGTAATCGACCGTCGAGCGCGGCAAATCGTAATTGACCACCACCGGCAGTTGGGCAATATCAATGCCACGGGCCGCCAAGTCGGTGGTCACCACCACCTGCCAACGGTGCGCCTTAAACTCCTCTAACACTTGGGTGCGCGCCCCTTGGCTCAAATCGCCATGAAACGGGGTGGCAAACACCTTGGCACGGTAGAGCTTTTCTGCCACATGCTCGGCGGTGTACTTGGTGCCCACAAACACCAGCACCCGATCCCATCCTTCCTGTTGGATCAATTTGAGCAACAACTGGGTGCGGCGTTTCTCGTCCACGGCAATGGCGCGTTGCAAAATCGTGGCCTCGGGGTGGGCAGCATCCTCCGTGGCAGCTATTTCAATCCGCACGGGCGCGCGCAACAGACCCTGCGCTAAGGCTTGCACGCTGTCTGGGAAGGTGGCTGAGAACAACAGCGTCTGCCGCTGCGCGGGCAACAGTGCCAGCACGCGCTGTAGTTCCTCGCTAAAGCCCAAATCGAGCAAGCGGTCAGCCTCATCTAACACCAGCAGTTGCACTGCCGACAGGCGCAAGGCCCGTTGGGCCACCAAGTCCAGCAAACGCCCCGGTGTCGCCACTACCACATCGGCCCCGCCGCGCAGGGCCATCATTTGCGGGTTGATAGAAACACCGCCAAAGGCTACCACCACCTTGGGCGGTTGTGGCAACGCTTGGCCTAAAGCGCGCAGCACCTCGCCCACTTGCGCGGCCAGTTCACGCGTGGGCACTACCACCAAGGTGTGTACCCGACGCGCCCCACCACCCGCTGGGCGGGCCAGTAGCAGGTTTTGGTGTTGTTGCAGCGCGGGCAAGGCAAAAGCCGCCGTTTTACCCGAGCCAGTGCGGGCACTGGCCCACACATCAGCGCCTTGCAAAATGGCTGGAATAGCTTGGGTTTGGATGGACGTGGGCACAGCAAAACCCAACACACTGGCAGCACGGGCCAGCGCGGGGGAGAGGCCAAGAGAGGCAAAGGGCATAGTGAAAACGGCAAGCAAGCAAAAACGCAAGGCCCGATTGTGCGGTATGGTCTATGCTTGGCCCGCAGGGTCTCCTACTGGGCTATCGCGCCCAAGGGATAGAAATAGCAGAGAATCTAAACATCAGCCGAAATTGTGTGCCGTGCAGCATGAATAGCTTCTTTCCAGCAAAGCCGATAAATGCCCGAGTTTGTCGTGCATTCTGATCAACGATGGAGACTCGGAGACCAGCATGGATGAACTCGACGGATATGTAAAAGCACTGATCATCATGGGGATGATCACTGTCTCGGTGGTGGTGTGGTTTCTGATTGCCTCGTTGGCTGGGGAATTCTTAGACCACAAGCCTGCCGTGCCGGACGAGTCGGACCCTCAACCCGAAGCTACTCCTGCCGCCACCGCTGCCCCTGGCACCCCGGCCACACCACGGCCTGCCTTAGACCGCACCCCAGCAGATCCGCGCCTGTTGGCGGCGGTATCGGCCAGTAATTGGGCCGCCGCACACCAACTATTGCGTGCGGGCATCTCACCCCGGGGGGTGGATACCCAAGGCCGCTCTCTGCTGGAATTAGCAACGCGCAAACACGATGAGCAAATGGTGCAATTGCTCAAAACCCACGGGGCCAAACGCAGCGGCTAACGGCCTCACATTTGCTGGGTGGGGACGTGGTGGCGCAACTCGGTTTGGCGGTTGTTGTCATCCACAAATACCAACTGCGGTTCGTGCGTTTTGACCTGGTCTTCGTGGACTTGGGCAAACGAGGCAATGATGAGCAAATCGCCCACACAAGCACGGCGCGCTGCCGAACCATTGACCGAAATCATGCCGCTACCCCGTTGGCCTTTGATGGCGTAGGTAACAAAGCGCTCGCCGTTGTCAATGTTCCAGATATGGACTTGTTCGTTTTCGGCAATGTTGGCCGCATCGAGCAGGTCTTCGTCAATCGCGCACGAGCCTTCGTAGTGCAGTTCGCAATGGGTGGTTTTAACGCGGTGAATTTTGGATTTAAGCAAAGTACGGAACATGGTCAATACGTCCAGTGTGAAAGGCTGGGTTAATGGCTAATGGGAGGAACAAGAATGGTGGGTGCTGCTGGTGCAGCCAAGCTCGGGTAGTCACGGCTGTAATGCAAGCCCCGGCTTTCGCGGCGCATTTGGGCCGAGCGCACAATCAATTCGGCCACTTGCACCAAGTTGCGCAGTTCTAATAAATCGCGCGTGACATGAAAATGGGCATAAAACTCTTGAATTTCTGCTTGCAGCAAGCGGATGCGGTGTGCCGCCCGCTCTAGGCGTTTGTTGGTACGCACAATACCCACATAGTCCCACATAAAGCGGCGCAACTCATCCCAGTTGTGCGAAATCACTACAGCTTCGTCGGCATCTTGCACCCGGCTATCATCCCAGCGCGGCAGGGCTGGAATGAGCGAGC
The DNA here is from genome assembly GCA_964478155.1 of uncultured Simplicispira sp. Classification (GTDB taxonomy): domain Bacteria; phylum Pseudomonadota; class Gammaproteobacteria; order Burkholderiales; family Burkholderiaceae_C; genus Simplicispira. The sequence continues at coordinate 60,002 of CAYZGT010000010.1, forward strand.
GCGGCGCAGCTGCAATCGATTGGGCCGCAGCACGGGCAAACACCATGCACTCTAACAAAGAATTGCTGGCCAGCCGGTTTGCGCCATGCAAGCCGGTGCAGGCTGCCTCGCCCACCGCGTACAGACCGGGCAAATCGGTGCGCCCCGCCAAGTCGGTCAAGATGCCACCGCAGGTAAAGTGGGCGCTGGGCACCACTGGGATCGGGTCTTGGGTGATGTCAATGCCCAACTCGGCGCAACGCGCCAGAATATTGGGGAAGTGTTCCTGCAAAAAGGCTGGGCTTTGGTGCGAGATGTCCAGATACACGCAATCGAGGCCATGCTTTTTCATCTCAAAATCGATGGCACGGGCCACAATGTCGCGCGGGGCCAGCTCAGCACGTTCATCGTGGGCGGGCATAAAGCGGGTGCCGTCGGGCAATTTCAGCTGTCCACCCTCGCCGCGCACCGCCTCGCTAATCAAAAACGATTTGGCATGCGGGTGGTACAAGCTGGTGGGATGGAACTGGATGAACTCCATGTTCGCCACGCGGCAACCGGCGCGCCAAGCGGCGGCAATGCCATCGCCGGTCGAGGTGTCGGGGTTGGTGGTGTAGAGGTACACCTTGCCCGCGCCGCCGGTGGCCAAAATGGTTTGGGGCGCACGGAAGGTAATCACCTCGTCGGTTTGCTCGTCCAGGGCATACAAGCCCAAGCAGCGTTGTCCGGCCAAGCCCAGCTTTTGACTGGTGATCAAATCCACCAAAGTATGGTGCTCAAACAAGGTAATGCCAGGCGTGGCCCGCACCACATCAATCAGGGTATCTTGCACGGCCGCCCCCGTGGCATCGGTGACGTGGGCAATGCGCCGGGCACTGTGGCCACCTTCGCGCGTCAGGTGCAACTGTTCGCCTTCGAGCGTGAAAGGCACCCCCAAATCGCGCAGCCACTGGATCGCTGCGGGCGCATTCTCCACCACAAAGCGCGTGCTGGCCAAATCGCACAAACCGGCCCCGGCCACCAAGGTGTCTTCGATGTGGGCGGCAAAGCTGTCGCCATCGGCCAAGACGGCAGCAATGCCCCCCTGCGCCCAAGCGCTGGAACCATCGTGCATGGTGCGCTTGGTAATCACGGCCACGCGGTGCGTCGCGGCCAAGTGCAAGGCCGCAGACAGACCCGCCAAGCCACTGCCCACAATCAGAACATCAAAATCGTGTGAAGCCATAAAACATCAGAATAAAAAAAGAGCACCCACCAAGGGCGCGGCAGAGAGGAGGCATCGGGCAGACATCAGACCGGCGTATAAGCCAACCTGACATAAATGGGGGCAAAGGCTTCGGCTTGGGTAATTTCAATCAAGGTTTCTTTGGCCAGCTCTAACAAAGCAATCAAAGTGACCACCAGCACGCTGCGGCCTTGGCTTGGATCGAACAAGGCTTCAAACTCCACAAAACGCTGCCCTTGCAAGGCCCGTAGCACTTGGCCCATGAATTCGCGCACGCTCAATTCCTCGCGCGTGATACGGTGGTGCTGCACCAAGGTGGCCCGGCGCAGCATGTCGCGCCAAGCGGTTTGCAAATCGGCCACAGAGACATCGGGCAGGCGTTGCTGCAAGGCATCACCCAGTACCACCTGCGCCAGCCAAAAATCGCGCCCCTGCTGCGGTGCGTGGCCCAACTGCACGGCAGCACCTTTGATTTGCTCGTACTCCAGCAAGCGGCGTACCAGTTCGGCGCGCGGATCTTCTACCTCGTCGCCACTGTCGGCCTTGCGTACCGGCAACAACATGCGCGACTTGATTTCAATCAGCATGGCCGCCATCAGCAGATACTCCGCAGCCAGTTCTAGGTTGCGGCTGCGGATTTCCTCCACATAGGCCAGATACTGGCGCGTCAGGGCCGCCATCGGAATATCGAGGATATTGAAGTTTTGCTTGCGGATCAGGTACAGCAGCAGGTCAAGCGGGCCTTCAAAGGCATCCAGCATCACCTCCAAGGCATCGGGCGGGATGTACAAATCGGCGGGCAGGGCAAACAAAGGCTCGCCATACAGACGGGCTAAAGCTGCATGTGCATGCCGGGCATCTACCGATGTTGCAGGCACAGGCATATCTGCCAACGCCCCTGGAGGTGCTTTGGCAGGCACATTGGCAGTAATGCTGCCCATTATTGGCCCATGCCCCTAGCGCGTTGATCACTGGCGGTGGTTGCTGACCCCATACCAGCGATGGTGCGGTACTTACAAATCTTTGGTGGGGTTGGCTTGATAGGGATAGGGCTTTTGTGCCACCCGGCCTGCAGCGTAGTCTTGCCAAATTTCACGGTCCACTTGCTTGTCCCAGAGCAAGGCGCGGCCTGCCACCTGTTGGGCATCCAACTCGGGGCGCTGTGCTTTGAGCTGGTTGATGAACTGCGTCGCTTCGGACATGTAATGGGGGCGGGCAAAAATGGACATAGACTAGATGAACCTCTCTGACCGCAATTTTACCGGGGTAGCGCCATGCCGTCTTTCAAACACCTTGCCAGCACTATTGTCATGGGCTGTGCTTTGCTCAGCTTGAGCGCCTGCGACCCCCAACGCATCCAAGAGTTAGAAGAGGGACTCTCCACCGAGGTAGACGTGCGCGACCGCTTTGGCGTACCCGATCAGGTATGGACGGAGCGCGACGGCAGCCGCACGCTCGAATACAACCGCCAGCCGGCCGGAATGCGCAACTACATGATTACCATTGGCCCGGACGGCAAAATGAGTGCCTTGCGCCAAGTGCTCACCCCAGAAAATTTTGCCCGCATCAGCCCCGGCATGGGCATGGACGAAGTACGCCGACGTTTAGGCAAACCGGCCAAAATAACACCGTTTTCCCTGCAAAACGAAACCCACTACGATTGGCGCTTTTTAGAGCCCCCCAACACCGCCATGCTGTTCACCGTGGTCACCGACCGGCAACTGCGGGTGTTGCGTACCCACACTGGGCCAGACCCGATCGAGAGCCACGGCGGGGGACGTTGAGTCTCACCATCGTACGCCACACTGCGGAACCAATCGCCACCAACGCCTTCTGAAGCACAGACAGCCCCGCCAGCGTGCCGGGCATTTTTGCTTCCCTTTCGAAAGGCTCCTGATGAAAAACACACACTGGACAGTTTCGCGTTCTGTGCTGGCCGCTTGCGTGATGGCAGCAGCCAGCATCACTGCCATGCCTGGCAGCGCCATCGCCCAACCCACGGCAGTCGCCCGTGGCCTGCCCGACTTTACCGATCTGGTCGAGCAAGTAGGCCCGGCGGTGGTCAATATCCGCACCACCGAAAAAATTGCTTCGCGTCTGCCTACAGGTGGCATGGACGAGGACATGCTGGAGTTTTTCAAGCGCTTTGGCTTGCCCGTACCACAAATGCCACGCCAGCAGCGCCCACAGCGGCCCCACGATGAAGACGGCCAATCGTCGCGCGGTGTGGGTTCTGGCTTTATCGTCAGCAGCGATGGTTATGTCATGACCAATGCCCATGTGATCGAAGGCGCAGACCAAGTGCTGGTCACACTCACCGACAAACGCGAGTTCAAAGCCAAGGTGATTGGCACCGACAAGCGCACCGATGTGGCTGTGCTCAAAATCGATGCCACCGGGCTGCCCAGCATCAAGGTGGGCGATAGCAACCGCTTGCGCGTGGGTGAGTGGGTGATGGCGATTGGCTCGCCCTTTGGATTAGAAAGCTCGGTCACAGCGGGTATCGTCAGTGCCAAACAGCGCGATACCGGCGATTATTTGCCCTTTATCCAAACCGATGTCGCTATCAACCCCGGCAACTCCGGCGGGCCGCTCATCAATATGCGCGGCGAGGTGGTGGGCATCAACAGCCAAATTTATTCGCGCTCGGGCGGCTATATGGGCATTGCCTTTGCCATTCCGATTGACGAGGCCATGCGCGTGAGTGAACAACTGCGTGCCACCGGCAAAGTGACCCGCGGGCGCATTGGCGTACAAATTGGCCCGGTAGCCAAAGATGTGGCCGAATCGATCGGCTTGGGCAAACAGCAGGGGGCGCTGGTGACTGGGGTTGAATCTGGCTCGCCCGCCGAGAAGGCAGGTATTGAAGCCGGAGACATCATCACCAAGTTCAACGGCAAAGCGATTGACAAGGTATCAGATTTGCCACGCTTGGTCGGCAGCACCAAGCCGGGCAGCAAGAGCACCATCACCGTGTTCCGCCGGGGGGGTAGCCGTGATTTGATCATCACGATTGCGGAAGTCGAGCCCGACAAAGTCGCCACACGCAAAACCACCGACAGCGACAGCAAGCCCAAGCTGGCCAGCGCCCAACAACTGGGCCTGCACGTGTCGGATTTGAGCGAAGCACAAAAACGCGAACTGAAACACAAAACCGGGGTGTTGGTCGATGCCGCCAGCGATGCAGCGGCACGGGCGGGCCTGCGCGAGGGCGATATTATTTTGGCCATTGCCAACACCGAAGTCTCCAGCGCCAAAGAGCTAGAGGCCGTGTTGGCCAAGGCGGACAAAAGCAAGCCCATCAATGTACTGTTCCGCCGGGGCGAATGGGCCCAGTATGCGCTGATTCGGCCCAACCGTTAAAGCGGGCGCTGGGGCCTCGTTGGGTAGAATAGCCGCCTGTCCCAGACGCTGGCACTGCCGCCGGGACTTGCGCTGTACTGCCTTCCACACCACACCAACCACCGCAGTGGCCGGGGAGCGTTGGTTCAGGGCGCATCATCAGCGGATGCGTCCTTTTTTCTTGCGCGCGCCTTTTTCTGTAATCACCCATGAACCACATCCGAAACTTTTCCATCATTGCCCACATTGACCACGGCAAATCCACGCTGGCAGACCGGCTGATTCAGCGCTGCGGCGGGCTGGAGGAGCGGCAGATGGAGGCCCAAGTGCTTGACTCGATGGACATCGAGAAAGAGCGCGGCATCACCATCAAGGCGCAAACGGCTGCGCTGCAATACAAAGCCAAAGATGGCAACGTCTACAACCTGAACCTGATCGATACCCCCGGCCACGTCGACTTTTCCTACGAAGTCAGCCGCTCGCTCTCGGCCTGCGAAGGGGCACTGTTGGTGGTCGATGCCAGCCAAGGGGTAGAAGCGCAAACCGTAGCCAACTGCTACACCGCACTCGACTTGGGCGTGGAGGTGATGGCGGTGCTGAACAAAATGGACTTGCCGCAAGCCGACCCGGACAACGCCAAAGCCGAAATTGAAGACGTGATTGGCATTGACGCTTCGGATGCCATTCCCTGTTCGGCCAAAACCGGCATGGGCATTGACGAAATTCTGGAAGCCATCGTCGCCAAAGTACCGGCCCCCAAGGGCAACCCCACTGGCCCTTTGCGCGCCATGATTATCGACAGCTGGTTTGACAGCTACGTTGGTGTGGTGATGCTGGTGCGCGTGGTCGATGGCGAGCTAAAAAAAGGCGAGCGCTTCAAAATGATGGCCACCGGCGCGGCCTACGAAGCCAACAATTTGGGCGTGTTCACCCCGGCCAACCAGCCGCGCGAGAGCCTCAGAGCCGGTGAAGTGGGTTACATCATTGCCGGCATCAAAGAACTCAAGGCCGCCAAGGTGGGCGACACCATCACGCTGGAAAAAAAGCTGCCCAACAATGCTGGCCCCGCAGAACAAGCCCTACCCGGCTTCAAAGAGATTCAGCCGCAGGTATTTGCCGGTTTGTACCCCACCGAGGCGAGCGAATACGACCAACTGCGCGATGCGCTAGAAAAGCTACAACTCAACGATGCCTCGCTGCACTTTGAGCCCGAAGTGTCCCAAGCGCTGGGTTTTGGTTTCCGCTGCGGCTTCTTGGGCCTGTTGCACATGGAAATTGTGCAAGAGCGCTTGGAGCGCGAGTTTGACCAAGACCTGATCACCACCGCGCCCAGCGTGGTCTATGAAGTGGTCAAGGGCGATGGCGAAGTCATCATGGTGGAAAACCCCTCCAAAATGCCAGACCAAGGCCGGATTCAGGAAATCCGCGAGCCGATCGTGACCGTGCACCTGTACATGCCGCAAGACTACGTGGGCCCGGTGATGACCTTGGCGAACCAAAAACGCGGCGTACAGCTCAACATGGCTTACCACGGTCGCCAAGTGATGCTGACCTACGAAATGCCATTGGGCGAAATCGTGCTCGACTTCTTTGACAAGCTCAAGAGCGTCAGCCGGGGCTACGCCTCGATGGACTACGAGTTCAAAGAATACCGCGCCTCGGATGTGGTCAAGGTGGATATTTTGCTCAATGGCGAAAAGGTCGATGCCTTGTCCATCATCGTCCACCGCACCCAAGCCGCCTACCGGGGCCGCGCCGTGGCCGCCAAGATGCGCGAAATCATCAGCCGCCAGATGTTCGATGTGGCGATTCAAGCCGCCATTGGTGCCAACATCATTGCGCGCGAGACCATCAAGGCCTTGCGCAAAAACGTCCTGGCCAAGTGCTACGGCGGTGACATCACGCGCAAGCGCAAACTGCTGGAAAAACAAAAAGCCGGTAAAAAACGCATGAAGCAAATTGGCTCGGTCGAAGTGCCGCAAGAAGCCTTCTTGGCGATTTTGCAGGTGGAAGACTGAGATGCAAGCGGTGCAAATGTTGACAGCGCTGGTATTGGCCGCCTTTGTCGGCTATATCGGCGCATGGTACACCGGCCTCATCGAAGGCAACTTCGCCCTGCTGCTGTTTTTGGCCACCGTGGTCACAGGCGGCTATTGGTTGGCGGAGCGTTTCTATTTTCTGCCGCAGCGCCAACGGACGGCACAAGCCATTGCCGATGCAGCGGCAGCCCGCCGGGCCGAGTTAGACCGCATGGGCATTGCCAAAGTCGATTTGGACGTGAACGAAGCGCAACAACAAGCACTGGCGCAGCCGTGGTGGTTGGACTGGACAGCCGGGTTGTTTCCGGTGATTTGTGCGGTGTTTTTACTGCGCTCGTTTTTGTTTGAGCCGTTCAAAATTCCCTCCGGCTCGATGATTCCCACCCTGTTGGTGGGCGATTTGATCTTGGTGAATAAGTTTACCTATGGCATTCGCCTGCCCGTCATCAACAAAAAAATCACCGCAGGCAACCCACCCCAACGCGGTGATGTGATGGTGTTTCGCTATCCGCCGCAGCCCAACATGGACTACATCAAACGGGTGGTGGGTGTCCCCGGTGACGAAGTGGCCTACCTGAACAAGCGCCTCACGGTGAATGGGCAAGAAGTGCCCACCAGCGCCATGCCCGACTTCTTTGATGCAGGTGCCATGCGCTACTTCAAGCAGTTGGAAGAAAAACTGGGCCAGCAGCCGCACCGGGTACTGAACAACCCCGAGGTGCCCGCCTTTATCCAAGGAGCGTCCGACTTTGCCCACCGTGACCAATGCCGCTACAGTATCGAAGGCGTGGTTTGTAAGGTGCCCGAGGGCCACTATTTCATGATGGGCGATAACCGCGATAATTCGCTCGACTCACGCTATTGGGGCTTCGTCCCAGATACCAACATTGTTGGCAAGGCGTTTTTTGTCTGGATGAACTTTGGCGACCTCAAGCGCATTGGAACGTTCTATTAACGTGCCCTATCGACACACAAGGAAGTAGAGCTATGCACCTGCACCATCGTAGCCGCCGCTCACGCCAGCGCGGTCTGTCTTTTATCGGTGTCATCATCTTCGGCCTGCTGGCCGTGGCCGCTTTTGCCATCGGCGGGCAGTCGATCCCGATCTTTGTGGAATCACAATCCGTGCAAAAAGCACTGGACAAAGCCAAAACTGGCAGCAGCGTGCCCGAAGTGCGTACCATCTTTGACAAAGCCGCCCAAATTGACGACATCAAATCCATCAAAGGGGCCGATTTGGATGTGACCAAAAACGGCGACAAGGTGGTAGTGCGGGCTAAATACGCCCGCGAAATCGCCTTGGCTGGCCCCGCTTATTTGGTATACCGCTTTGATCTCCAGAGCAAGCCTTAACACCACACCCGCCTTGCAGGCCTTGCAAGGGCGCTTGCAGCACCAGTTTGCCAATCCGGCCTTGCTGCAACAGGCGATTACGCACCGCAGTTTCAGCGCCGACCACTACGAACGCCTCGAGTTTTTGGGCGATTCGGTGCTGAACTTGGCGGTATCGAGCCTGTTGTACCAGCGCCTGCGCCACCAGCCCGAGGGAGATTTGTCGCGCATCCGGGCCAATTTGGTGCGCGAGGCCACTCTGCACCAACTGGCGCTGCAATTGCAACTGCCCAGCGTCCTGCGCTTGGGCGATGGCGAAGCGCGCTCGGGCGGGCAACAGCGGGCCTCCATCTTGGCCGATGCCCTAGAGGCGCTGATCGGTGCCGTCTATCTGGATGCAGGCTACAGCGTGGCCGAAGCCTTGGTACACCGCCTGTTTGCCAAAGTCGAAATCAACCCACAGATGCAGGCAGCCGCCAAAGATGCCAAAACGGCGCTGCAAGAATGGCTGCAAGGGCGCAAAATGAAGCTCCCGCAATACGCCGTACTAGCCACCCAAGGGGCCGCGCACCGGCAAACCTTTGAAGTGGAATGCCAGATTGCCGAACTGGAACTGGCACAACGCGGCACCGGGGCTTCGCGCCGGGCCGCCGAACAGGCCGCCGCTGCCGCCATGCTGACCCTCTTGAAAGCCCAAAAAATATGAATGCAGACCCTGCCAACGATTCTCCCGCCGCTCACCCACCAGCCCAGCCCGATTTAGAGGCCATGCTGGCTGCCGCCCAAGCGCCGGGTACACCCCCTGCCGTTGAGGGACAACGCTGTGGCGTGATTGCAATTGTGGGCAAGCCCAACGTGGGCAAATCGACCCTGCTCAATGCGCTGGTCGGGCAGAAAATCAGCATCACCTCGCGCAAAGCGCAAACCACGCGCCACCGCATCACCGGCATTCGCACACTGGGGCCAACCCAGTTTATTTTTGTCGACACCCCGGGGTTCCAAACCCGCCACGCCACAGCGCTGAACAAGTCGCTCAATAAAACCGTGATGGGCGCGATTGGTGATGTTGATTTGATTTTGTTTGTGGTCGAAGCGGGCAGTTTTACCTTGGCCGATGCCAAGGTGCTGAGTCTGTTCAAACCAGGTATTCCCACACTGCTGATTGCCAATAAACTAGACAACGTACACCGCCGGGCTGAGATTGCCCCGTGGCTGCGCGATATGCAAGAGCGCCATCCGTTTGCCGAGTTTGTGCCCATGTCGGCCAAAAACAAAGGCGACATTGAGCGCCTGTATGGCATCTGCGAAAAATACCTGCCCGAAGCCCCGTGGTGGTATGCCGCCGACGAACTGACCGACCGCAGCGAAAAATTCCTCGCCTCCGAAACAGTGCGCGAAAAGCTGTTCCGCTTTACTGGCGATGAGTTGCCCTACACCTCCACCGTGGTGATTGATAAGTTTGAGGAAGAAAAAAGCAAAGTCCACAAGCGCATGGTGCGTGTCGCAGCCACGATTGTGGTAGAGCGCGACAGCCACAAGGCCATGGTGATTGGTGATAAAGGCGAGCGCCTCAAGCGCATTGGCACCGAAACACGCCAAGAGCTAGAAAAGCTGCTGGATGCCAAAGTGTTTGTCGAATTGTGGGTCAAGGTACGCTCGGGCTGGGCCGACGATGAGGCCCGTGTGCGTTCGTTTGGCTACGAATAAGCCCGTTTCGCCGTGGCCACTGCGCGCCGCTTGAGCCATGAGCCAGCCTTTGTGCTGCACCGCTACGACTGGAGCGAATCCAGTCTGATTCTGGAGGTGTTTAGCCGCCACCACGGGCGTACCGCCTTGGTAGCCAAGGGGGCCAAACGGCCCAGCTCCAATTTCCGCCCAGTATTGCTGCCCTTACAGCCTTTGAGCCTGCATTGGACAGAAAGCGCCCCCTCAGCCACCGATGACAGCCCTGTTCACCCGCTCAAGGGGGCTGAATGGGTCGGTGGGCATACCATGCCGATGGGCGATGCCCTGTTGGCAGGCACCTACCTGAATGAACTGCTGTTGCGCCTACTGGCGCGCCACGACCCCCATCCGGCCTTGTTTGATGCCTATGCTGCGGTGGTGCGGGTGCTGGCGAGCGAGCATGGCGAGGCACTAGAGCCCGTATTGCGTGCCTTTGAACTGTTACTGCTGCGCGAACTGGGCCTGCTGCCAGCACTCAATGCCGACACCCTGAGCTTGGCCTGCTTACAGCCAGAAACCCGCTATGCCCTGCTGCCCGACCGTGGCCTGTGCCCCAGCCCAGAACGCGCCAGCCTGAACGGGGCACAATGGCTGCAACTCAATCAGGCACTGGAGGGCATGGGTATGCGCCTATCGGCCTTGCTACAAGCCTGCGCTCCTGTGGCCGCAGCACTCAAACCCCAGTTGCGCACGCTGCTGCAACACCACTGCGGCCCGCCGGTGTTACGCACGCGCCAACTGATGATGGAACTTCAAACTTTATGACTGCTTCTGCCTCTACCCACCGCACCGCTTTATCGGTGAACGTGAACAAAGTCGCCTTGGTGCGGAATACGCGCCATCTGGGCATCCCCAGCGTCACCCGGGCAGCACTGCTGTGCTTGCAAGCCGGGGCACAAGGCATTACGGTGCATCCGCGCCCAGATGAGCGCCATATCCGTGCCCAAGATGTCACCGATTTGGCTGCACTGTTGCAAGACTGGCCCGAGCGCGAATACAACATCGAGGGCAACCCGTTCCACAACCTGATGGACTTCATCCGCAGCGTGCGCCCGCACCAAGCCACTTTTGTGCCCGACGGTGAAGGCCAATTCACCAGCGACCACGGCTGGAACCTAGCACAAGATGCCGAACGTCTGCGCCCCTTGATTGCCGAATGCCATGCTTTGGGCGTGCGGGTGAGCCTGTTTATGGATGCGGTACCGGAGCAGATGGCTGCCGCCAAAGCAGTGGGGGCCGACCGGGTAGAGCTGTATACCGAACCCTATGCGGCGGCTTGGGGTACCCCAGAACAAGCACAACAGCTAGAGCGCTACCGTGCCACCGCCCAAGCGGCGTTGGATGTGGGGTTGGGAGTCAATGCGGGCCACGACTTGAACCGTGACAACCTCGCTGCCTTTGTGCGCACCGTGCCCGGCCTGCTCGAAGTATCGATTGGTCATGCCTTGATCGCTGATGCACTGGAACTGGGCTATGCGGCCACGGCCCAGGCTTATCTGGATTGCATTCAGGCTGGAGCCAGCGCTACTGCTACATGATTTACGGCATTGGTACCGATATCTGCGACATCCGACGCATTCAGGCCAGCCTAGCACAACATGGTGCGCGTTTTGCTGCCAAAATTTTGGCCCCAGCCGAATGGGCTGCATGGCAAGAACGCCACAGCCGCTGCCCCGAACGCGGGGTACGCTTTGTCGCTACCCGTTTCTGTGCCAAAGAAGCCTTCAGCAAAGCCATTGGTCTGGGCATGGTGCTACCGATGTCATGGCAAGCCTGCGAAATCAGCACGCTCGACAGCGGCCAACCCACCATCGTGGCCCACGGCGCTCTGCTTACTTGGCTGCAACAGCGTCAACTCAGTGTCCACCTCAGCATCAGTGACGAGCAAGACTATGCTGTCGGCTTTTGCGTGGTAGAAAAAATCCTTTCCTCACCTTCTCCTTTGCTCCCATGACCGATATCCATTCCCCCCTGATTCTGGACGTGGCAGGCACCGCACTGACCGACATCGACCGCCGCCGTCTGGCCCACCCCCTCACAGGTGGTGTGATTTTGTTTGCCCGCAACTGGCACGACCGCCAACAACTGTTGGAACTGACCGCTTCCATCAAGGCGGTACGCGGTGATTTGCTGATTTGCGTCGACCACGAAGGTGGCCGGGTGCAGCGTTTCCGCAGTGATGGCTTTACCCATCTACCCCCGATGCAGGCCTTCGGCGCTTTATGGCAACGCGACAACACCAAGGGCAAAGGAAAAAAGGGCCGCAAAGCCAGCAAAAAGAAGCAGCAACGTAGCGGCTTTTTAACCAGCAGTGCCTTGCAAGCCACTAATGCAGCTACCGCCGCAGGCTATGTACTGGCGAGCGAACTGCGCGCCTGCGGTGTCGATTTCAGCTTTACCCCGGTGTTAGATTTGAACTGGGGCAGCAGCGGCGTGATTGGTGACCGCGCCTTTGACCGTGACCCACGCATCGTCACCCTGCTGGCCAAAAGCCTGATGCACGGGCTACTGCAAGGTGGCATGGCCAATTGCGGCAAACACTTTCCGGGGCATGGCTATGTCAAGGCCGACTCGCACACCGAAGTGCCGGTGGACAAGCGCAGCCTGAAGAAAATTTTGGCCGATGATGCCGCACCCTACCCTTGGTTGCGTAGCAGTTTGAGCAGCCTCATGCCCGCGCATGTGATTTATCCCAAGGTGGACAAGCGCCCCGCCGGTTTTTCTAGCCGTTGGTTGCAAGACATTTTGCGCCAGCAAATGGGCTTTGACGGGGCCATCTTCAGCGACGATTTGAGCATGGAGGGCGCGCGCCGTTTGGATGGACAAACCGTGAGCTACACCGATGCCGCAGTGGCCGCCTTGCAAGCCGGTTGTGACTTGGTCTTGTTGTGCAACCAAAGTTTGGGCGACGGTACCGCCATTGATGAACTGCTCGATGGCTTGAGTGCCGCCCAAACCCAAGGCCGCTGGCAACCCAGCGCTGACAGTGAAGCGCGCCGCATGGCCCTGTTGCCCCTCACGCCGCCCTTGCCGTGGGATGAGCTGATGTTCCAACCGGCCTACCAACAAGCGCTAGAACTGCTGCCCTGAAACCACCTTGCCCGTGAAAGAGTGCGCCATGCCTTTGTCTGTTGATTCTTCCACCATCACCCACAGCATTCAGCTCTCAGTCGCGCCGGTGTTTCTCCTGACAGCGGTGGCTGGCATGATTGGTGCCGTGGCCGGACGCTTGGCGCGCATCATCGACCGTGCCCGAGTCGTCGAAGAACGCGCACGCCAAAACACAGACCCAGAATTTGTGCAACGTGCCTTGTTGGAGCTGGGTTATTTACGCACCCGAGGGCGCATGGCCAATGGCTGCATTGGCCTGCTTACCTTGTGTGGTTTTTTGATCGGTTTAACCATCGTTTTGCTGTTTCTGGGCGAAACCACCAATCTGCGCGGCCACAGTTGGGCACTGGGTAGTTTCTTAACCGGCGTAGTGTCATTTCTGCTGGCACTGGTGCTGTTCTTCGTCGAGACCGTCATGGCTACCCGACTGCTCAACTTTCATATGCTGGGGCACGATGGCCCGCGCTAAAGCGCTTACGATGCTGCATTTTCTACCCACATTACCAGACTGAGAGCTTGCTTATGAAGGGCAACTTTGCCGCGATTGTGTTGGTGCTGCTGGGCAGTTTTTTTCTGCTCAATAACCTCGAGCTGATCAACATCAGCCTGTGGCAGCTGTTCCGTATTTGGTGGCCGCTGATTTTGATCATCGTAGGCATCATGCTGTTTTTCGCGCCCGATGGCCGTAACCGCAAATGAAGGGGCTGGCCAGTTTAGGGGGCTTGGTTTACTCTACCGAGCATGGGCGCATGTGCCCCGATTGTCGTCAACCGCAGGCGCAATGTGTCTGCAAACTAGCCGCCATACCGCAGGGTGATGGCATTGTGCGTGTCTCGCGCGAAACCAAGGGGCGTGGCGGTAAGGCAGTCACCTTGGTCAAAGGCGTATTGCTGGATGCACCCGCGCTGGCGCAACTCGGCAAGCAGCTCAAGGCCGCCTGTGGCAGCGGTGGTACGGTCAAAGACGGAATCATTGAAGTGCAAGGCGACCATGTCGAGCGCGTGATCGAGGCCCTGAAAAAACTAGGCCATACCGTCAAGCGTGCTGGCGGATGAAAATAGACCAACAGCCCGTCCCCGCTTTGGTGCTGGAAGCTTGGAAACAAGCGGTAGCACAGGCCACGCCAGCAGCCATCCAAAAGTTGCTGAGCCAGCACAAAGAGTTGGGCGACGGCTACCGCGTCGGCAAGGTGGATTTGAAAGTAGCGCGCAGCCGCATCCAACACCGCTTAGGGGTATTGCAAGAGTTGCCACCCGCCTATCGCGAGTTGCTACAGCACAGCACGCTATCCGCCTCGCTGCTGGCGCTGCTGTCAGAACCAGCCATTGAACGCTGGGCCACTCCACTGTGCCATTACTTTGGTACCGTGGCACTGGTGGCAGCTTTGTCTCTGGATGAGCGCGAAACCCTGCGCCAGTGGGCCGTGCAATGGCTAGCGCAGCCACCGGGCCAAGCACCTTTGCATGCACCGGCTTCCAACACCGATACTTTCCAAACAGCAGCCCAAGGCTTGCAGACCGCATGTGCTCCACTCTGGAGCCACTTACAAACGGTGTCCACACAGGCAGCCGCCACAGCCCCAACTGCCGACGCTCTCACCCACACCTCCCCACACAGCACCCACCCGCAACGCAGTGCAAACGAACAGCGGCTCATGCAGGCTTGGCGCAGCCAAGACAAAGAAGCCAAACGCCTACGGCGTGAACTCAACGCCCTGGCCAACCAACACCAACAACAGGCACAAGCTTTGGCAGCGACCCAGCACGCACTGGAGGCAGCCAAAGCCCTTGCCAGCCAGGCCGAAGCCGAACGAACAGCACTGCAAACCCAGTGGCACACGCGCGTAGCGGAGCAGGTGCGTATGCTGTTGGATGAGCGCTTATTACCATGGTTGCGCCCTGCCGAGACACTGGCCACAGAAGTCGCCACGCTGTCCAGCCTCAACCACGATCTATTGCAACAAGCCGAGGCGCTGTTACAACGTCAGGCCGCCCAAGACCGCCTGCATGGCCTGCGCTCACAACTGCGCGCCGAACTACAAGCCTGCCAACAAGCCTATGCACGTTTGCAGCAGGCCTGCCAAGAGGCCCTGCGCCCCTTGCCCGCGTTGCCAATACTGGCCGACAAGCTACAAGCCCGCATCCAACAGATTGAGCAGCGCTTGCAAGACCATACCCCAGCCGTCGTGGCGGCGCACCCCTTGCTGGCACAGATAGAACAAAGCTTGGCAGCACAGCCCAGCCTAGAGGGTATTGCAGGTGTGCGCCGGGCGGTGCAGGCCAGCGCGGCCTTGGGCTGGTTGCAAGGCCCGGCACTAGAGCAAGCCCATGCCCTGCTGCACCACGCCAGCAGCCGACTGTATGCACTCGCAGCCGCCAGCGGCCACCAGCGCACACTAGCAGGCCCAGCCCTGCGCGCTTTACAAGCCGAGTTAGCCCAAGGCCGTACAGCGGCTTTGGTGGTGGATGGGCACAATGTGCTGTACACGCAAACCGCAGACTTCAAGCCGTGGTATGAACAAGGCCAACCCGGAGCCCGCGCGCGTGAGCGGCTGGTACAACAGCTGTTGATCTTGGCCCAACGCCATCCCAATCTGATGGTGGATTTGTGGTTTGACGGCCCCATCTTGGCCGACAGCAACCGCGCCACCAATGTGCGCGTGCACTACTCAGGCGGCCAAGGCAGCGACCGAGCTGATATACAGATCGTGGCCCATCTGCGTCATCTGCAAGCGCAGCCGCAACCCACATTACGCGTCTTGGTCACGCAAGACCATGCCGAAGCCATGCAAGCCGAAGAAGCCGGTGCTTTACTGCTGGCACCGGCTGAACTGCTATGGTGGTTACGCCCCCGCCCTACGGATATGGCGTAAGTCGATTTATTTGGCGGGAGTGGCTGTAGCAGCGGCGGCAGCAGCGCGGGCCTCTTCCGCTTTCTTCTTGGCCTCGTCGGCTTTCTTTTGCAGCTCTCGGGCTTCCTTCTCGGCAGCTTCTGCTTGTTTGGCCTTGGCTGCTGCAGCTTCGGCCTCTTTGGCTTTGGCATCTGGTGCCATCGCGCTGGCCAAAGCATTACCAGCCAAAGAACCCGCTACCGCCCCCACAGCAGCTGCGCCCAAGGTGCCCATCATGCCAGAACCACCCGCAGCTGCTGGAGCAGCCGCAGCAGCAGGCATGCCTGACGCAGCAGGGGCCACAGGCGCACTGGGCGATACAGGTGTACTCGGAGCGGCAGGGCGTGTGGCAGCAAAAGGCGATACCGGCGCACTGGGCGCGGCCATCGGTGCGCTCGGAGCCGTGTTGCTACCAATGCGTGTCGCTGGTACCGGCTTGCTACTGCCAAAGCGCTTGGCATGGGCCAGCGAAGGCATGACCAAAGCAGCCGCCGTCAAGGTGATCACCGTGGCTGTGGTACGCAAAGAAGGGCTAGGCATGAAACAAGTCTCCAGTCGGTTGAATAGCACAAACAGGGCCACACTCGAACCATTGGCAGGCGCGTGCCCTCACGCTTATACGGAGTCTGGAGCTGGAGCAGAAGTTCCTTGGAAAATGGGCAAGGCATGCGGGTCTGCAGGTGGGTCGGTGCTAAACACCGGGCGCGTGCCAAAGTAGCCCAAGTACAGATTGCGCGCAATGCCGTGGGCTACGGTCTGCAACTCATGTGCCACTTCTGGCGTAAACAGCCGCTCGGTATGCTGCCCCCACAACCGTACCCAAGCCGCAAAATGCTCGGGCGTGATGCCTTGCAAGGCCATATGTTTGGCAAACACATTGCCGCTGTAGCTTTTGCTGCCCAGCGCAATCGTGCTCCAAAAGTCCACCATGCGCTGCAGGTGTGGCTCCCAGCGCTCATGCAGTGCTTGCTCAAACACGGGCCCCAGCACGGGATCAGCACGCACATCGGCATAAAAGCCATGCACCAAGGCCGTAATTTGCGCCAAGTTCGGCGCGGTTGCCGGGGGGGTGGGGTCGGTCATGGTGCCGGTGCCACCACTTCTAGCAGACGGTCTAAGCCACCGCTGTTAATCGCCACCTTGGCTTGGGCGCGCACCGCAGGCTTGGCATGGTAAGCCACCGACAACCCCGCAGCACCCATCATGGGCAAATCGTTGGCCCCATCGCCCACAGCAATGGTTTGGCTCGGTGCAACGCCCAGCAGACTGGCAACTTCCAACAGAGTGCGGCGTTTTTCAGCACCATCACAAATATCGCCCCAGCATTGCTCTATCAAACGGCCTGTCAGGTGCCCATCGGCCACTTCTAACTGATTAGCGCGGGCAAAGTCCATGCCCAACCCGGCTTTTACCCGGTCGGCAAAGAAAGTGAACCCGCCCGACACCAACAGGGTTTTCAGCCCGGCCGCACGCGCTGCCGCCATCAATGCTTGTGCGCCAGGGTTAAAGCGCAGGCGCTGAGCAAACACGGCCTCTAGGTGAGTTACTGGCACACCTTGGAGCAAAGCCAAACGGCGGCGCAAACTGTCCTTAAAGTCGGTGATGATGCCCTGCATCGCTGCTTCGGTAATGGCTGCCACTTCGGCCTTGCGGCCCGCTGCATCGGCGATTTCATCAATGCACTCGATATTGATCAATGTCGAGTCCATATCAAAAGCGATGAGCTTGAAATCTTGCAAGCGCAGCGGCTGCGTAATGCCTTGGACAACCAAGCCGGGAGAAATTTCTGTCGCAGTAGTCATTGGAGGATAAGACTGGGCTTTAGCCAGCCAAAATGTCGGTCAGGGCCTGCACCAGCGTGGCGCATTGGGCATCGGTGCCTACGGTAATGCGCAAGAATTGCTCAATGCGCGCTTGCTTAAAGTGGCGCACGATGATGGCGCGTTGGCGCAGCGCTGCCGCCAAACCAGCGGCATCGTGCGCTGGGTGGCGTGCAAAAATAAAGTTGGCTGCCGAGGGCAACACTTCAAAGCCCAAGCCCTGCATTTGCGCTACCAGCGTCGCACGGGTGGCCATCACTTTACGGCAACTGTCTTGGAAATACGCTTCATCCTCCACCGAGGCCACCGCACCGGCCAAGGCCAGCCGGTCTAGGGGATAGGAGTTAAAGCTGTTTTTCACCCGCTCCAGCCCCTCGATCAGCGCTGGATGACCGACGGCAAAGCCGACACGCAAACCGGCCAAAGAACGGCTCTTAGAGAAGGTATGCACCACCAGCAAATTGGGGTACTGGTTTACCAAGGCAATCGCGCTGTCGCCACCAAAATCGACATAGGCTTCGTCCACCAACACCACCGCATCGGGGTTGCCCGCCACGATGCGTTCGACCTCGGCCAAAGGCAACAGGCGGCCTGTGGGCGCGTTGGGGTTGGGGAAAATGATGGCCCCGGCCTTATTCTCGCCTTGTGGCAAATAGTCGTCGGCGCAAATGGCGTAATCTGCCGTGAGCGGGATGGTTTGGTGCTGCACCCCATACAAACCACAGTACACCGGATAAAAACTGTAGGTAATGTCCGGGAACCACAACGGGCGCTCTTGGTCTAGCAACGCCATAAAGGCATGGGCCAGCACCTCGTCCGAGCCATTGCCCACAAAAATTTGGTTGGGCTGCACGCCGTGGCGCTGCGCCAAGGCGGCTTTGAGGCCATCGGCGTTCGGGTCAGGATACAGGCGCAAGCTATCGTTGGTGGCCTGCCGAATCGCCTCTAAGGCGCGCGGCGAAGGGCCATAGGGATGCTCGTTGGTGTTGAGTTTGACCAGATTGTCAATTTTGGGCTGTTCGCCCGGAACATAGGGGGTCAGGCCGTGAACTACGGCACTCCAAAAACGGCTCATACAGTGGCTTCCCAAGAACGGCGGCAGCGTTGCAACAGACAAAGACAATACAGTCGGCTACTTAGGCGCTGGATGCTATCATGCCCAGCTTCCCAAGACCCTCCACACGAGTGCCCTACGACATGCGTCAAGCCGACGTTACCCGCCATACGCTAGAAACCCAAATCACGGTACGCCTGAATTTAGACGGCACCGGCCAAGCGCAGCTGCACAGCGGCATTGGTTTCTTAGACCACATGCTGGAGCAGATTGCCCGCCACGGCCTGATCGATCTGCAGGTACAGTGCCAAGGCGATTTGCATATTGACGGCCACCATACCGTAGAAGACATTGGTATCACGCTAGGCCAAGCATTTGCCCAAGCCGTAGGCGACAAAAAAGGCATTCGCCGCTATGGACACGCCTATGTACCGCTGGACGAGGCTTTAAGCCGTGTGGTGGTTGATTTTTCGGGTCGCCCCGGTTTGCACATGGATGTGCAATTCACCAGCGCCATGCTGGGCCAGCTGGACACGCAATTGGTGTTTGAGTTTTTCCAAGGCTTCGTCAACCACGCGGGCGTTACGCTGCACATTGACAACCTCAAGGGTGTCAATGCGCACCACCAATGCGAAACCATTTTCAAGGCATTTGCCCGCGCTTTGCGCGCTGCGTTAGAGCTAGACCCGCGCGCAGCAGGCACCATTCCGTCCACCAAGGGTTCTTTGTGATGGCAGCCAAGCAAACCGTAGCCGTCGTCGATTACGGCATGGGCAATCTGCGCTCAGTATCGCAAGCGGTACAGGCTGCTGCCCAAGGCAGTGGCTGGACGGTGCAAGTCACCTCCAATCCCGAAGACGTGCGCGCCGCCCAGCGCGTAGTGTTGCCCGGCCAAGGGGCCATGCCCGACTGTATGCGCGAGTTGGCTCAATCGGGCTTGCGCGCATCGGTGCTAGAAGCTGCTGCCAATAAACCGCTGTTTGGCGTGTGTGTGGGCATGCAAATGCTGCTCGACCACAGCGCCGAGGGTGACACCCCTGGCTTGGGCCTGATTCCGGGCGAGGTGATCAAGTTTGAGCTGCAAAGCCGCAGCCAAGCCGATGGTAGCCGCTACAAAGTGCCGCAAATGGGCTGGAACCAAGTACGCCAAGTGCCCCATGCAGGTGCAGTGCATCCGGTGTGGGCGGGGGTGCCCGACAACAGTTATTTCTATTTTGTACATAGCTTCTATGCCCGGCCTGCCCATGCCGAGCATTGCGCCGGTGAAACCGATTACGGCGGCTGGTTTGCCGCCGCTATTGCGCGCGATAATATTTTTGCCACGCAATTTCACCCCGAAAAAAGTGCCGACCAAGGCCTGCAGCTTTATCGCAACTTTTTGCACTGGCAGCCCTAAGCCTCGGTGGGCACCGTGTTTGCCGGTGTCATCGTATTTTTTGCGTTTCGTTACCTTTTCTTTTTGCCAAACCCACCATGTTGCTCATTCCCGCCATCGACCTCAAAGACGGCCACTGTGTACGCCTGAAACAAGGCGATATGGATCAATCCACCACCTTTGGTGAAGACCCGGCCGCTATGGCCCGCCGCTGGGTAGATGCCGGTGCGCGTCGCCTGCATTTGGTGGACTTGAACGGTGCGTTCGCAGGCAAACCTCAAAACTTAGCGGCGATCAAGTCCATCTTGCGCGAAGTGGGGCACGATATTCCGGTGCAATTGGGCGGCGGCATCCGCGATTTGGACACCATCGAACGCTGCATTGACGGCGGTTTGCGCTACGTCATCATTGGCACCGCCGCGGTGAAAAACCCCGGTTTCCTCAAAGATGCCTGCACCGCTTTTGGCGGCCATATCATCGTGGGTCTGGATGCCAAAGATGGCAAAGTCGCCACCGACGGCTGGAGCAAACTGACCGGCCACAACGTGACCGATTTGGCCAAGAAGTTTGAAGACTGGGGCGTAGAGTCCATCATCTACACCGACATTGGCCGCGACGGTATGCTCTCGGGCATCAACATTGAAGCCACCGTCAAGTTGGCGCAGGCTGTCAGCATTCCAGTGATTGCCTCGGGCGGCTTAGGCAGCATGGCCGACATCGATGCCCTGTGCGCGGTAGAAGAAGAAGGCGTGCAAGGCGTAATCTGTGGCCGCGCCATTTATTGTGGCGATTTAGATTTTGAAGCCGCCCAAGCGCGTGCCGACGAATTGGGTGCCACTGCCTGACACCAACAGTAGGCTTGTGGCTCTGGCCCGGTTCAACACTCGGGCAGGGGCTGGCCTTGGTTCAGGGCCTGCAGATTTTGGAGCAAGCCTGTCCAATATCGGGGCAAACCGGCCCAAGGGTTACCGGTGTTGGTCGCGTAATCGTATTGCCGGTGCGTGATATACACCAAGCCGGTGTTGGCCTGGGCCGAGGCAGCCTTTTTCAAGGCCGTCTGCATGGCACTGCAGGAGCTGGCATTGTGTACCAGCGCCCCTTGGCGGCTGTTGCTCAGGCTGTAAAGCCAAGGGCCCTTGCGTCGCGGGTCGTAACTGACAAAATCTGCCGCCTTGCCTTCAAAGGTAATCAGTGCATCAGCCACGCCCGCCATGCCTGTGGCCGGTATGGTGCCCGGATTACCCACCACACGCAGGCTGGGATCTTTGTCTTTGATATAGCGGTACAGCGTTTGGTAAAAAGCCCATTCGCTGGTGCTGTTGCTCATTTCATCGAGAAAAATCCCACTGATCAGTTCGCGCCCATACAGCGTTAAATAGCGGTCTACGTTCGTCTGCACATCGGCCAAGGTGCGCGGGCCACGCCCATAATTGGTATAGACGTAGCCCAGCAATTGGCCGCCTGCCGCCACAAAGTTTTGTGCTGCTTGCACATAGCTGGCTTGGGCCGTGCTAAAAATACCATTGCTGGGGTTCAGAATGGCGGTAATTTTCAGCTCGGGGTAATCACTGGCTGCAGTGGCCAAAGCTTGCCAGCCCGAACCGCTGGACGGAGAAAAATAAGCCGGTATCAGTAGTTCCAATGGGCTAGGAAACTGGCGCAGGTAAAAGCCATAGGTACTGGCATAGCGTTGCCCAGCCACGTCGGCTTCGGCGCGCAGGCTGTGCGCTCCGGGCACGTTGCCCCACAGCACATTGTGGGCGGTGCCCTGCTCGGTCAGGCTGGTAGCCAGCTCGAAACCACCGGCCAAGCTGCTGCTGCTCCAATACACAGGCGTGCCATTGCCAACCGGGCGACCATTCTGGTTGACGCTTGCCGCCACTGCCAGCGGCGTTTGTAGCTCTAACACTGGGGTTTGGTCGCTGGGTGCGGACACTTGCACGCTGACGTTGGCCTGGGCACCGCCTATCCCCAGCACTAGCAAAACAGCAGCCAGCTCAAGGGGGACAGATGGCAAAACACGGTGGTGCGACAAAGGCATAGTAAGCATGCAACAGAAGAGGAATCAGACTGGGTTGAACAGACACAGCCACTATCCTACTGGAGCATAAAAGTTTGGTATTCCAAACGGTTAAGTTGGCGCGTGAGCAAGATCAATCCTGTGAGCAGGGTAATCAACATCGCCAGCGTAAAGCCATAGCCGTACAAGGCCGCGCCATAGTATTGGCTCAGAGCGGTCAAGACGATATTGAGCAGCACCATTTGCCCGCACAGCAGCAACACAATACGGCGCTGATCCAAATAGAAAAACACGTTCAGCACCGCCATCAGCCCCACTTGCAAGCCCGCCCCCACCACCTGCACATACAGCAAAGGCAGGTACAACAAAGAAATGCCCAGTGCTTGCAACACCGCCGGGCCAGCCACAAAAGTGATCAATACCGCCAAGGTTTGGGTTTTGGCAATTTCTACCAACCCCTGTTGGATCGAATAGACCATCTCATCACGCATCGATTCGATGTACTCTAACGAGCCACCACTGCGCACCGCATCGTAGAACTTATCGTAAAACTCGACAAAATCCGTTTCAATACGTACCAAAAATACCGCCATACCCGGAATAATCGACAGGTAAGACAAAAACACGGGTAAATCGTAAATCAGCGAGGCACGCAGGTGGCCGATGACTTGCTGCGATGTCGGCTCAAAGTACCAAAACATCAGCTTATCAATCCAGATGCCAAAGTTGTACAAAAAGCCCACGGCCACCAACGAAAAATAGCACAGCTCACGCCGGGCAAAATCAAAGGCTATTAACTGCCCGGTCGGGTTGAAGTCATGCACAATGAACAACCACATGCCAGCCAGCAGTACCAAGTTACCCAGCACAAAGCCGCCCAGCAGGCCCTCTAAGCCCCAAGGCCGCATCAGCAGGGCCGCAATCACAATCAGGGTGTAAGCCCCAGCAAACAAGAAGGTAATGGCCTTGTAGTGCTTCATGCCCGAGAGCAACACCGTCAACACCCAGACGGCACACATCACCACAAACCCGGCCAACATCAACAAGCGATACAACAGCCGCTCGCCCGGCAGCAAGGTAAACAAGGCCACCGTGCCCAGCACGCTGGCCGTACCGACCACCAGCAGTAGCAGGCCATGCAGATTGGGCAAAATCACTTCGGGCTTTTTTTCAAACAAGCGATCCGAGACAAAGCGGGTAAAAGCCAGCTGTACCAGCCCAGTCAACACCAAACTGCTGGCCACCAGATACGTGACCGAGGTCTGAAACTGCGTGACTAAAAAATTGGGGATCACCACGCTGGCACTGAAAATACCCACCAGCAAAATGCCAACAATCGAGAACACCCACGGCCCAGAGCCAATCACCCCGGCATAGGCATAGGCTTGCGCTAAGCCCAACAGGGTGTTTTTACGCAACAAGCGGCGTAATTCAAAACCAATGCCGGCCATCAGTGCTGTCCTTGGGGGCCGTGCAGTGCCTGCTCATACACTTTGCGGTAGCGGTCAAACATCATGGTATCGGTGTAGTAGCGTTCTACCCGGGCAATGGCGGCAGTGCTGGCCTGTGCCCAAGCTTGGGTATCGGTAAGCAGGGCGATACTGGCATCGGCCAGCGCTTGCGGGTCGGCAATGTTGACCACACGACCACTGGGGCCTAAAGCGCGGTCTTCTGCATCTAAGCCCTCAATCAGTTGCCGACAAGAACCCACGTCGGTCGACACCGTGGGCACGCCAGCGGCGTAGCCTTCCAAAATCACCAAGGGCAGTGCCTCGCTGATAGACGACAGCACCACCAGCCCAATTTGTGGCATCAGGGCCTCTACCTTCTGAAAGCCCAAAAATTTGACCTGCGCTTGCAGCCCTAAACTTTGTACCAAGTTGGTGCATTCTTGGGCATAGCTCGGGTCTTCTTCCGCCGGGCCAGCAATCCAGCCTTCAGCCTGCGGCAGTTGATTCACCACCCGGCGCATGGCGCGGATGAAGGTTTTGACATCTTTGATCGGCACCACGCGGCCAATCAGGCACAACACCGGCGGCGGTGTGGCCGGGCGTTGGCTGCGTAAGGGAGCAAAACGCCCCAAGTTGATACCGTTGGGGATGTTGAAGGTGCGCTCGGCCTTGGCTCCATCATGCACTTGGCGCAAGCGGTTGGCTTCGTACAGGGCAATGATTGGGTTGGCGGCCTCGTAGCAATAGCGTCCCATCCATTCAAAGAAGCGAATCCACATTTGCCGAAAGTACGACAGCTCGGTCGGGTCGCGCTGAAAGACATTGCGGTTGTCGCGAATCCATTCACTTTTCAGTAAGTCAATTTGGCGCTCTTTGGTGTAGATGCCATGTTCCGACAAAATCAGTGGTAGCCCTCGGCTTTGGCGCAGCATGGCCCCCAAGCAGCCCGCATAGCCGGTGGAGGCGCTGTGCAGTACCCGCACCGGAATGAGCTGATGGGCAATACGCGCCAACAACCACAGCGGCTGGAACATGATGCGCACCGTCCAAAAATAATCGACAAACGAGGGATCGGTGCAATGCTCGCGGTAGGTGTCGCGCAGCAGTTGCCAAGACAACTCACTGTACAAAAAATCATCCAATTGCAACTGACCACCAGGCATGATCTCGCGCACCAAATGGCGCAATAAACCCAAGGTGAGAGTGCGCCCAGATTCCCCTTGGCGTAGCGATTGCACCAGCGCATTCATCATCCGGTGCGCCAACGGACTGCCCTTGCGGGGCGTGGGCAGGCCCGAAGCTGTCAAGTCATCGTACAGATAATGCTCTTCAAAATGCACTACGTTGGCAGGCAATTCATACCGAAAGCCTTTGTAATCGTCCCGGCGGCTGCCCAGAAACACGATGGCGTAACGGTATTCGGGGTAAGCACGGATGATTTGGTTGATCCAGCTCGACACCCCGCCACTGACATACGGAAAGGTGCCCTCCAGCAACAGGGCAATGTCGGCCTGGGCGGCCTTAGGATGCTTGTGTGGGCCGTCCATCAAGCATTTTTCCAATATTCGATCACTGGACGCAACCGTGGTAGCGCATTGCTGGCATCGAGCTGCTGCATCAGCAAATAGGTACGCACAATGTCGCGGCGCTCAAAGCTGAGTTCGGCTTGGTAAGGCAAAACCCGTGTGGCGGGTAAGCCCAATTGCAGGGCGCGTTGGTAGGCTTGTGCTGCTTCGTCAAAACGCTGCAAGGAATGCAGCAAGCGCCCTTGGCGCAGCCACATCGGGGCATTTTTCGGTTGTAGTTTCAGCACCTGATCGCAATAGTGCAAAGATTGGGTCATAGCGTAGTCGCGCAAATCCCCCTGGGCCAAATCTTGGTAAACAAACTCCCAGTACAAATCGGACAAACGCTGCACCGCCTTCAGGGTGCGCGGGCCGGGGCGGGCCGTACCTTCGCGGGCTTGGGCTTGGCGCAGCGCTTGCAGCTCATCGTCTACCGATTGGCTGATGCGCTGCTCTAAACCATCGAGCATGCCATAGGCCAGCAAGCGCAGGTCTTCGCTCGGGTCGTTGAGCACATTGCGCAGCAGGGGCGAAGAGACCCGGCCCGACACATGCTGCAACGACACCATCGCCCGCATGCGTGAGCTCATGGGCACTTCGCGGTTGCCTAAGAAAGAACCCAAGCCGGTTTGCCGAAAAGCACCGTTGAGGCGTTGGTGCTGGTCAAATTCGGGCAATTGCAGCGATTCAAACGGTGTGTTGTCTTGCTCAGAGCGGTGGTAGCGCAACACCAATACGGCAGCCAACACCCCGATAAAGCCCACCAGAGGTACAGCATAGCCACACAGCACCATCAAGCCCAAAACTGCCGGGTGGCGTGCTGGGGGCGGAGCAGGCTGTGGCTGGGCAGGCACTACGGCCACAGAGCCCTGTGCTCCCTGTGCTGGCTCTGGTGGTGTTCTGGGTAGCAAAGGCACGATGAACAGCGCCAGCAAGACACTGGCCCCGGCGTGCAACAGCAAATAACTGGCCAGCGCGACATCCGAATGGCCGTGCAGCAAGACCGGGCCGCCCCAAGCGGAGAGCTCCATGAACAGCGCCGACAACCCCAGTTTGCTACTGAGCATCGATGATCTCGTGTAAGCGTTGCAATAGCACCATGGGTGGGGTCTGGCTCAGTGGCAATTGGTGCGGAAAGATGCCCGCATCGGCCAATGAAGTGGCTTGTTTTTGGTGCATCCAGTTTTCTAACCGAGCCAAAAAACCTTCGGCGGTGGCCGCATCACCCAAGGGCATGAGCACAGCCAGCAGTTGTCGGCGTGCGCCTTGCAGGAGCCAAGTTTCATCCATGAGTCGGCGCAAACGCAGCAATTGTTGCGGTAAATCGCGCTCAATGGCCGTGTGCGTAAACTCCAAAGCCACCACCATGCTGGGCACACCCGTGCTTTGGTGCATGTGCCATAAACGCTGTAGCTCAAAAGCAAACTCGGTCGGGCAATGAGGCCAGTGCTGCAACAAAGGCTGCGCTAACGTTTGTGCCGATAGGCCATCGGTGTAATAGCCCAACAACAGGTTGATGGTTTGTAGGTTTTCTTCTTGCAGGGCAAAGAAGGGCATATCGTCCACCAACAACAGGCCATAAATCTCGCCCCCCAAATCCAGCAACGGGGCCGCCATCAAGTATTGGCTTTGCTGTTTCAGGGCCAGTGTTTGCACCACATGGCAAAGTTTGCGCGTTTCGAGAGCTTGGCAGAGCAGCGGGTCATTGGTGTGCAGCTGCAAAGGCGCACCAATGCTGGCCAAAGGCTGGCTGGCCAAGGTATCGTCTTGCACTACGTAAACAGCCGCAGCACCAATTTGGCAGTATTGGGATAACAGGCCCAACAAGGTGCCCGCGCCTGTCTCCATGCTATCGAGCCCACGCAGGGTTTTCAGGGCATCGCGCATCGACATAGGCCGACCTATCAGTTCATGCTCTAGCCGGTCGTGCGACAAACGCAGCAGGTAATACTGGCGGATCAGATGCTCCATGCGCTGGTGCAAGTAATGCTGCATGCTTTCAGCACGCCGGGTGCGTGCCACCCACAGGCTAGAAAACTCTCCAACCAGCAGCACCAAAATCAGTCCTCCCAGAAAGAAGACCTGCGGAAAATTCGTGTATTGCAGCTGAAAAAACCACCACCCTGCCAGTAACACACTGGTAGAAAGCAGTCCGGTTAAGGGGCCATAGCGCAAAGCCACGACCATAGGGGCGAGCCATGCCCAATGAAAGTCGGCATCCACCCAGAGCGGGTCTTCAGGATGGAGCCACCAACCTAGCAACACCGCACAGGCGGGCAACAACAACGCCTCTAAAAGCACCACCCAGCGTGGCAACCCGGTAGGGGCTAATTTGCCCAGCGGCGAGCCAATAAAGCTGGTTCTGGTGATGGCCCTGGGCTGGGTCGATGGCGGCTGTGGTCGTGTTGGGCTGCTGGCGCTGGACATAAGGCTCGGGCAAACGGCAACTTAACGCAGGCTCGCCAGCCCAGCGCGCAGCAATTGGCGAATTAGTTTTTGAGCCACCGAAGACAGGGCCTCGCGGCTCCAGCCGCTTTTACCACCCGCGCCACTCCAGACCGTCTGGCCAGTGCTGACCTCAATGATTTGCAAGGTGACACCCGCTGCGGGCTCGCCGTCCACACCCACCTTGTAGCGCCACTCATCCACAGCCCCGGTCAGGGCATAACGCACATTCTGTTCACGCGCCCAAGCCAGTGCTTCTTCTTGCCGTTTGTTTTCTGAACCATCAAACAGCGACTCTTGTTGCACATGGCCCGGATAGCGTTGCACCGTGCCCACGTTTTGTGCTTGCAACAATGCCAACGCTACCGCTTCGGCACGGTTACCCGCCAAGGGAGTTTCGGTATGGTTGGCAAAGGGCAACACCACCCAGCTAGCACCACGCTCTAGGCTAGGGGCTTTACCGTGGTCTACGGTGGAGCAGGCCATCAGGCTGGCCAATAGCACACTGGCCAAGAACCATTGGATGAGGGTATGCAAGAGAGAAGGGGAATGCGTCATAGCGGTGGTGGCTTGCGGTCAAACAAATTAAAAGTGGTAGCGGTAGTTCAATTGGACTTCTTGCGTCAGGCCAGGCGCTTGTGCCCCCGACTTACCCAAACCCCACATCAGGCTCAAGTGGTCGGCACCCAGCACACTGCCAGCCACGCCTAAACGCAGGCTGTAACCCGCGCCTTGGCGGCTATGCCAAGTGTGGGCTACGCTGGCCAAGGGCAGGAGCGCCCGAACATAATCGTTTTCAAAGCGCAGATTGGTGGTCAGTTGCACGCCATAAAACTGGAAATTTTCGGGCAGCAAATAGCCACGCTCTGGCTGGGGCCGCCCCAGTGGCAAATAGCGCATAAAGGCCCGATCAGCCCCGGTAAAACCATTCGGGTTGCGTGCATCGTAGCTATGGCTAGACCAGAAAGCGCCCACGTCCACCGTGGGTACATCCAAGCGATAGGTGTGGGTGTAGCTCAAGGACGAATGCTGCCCACTGCCTACGGCCGCCCCCGTTTGTAGTGCATATTTCTCGCGCCAGTGGCTCAGCATGACATGGTCGAGCCGGGTTGCTTGGTAGCGCAGGCCCATGCCTAAGCGGTCTTTCATGCCACCCATGCGTAACACCAGACTTTCTTGCGTAGGCAGCTGGCTGCCCACATCCAAGTGCAGTGATAGCCGCCGGTCTAACTGCTGCACATGCTCTAGTTGCAACGGTACCGAACTAGCCAAACTGTCACGCCAGCCCCATTGCAGCAGGGTCGTGCTACCACTGCGGTCTTGCCAGCGCACAGAACCATAGGCTGCCTGCTCTTGCGACGGATCGCGCAGCGTGCGGGGCTCGTTGCTCTGGCGTTGGATATTGACCAGCTTCAGCCCCAGGGAATGCGAGGGGGCCAAAGGGTAGTGCAATTGGGCGGCGGTTTCGATTTCGTCCAAGTTGTCGAGTTGGCGCAAAGTGACCTGTGCTGCCGCATGGGGCGTGAAGGCCAGCAGGTTATCGACCAATTGCTGGTGCAGTGGATTATCGTCGGGCTGGTCTTGTTGCGTCTCGAAGGCCACGCTTTGTGCCAAACGCACATCACCCACCGCCGCTGCCGCGTTCACCCGGTCATAGCGGGGTAGGCGCTGGTCAAAGGTTTCTAACAATTCACCCGTGGCTATTTTGTCTTTCTCGGCCAAAGCCACGGTAATCTCGGCCCACAGCGGGCGATTGGCTTGTAAGCTGTGGCTACGGGCGTATTGTTGCCACAAGAAGCCGCGCTCTGCGGTGTATTCACCAGCATCTTGCAACCAGCCAATGGCCGTCTCCGCCGCTGCATTCGACAGCCCGTTGCGCGCATCGCGGTCTAAGCGCAACAGTTCGCGCAGCACGGCAAAGCCAGCATCACCGGGGCGCTGGGTCAGTTGCAGCCGGGTGCGGGCTACCCGTCGGGTGGCACTGAGGCCCTCTTCGGTCAACCAGCGGGCCCGGCTGGTGGTGCTGGTGACGTTGCGTTGCGCTTTTTGCCACTCTTGGCCTAACAGATGGCGGCGCAAACGCCATGCGCGGTCAGACTGTTGGTTTTGGTCTAGTGCATCGGCATAGTTCATGAGCCAGAGTAAATCGTGGCGATGCGCTTGCACACGCGGTTGCAGGTAGCGCTCTAAGGCAATGGCAGGCAAAGACAAAGATTGGTAGGTGGAGGCCAGCGCGTCGTGCAGTTCGGGGTCTTGGCTCCATTGGGCTTCGTAGCGGCTGAGCAATTCACGCAGCGCGCTGGCATCGTTGCTTTCAATAAACAGCCACAGCAGCGCTTGGCGCATGGCGGCCGATTGCGGTGCCAAGCGCAGTCCTGCTTCGTAGTATTGGCGTGCTTGCGCCCGGCGGCCGGTGTTTTGGTACACCAAACCCACCAAACGCAAAAATTCTGGCTCTTGGCGCAGGCGGTGCAGCGCGCGGCGCTGGGCTTGTGGCGACGGGTCAATTTGCTGCAACAGGTGTTCAGCCTCACGCCACTGGTTGCGGCTGATGTGCAAATTCAAGGCCAACAGCAAGTGCCGCGGCTGGTCATGTGCTTGCCAAGCCCGCAACGCCACTTCAGCCGCTTGCAAGGGTAAATCGGTTTGCAGCAGCCGAATCAGGGCATCAAAATCGCCCAGCTTGGGCTCTTCACTTTGCAACAACTGGCGATAGGCTTGCACGGCCAAAGCATCGCGTTGTTGGCCCTCGGCCAATTGGGCCGTCAAACGCCAAAACTCGGGGCCATCGGCAAAACTGGGCGGCAATTTGGCTTGTGCAGCTTCTAACCAAGCCAATCCTTGCGCCGGTTGGCCACGCAATAGCGCCAGCACGGCGGCACGCATGGCCAGCTCAGGTGTCAGCTGTGCTGGGTCTTCAAACAAACGCCGCCAACTGGCCAAGGCCAAATCCAAATCACCTGAGCGCTTAGCTAAACCGGCCAACATCTGCAACACGGGGGCCGAGGGGGGCTGCTGGCGCAGGTAGTCCAAGGCCGGTTGGGGCGTGCCCAAACGCTCGTATGCATTGACCAATTCTTCTAGCAGAGCCAATTGGCCGGGGCGGCGGCGCAGTTCGTAACGCAAGCCCTCGACCAACGCCGCGTCATCAAACAAGCCTGGGGCCAAACGCAAAACGGCTTGCCAAGCCACTTGGTTTTGCGTTTGTTTCGCTACGATAAGCCAATGCTGCAGTGCCAGTTCTAGCCGCCCTGTCCATTCGGACACTTGCGCCAGCCGTTCGTGCCAAACAATATGTTGCGGCGCTTGTTGCACCGCCGCCTTGGCTACGCGCCAAGCGTCCTCTAGGTTTTTATTCTCTAAAAAAACCTGGTAACCCAAGCTGTAGATGCGGTCATCAAAGGGTAAACCGGGAGGAATGCCAGGAGCACCGGCTTGCTGTGGGTTAGAAGATACCCGCTGCCAGCCCCACGGCTCCAAGTGAGCATCATCCGTCTGTTGGCTGGGGTGGCGCAATAACTCGGGGTCTAACAGGTAGGCGCGGTCTTCGTAGCGGGCCGGGGCCGAGTGTGCAGCATGGGTGTGCCGTACAGGCAAGGCTTGAAGCTGCGATTGCTGCCACTGTTGCCACAGGGCTAGGCGCAGCAATTGCTTGACGTAATGCTCAGCAATGTCGGGCCGACCGGCAGCACGCGCCAGTTGTACGAGGCGTTCAATCACTTCGCTGTCGCTGTGGAGACTGCCCAGTTCGCGCTCTGCCAAGGCCAGCGCTGCAGCAGGTTGCCCACTGGCCTGCACCGCAGCCAGGGCAGCAAAGAAATACTGCTTGGCCTGTGCGCTGTCCGGGGTGTGCTGGCGTGCCAGCAAATACAAATCGGCACACAAGGCATAGTCAGCATGGGCCAAGGCTTCACGGGCCGCCTGCTCATATAACTGGGCCGCTTGCTCTGGTTGGGCGTGTAGCTGTGCGGCCTGTTGGCGTAGCAAGGCAATGGCCATGTGGTGCTGCCCCAACCCCAGCGCTTGGCGGGTGAGCTGCTGGCGTTGCTGCACAGACCAATCTTTTTGCACCAAAGTGCCAAGCTGCCGTACCAACTCGCGCTGCAAACGCTGTTTGGCTGGCAAGGCTGCGCCAGAAGCCTTTTGGTAACTGCGGTAAGTTGTTTCCCACAACAACCACAGGGCTTGGCGTTCTAGTTCCGGGTCTTTTGAGGCCAATACCGGCTGCAAGGTCTCGCGCATGGCCTCCAGCGCTTCGGCCTGCCCCTGTTCTTTCGCCAACAACAAACGCAACTGTGGGTTGTGCGGATCACTGCGCAACAGATTGTGCAAATAGTTGGCCGACAGGGCCGCGTCGTTGCCCGCTTGGCTCAAGCGCCGTTCCAAATCTTGGCGCGGGTAGAGCGCCCACAGCGCCCCGGCCACGCCAGTGGCCAACAAAACCAGTAACCAATAGGGCGCAAGGACGGGGCGTTCAGTGGGGCGCGCAGACGATTTGGAGGGCTGCATGGGTTTCATTCAGCTGGAATTGCTGGACATCGCTGCGTGTCAGATTGGTAGGGGATTTAAGGGGAGTAAGCACCCGCTGCCCGGCACGCACTTGGCAATGCTGGGCTTGGGCCAGACTGAACTGCAAGGGCACATGGCCTTGTAGTTGCAAATCAATGCGGCTGGCATCAGCATTGGGTTGCCATTGTTGCAGACGGGCATTCGCATCATACAAAAACGGACGGCGCACTACAGGGTTGTTAGTAGCACTGGCGGCCATTTCAAAGTAAGCGTTAGCGGCTGCCAAGTGCAGGTAGTAGCCCTCGGGGCCAGGGTGGTAGCCTGCCACCTGTTGGCTCTGGCCCCACACGAGCGGCCCCCAACTGGCAGGCACGCGCACGGTGCGTAAGGCATCGCCAGCACGAACACGCCAACCTTGACCATCGCGGGCCACCGCAAATTCATAAAAATCCAGCACCTTACGGATGTACTCGGAGGCAAATACCGGATGCAAAGGTTGCGCCAGTGCCCAACGGTACACCTTGTGCAGTGCCTGCAGCCCCGCCCGTTTGCTGGCCGAATAGGTGTGGTAGTAAATGTTCACGGCTTTGATACGCCGAGGCTGGCCGGTCATCTCAAAGGTTTCAATGGCACGTTCAAAACCATAAAAAGGCCCCTGCCACAGGTTGGTATAGATATTTTCGTTGGTAATCGGGGCAAACACTTGCGTATAACCGCCCTTTTGTAAAGCATGACTGCGTATGGCTGTCAAGGACGGTTGATTGCGTGAGATAAAGGTATCGCCGCCATTCATGTTCAACAGCCCAGCGCCATAGGCAATGGCCAAAGCTTCAACACCCGGGGCGGTATCACCCGTCCACAACATCACTTTGACTTTTTTACCCGCAGGAGCCAGCCGCTGCTCGATATAGCGGGACGACCCAACAATCTCACGCTCCAAATTGAAGGTGTAACCGGGCAAATCCAAGTGGTAATCTTTTTGCGTTTCGTCTAAGAAGATGCCATGCTTGGCTTCTTGGTTCCACAAAAACGGGTGGCTGTAGCTGTGGCTGGCCAGCTCAACATGCGGCAGCTTGAAGATGCGCCGGGCCGCGTCTTCTAATTGGGCACTGTATTGCGGGTACAAACCATGCGGAGCGATTTCAGCCTCAATCACCGACATGGTGTGCGGAATGCGGTACTTTTCTAGCACCTCTTTCAGCAAAACCTCAGGTGCGAACGGACTGCCCGCCATTTCGGCGCGCGATGGAAAGCCATCACCATCGATATGCGCCAGCAGCAGGCGGCGGCCATTTTCTGTGGTCACATCGGGCACCGGTATGGGTGGCAAGCGCAAGGCTTGGGTGAGAAAAGCAAACGGATCGACCACCCAGCGGTGTTGTTCTGTGCCCGGCAGTTCTTCCACCACAAAGGGGTCTAGGATAAAGCCGCCCCACGGCATGATGGCACCAGCGACCACCCGTTGCCCACGTTGATCTTGCAGTTCCAACAAAGGGATGGCCTTGGCTGCTGCTTGTGGGGTCAAGCGCACAGGTTCGTATTCTTTACTGGGCAAAGGAGGCGCTATTTCCAAGCCCATCATGGCATGTTGGTGCACGGTTTTCAGCGGGCCTTGCAGGCCCAAATCGCCCACTTGTAGCCCCAGTTGCGCCGCCCAACTCTTATCAGGATAAAAACCAAAGTCATCCAGCAGGGCCAAAGGCATACCTTCGGCAGCACGTGCCAACAACCAGCGGCTTAACTCCTTGCCCTTGGCTGCAGACACATAGCCCGAAAACCAGGTAGCGACTCCGGCGTAGCGGTCGCGGTAAATGCCTTGGGGCAGAGGCTGGCGCGTATCGGCATATTCCACGATATAGCCCATGTGGTTCAGGGGCATCTGCAAAAAACGGTGCGCATTGCTGTAGTGAATATCCACCGCCTCATCACCGTTGTGCAAGATCAACACGCGCCGCGGTTGCAGCTCGACGTTGCCCACCCCCACCGTGTGCAGTGCGCTGTCCGTCACCCAAGGAATAAGGCCCAGCGCTTGAATCTGTGCTGCAGTGGTACGGGCCAATGCGCGGTCGTGGGGAGGCACATAGTCAATCGCTAAGACCGGTAAGCCATGCTGTTGCCGAATCGCTTGTAACTGCCCTAAAAGCCAATCGCGGCTGGCGGCTGGCACTTCCTCATAGCGTTTTTGGTCTGCATTCCAGCCCCGGAATAAAGATTCGGCCGCCACCATCTCAATTTTGTTGTGTACGCGTGGCACGATCTCAAAGCCACGGTTCAAAATCAGACGGATACCCGGAAAACGTTGGTGCAGCGTCTCGATCACACGCACCAACCCAGCTTGTTGGGCGGTTTCGTCAAACTGTGCTGCCAGACGGTAAGAGTCTAAGGTATCTAAAAAAAAGCCCCGGTAGCCCCGTGCCCACAATGGAGCCACCACCCGGCTGGCAAAAAATTCTGGCCATGCAGCGGGCGTTTGGTCTAACACTTCCGACTGCCAAGCACCGTTGCGCGCCAACTTCCAAGCCGCAGGAATCTCTGGATAATAGCTGCGTGAAGGCTGCACCTCGGCCACCGAGACGTAGGCATACAACTCACTGCCGCTGCGCCGATGCGCTACCGGGTCATATCCGTGGTCTGGCTCTACCACCACGATGTCAAACACTTTTAAATCGCTCAAGGGGGCCGCAACACCATAGTGCAAAGCCACGGCTGGCGCGGCTTGGGCGGGCAAAGCCCACCACAAACCCAGAGCCCACAACAATAGAGCAAAAAATTGAGACATCCGCAACCACCTACTACAAGCCAGACAAGGAACAGACCACCATCAATGTAACGAATGGTTCTTATTTTGAAGATAGTAATGAACTATTGTAAGAACTTACACGATTAGTCAGCACTAAAATTTACTTGTATCCTGTGGTCAGGCGCTATTCAGAAAGAGACAGCACAACATGGGCATGATTTTGGTCACGGGCGGAGCAGGTTTCATCGGTTCACATACCTGCGTCGCACTGGCACAGGCCGGTTGGCCTTTTTTGATCTTGGACAACTTTGGCAACAGCCGCCGGTCTGTGCTGGAGCGCATGGGCCGCATTATCGGTAGCGTGCCCCACTGCATCGAAGGCGATGTGCGCGATGCCGCTTTGCTCGCGCGTGTTTTTGCACAATACCCGATTCGGGCCGTCGTCCACTTTGCCGCCCTCAAAGCGGTGGGCGAATCGGTGGCGGCCCCCTTGCGCTACTACGAGAACAACGTGGCTGGCACTATCACCTTGCTGCAGGCCATGCGACAGGCAGGGGTACGCAGCTTGGTCTTTTCTTCTTCGGCCACAGTGTATGGAGAGCCCGCCAGTTTGCCGATTCGCGAAGACTTTCCCTTGTCGGCCACCAACCCCTACGGTTGGAGCAAGTTGATGATGGAACAGATACTGGCCGATCTGGATACGGCAGAGCCAGGGCAATGGCATCTGGCCCGGCTGCGCTACTTCAACCCGGTAGGTGCCCACGAAAGTGGCCTGATTGGCGAAGACCCACAAGACGTACCGGGCAATTTATTGCCCTATGTGGCCCAAGTCGCTGCCGGTCAGCGCAGTGGTCTGCGCATTTATGGCAACGACTACCCCACCCCCGATGGCACCGGCGTGCGCGACTACATCCATGTGATGGATTTGGCCCAAGGGCATGTGGCAGCTCTGCACTATTTGCAGCAACACCCCGGTATGCTCACGGTCAATTTGGGCACAGGTCGTCCGGTGTCGGTGTTAGAGATGGTGCGCAGATTCGAGCAAGCCAGTGGCCGCACCATCCCCTACCAAATCGTAGGCCGCCGTCCGGGCGATGTGGCCCAATGTTGGGCCGACCCCAACTTGGCCGCACAGCTGTTGGGCTGGAAAGCCCAACATGGGATTGAGCGCATGTGCCAAGACGCTTGGCGCTGGCAGAATGGAGTAGCACGCCATTTGTCCTAGCTGCGTGGTATCTTCTAGCGCTTGTTCTCCATTGCTATATTTATCGCGCTATGCTTGCCAAACGCATCATCCCCTGCCTTGACGTGACCGGAGGCCGTGTCGTCAAAGGCGTTAATTTTGTTGAACTGCGCGACGCGGGCGACCCGGTAGAAATTGCGGCCCGCTACAACGCCCAAGGGGCAGATGAACTGACGTTTTTAGACATCACTGCCACCAGCGATGGGCGCGATTTGATTTTGCACATCATTGAGGCTGTAGCCAGCCAAGTGTTTATCCCCCTCACGGTAGGTGGGGGCGTGCGTACGGTAGAAGATGTACGCCGCCTGCTCAATGCCGGGGCCGATAAGGTCAGTTTTAACTCTGCAGCCATCGCCAACCCGGATGTAATTAACGCGGCTTCGCAAAAGTACGGTGCCCAGTGCATTGTGGTGGCCATTGATGCCAAACGCCGCACACCCGAAGATGAAGCCCGCCTCGGCAGCAACGGCCAGCCAGTAGGTGCAGGTTGGGATGTCTATAGCCACGGCGGGCGCAAAAACACCGGTTTGGATGCCGTGCAATGGGCAGCGCAAATGGCGCAACGCGGTGCCGGTGAAATTTTGCTCACCAGCATGGATCGCGATGGCACCAAGGCCGGTTTTGATTTGCAACTGACCCGCACCGTCAGCGACACTGTGGCCGTGCCCGTCATTGCCTCGGGTGGCGTGGGCAACCTCGACCACTTGGCCGATGGCGTGCAACAAGGCGGTGCCGATGCTGTGCTAGCGGCCAGCATCTTTCACTATGGTGAATACACGGTGCAACAAGCTAAGCAACACATGGCAGCACGCGGCATTCCAGTGCGCCTCTAATCACGGACAATGGCTACATGAACTGGATAGATCAAGTCAAATGGGATACACAGGGCTTGGTGCCCGTGATTGCCCAAGAGCGTGGCACGGGTGATGTGCTGATGTTTGCTTGGATGAACCGCGAGGCCTTGCAAAAAACCGCCGAACTAGGGCGCGCGGTGTATTTCAGCCGCTCACGCGGCAAGCTGTGGTTCAAGGGCGAAGAATCCGGCCATGTGCAAACCGTACACGACATCCGCATCGATTGCGACAACGATGTCATTTTGTTGCAAGTCACGCAGCAAGGCCACCAGCCCGGCATTGCCTGCCACACTGGGCGGCACAGTTGTTTTTACAGCGTGCTGCGCGATGGACAATGGCAGCCGGTCGATCCGGTGCTCAAAGACCCGCAATCCATCTACCACTCCTAAAGAAAGGCCAGTGCTATGTCTGCTGCTGATGCTTCTGTCGAGGGCGCGCTGGCCCGTTTGGCTGCCGTGATCGAAAGCCGCACCCCGGCCCAAGGCGGTAACCCGGAAAAAAGCTATGTGGCCCGCTTGCTGCACAAAGGGCCAGATGCCTTTCTAAAAAAAATCGGAGAAGAAGCCACCGAGGTGGTCATGGCGGCCAAAGATGTAGACCACGGTGCCGACAAGGCCAAGCTGCTCTACGAAGTGGCCGACCTGTGGTTCCACTCCATGATTGCTTTGGCCCATTACGGTCTGCAACCCGCCGATGTCGTAGCCGAACTAGAACGCCGCGAAGGCACCAGCGGCTTGGTAGAAAAAGCCCAGCGCCAGAGTGTGCCATGAGCGATCCTTTCGACGTGCAAAGCACCGAAGAAAAAGCCCGGGGTCTGATGGCCTGGGGTTGGCTCAGCTATATCCTGCATTTGGTCGTGGCGGTCGGTGCTGTCATTCCGGGCGCACAACCCGGCGCAGCTTTACTCCTGTTGGCCCTCATCATCGATTTGGTAAAAAAAGGCGATGCCGAAGGCACTTGGCAGGCCAGCCATTTTGCATGGCGCATTCGCACCGTGCTGTGGGCCGGCGTACTGTATGTGCTCACGGCTCCGCTGTGGTTGTTATTTTTCTTGCCAGGCTGGATTGCTTGGGCGCTGATTTCTCTCTGGTTCCTCTACCGCATCGTGCGTGGTATGGTGGCCATGAACAAGGGACAAGAACTCTATGTCTGACAGTGCCCCCCCCCTGCAACGCATCAATTTGGCCCTACAAGGTGGCGGCCCCCACGGTGCCCTGACTTGGGGGGTGTTAGATGCCTTGCTCGAAGACGGACAGATTGACATTGACAGTATCAGCGGCACCAGCGCCGGGGCCATGAATGCCGTAGCCGTGGCCTACGGCTTTGCCCAAGCCGCCCAGCAATACCAAGACCCACAAGACATACGGCAAGCGGGGGCTGATTTGGCCCGTGCCACCCTGACACGCCTGTGGGAAGGCACCGGCACTTTGGGTAATTTGGCCTGGGGGGCACCGCTGTCACAGGTTTTTCCGGGCTTGGCCATGATGACCCCTTGGCTGGCCCCAGCCCAAGCCAACCCTTTGGACATCAACCCACTGCGCCAACTGTTAGAGCGCGAGGTGGACTTTGAACTCTTGGCCGCCTCCAGCGCCGCACCGCAGGTGTTTGTCTGTGCCACCAATGTGCGTACCGGGCAAGGTGAGATTTTTTCTGGCCCACGCCTGACTGCCGATGCCGTCATGGCCTCGGCCTGCTTGCCACTGATTTTCAAGGCAGTAGAAATTGATGGAGAAATCTATTGGGACGGCTGCTATTCTGGCAATCCGCCCCTGTATCCGCTGATTTACAGCGCCCAAAGCAGCGATATTTTGCTGGTACAAATCAACCCGGTCGAGCATCTGCG
The DNA here is from genome assembly GCA_964478155.1 of uncultured Simplicispira sp. Classification (GTDB taxonomy): domain Bacteria; phylum Pseudomonadota; class Gammaproteobacteria; order Burkholderiales; family Burkholderiaceae_C; genus Simplicispira. The sequence continues at coordinate 98,564 of CAYZGT010000010.1, forward strand.
TGTGCCCGCCACCGTCCCCGAAATCACCGACCGCGTGAACGAAATCACCTTCAATGCCGGTTTGCTGGGTGAGCTGCGCTCGCTAGAGTTTGCGCGCCGCCTGCGGGCTGAAGGCAAAATTGATACCGGTCACTTCAAAGAGGTGTACATGCACCGCATGGATGGTGGGGCCGTACTGGCCGAGTTTGGCTTGGCTGGCAAAACACGCACCGACTTAGGATTTATGCGCCAATTGTTCACGCTGGGGCGCAGCGTGGCCCAACAATGGCTCAAAAACCACCGGGCCGATCTTGGCCTGCGCTCTAGCTTTCAACTGGCGCAAGCGCTCTAACCCCCCTTGCCAAACCACCGCTGCAGCAGCAGAGAGTTTTATGCACGATCCAAATTGCCTTTTTTGCAAAATCATTGCCGGTCAGGTGCCATCGCGCAAAGTCTATGAAGACGAGGAGATTTTTGCCTTCCACGACATCCACCCCTGGGCCCCAGTACATTTCCTGATGGTGCCCAAGCTGCACCTGCCGTCAATGGCGCAGGTGCAGCCCGAACACGCAGGTTTGCTCGGGCGCATGATGCTACTGGCCCCACGTTTGGCGCTAGAGCAAGGCTGCAATCCTTACCCCGAAGGCGGTTTTCGCATCGTAGCCAACACAGGGGTTGAAGGCGGGCAAGAAATCCACCATCTACACCTGCATGTCATGGGTGGCCCCCGCCCTTGGTTCAAAAAGGGCTAATTTTGGTCCCCTCTACAATCAAGCGCATTGCTTAGGAGATTTTCATGGGTTCGTTTTCCGTCTGGCACTGGCTGGTGGTGCTGCTGATTGTGGTGCTGGTCTTTGGCACCAAAAAACTCAAAAACATCGGCTCTGATCTGGGTGGTGCTGTCAAAGGGTTCAAAGACGGCATGAAAGATGGCAGTACGCCCGACCAGCCCGCAACCCCAGCACCCGGCCAAGTAGCCAACAGCCATACTACCAACCCCTCTACGATTGACGTAGAAGCCAAGCACAAAGGCTAAAGTGCCGCTCTAGCCCATCCGCATGATTGATATTGGCTTTTCTAAACTGGCACTGATTGGTGCCGTGGCGCTGGTCGTCATTGGCCCCGAAAAACTGCCCCGCGTGGCCCGCACGGTGGGCACTTTGCTGGGCAAAGCGCAGCGCTACGTGGCCGATGTCAAAGCCGAGGTCAACCGCTCGATGGAGTTGGACGAGCTGCGCAAAATGAAAGAATCGGTCGAAGGGGCCGCACGCGAGGTCGAACACTCCATCCACAGCCAAGTCCAAACTTTTGAGCAAGATTGGGCAGAAAGCACCCGTTTCGATACCCTAGGCCAAGACGACACAGCCCAGAGTAATGTGGTGCCCAGCTATCGCCACCCCGGTAAAAATTGGCGCCTCAAGCGCGGCACCATGCCGCAGTGGTACAAAGCACGCCACGGTGTCCGCACCAAAGTACAGTCTGGTGCCGCGCGGGTTGCGCGCCATCGCCCTCCTAAATTCCGCTAATGCCGCCACGCCTTGCGCGGTTTGCGCGGCTTGGCTTTGCCGCAGTTGCTCCACATGCCTGACCACTCTTCCCCCCAAGACGAACTCGCGGGCACCGAACAGCCCTTTGTGCAGCACCTGGTCGAGCTGCGCGACCGCATGGTCAAGGCCATGTTGGCTGTGCTGGTAGCCGCCGCCCTGTTGTTCTTCTTTCCCGGCCCCGGTGCGCTGTACGACTGGCTGGCAGCGCCCTTGGTCGCCCACCTGCCCAAAGGCGCGACCTTGATTGCCACCTCGGTGATTTCGCCGTTCATGGTGCCCCTCAAAATTTTGCTCATGAGTGCCTTTTTGCTGGCACTGCCCATGGTGTTATGGCAGGTGTGGGCTTTTGTGGCACCAGGTTTGTACTCGCACGAAAAGAAGCTGGTGTTACCGCTGGTCATCTCCAGCACCTTACTGTTTTTTGTCGGTGTGGCCTTTTGCTACTTCTTCGTCTTTGGACAGGTGTTTGCCTTTATCCAAAGTTTTGCCCCAAAAAGCATCACCGCCGCGCCTGACATTGAGGCCTATCTCAGCTTTGTCCTGACCATGTTCTTGGCCTTTGGCCTGGCGTTTGAAGTACCGATTGCCGTGGTAGTGCTGGCACGCTTGGGCATCGTCAGTGTTGAAAAGCTGCGCGAGTTTCGCGGCTACTTTGTGGTGCTGGCCTTTGTCATTGCCGCCATCGTGACACCGCCCGATGTGGTATCGCAACTGGCACTGGCAATTCCGATGTGCCTGCTGTATGAACTGGGTATTTGGGCAGCGCAGATTTTCATCCGGCACACCCAAGCCCCGGCAGACGACGAGAGCACCCCGTCGCCACCGGCCTCGCAGTGATTAACGCCGACTGCGTTGCAGTCGGGGGCGCACCCCCGGCGTAACGGCCAGCTCCAACATTTGGTCTCCGCGCTGCACCTGAAAATTGGCCGCGACCCCCGGCTTGAGTGAGGCCACGGTAGCCAATAACGTGGGCACATTGTCAATTGCCTTATCACCCACACGCACAATCACATCACCGGGGCGCACACCCGCCAAGGCAGCGGGGCCATCTTGCAGCACACCCGTCAAGATCACGCCTTCGCTGGCTTTCACACCAAAGGTTTCTGCCAATTCCGGCGATAGCTCATTCGGCTCCACGCCAATCCAACCGCGCGTCACTTGGCCTTCTTTCACGATGCCATCCAGCACCATTTTGGCGGTGGATACCGGAATGGCAAAGCCAATGCCCATACTGCCACCCGAGCGCGAATAAATCGCTGTGTTGATGCCCAACAGATTGCCGTTTACATCCACCAAAGCCCCACCCGAGTTGCCGGGGTTAATCGCGGCATCGGTTTGAATAAAGTTTTCAAAGGTGTTGATGCCCAATTGGCTCCGTCCCAAGGCACTGACAATGCCACTGGTCACCGTCTGACCCACACCAAACGGGTTGCCAATCGCCAACACCTGATCGCCCACGGCCAACTGATCGGAGTCGCCCAACACAATCACTGGTAACTTGTCCAATTCAATTTTTAAGATCGCCAGATCAGTATCCGGATCTGTGCCAATGATGCGGGCACGGGTGCGGCGGCTGTCGGTCAAGGTCACGTCAATTTCATCAGCGCCTTCCACCACATGGTTGTTGGTCAAAATATAGCCATCTGGGCTGATGATGACACCGCTGCCCAAACCGGTTTGGGCCGGAATTTGTTGGTCACCAAAAAAGAACTGAAACCACGGATCGTTGCTGCGCGGATGGCGCATGGCCGCCTTGCTGGTATTGATGCTCACCACCGCTGGGGCAGCCTTGCGTGCGGCCGGGCTAAAGCTGCCCGGTGCTGGGCGGGCTGGGTCGGTCGGTGGAGCCTCAAATAAAGTCACACCGGCACCGGAGCGCCGCGCGCCGCTGGTAATCCAGTCGGGCTGCAAGGTAGCAACCACAAAATAGGCTGCGACAAACACCGTCACAGCTTGGGAAAAAATCAGCCAAAAGCGTTTCATGGGGATACGGAAAAAACGGGCCAAAGGCGGCAGGCCGCCATTGTGAACCACTGCGCCTTGCTGCCAGCACAGGCTATTGGCGCGACAATGGCAGCATGAGCATTTTTCGCGACACCTTGCGGCAATCTCTGGATGTGCTGCTGCAACCCGAACGTTTCAAGGACTATGGCCCCAATGGCTTGCAAGTCGAAGGCAAAGCGCAAATTCAACGCATCGTCAGCGGTGTCACGGCCAGCCGCGCCTTGATTGATGCCGCCATCGAAGCCCGCGCCGATGCCATTTTGGTACACCACGGCCTGTTTTGGCGTGGTCAAGATGGCCGCGTGACCGGCTGGATGAAACAACGCCTACAACGCTTGTTAGCGCACGACATCAACCTGTTGGCCTACCACCTGCCACTGGATGCCCATCCCAGCTTGGGCAACAATGCCCAACTGGCCTGTGTGCTGGGCCTACAGGGCCAAGCTTACTTTGGCGAACAATCTTTAGGCTGGCTGGGCCAGCGTGACGATGGCAGCTGCTTTGCCAGCGCCCGTGCCCTAGCCACCCATGTGCAAGAAGCCTTGGGCCGAGAGGTGACCGTGGTGGGCAATTTGTATGCCCCCATCCACAAAATTGCTTGGTGTAGTGGTGGCGCACAAAGTTATTTTGAAGCCGCCATTGCAGCCGGTGCCGATGCCTTTATCACGGGCGAAATCTCGGAACCACAAATGCACTTAGCCCAAGAATGTGGCGTGGCCTTCATTGCGGCAGGCCACCATGCCACCGAGCGCTATGGAGCCCCGGCCGTGGCTGAGCAAATGGCCCAAGAGCATGGCTTAGAACACCATTTCATCGACATCGACAACCCGGCCTGAGTACGCAGCCCACCTATGAACCCTTCTTCTGTAGCTCCACGCGTTTGGGCCATTACCCAAGGCGACCCTGCCGGTATTGGCCCAGAAATCATCGCCAAAGCCTTCCGTGATGCACCCCAACTGTTACAAGGCTGTTTTGCCGTGGGCGATGTGGCCACCTTGCGCCGGGCGGCCGCTTGTGTACAAGGTTCTGGACAGGCTTCGCTGCCGGTAGCGGTGATCACCCAGCCCACGCAAGCACTGCACATGCCCCCGCATTGTCTGCCGGTATTGCAGCTGCCCCATCTACCCGGCCCACAGCCCTTTGGTCAGATCAGCGCTGCCGCTGGGCGTGCAGCTGCCGACTGTGTGTTGTGGGCTGCCCAAGCGGCCCTGCACGGGCAGATTGCCGGGCTAGTGACTGCCCCATTGCACAAAGAAGCACTGCATGCCGCAGGGGTCGACGTTCCCGGCCATACCGAATTGTTGCAAGCGCAGGCTGCGACCCATGCCGGAGTCAGCTTGGCCGAGATGCCGGTGCGCATGATGTTGGCCAACGATGAACTGCGTACCGTGCTGGTCAGCATCCATGTTTCGTTGCGCGCGGCCATTGCTGCTGTCACGTTGGAGAATGTGCTGCAAACCTTGTGCATCACCCACCAAGCTTTGCAGCGCAGTTTAGGCCGTGTGCCGCGCATCGCCGTGGCCGGTTTGAATCCGCATGCGGGCGAGGGCGGCCTGTTTGGCCGCGAAGAACTCGACACCATCGCCCCGGCCATTGCGATGGCCCGTGCCCAAGGAGTCGATGCCCACGGCCCCTTTGCCCCCGACACGATTTTTATGCGCGCACGCCACAGCGCCCAGCACCCCGGAGAATTCGATGTGGTGGTGGCGATGTACCACGACCAAGGCTTGATTCCCGTCAAGTATTTGGGGGTGGATAAAGGAGTCAACGTCACCTTGGGGCTACCACTGGTACGCACCAGCCCAGACCACGGTACGGCCTTTGATATTGCAGGCCAAGGCATAGCCGATGCAGCCAGCCTGATCGAGGCGGTGCGCATGGCCAAGCAGCTATCGTAGCGCGGCCCGTTTAGCGCTTGAGGCTATCGCGGATTTCGCGCAGTAACACAATATCTTCCGGGGTGGGCGGTGGTGCTGCGGGTGCGGCAGGCACGGCCTCGGCATGGCGCTTGAGGCGGTTGATTTGTTTGACCATCATAAAAATGATGAACGCCAAAATGAAAAAATTGACCGCCACCGTGATAAAGCTGCCATAGGCAAATACTGGCACACCCGCTTTTTTCAGAGCATCCAAGGTCATGACCGTGCCTTCAGGCACATGGCCCAAGGCAATAAACAGGTTGGAAAAATCCAATTTGCCAAACACCAAACCGACCACCGGCATGATCAAATCACTGACCACCGAGTCGACAATCTTGCCGAAGGCCCCACCGATGATGACACCGACGGCCAAGTCAATCACATTGCCTTTAATGGCAAATTCTCTGAATTCTTGTACCACTCCCATCTGGCTCTCCTTCCCAAGAGTTAAGACCTGCAGCGTAGTCGCATCGGGATACCCCTACACAGTCCGCTACAATTTGCGGCTAAACCCCCAATATAGTAGCGATGTTCATCGAGGATCCCCATGAGTGACACTCCAATCGACTCCAGCAAGCGGACGTGGCTGATTGCGTCCGGCTGCGCGGGTGCGGTGGGCGGCTTGGCAACCGCCGTCCCCTTCGTGAGTACTTTTCAGCCCTCCGAAAAAGCCAAAGCAGCCGGTGCTGCGGTCGAGGTGGACATCTCCGCCCTCAAGCCCGGCGAGAAAATGACCGCCGAGTGGCGCGGCAAGCCGGTCTGGATTGTCAAGCGCACCCCCGAGCAGCTGGCCGACTTGCCCACTCTGGACGAGCAACTGGCCGACCCCAAGTCTCTGCGCAACCCCAAAGACTTTACCCCCGAGTACGCCCGCAACGGCCACCGTTCTATCAAGCCCGAAATCTTCGTGGCCGTGGGCATCTGTACCCACTTGGGTTGCTCGCCTTCCGATAAGTTCGCTACCGGTGCTCAGCCCTCGTTGCCCGCCGACTGGAAGGGTGGCTTCTTGTGCCCCTGCCACGGTTCCACCTTCGATATGGCGGGGCGTGTGTTCAAAAACAAGCCTGCACCCGACAACCTCGAAGTGCCGCCCCACATGTACCTGTCAGACTCTAAGCTGCTGATCGGTGAAGACAAGAAGGCCTGAGGAACAACGACATGGCGCACGAATTCAAGGAAATCTCCCCCAACGCCTCGGGCGGGGCCAAGTTGGCTAACTGGTTTGAAAACCGGTTTCCCACCGCCTTCGATGCTTACCGGGTTCACATGTCGGAGTACTACGCTCCGAAGAACTTCAACTTCTGGTACATCTTTGGCTCGCTGGCCTTGTTGGTGCTGGTGATTCA
>CAYZGT010000011.1:0-95373 GCA_964478155.1 uncultured Simplicispira sp.
CAGGAGCGGTCGCATCTGTTTCACAAGCGGCCCTATGATCGTCCGGGATGCGACATTCTTCTCGAACCACACGGTTAGAGAGCCCCGTGCCTTGAGCGCAGTGTTGTATTGTTTCCAGTTGGTGGTGCGGTAACGGCGCTTGGGTTGGGCAGGGGTCGAGCTCATGCTGCAAGCCTACAACCTAGACAGTGAGCATTTATGCAACAGAGCCAAAGTACGGCTGTAGTATTAGACGGTGGCTTTTTGCGACAACGCCGAACAAAGCTGATGAGTGCCAGAAAAAACCGCCAATCTTGCAATTTGCCCTAAAGTTTGAACGGCGCTGTCCGAAAACACAAGAGCTAGGACGCAGCAACGCTACTGTTAGACCGCTTGCTTAGTACAAAGCAGGCCCAAGCCGGTGCATACTGTGGTTTCCTTGTTGGCGGCAACGCCATCTTTCAGTCGTTTCTTTGTAGGAGATTTGTTATGGCATCCACCATCAATACCAATGTGGCCTCCCTGACGGCACAACGCAACCTGAGCAGCAGCCAGTCCAGCCTGAATACCGCCATCAGCCGTTTGTCGTCCGGTTTGCGTATCAACAGCGCCAAAGACGACGCTGCTGGTTTGGCTATTTCTGAGCGTTTCAGCAGCCAAATTCGTGGCACCAACCAAGCCATCCGCAATGCCGGGGATGGTATTTCGATGGCGCAAACCGCTGAAGGCGCACTCAAGTCTTCGGGCGACATCCTGCAGCGCGTGCGTGAGTTGGCAGTGCAGTCGGCCAATGCCAGCAACAGTTCCTCTGACCGCAAGGCACTGCAAGAAGAAGTAAACCAACTGGTGTCGGAGTTGGATCGCATCTCGCAAACCACCGAATTCAACGGCAAAAAGCTGCTGGATGGTTCTTTCGGTTCGCAACAGTTCCAAGTGGGTGCCAATGCTAACCAAACCATTACGGCTAGCACGTCTAATATGCGTACCAGCAGCTACGGTAACAACCAAATGGCTGCCAGTGGCGTAGCTGCACAAGCTGCCTCTGGTGCCAACGGTGTTGCTGCTGCTACCGGCGAAATTTATGGCACTGCTGGCAGTGCTCAAGTGATTGTGGCAGCCAATGCAACCGCCAAGGATATTGCTGGTTTGGTGAATGCACAAAGCGACAAAACAGGCGTGACAGCCACTGCTATCACCAAGGCTCAACTGACGTTCGATACTTCTGGTACTTACTCACTCAACCTGAAATCTGACAACGCCACTGCTACCCCGATCAACTTTAATGTTTCGGCCACTGGTACAGCCGAAGGTCTGGCTGCTGCTGTCACTGCCATCAACGATGTGTCGTCGAAAACTGGCATCACTGCAGCGCTCAACAAGACTGGTGATGGTATTGAGCTGACTAACTCCGCAGGCAATGACATTACGATCGCTGAATCGGGAGCAGCCAACGCTGGTGTTGCCTCGGTGGCCAAGATTGATCAATACGGCGCTGTAGGTGCTGCTGCCGCTGCAACCACAGCCGCTGGTAACACTGGCCTGGGTTCTACTGTGGGTGGCGTAGTTACCTTGGATTCCAGCAAGGGCTTTACCGTCAGCAACGGTGGTGATGCTTTGGGCGGCTCTGTCTATGACACAGCAACCTCTGCAAACGTAACCACCGCTGGCTCCAGCCTCAACACCGTGGCCGATTTGGATATCACCAGCTTCGACAATGCCACTAAGGCCCTGAAAACGGTGGATGCGGCCCTGTCTTTTGTCAGCAGTGAACGTGCCAAGCTGGGTGCCGTCCAATCGCGCTTTGAAACTGCTATTGGCAACCTGAGTGTGGCTTCTGAAAACATGTCCGCTTCGCGGTCGCGCATTGTGGATGCTGATTTTGCGGTGGAAACTGCCAACCTATCGCGCTCTCAAATCTTGCAACAGGCCGGTACTGCCATGGTGGCACAAGCGAACCAGCTGCCGCAAGGCGTGCTGTCGCTTTTGCGATAAGCCGCAGGGGCTGGAGGGGAATTTCTTGGCCGTTGCTGGCTTGGGTGGTTCCTCTTCTTTCTCTTCTGATATCTACCGAGAGGCCTTACAAAATGCCTCTCCACAGAAAGAAGCAGAGGATCAAGAAGAGCAAAAAGAACTAGACGAGAAAAAGACCCAAGAAAAAAAGCAGCGCGAGCAAGAAAAAACCCGCTCCGAGAAGGCAAAGGAAAAACAAGCGCCACCCCAGCCTGCCGATGCCCTCTCGCCCCACGCCAAAACCCGCCATGTTGCGGGTTTTTCGTTGGGAGCGCCATTCCCTCCAGAGGCAGGCACCATCGACGCCAGCCAAGCGCAGCAGACAGCTCAGTTGTCGCGCGCGCAAATGGTGCGGGGTGCCGACGCAGCCTTGGTAGCCCAAGGGCGTCGGTTGTCTCCTCAAGTGTTGGTTTTGTTGTATTAGTCCGATGCCTTGGCAAGCACGTTTTGGGGGCGGTGGCAACGATGCCACCGCCTTTTTTATGGCACTTTTGGCTGCCAGTGAGATCAATAGCTTGCGAATTGGCTGGTTTAGGCGTACGTTTACCACGGTTTGCGGCGCTGGCTCAGCGCGATAATTTCCCTTGAAATTTTCAGGAGTTTGATATGGCATCCATTTCATCAATTGGTGTAGGTAGTGGGCTGGACGTAAAGTCCATCGTTTCACAGTTGGTGGAATTGGAGAAGCGCCCGCTACAAAAGTTGGAAATTCAGGCAGCCACGGTCAATGCCAAAATTTCTGCCTTTGGCGAAGTGAAGTCTTTGGTATCTACCCTGTCGGATGCAGCCAGCAAGCTCACTAGCGTGACCGGCTGGAATGGGGTGAGCACCAGTTCGTCCGATAGTACATTTGTCAGTGCTACTGCCATTGGGGGCACCTTGCCTACCAGTTTCAATGTCGAGGTGACAGCACTAGCCAAGGCGCAGTCCACAGCCTCGAATGCGATCAGTGGCATCGTAGGGGTGGGCACACTCAAGATTGCACTAGGTAAGTGGGACACTGTCGGCACGGGCGCATTCACGGCGAACACACCAGCCTCTTCGGTGGATATTGACGTGTCAGCTACCGACACCGTGGCCGATATTGCCAGCAAAATCAACGGTGCTAATGCTGGGGTTACTGCGACCATCCTGACCGATGCTGGTGGCCAGCGCTTGTTGCTGCGCGGAAAAAATACCGGTGAAACAGCCGGCTTCAACGTCACCACCACGGCAGTCAGCGGCTTGGAGCGCTTGGCCACCACAGCCATCGATACCACAGTAGGAGCACGCGAAACCGCATCGAATGCGACAGCTAAAGTCAATGGCCTGACGGTCACCTCTACCACCAACACCTTTGCTAATACCGTAGCGGGTGTTACGTTCAAGGCCGAAAAGCTGACAGAAGCAGGTAAGCCTATTCAGATCAACGTCACGAAAGACAACAGCGCAGCACAAGCCAACATCACTGCCTTTGTTGAAGCCTACAACGCCATCAACTCCTATCTGTCAGAGGCTACCAAATACGATGCCGGTACCAAGCAGGCCGGTTTGTTCCAAGGCGACTCCACCGCCATAGGCTTGCAGAACTCTTTGCGGGCAGCTATGCAATCAGTCTCCAACGGGTCTAGCGTTTACAAAACCCTGAGCGACATTGGCATTGGTGTCATCCGTGGCGGTAATTTAGAGATTGATTCGAGCAAGCTCTCGAAAGCGCTAGAGAATGTGGATGAGGTGAAAAAAATGTTCCGTGGCTCCGATGCGGTAGCCAGTGGCATTGGTGCAACCGTCAAGTCCTTAGCCACCACCATGCTCAGCACCGATGGTTTCTTTAAGACCAAAGATTACTCACTACAACTGTCGCTCAAGCGCAACAGCCAAGACCAAGAGCGCGTGAAAGAAAAAGCCAGTACCTTGGAAACCCGTTTGAATGCGCGCTACAGCGCTTTGGACTCCAAGATGGCCACACTGAACGCCCTCAATTCTTACGTGAGCCAGCAGGTGACGACTTGGAACAAGCAGGGCTCTAACTAAGGAGCACCACTTTAGTTTGAGGCTGACTGGCCGATATTTACCACCATTACTATTCCGTAAGGATTGACAGCATGTTTGGCCCCAATCGCAACCGTGCCGCTTCTGCTTATCAACGTATCAACGTTGAGACCAGTATGCACACAATGGATCAGCACCAGCTGGTGCATCTGTTGTACCAAGGCGTGCTGGAGGCCATCACCGCAGCGCGGGGTGCCTTGGCGCGCGATGATGTCACACTCAAATGCAACAGCATTGCCAAAGCAGTGCGCATTATTGAAGAAGGGCTGGCCACGGCCCTAGACCGCGAAAACGGTGGTGAAATCGCCCAAAATTTGGGCGATTTATACGATTATTGTTTGGCGCGTTTGGTGCAGGCCAATCTGCACAACGACGATGCCATTTTAGAAGAGGTCGCCCGCATTATTGGGCCGATTGCCCAAGGTTGGAGCGAAATGAAAAACCCCGGCGCAGCCAACCCTGCCCCGGACAGCGCGCCGCAAGTCGGCCACACGGTGACCAGCGAGGGTTGAGCCATGCCAGAAATGTTGATCGACTACTACAAAGCCATTGAAGCCAGCAGCGTCAAGATGCTGGAGGCGGCCAAACACAAAGACTGGGATGGCGTAGTGCGCTACGAGACGGCGTGTGCGGTGTTGATTGAGCAATTGCGCACCAAAGCCAATCAGTTGGAGCTGTTGCCCGAACATCGGCGCGAAAAAACGCGCATCATGCAGCGCATTTTGTACAACGATGCGCAAATCCGTTGTCTGGCCGAGCCTTGGTTAGCACAGTTTGAACATATGTTTGCCGGGCAGCCGCAACTGATCCATTAATTAAAAAATCAGCACGGCCCTGCTTTTCGTACTGCGCCGCCTTCCCTGATCGCAGGGACAGGCGGCGTTGGTTTTTCGGCACGTGTCGAGTGAGATATTGCCAGCACAAAAAGCAAAAAGCCCATTCTGTGCTTAGAACAGAACGGGCTTTTTGCCGTGCAAACTGGGGTGGAGAGAAGGTAAAAATAACGATGTCAATGGGCTAACTCCCTCCTCAAAAAAATGCAGACTGCTGGCTCACACCTGCATGTTCATGATGTCGGTGTAGGCTTGCACCATACGGTTGCGCACATGCAAAGAAGCTTGGAAGCCAATTTGCGCCTTTTGCATCGCCAGCATGGTTTCTTCTAGGCTGACGTTGGGGTTTTCTAGCTGCACTTGGCGTTGCAGATGGGTGGCTTGATTTTGTGCCGTACTGACCGACTGCAAAGCATTTTTGAACGCGGTGCTAAACCCCAAATCTTCGGCATTGCTGCGCTGGGCTGCCTCTGGCGCACGGCGCAACGGTGTGGTGCTGGGAGAGGGTGCGGAGGGGAAGACGGTACGGATGTCCATGATGGTCTTGCTCTGGAAAGGTGGCGATAGCAGTGATGGTAGGCACAAGCACTGCGGCTATCAGGACAAATAACAAGCCAAAGGCCGGGCTTATCGACCGAGTGCCCGTAGTGCCAATTCCCATAATCGGACGCACGCAAAGTCCGTGTATCCGGGCGCTGTCCTATTGGAATAAAAAATGTCTGCCATTGCCGAACTTCCTGCCAATGCCAATTCGCCATCCACTCGGCCTGTCTGGTTGCAGCGTTTGTCTGCCCTAGACAACGGGCAACGTTTGCGCCTGGGGGCCGGTGTGGCCCTGCTGGTGGGAGCAGTGCTGGTGGCGTTGCTGCTCAATCGCCAACCCGATTACAAGGTGTTGTTCTCCAACCTGAGTGACAAAGATGGTGGGGCCATCGTGGCCCAGCTGGCACAGATGAACGTGCCCTACAAATACACCGAGGGCGGCGGGGCGATTTTGATTCCCACCGAGCGGGTGCATGACATCCGTTTGCGCTTGGCCTCGCAAGGGCTGCCCAAAGGCTCTGTGTCCGGATTTGAAATCACCGAAACCAACCGTTTTGGTACCACACAGTTTCAGGAGCGCCTCAATTTTCAGCGCGGCTTAGAGGGCGAACTGACACGCTCAATCCAGTCTTTGGCTTCGGTGCAAAGTGCACGCGTGCATTTAGCCTTGCCCAACCAGAATGGATTTTTTCGGGAGCAACAAAAGCCTTCGGCCTCCGTGCTGGTAAGTTTGTATCCGGGACGCATGTTGGACAAGGCCCAGTTGGCGGGCATTGTGCATTTGGTGGCTGCTAGCGTACCCGAGCTGGATCCGGCAGCTGTGAGCGTGTTGGACGACACGGGCAAGTTGTTGTCCAAATCACCCGATGGCAGCGATGACAAAGGCTTTGATGCCAAGCAACTGATGTACGTGCAGCAAATTGAGCAGATGTACACCAAGCGCGTGCTGGATATTTTGGAGCCTGTGGTGGGGCGTGACAACGTGAAGGCCCAAGTCACAGCAGAAATTGATTTCAGCCGTACCGAATCCACGCAAGAGCAGCACCGCCCCAACCAAAGTACTGAGGCTGGCGCGATCCGGAGCCAACAGGTGTTGGAAAGCACCAACCAAGCCGAACCTGTACCGCCCACGGGCATTCCAGGCGCTGCCACCAACCAGCCCCAACCGCCACAACCAGCGGCTGCCCCTATCAACGGCCCCAATCCATCCCCAGCGGCAGCAGGTACGCGCACCGCCACCGTCAACAGCAAGCGCGAGTCGATTACCAATTATGAAGTGGACAAGACCGTCCGCGTGACCCGTGGCAATAGCGGCACCGTCAAACGCCTGACAGCGGCCGTGGTGGTGAATTACCAAAACGCGGTGGATGAAAAAGGCGTGCCGATTACCAAAGGCATGACTCCGGAGCAAATTGCCCAAATGACCGCCTTGGTGCGCGAGTCGATTGGCTTCAACCCCGAGCGGGGCGATTCGGTCAATCTGATGAACACTCCGTTCCAGGCCGATACCGCTAAAGCGGTGGATGTACCTTTGTGGAAGCAACCCGAAACCTTGGAGTTGGCACGCAGCTTTGCTTGGCCGGTAGGGATTGCGCTGTTTGCTGGTTTGGTGTTGTTGGGCCTGGTGCGTCCGGCTATTAAGGCCCTCACACCACCGCCCCCGAATGCAGATGGCAGCAGCCCACAAGCATTGGATGCACTGGAGGCTGAAATCCCAGACCGTCCGGCCCTGACCGCACCGGGAGACCTGAGTCCCGAGCAACACCGCTTAGAAGAAGCACGCGCACTGGCACGGCAAAATCCGATTGCAGTTGCTAACATTGTGAAAGCTTGGGTGAATGGCGAATAAGGCCTAGCCCTACCTGAACAAGAATGGACGTTTATCATGGATGATCAAGGGCTGAACGACGCTGCCGTGTTTCTGATGTCTCTGGGCGAAGAGGAAGCGGCCGAGGTATTCAAGCACTTCTCACCCAAAGAAGTGCAAAAGTTGGGCGAGGCGATTGCACGCATGCGTTCGGTGTCGCACGACAAAGTCAACGAGGTGGTGCTCAAATTCACCAACGCGGCTGCCGCACAGAGCTTGCTGGTGTCTGATACCAGTGACTATGTGCGCTCGGTATTGCGCCGTGCTTTGGGCGACGATAAAGCTTCCTTGCTGATCGACCGGATTTTGCAAGGCGGCGACGTATCGGGCATTGAAAGCCTGAAGTGGATGGATCCACTGTCGGTGGCGGAGTTATTACGCAATGAACACCCGCAAATCATCGCGGCCATTTTGGTGCATTTGGACTATGAGCAGGCGGCAGCGGTACTCAAGCAGTTTACCGACCGCCAACGCAGCGAAGTCATGTTGCGCGTCGCGACACTGGAGGGCATTCAGCCGGTGGCACTGAAGGATTTGAACGAAGTGCTGTTCAAGGTATTGGCCGGGGGCGACAAAATCCGTAAAACATCCCTTGGTGGTGTTAAAACAGCAGCGGAAATTATCAACCTGCTGGGCTCGAACATCGAATCGTCGGTGCTGGAGTCGATCAGCAGCCACGACCCCGAGTTGGCGCAAAAGATCATGGACAAGATGTTCGTGTTCGAGCACATGGTCAAGCTCGACGACCGCTCGATCCAAGTGGTGCTGCGCGAGGTAGCCTCCGAAACCCTGATTGTGGCCTTGAAGGGGGCTTCGGGCGAGTTGCTGAACAAGTTCCTCAACAACATGTCCAAGCGGGCCTCGGCAGCACTCAAAGAAGATTTGGAAGCGCGCGGACCCCTGCGGCTGTCCGAAGTGGAAGAACAACAAAAGGAGATTATCAAAATCGTGCGTCGTCTGGCCGACGAGGGTCAGGTGGTAATCAGCAGTGGTGCCGAAGACAGCTATGTCTAAACCCCGCAGCGTTTATGCCCGCTTTATCCCGCGCGAAGAAGTGGGGCATGTGGTGCCCGTGCAGTTTTCCAGTATGGACCACAGTGGCTTTGCAGCCCTGACTTTTGGCCCCTCCAGTTCCACACGAGAACAACAAGCCCAAGAAGAAGCCCAGCGCCAGCGTCAGCGCGAATTGGAGCTGGAGCAGCAAGCCCTGCAACAGCAGCAACAATACCAACAAGAACTAGAACAGGCGCGCCAAGAAGCCTACGATTTGGGCGTAGAACAAGGTTTGGCTGAGGGCCTAGAGCAAGGCAAACAACAAGGCCATGCCCAAGCCACGCAAGAATGGCAGCAACGCATGGACGACTACGTGCAGGGCCAAGCCAAAGAGGCGGCGGCCCGCTTGGATGCTGTAGTGCGCGAACTGGATGCAGACCTGCAAGCCATGCAGGCCTATTTGGCCCAGCATGTGCTGGAGCTGGCCTGCGACATTGCGCGCCAGGTGGTGCGTCAAGAGTTGCATACCAACCCCCAAGCCTTAGAGCCCGTGGTGCGTGAAGCACTGGACATGCTGGTCACCGATGGCCGCCCAGCTACCGTGCGCCTGAACCCCGACGATTACGCCGTGGTGGCCGATGCCCTGCGGGCCGAGTTTGCCGATGGCAGCGTGCAATGGGTGGCCGATGCTGCCGTGGCCGCTGGTGGTTGCATGGTCGAATTGGCCGGTACCGTGATTGATGGTCATTTAGAAAAACGCTGGCAACGTGCCATTGCGCCGCTGGGGCTGGATTTGCCTTGGCAAGTAGAGGCCAGTGCCACACAGCAGGGCCCCAAGCCATGAGCACCAAAGACCGCACGGCCACTTGGGCACACTTTATGGACGGTGCCAAGGCGCGCGTCTCTAGCGGCATCACGCTAGAAACCCGTGGCACCCTGACCCGCCTGACTGGGCTGGTGTTAGAGGCCAAAGGCATTCGCGTGCCGGTTGGCTCCCAATGCTTTTTAGAAATGCCCGGCAAAGAGCCCGTCTTGGCAGAAGTGGTGGGGTTTGAAGGCGAACGCGCCTTTCTCATGCCTGCCGGGGATATCCACGGCATGTCCAGTGGGGCCAGCGTAGTACCTGCCCCACCCTATGTGCCGGTGCCCCGTTGGGGGGAAGAAATACGACCCATCAGCGCCGTCAGTATGCTGCGCTTGCCGATGGGCGATGGCCTGCTGGGCCGGGTGGTGGACTCGCAAGGCATCCCGCTAGACCACAACGGCCCGTTGCAGCACGTCAGTGCCGAACCCATGAACCGCCAGCCCATCAACGCAATGGAACGCGACCCAGTGCGCACACCGCTGGACACCGGCGTGCGTGCGATCAACGCTCTACTGACGGTGGGACGCGGCCAACGCTTAGGCTTGTTTGCCGGTTCGGGCGTGGGCAAAAGCGTATTGCTGGGCATGATGGCACGCTATACCCGCGCCGATGTGATCGTGGTGGGGTTGATTGGCGAACGGGGCCGCGAAGTCAAAGAATTTGTCGAAGACATCTTAGGTGCCCAAGACCGAGGTCGGGCCGTCGTGGTGGCGGCACCTGCTGATGCGCCACCGCTGCTACGCATGCAAGGTGCGGCCTATGCCACCGCTATTGCCGAGTATTTTCGCGACAAAGGCCAGCATGTACTGCTGCTCATGGACTCGCTCACCCGCTACGCGATGGCACAGCGCGAAATTGCCTTGGCCATTGGCGAGCCACCGGCCACGAAGGGCTACCCGCCCTCGTGCTTTGCCAAACTGCCAGGACTGGTCGAGCGCAGCGGCAATGGGCTGCATGGTGTTGGCTCTATCACGGCGTTTTACACCGTGCTGTCGGAAGGCGATGACCAACAAGACCCGATTGCCGATTCTGCGCGCGCCATTTTGGACGGGCATTTTGTGCTGTCGCGTTCTTTGGCCGAAATGGGGCACTTTCCAGCCATTGATATTGAACAATCGGCCTCACGGGTCATGAACAATGTGGTCAGCCGTGAGCATTTTGAGCTGGCGCGTAAATTCCGCGCGACTTACTCGCGTTACCAAAAAAGCCGCGATCTGATCCAAGTTGGGGCCTACATGAGTGGCTCAGACCCACAACTGGACGATGCCATCCGCCGCCAACCGGCGATGGTGGCCTTCTTGCAGCAAGGCATGCACGAGGCATCCTCATTAGAAGACAGCTGCGCCATGATGGCGCAGATACTGCAATAACGGCACGGAACGGGTGGCAGCCATGTCTTCGGCACTGCGCGGTCTGATGGTGGCAGTGGAGTCTGCCGAGCGCCAGCGCGACGAGGCACGGCGCAGCTTGCAAAACACCCGCAATGCGCAAATGGCCGCCCAAGGCCAATTAGACCAACTACAAGCCTACGCCAACGAGACCGAAGGTCGTTGGGGTATGCGTGCCAATGCCACCGTGGCCCCTGAGGTGATGTTTCACCATTACCAGTTTATGGAGCGCCTCAACCATGCCATGGGCTTACAAACCACGGTGGTACAACAGCACAACTACCGTGTCGAGCAGGCGCAACAGCGGTTATTACAGACCGAGTTGCGACTGACCAGTTTGCAAAAACTGGTCGATAAACGCCGCCAAGAAATCGAGCTGGCCCAAATGCGGCGCGAGCAAAAACAAACCGACGAACGTGCTGCTCAGCAGTACTTTCAGCAACGTAAACCCCTGTAAGGCTTAGGAGCCACGACCATGGAAAAAATGCACGCAGCCGCATCTACCAGCCAAACAGCAGCAACCAGCGCCAACGCCAAACATCGGGCAGCGCAAGGCCAAGGGGGGGGCGTGGCAGGTGATTTCTCGGGTCTGCTGGCCAGTTTAGGCAACCACTGGTTGTCTGACAGTGGAGATAGCGCACTAGATGGTGCTTTACCATCCGCGCAAGCCCCTGATCCAGCAAACCTCAACGCAGAAAACCCCAGTACGTTGATGTCATCTTTGCTGAATTTACAGGTAGGTTTTGCTGGTGGCAGCCCCACCGCATCGCCCCTGTCAACTACTTCGCAAAGCATGGCCACTGTGCAATTGGATGCCACGCAACCCAAAGGAGCAAACGCACTCACAGCCATGACAGGATTGCCGTTGGCTGTGGGGCCAAACAACTTGGGAGATAGCCTTGCAGTAGGGTCGCGCAGCGTAGCGGTGGCCAGCAGCGGTGGCGAGTTGGGTTTGGTAGCTCAAACAGCAGCGTTAGATACGGCCATGGAAAGTGAATCGGCACAGACAGCAGCTGCAGGCAAAAAAATACTGGGGCGGCATCTCACCTCCAGTACCTTATCCACGACAGAAGCTTGGGCCGCGCGCACAACGGCAGCCAGCCCACGCCCAGAAGCACCCGAGCGCACTGCAGCAGCCCATGCCAGCACCTTAGTGCAAACAGTCGTCAGCAACTCCCAACCATCCTTAGGGGATCGGCTCACGTCAGGCTCGTTGCCGGTATCGTTCAATGATTTGACCGCCTTCGCCACTGCGGCCCCCCATGCTGAGGCCCTAGGGGAGCTACTGACAGCGCAAGGCCAACAAAGCGGTGGTCGCAGTGGTGAAGGCCGAGGAGCATCCACCGGACAAAACCAGGATACCCAAGGGCTGTACAGCATGGGTGCTGCAGGGGCCGAACCTACCACACCGGGGGAGAACCCGATGTTTGACATGGGTGCGGCCCTGCCCACCGAAGACAGCGTGGCCGAGCAAGTGGCTTACTGGGTGAACCAAAACATCCAAAACGCCGAATTGACGGTCGAGCATGACGGACATCCGGTACAAGTGACCGTCAGTCTGAATGGCAACGAAGCCCATGTCAGTTTTGCCAGCGACCAGAATGAGACCCGGGCCCTGTTGGACGCTGGTGTGGCCCAATTGCGCGATTTGCTAGAGAGCCAAGGCTTGGTGTTGTCGGGCATGAGCGTAGGCGAGGCCAGCACCCAAAGCCAAAGCAACCAGCCCAACGGCCAACGCGGCTCTGCGCCTACAGACGCACGCCAAACCACCGTAGAGAGCAATACCCCTACACGGCACGCACGCCGCGCAGATGTCATCAGCGATCAAGCGGTGGATGTGTTTGTCTAACGGATGACCGATAGGCGGAGAGAATGCGAAGACTTTAGCGTTCTATTCTGGCTATTATTGGCACATCGCTGTGCCCATAATGCACCTTATCTTCCGAAGTCCGTCCCTGCCCTGCTTGGGACTGTGTCTTTCGCTTGTTGCAAGGAAACCTCATCGTGTCATCTAACACCCCGGCTGACGATTCTGCCGCCTCGCCTGCCAAGGGCAAGAAAAAGTTGCTGATTATTGGCGTTGCCGCTGTTGCGCTCCTAGGCGGGGGGGGGGCTTTTTGGATGATGTCCAAAAACCAAGCCGCTGGCGAAGAAGGCGAAACGCATGCCGAAACCAAGGCTACCGTGCCCACCTTTTTACCGCTAGAAAATATGGTGGTCAATTTGGCCGATCCAGGCGGTGAGCGCTTTGTCCAATTGGGCATCACACTTGAAGTGGCCGACGAAAAAATGGCCGACCAACTGAAAAAGCTGATGCCCAGCGTACGCAGTGGCATCTTGATGCTGGTGTCGCAACGCACGGCCGATGATTTGTTGCGCCGCGAAGGCAAAGAAAAGCTGGCCTCAGACATCCAACGCGAAGCGGGTAAGGCCTTGGGCGTTAGAACACCTGCACCACGCGCCGATGGTGAAGAGGAAGAAGAAGCACCGCGCCGTCGCAATCCGGTGCGCCGCGTGTTGTTCTCCAGCTTCATCATCCAATAACGCCATGAGGTCGCTGCTATGAGCGAATCATTTCTCTCCCAAGAAGAGGTTGATGCCCTTCTAGAAGGCGTGACGGGTGAGAGCCAAAAGCACGCCGAAGAGGTGCATGAAGAGGGCGAAGTCCGGCGCTATGACATCTCGAGCCAAGAGCGCATTGTGCGCGGGCGCATGCCGACGATGGAAATCGTCAACGAGCGCTTTGCCCGCAACTTTCGCATTGGCCTGTTCAACTTTATCCGCCGCAGTCCCGAAATCTCGGTCGGTACCGTGGCCGTGCAGCGCTACAGTGCTTTTTTGCGCGAGTTAGCGGTGCCGACCAACTTCAACATCGTGGCGATTCGGCCCCTGCGCGGCAGTGGCTTGATTGTGTGCGAGCCGTCGATCGTCTTTGGCATCATCGACACCTTGTTTGGTGGTGTGGGCAAGTTCCAAACCCGGATTGAAGGGCGCGATTTTTCGGCCACCGAACAGCGCATCATCAACCGCTTGGTGGATGTGATCTGTGCCGAATACAAAAAAGCTTGGCAAGGCATCTACCCGCTCGAGCTAGAGTACCAGCGTTCTGAAATGCAACCCCAGTTTGCCAACATTGCCACACCAAGCGAAATCGTGGTGTCCACGGCGTTTCAGTTGGAAATTGGCGACTTGGCCGGGGCTATCCATATCTGCATGCCCTATGCCACGATGGAGCCGATCCGCGATGTGCTGTACTCCTCTACACAGGGCGACTCGATTGAGGTTGACCGCCGCTGGGTGCAGGTGCTCACACGCGAGATTCAGTCGGCTGAAGTCACGTTGGTGGCCGAGCTGGCACGCGCCGATGCCACCGTAGAGCAACTGCTGGCCATGAAGCCGGGCGACTTTATCGAACTCGACCGCGAGCCGCGCATCCGCGCCTCCATTGGCGGTGTGCCCGTGTTCAGCTGCCAGTATGGCACCCACAACGCGAAATATGCAATTCGCATCGAAGAATGTCTACGCACCACCGACCTGAGCTGGATGGGAGATAAGAATGGCAAATGAAGACAACAACAAAACTGCAGGCGATGATGCTTTCGCTGGCTGGGCCGAAGCCCTCGAAGAGCAAAAGAAGGTCGATGAACAATCTGGCCTGAACAGCGAACAGGGTGGCCCCCTGACGGGTGAACCACTGCGGCCTTTTGGCACCGCAGCAGACAGCACCCCCCCGATCAACGACATCAACATGGTGCTGGACATTCCAGTGCAGCTGTCGGTGGAGTTGGGACGTACCAAAGTTCCTATCAAATATATTTTGCAGTTGGCCCAAGGCTCGGTGGTCGAGTTGGACGCGCTGGCGGGCGAGCCGATGGACGTGCTGGTCAATGGCTACCTGATTGCCCAAGGCGAAGTGGTGGTAGTGAACGATAAGTTTGGTATCCGCCTCACTGATGTGGTCACGCCCTCGGAGCGGCTACGCCGCGTCAGCCGTGGCGGATAACGGCAGCGTCACCCAGACCCTGCTGGTCGTGGTGCTGTTTATTGGCGCTTTGGCGACTGCACCGTGGTTGCTGCGCCAATGGCAGCAGCGCCATGCAGCTGCCCAAGCCCAAGCCGGTGTAGCGGCCAAGGTGCTGTCGGTGGTGGCGGTCGGGCCACAGCAGCGCGTGGTGATGTTAGAAATTGCTGCCGAACAAGAAAAAACCCGGTTGGTGCTGGGTGTCACAGCCCAAAATATCAGCTGCTTGCATGTGCTGCCGCCTGTGGCAACAGCCAGCGCCAGCGCGGCTGTGGAACCACCCATACCGTTTGCCCAAGTGGTTGCACAGGCCAGCCAAGCCAGCCGCGCCAAGGATGACAGCCATGCCTAAGTCTGGGCACCTCACCTTGGCTGCGGCTACCAGTGCCTTGGGGCTGCTCTGGGCCTTGCCCAGTCCGGCGCTAGCCCAAGCCGCTGGCAGTTTGCCCATTTTGGTTGGCTCCGGTGGCTCGGGCACCAGTTTCTCGGTGCCGATCCAGACACTGCTGTTTTTTACAGCCCTGTCTTTTTTGCCCAGCATTTTGCTGATGATGACGGGCTTTACGCGCATCGTGATTGTGCTGTCGCTGATCCGGCAAGCACTGGGTACCCAATCGTCGCCACCCAACCAAGTCATTATTGGCTTGTCGCTGTTTCTGACCATGTTTGTCATGGGGCCGACGCTGGACAAGGTGTACCAAGAGGCCTATGTGCCCTACACCACCAACGCTATCAGCTTTGAGCAGGCAGTCGCCAAAGCCGAAGCGCCGATGCGCTCGTTCATGCTCAAACAAACGCGCCAGTCGGACTTTTCTTTGTTTGCCAAGTTGGCTAAGCTGGACCCCAAAACCACCGCCGAAACCGCCCCGCTGCGCGTGCTCGTGCCCGCCTTTGTCACCAGTGAATTGAAGTCGGCCTTTCAAATTGGCTTCATGATCTTTATTCCATTTCTGGTGATTGACATGGTGGTGTCGAGCATTTTGATGTCGCTGGGCATGATGATGCTGTCGCCGGTGCTGGTGGCGCTGCCGTTCAAGCTGATGCTGTTTGTGCTGGCCGATGGCTGGAACCTGTTGGTAGGCTCTTTGGCCGCCAGTTTTGTCACCTAGATGGACGAGAACCTGCATGACACCACAAATGGTTTTGACCATCGGGCGCGAGGCCCTGACCTTGCTGCTGATGATTTCTATGCCTGTGCTGGGTATTGTGTTGGCCGTGGGCCTGCTGGTCAGTATTTTTCAGGCCGTGACGCAAATTCACGAGGCCACGCTGGCCTTTGTGCCTAAGCTGGTGGCCGCCATGTTGGTCTTTGCCATCGCAGGCCCTTGGATGCTCAGTACCTTGGTGGATTACATCCGCCGCACGATTGAGTCTATTCCCGGCATCATGGGTTAAATGGCAGCCACCGGCCTCATTACCTTTACCGAGGCGCAGCTGGTTGGCTGGCTGTCGCCGATTTTGTGGCCTTTTCTGCGCGTGCTGGCGCTGTTTACTGCGGCCCCGCTGTTCTCTATCCGTGTCATTCCAACCCGTGCCAAGGTAGGGCTGGCTTTTTTCATCGCCCTGTGCGCCCAGCCCATGCTGATCGATCAGCCGTTGGTGATGTTCAACGGCCCAGCGGCACTGGGGGCGGTGATGCAACAACTGGCGATTGGTTTATCGCTGGGCTTTGCAGTGCGCTTGGTCTTTGCCTCAGTCGAGTTGGCGGGCGAAATCATTGGCCTGCAAATGGGCCTGAACTTCGCCTCGTTCTTTGACCCGACCAGCAATACGCAAATCAGTGCTGTGGGGCGTTTTTACGGCCAAATCGCCCTGCTGCTGTTTGTGGTGATTAACGGGCATTTGTTGCTCATCATGGCGGTGGTAGAGAGCTTTGTCCATTTTCCGGTGGATGGCAACTTTTTGTACGCTTTGGGGCGCATGAAGCTGCACGAACTGGGGGCTTCGCTGTTTTCCAGTGCCATGTGGATTGCCATGCCGCTGATGGCGCTGTTGTTGTTTGTCAACTTAACGATGGGCATTATTTCGCGCGTGGCCCCGCAAATGAACATCTATGCGGTGGGCTTTCCAGTCACACTCACAGTGGGCTTGCTGGGCATCACGGCCACCTTGCCCATGTTAGAGCAGCCGATTCTGACTTTGCTCCAGCAAGCGATTGACCTGTTTGCCAGTCGGCATTAGCCACGGCAGCGTTGGTTACTCGTGGCGCAGGGCTTCAATCGGATCCAGCCGCGCGGCCCGCCTGGCTGGAAAATAACCAAATATCACGCCAATGCCCGCCGAAAAGGCAAACGACAGCACATTCACGCCCCACTGGAACACATAGGGCACCTCCATGACACCGGCCAAGGCCACCGAGGCGACGGTGGCCAACACAATGCCGATGATGCCGCCCAAGCAGGCCAGCACCACGGCCTCAATCAAAAACTGCAGCAGCACCTCGCGCTCTAAGGCCCCAATCGCCAAGCGCAGACCGATCTCGCGCGTGCGCTCGGTCACGCTCACCAGCATGATGTTCATGATGCCGATGCCGCCCACCAGCAAGCTGACCGCCGCCACCGCACCCAGCAGCATCGTCATGACTTTGGTGGTGCCGGACATGGTTTCGGCCAGTTGTTGCGTGTCGAGGATGTTGAAGTTGTTTTCGTCGCTGGCGGCCAGTTTGCGCCGCTCGCGCAACAGTTGTGTCAGGCTGGCTTTAACGCGCTCGGGGTCGCTATCGTCTTGCATCGACACCAACAGGGTTTGTACACGCGTGCTGCCAGTGACACGCCGTTGCAGCGTTTTGAGGGGCAGCAACACTACTTCGTCTTGGTCGTTACCAAACGCCCCTTGGCCTTTGGCCCCGAGTACGCCAATGATTTCGCACGACATTTGTTTGACGCGCAATTGCCCGCCCACAGCATCGCCGCTGCCAAACAGCTCGCGGCGGATGGTTTCGCCAATCAAACAGACGGCAGCGCCAGCGCGCAATTCGTCGTCGGTAAATTCTCGGCCTAAGCGCACCGTCCAGTTGCCAGTTTGCAGCCAGGCATTGGTGCTGCCAATCACGCTGCTGGTCCAATTGCGGCCACCGGCCACAATGGTGGTGTTGGTGCGCCCTTCGGGGGCCACGGCCAGGATGCCGCCAATTTGCTGGGCAATGGCATCGGCATCCACATCTTTGAACGAGGGCACGCCCCAACTGCCACCGCCCGGCCCCATGCGCTGACCGGGCCGGATTTGGAGCAGATTGGTGCCGAGCCCGGCAATTTGGTTTTGTACCGCCAGCGTCGCGCCATTGCCCAACGTGACCATGGTAATCACGGCACTGACCCCAATCACAATGCCCAAAATGGTCAAAAAAGAGCGCATCAGGTTGCGCCGAATGGAGCGCAGCGCCAGCAGCAAGGTATTGAACAGCATCAGGATGCCTCTGGGGTACGTTGTCCCGCCGGGTGGGGGTTCGGGGTATCGCGATCGACCAAGCCATCGACAAAATGCACGATGCGCCGGGCATAGGCCGCCATGTCGGGCTCGTGCGTCACCATCAACACCGTAATCCCCTGCTGATGGTTGAGCTGCCAGAGCAATTCCATGATTTCGTGGCTGCGCTGGGTGTCTAAGTTGCCGGTCGGCTCATCGGCCAGCAACACCGCTGGTTGTGTGACGATGGCCCGCGCAATCGCGACGCGCTGCTGCTGCCCACCCGACAGTTCTGCCGGGGTGTGGTGCTCCCAACCGGCCAGACCCACCGAGGCCAAGGCGTGCTGCGCGGCGGCATGGCGCTGGGCGGCTTTTTCGCCCCGGTACAGCAGCGGCAACTCCACATTCTCTTGGGCCGAGGTGCGCGCCAACAGGTTAAAGCCCTGGAAAACAAAGCCAAAATAGCGCCGCCGCAAGAGCGCGCGCTGGTCGCGCGTGAGGGATTCGACATGCTCGCCGCGAAACAGGTACTCGCCGCTGGTAGGGCGATCCAAACAACCCAAGGTATTCATGGCGGTGGATTTGCCCGAGCCACTCGGCCCCATGATGGCGACGAAATCACCCTCGGCAATGTCTAAATCCACCCCTTTCAGGGCCTGAAAGGCCAAGGCCCCTTCGCCATACACCTTGGTAATGCCACGCAGTTGAATCAGTGGCTGGGTACGGTGGGCCGTCATGGCGCGGCCTTGTTGCTGCGCTGGTCGGTAATCACGGCCATGCCGGGTTCTAGGCCCTCCGCACTGACTTCGGTTAGGCGGCCATCGCTGATACCAGCCCGCACTTGTACGGCCTCGGGTAGGCCGTTTTTCAGCAACCAAATTTGGCGCATTTTGCCGTTGCTGCTACCGGCTTCACCGGCTTTGCGGTTGCCGCCTTGGCCACGCGGTGCGCGTGGCATCAGTTGCGAGACCAAGCCGCCGCCACCACTGCCCGAGGCTTTGTCAGCGCTATCGGTGCCGCGCGGCGTAAAACGCAGGGCCGTGTTGGGCACGAGCAAAACTTGGTTGCGCTCGGTGGCGGTGATGGTGGCGGCGGCCGTCATACCGGGGCGCAAGCTGCGGTCTTGGTTGTCCACATCGAGCCAAGTGATGTAGGTGACGACGTTGTCGGTTTTGGTCGAGCCATAGGCCACACGGGTGATGGTGGCCGGGTATTTGCGCGAGGGGTAGGCACTGACGGTAAAACTGGCCTTTTGGCCCACTTGTACCGCGCCCACATCGGCCTCATCGACATTCACTTGCAATTCGAGTTTGCTCAGGTCTTCGGCCAGCGTCATCAAGGTAACGGCTTGCAGCGATGCGGCCACCGCATTGCCCGGCTCGACCGTGCGCGACAACACGACCCCATCAATCGGGGAGCGGATCGAGGCCTTGCCCAGATTGGTTTCATCGGTCGAGAGGGCGGCCTTGGCATCTTCAACGCTAGCGCGGGCGCTGGTTTCTTCGGCCTGGGCACGGGCCAAGGTGGCGCGGCCCGTATCGAGTTCGGCCTCGGAAGGCACTTTACCGCCAGACAGACGTGCCACTTCTTCGAGCCGGGCCAGCTGGGCGCGCGCCTCTTGCACCGTGGCTGCGGCTTGGGCCAAGCGGGCGTGGGCCGAGGCCAAATTGGCGCGTGAGCGCTGCACCTGCGCTGAGAGCTTGGCCGTGTCCAACTCCACCAACAATTGGCCTTTTTTCACTTGGTCGTTCACATCCACCAATACCCGGCGCACCGTACCCGACAGTTCACTGCCGATATTGACCGAGCGCGTGGGCTGCAAAGTACCGTTGGCCGCGACCGTCAGGGTGATGTCGCCCCGGCGCACTTCCTCCGTAACAAAACGCGGTGCGGCTTGGGCTTGCTGGCGTTGTTGCCAATATTGGTAGCCGGGCACCGCCAGCGCCAGCGTGGTCAGGCCAAGCCAGAGCGCCGGGCGCTGCCACCAGCGGCGGCTGGCCGTAGGCCCCAACAAGGCTTGCAAACCTGCCGCAGGGGTAGCAGTTGTGGCGGTATGGGTATCAGGAGCAGTCATAACGATTCCGGGAAAAGGGCTGGGCCGGGCGGTAGCAGAGCGCGTGCATCAAGAGGGCATCCAACCACCGCCCAGTGCCTTGTACAGGCGCACATGGTCAGCGGCTACGCTGGCCGCTGTGCTGGCTACACTGTCTTGGGTCGAGAGCAAGGTACGTTGGGTTTCCAACACCGATTGAAAGTCGATCAGCCCACTGCGGTAGCGCTGTTGCGCCAACAAAGCGGCATTTTGGGCGGCCTCGGCAGCCGCTTGTAGGCGCTCTAGCCGTTCGCGGTTGCCCTGCAAGGCCACCAGCGCATCTTCTACCTCTTGCAATGCCGTCAACACGGTGGCTTGGTACGCCATGCGCGCCTGTTCTAGTGTTGCTTCTTGTACCTGCACTTGGGCGCGGGTAGCTCCGCCATCCCATACCGGCAGCGAGACGCTGGCCAACAAGGCATGGGCTACAGCCGCACCACTGCCCAGCGTGCCCAAGGTCAGAGCACTCAGCCCGATCGAGCCGTCCAAACGAAAACTGGGGTAACGCGCTGCATCGGCTTGGGCAACCCGCGCCCATGCAGCCAAGACGCGCTGTTCGGCCACGCGCACATCGGGGCGCTGGCGCAGCGTTTCTGCGGGTAAAGACAAGGCCAAATCAGCCGCTGGCTGGGGTACTGGGCGTACCTCAGCCAGCAGGGCCGCTAAAGCCGCTGGGGCTTGCCCTGTCAGTACCGACAGGCTGTGCTCTGCTTGGGCCAAGCTGGTTTGCAGCTGCGGAATTTGCGCTGCGGTTTGCTCCATGCTGGCGCGTGCCTGCTCCAGCACCAAGGAAGTGCTCAAACCGGCCCGCACACGCCAATCGGTGAGTTGCCAAGTTTCACGCTGGCTGGCCAAGTTGCGTTGGGCAATCTCTAACCGGGCTTGCCAGCTACGCAGGTTGATGTATTGCAGCGCCACCTCGGCCGCCAGCGTCACTTGGGCCTGTGTCAAGTTGGCTTGGCTGGCGCGTGCTTCCGCTTGGCTGGCTTGCAGACCAGCATCCAACCGCCCCCAAACATCCCACTCCCAACTCGCATCCAGCCCCACTTGAAACCGGTTGCTGCTCTGCTGGTTGGCCCGGCCGCGCTGGGCCGAGGCGCTGGCATCCAAGCTGGGGGCCAAGTTGGCCGCTTGCAGCTGCACTTGGGCGCGCGCCTGTTGCAAAGCGGCTTGGGCTTGCCGTAGCGTGGGGTTGGCCTGCAAAGCCTGGCCCATCAAGGTGTGCAACAAAGCATCGGCCCATTGTTGCTGCCACCAGGCTGTCCGGTGCTGGCTATCACCCACCGGAGTGGCATGTGCCCAAGTGCCAGGCACTACGGGTTGCGCCTGCGACACAACATCGACAGGGGCTGCTGGTGGTCGCGCTATGTGTCCTCCGGTGCACGCTGTGGTCAACAGTGCCAACAGCAGGGGCACAGCACGGCAAAAAGAAGGCAACAAAGGCATAGCACGCACAGACAACCGTTATAAGGAGCCTGATTGTGCCGTCCTTGCTTGTCTGGGGGATAGCCGCGGGATAAAGTTGCATAAACCGTGCGCCCATCTGGGCGCTGCGCTGGGCATTAAGGCACGATGCGCCGAATGACATCGGCACTAAAGCCGCGCGCGGCCAAGAAGCGCATTTGGCGCAGGCGTTCACGCGGCTCGGTCGCCGCTTGACCAAAGCGTTGTTGCCACAAGGCCTGGGCGCGCTCGTGCTCGCTACCCTCGGGGCGTTGTTGCAGTTCGGCCAGTGCCTGCTCTACTGCTTCTGCCTCCAAGCCTTTGGCGCGCAATTGCTGGCGCAGGCGCAAGGCCCCCATGCGTGCGGCCTTTTGGTGCAGCACCGACTCCAACACCCGCGCCTCGTCGATAAAGCCCTGCGCTTGTAAATAATCCAGCAGCGCAGGCAGATCATCGCCCTCTTGCACATGCGGGGCCAGCTTGCGTTCTAGCTCGGCGCGCGAGTGTTCACGCGCCGCCAAATAGCGCAAGGCACGGCCTTTGAGCGACACAGGTGGGCGCTGCACAGCCATGCTCAGTCGGGCAAGTTGCCAGCTTCCAGTGCCTTGGCTTCGGCGGCTTTGCGACCACGCGGGGCGGGTGCAGCCACGACCTCGGCACCGTTGCTGTCTGGGCTGCTCGGGGCCGTGCTGGCGGGCAACAGGGCAATACCCAAACTGGCACGCACTTTGTTTTCAATCTCGTACGCCAGCGCGGGGTTTTCGCGCAGAAACTCGCGTGCGTTGTCGCGGCCTTGGCCGATTTTTTCGCCCCCGTAGGCATACCAAGCACCGGATTTTTCGATCAGCTTGGCCGCCACACCCATGTCGATGATTTCGCCCTCGCGCGAGATGCCTTCGCCAAACAAAATATCAAACTCGGCCGTTTTGAATGGGGGCGACACTTTATTCTTCACCACTTTGACTTTGGTCTCGTTGCCGATGACTTCTTCGCCCTTTTTAATCGCGCCGGTGCGGCGGATATCCAAGCGCACGCTGGCATAAAACTTGAGCGCATTGCCGCCGGTGGTGGTTTCTGGGCTGCCAAACATCACGCCAATTTTCATGCGGATTTGGTTGATGAAGATGACGGTGCAGTTGGTCTTTTTGATGCTGGAGGTGAGCTTGCGCAGCGCTTGGCTCATCAAGCGCGCTTGCAGGCCGGGCAGGCTGTCACCCATATCGCCTTCCAACTCGGCCTTGGGCGTGAGCGCGGCCACCGAGTCGACCACAATCAAATCCACCGCACCAGAGCGCACCAGACTATCGACAATTTCCAAGGCTTGCTCGCCGGTATCGGGCTGGCTGATCAACAGGTCTTCCAGATGCACACCCAGTTTTTGCGCATATTGGATGTCGAGTGCGTGTTCGGCATCCACAAAGGCACATTGACCGCCAATTTTTTGCATTTCGGCAATCACCTGCAACGTCAGGGTGGTTTTGCCCGACGATTCGGGGCCGTAAATTTCAATCACCCGGCCACGCGGCAAACCGCCCACGCCCAAGGCGATATCCAGCCCCAAAGAGCCGGTAGAGACCACTTGGATGTCTTCAATCACCTCGCCTTCGTCCAAGCGCATGATGGTGCCTTTGCCAAATTGCTTCTCAATTTGGGCCAAAGCAGCGGCCAAGGCTTTGGCTTTTTCGCTATCGGCGGGCATGCTGCGGGTGGTAGGGGTGCTCATAGACTATCTCCTGAAAAATCAAAGGGTTGGCTGGTAAGCCGGGTTCCAGGGAAACAAGGTGTGGACTGGCTTGGACGCAAGTTTATCGGATGGTTAGAATAGAAAAACCGTTTTTTAGTCAGTTTGCCTTACCAATTACATGCCACAACACACTGCAACAGCCCCCTTGGACGATGGCTGGCGGCAAACCCATTTGGGCCGCCTGATGGGCCACGCTTTGCGCCGTTTTGATGCACGGGTGTTAGAACTGATGGCGCACGATGCCGAAGTGCCGCTGGCGCTGTCCAATTTGGCTGCGCGCAACCAAATCAGTGCCGCCCATATCCACATCACGCGCCACTTATCTTTGCAAGGCGATCGGCTGACCGATTTAGCCCGGCGTGCGGGCATGAGCAAGCAGGCGATGGCCGATTTGGTCGACCAATGCAGCGCTTGGGGGTTGGTCACGCGCAGCCCCGACCCACGCGATGCGCGCGCGCGACGGGTCTGCTTCACCCCGGCAGGTTTGGCATGGTTGCAAGCCTTCCATGATGCGGTGGCACAGGCCGAGGCCGAGTTTCGCGCCGAGGTGGGGCCAGATGTAGCCGCCGTGGTGGCACTGGGGCTAGAAGCCTATGCAGGCAGTTATACGCCGCTCTAGCCACTTCTATTTAACGCGGCCACAGCACCCACAAACGCAGGTTCTGTTTGAGCCGTCCGGCAATATCACCGGCTTCGGTGCCCCAGCCGGTAAAGTAATCGGCACGTACCGCCCCGACAATCGCGCTGCCGGTGTCTTGTGCCAGCACCAAGCGTTGGATTTGGCCCGTGGGGCCACTGGAGGCCATCCATACCGGCGTGCCATAGGGAATGCTTTGCCGGTCTACCGCAATCGAGCGCCCCGGCGTTAAAGCCACCCCTTGTGCCCCTTTGGGGCCAAACTCCTTGTCCAGCCCTTGCAAGGGCTCCTCTCTGAAGAACACATAACGCGGATTGCTCCAGAGCATTTCTTGCACCCGCTGCGGGTTTTGAGCAATCCATGCCTTGATGCCGGGCCAAGAGGCATCGCGGATCAGCCCTTGGTCTAATAACCAACGGCCCACGCTGCGGTACGGATGGTCATTGGTACCGGCAAAGGCCAAACGCACTAAGCGTACCCGGCCATCCGGCTCGGTAATCCGCAAGCGCCCCGAGCCTTGGATGTGCAGAATCAAGGCTTCTATCGGATCTGTCACCCACGCAATCACACGGCCTTGCAAAGCAGCTTGGGCTTCGGGCAGGGTATCGATTTGCTGGCGTGAGTACCACGGTTTGCGTGCGCCCAAACTGGCCGGAGGGCTGTAGAGCGGCACGTTGTAACCCGGACTGGGCAAGCGCGTGGCATTCATTTCTGGCTCGTAATAGCCCGTCAGCAAGCCATCGACACCGCCATGGTTGGTTTCTACCCGGTACGGTTGCAAACGCTCAAATAAAAAGGCCCGCTGCTCTTGCGATGTGCCAATGCTCAGGCGGCGCACCTGTGGGCACAGGGTTTGAAAGGCCGGGTGTGGGCGCTCGCAACTGCGTACCCAAGCATTCCAGGCTTCGTGCAGTGCGTCTTCGCTCAGGCCTGGCAACTCTTGCCAAGACACGGGCACCCAGCGGCTGGCCGACTGGGTAATGGTAGGCACGCCCAACAATGCGGGCGGTGGCAAAGGGACATGGGAGGCCGCAGACGAAGGCGGCTCGGGGGGTGTGGTAGAACAAGCGGCCAGCATGGCAGCTACCACAGCGGCCATGCCAAGGCGCAAGGATGCGATGGTCATGGGGGGCGATTGTGCTTGAAGCCTTGAACACCCGCGCTACTGCGGCCCATCGTTGCACACTGCTGATTCGATTGAAAGGAAATTTTTATGCACCTGCGTTCACACCTCATTCTCGGTACGGCCCTGAGCGCCTTGCTGCTCAATGGCTGCGTCACCATGACCGACACCCAACGGCGTACCGCCACTGGCGCAGGCGTAGGGGCCTTGGCAGGGGCCGTGATTGGCTCGGCCACCGGCGGTAAAGCAGGCACCGGGGCCGTGATTGGTGCAGGCGTAGGTGCTCTAGGCACGTATATCTGGTCGCAAAACATGGAGCGCCAAAAGCGCGAAATGGAACAAGCCACGCAGGGCACAGGCATTGCTGTCACGCAAACTGCCGACAACATGCTCAAACTGAACATTCCGAGCGACATCTCGTTTGATGTGGGCCGCTCCAACATCAAGGGCAACTTTGCTTCTGTGCTCGACCGCTTTGCTGCCAGCTTGCGCGCCAACCAAAGCACCGATGTCCGCATCGTCGGCCACACCGACAACACGGGCAGCGATGCAGTCAATAACCCCTTGTCGTGGGAGCGCGCCAACAGCACGCGCAACTACCTGACCGCCCGTGGCGTGAACGGTGCGCGCATCCAAACCGAAGGCCAAGGCTCTTACCAGCCCATCGCCAGCAACGCCAGCGCCGATGGACGGGCGCGCAACCGCCGGGTAGAAATTTTTGTGGGTGAACGCCAAAACTACTAAAGCATCCATGCCCCACGCCAGCGTATGTACCTGCACAGCTGCTGGCGTAGGCACAGTCCTTGGACAATAGCGTCTTACGTACCTGTTTCAAGCCTCCATCACCCATGCACGCCCCTACCGACCACCCCCAGGCCACCGACTCCAGCAACACCACGCACGAGCAACACAAACTAGAAAAGCGCCTGTACCGCCAAGTGCGCCAAGCGGTGGATGATTTTGGCCTGATTGAAGCGGGCGACCGCATCATGGTGTGCCTCTCGGGGGGCAAAGACAGCTATGGCATGCTGGATTTTTTGTGCAAGCTGCAACGCCGGGGCACACCCCAGTTTGACATTGTGGCCGTGAACCTCGACCAAAAACAGCCCGGTTTTCCAGCCCATGTGCTGCCCGAATACCTGACACGCATCGGCGTGCCGTTCCATATCGAAACACAAGACACCTACAGCGTGGTGAAAAAGCACATCCCCGAAGGCAAGACCATGTGCAGCCTGTGTTCACGCCTGCGCCGGGGGATTTTGTACCGGCTGGCCGACGAATTAGGCTGCAAAAAAATCGCCTTGGGCCACCACCGCGACGACATGCTGCAAACCTTTTTCCTGAATATGTTTTTTGGGGGCAAGCTCAAGGGCATGCCGCCCAAGGTGGTGAGCGACCGGGGGAATCATTTGGTGATTCGGCCATTGGCCTACGTGGCCGAGGCCGACTTGGCCCGCTGGGCCCAGCTGCGTGCCTTTCCGATTATTCCGTGTACCCTGTGTGGCAGCCAAGACAATTTGCAACGCCAGCAAATTGGCCAAATGCTGCGCGACTGGCAAACCGAGTATCCGGGCCGGATTGAGAATATGGCGGTAGCACTGCAAAACTTGGTGCCTTCGCACTTTATGGACAAGCGCCAGTTTGACTTTCAGGCACTGCAAGTGACTGGCATGGCCGACCCCGATGGCGATAAGGCCTTTGACCCCGAAGAGTTCCCGGCTTTTGCACCCAGCGCCTTTGCGGGGCTACCGGTGGTGCCGCAATAACCAACGATGGTCAAGGCGCAGCCTTTGGATCTCCAAGCTCCACGGGACTGCGCAGCCCCAGAAAACGCCGCGTGAACTTCTTGGGCAGTGGCACAACCGCTGGCTCTGGCCCAACTTGTAAGTGAAAATCGCCCGCAGCCTCCGGCTGGTACAACACCTTCCTAATTCGCACATGGCAAGTGCGGCGCGTCATGCGCCAGTCGGAAGTATCACCTTCCTTGTAACCCAAGATCGCAGTGCCAATGCCAGAGCCCACCCTCCGTCTTGGAAGTAGTTCGGTCTCTGTACGGGGCAGGGGTGCTATCTCCGTGCAGGACTTTGCGAGTTACCAGCCACTTACCAAGTACGCCAGCTTTTTTGTTTAGCCAAATTAGCGCTAGTTTCTAGTGCTTATCGGACGAACACGCCACGCCAGCATCTCCACAATCACTTCCATTGTTTCACCCCAATCGGCCGGGCAGATTCCCTCGAACCGGCAGATGTATTTGTTTACATTTCTGTAGGAGTTATGCGATGGCATCCACTATCAACACCAACGTCGCTTCCCTGACCGCGCAGCGCAACCTGAGCACCAGTCAAGCGTCGCTGAACACGTCGATCAACCGGTTGTCATCCGGCCTGCGGATCAACACTGCTAAAGACGATGCTGCTGGCTTGGCCATTTCCGAACGCTTCACCAGCCAAATCCGT
The DNA here is from genome assembly GCA_964478155.1 of uncultured Simplicispira sp. GTDB lineage: Bacteria > Pseudomonadota > Gammaproteobacteria > Burkholderiales > Burkholderiaceae_C > Simplicispira. The sequence continues at coordinate 27,431 of CAYZGT010000011.1, forward strand.
GGCACCAACCAAGCTGCACGCAATGCCAACGATGGCATCTCTTTGGCCCAAGTAGCTGAAGGTGCACTCAAGGCCTCGGGCGATATTTTGCAACGGGTACGTGAACTGGCAGTGCAGTCGGCCAATGCCACCAACAGTGCCAGCGACCGCAAAGCCCTGCAACAAGAAGTGAGCCAGCTGGTAGCCGAGTTGGATCGCATCTCCCTGACGACCGAATTCAACGGCAAAAAGTTGCTCGATGGCACTTTTGGCACCGCCCAATTCCAAGTGGGTGCCAATGCCAACCAAACCATTGTGGCTAACACGGCCAATATGCGGGCTGCCACCTATGGCAACAACCAAAATGCAGCCACCAGTGGTTTCGGCACTCAGGCCCAAGCCCCTGCCGCACTGGCCGACCCCCAGCCTAACGGCATCGCCAACGGACAATTGGATCTGAGCGGTTCGCCCACCAGTGGCTCCATCACCATCACCACACCTGAAACTGCCGCCAGCATTGCCAACAAAGTGAATGGCATTTCAGACAAAACAGGCATCACGGCCACCGCCCGCACGCAAGTGGCGCTGGTGTTTGGTGACCCCACAGGTGTCACACCACCCGCCAGCGGTTCGTTCTCGCTGACGCTGAAGTCCGACAATGCCCCCGACACGCTGACTATTGCCTTCAGCCTCGAAGCCAGCACTGGCTCCGACCGTTTGGCCCCTGCAGTGGCTGCTGTCAATGAACAAACGGCCAAGACAGGTATCACCGCCAGTCTTTCCTCCGATGGCAAACAACTGATTTTGACCAACGCGAGTGGCAACGATATTTCGGTGGGTAGCGTGACCGGCATTAACAATGCCGAAACGATTGATGTTTACAAACTGGCTGCCGATGGTCTAGCGTACACCACTGGTGGCGCCGCCACACTGCCGTTCAATGCAGCCAGCGGTACACAAATTGACAATACCGGCACTGGCCAAGTGGTCACTAGCAGCGGCTTTATTACACTAGACTCCAACCAGTCGTTCACCGTCATGGCAGACACGAGTGGTGCTCTGTCGGCTGGTGCCTCTGAACTGCAAAAAGTCTCCGATCTGGATGTCACTTCGTTTGAAAGCGCCACCAACGCACTCAAAACCGTCGATTCGGCATTGGCCTTTGTCAGCAGCGAACGTGCCAAGCTGGGTGCGATGCAAGCCCGCTTTGAAACGGCCATCAATAACCTGAACATTACTTCGGAAAACCTGTCCGCTTCCCGTTCACGCATCATGGATGCCGACTTTGCGGTGGAAACTGCCAATCTGTCGCGTGTACAAATTCTGCAACAGGCTGGCACAGCCATGGTGGCACAAGCCAACCAAATTCCGCAAGGCGTGCTGTCGCTGCTCAAATAAAAGCCAGCGTTAGTACCTGCATGAGCCAGCCGCCTGTTAGGTGTGCTGGCTTTTCTATTGGATAAGCAAAAATAAGCAATTTGGTACTGCTGCCCACATCTGGTATTACAGCCTATGTTGCTCAATTACATGATGACACCATAAGGTGTGTCTTTCTGCCCATGTAAACCTCAGGCCAAATTTCGGGGCTTGTTACCCGGATTTATTCAAAATGGGCAGTTGTTTCCTTATTGAGAATTTTCCCTTATGGCATCCTCTTCCTCTAACATCACATCTTCCCCTGATGTAGTGGCCACCCTGCTAGGACGGACGATGGACATGGCGCTGAGCTGCCATCGTAGCCAACTCTATGACGAGGCCGTGCACTTGTACAGTGCTGTGCTGCGTTTACAACCTGAGCATCCAGATGCGAACCATAATTTGGGGGCGATTGCCGTAGAAAAAGGCGACTTTATAGGAGCATTACCATTTTTCCAGGCGGCGCTGCAAGCCCAGTCAGACAATTTTCAGTACTGGTTTAGTTTGGTAGACGCACTGATTTTGGCGCATGAGGATGGCTTGGCCGCCGATGTGCTGGAAGATGCCCGCCGAGCAGGGATGCCTGAGAACACTGCTGGTGAGTTGGTTGAACGGTTAGTGGCACAGGTGACCAGCCGTAAACCCTCTAGGTTGCTTGTTACAGATCCCCCGCTGAAATTACAACGGCAATTGGGACGCTCGTATCAGGAAAATCAATGGGCAGAGACCATTGCGCTGGGTGAAAAATTGGCGCACCGGTTTCCGGCCAGCAATAAAGTATTAAAGGCACTGGTTGCTGCGCATCTCCAATTGGGACAAGTACATCAAGTCGAGCCTCATTTGGTACAAATTTTACGAAATGACCCTAGAGATGTTGATGCTTTAAAAAATTATGCCCTGCTCAGAGCGCAACGCGGTGAGTTGATACAAGCAGAATTTCTGCTCCGACAAGCGCTGCATTGGGCACCACATTGGGTAGATATTTGGGTTCAATTGGGTCTGGTCTTGCGTAAGCAAGGTAAAGTGTCGGCAATTCAAGCTTATCTTCAGGCACTCCAACTGAACGCAGATGATCCGGCGGCGTTATTAAATTATGCTGCTTTGTTAATGGACTTAAATAGAGTCCAAGAAGCCGAAGAATATATCCGAAAGTTAATTGCCCTGCATCCGTCTTACCATGCAAAAGCTTACAATGCTTTGGGTATTATTTTGCAAAATCAAGGGCGTGTGCAAGAGGCTGTTGCTACCCTAAGGAAAGCTATTCATTTATCCCCTGGTGATATAGGTGTTTTTGAAAGTTATCTTTTTGCAATTAACTGTGATGCTACTGTGAGTGGTGAAGTGGCTTTTGCGGCTTACCAAGAGTTTAATCAGCGTTTTGCGGCTTCTCTGCAAGCACAATGGAAGCCATATTTTAATCAGCGCAGTACACAAAGGCGTTTGCGTGTAGGTTACGTCAGTTCTAATTTTCGTCACCATTCAACACGGTTCTTTTTGGAACCTTTGCTGGCCCAACACAATGCAGAGCGGGTAGAGCTATTTGCTTATGCCGAATTTTATGAGCGTACCGATGAGACCACCGAACGCTATCGCCAGTATTTTGACCATTGGTGCGAAACTACTGCATTAAGCGATCAAGAGTTGGTGGATCGAATTCGTGCTGACCAGATTGATGTTTTGATTGATATCCAGGGGCATACGAAAGGTAACCGCTTGATCGCTTTTGCTTACAAGCCCGCTCCAGTATCCTTGCATTGGTTAGATTCTGGCTATACCACGGGGCTGACAGCCATTGATTATTATCTGACCGATGCAGCTACGGTGCCGCCCGGATCTGAACATCTCTTCTCAGAAACTCCTTGGCGTTTGCCGCATACGGGCTTGGTTTTTCGTCCTCAATCTGATTTTCCTGCCGTAAATGATTTGCCTGCCTTGAATAATGGCTATGTTACTTTTGGTACTTTAAGCCGTGCTATTCGCTTAAATTCAGAGCTCATTGCCACTTGGGCACAAGTGTTACAGCGCCTTCCGCAGGCCAAATTGGTAATCAACAGTGGGAATTTTGCTGCCCCTGATGTGCGCCGTCTTTGGTTAGAGCGTTTCGAAAGGTTAGGCATTGATCCTGCACGGATAGATGTGGGTTACCAAACTCCTGCATGGCGTGTGTTGCAGCGTATTGATATAACTTTAGATTGCTTTCCACAAAACTCGGGTACTACCTTGTTTGAGTCTTTGTACATGGGTTTGCCTTTTATTACCTTGTCTGGCACCCCCAGTATGGGAACTTTGGGTAGCGCTGTAGTGACTGCACTCGGTCGGCCAGAGTGGATTGCACATTCTAAGGAAGATTATATTGATAAGTTGGTTGCTTTAGCCAGTGACCTGCCCACGCTAGCTACCATACGTGCCGGGTTGCGCCAAGAAATGCAGGGCAGCCCTTTGATGGACGAGGCTGGCTTTGCGCGCGATGTAGAGGATGCCTATTTTTCTATGTTTCAACGCTGGATCGACAATCAACCAGAGTGATGCAAGCTACGAAAATTATTCGGCTGGTTGGCAGATGGGTATTTGAATTTATCTGAGAATAGAACTGTGCCATAAAATTCGTCATGGCCACATGAGATTCGTAGAGTTTTGTAAAAACCTGTCTGCCACTATTTTATTAAATAGGTAATTTGTTTGATAGTTTTTCCTTTTGCTGGCCGCTGGCGCACTGAATGGGCACCCAGCGGCGTTCCGCGTGAATTGTTGGCCGGGGCGGTGGCTACCTTTGCTCTGATTCCCGAGGTCATCGCTTTTTCTTTTGTCGCCGGAGTCGATCCCTCGGTGGGGTTGTTTGCCTCGTTTGTCATCAGTGTGGTGATTGCCTTTTTTGGTGGCCGCCCAGCTATGGTGTCGGCCGCTGCCGGTTCTGTGGCTTTGGTGGCTGCGCCGTTGGTGCAAGCGCACGGCTTGGGTTATTTGTTGGCAGCGGGCTTGTTGGCTGGGGTGGTGCAGGTGCTGTTCGGGCTGCTCAAGCTCGGGGTGTTGATGCGTTTTGTTTCTAGTTCGGTACGCACCGGCTTTGTCAATGCGTTGGCCGTATTGATTTTTGCCGCCCAGTGGCCGCACTTGGGTGGGGCCAACACAGCCACCTGGGCCATGCTGGGTTTGGGCTTGTTGCTGATTTATGGTTTGCCCCGCTTAGGGACATGGCTAGGCTGGCGGGCCTTGACGCTGATTCCACCACCGTTGGTTTGTGTGCTGCTGCTTACCTTGCTATCGACAGGGCTCGGGCTGCCCTTGGCCACGGTAGCCGATTTGGGCACATTGCCCGATAGTTTGCCATTCTTGGCCCTGCCTGCCGTGCCTTGGGATTGGCAGACCTTACGCACCATTGCGCTGCCCGCTTTGGCGATTGCTTTTGTCGGCCTGTTGGAGTCGGTGCTGACGGCCGCCGTGGTGGATGAGTTGACTGATACCCCGAGCGATAAAAATCGCGAGTGCACTGGCTTAGGGTTGGCAAACATCGCAGCCAGTTGCTTTGGCGGCATTGCCGGTTGCGGCATGATTGGTCAGGCGGTCGGTAACGTCAAGTATGGTGGGCGTGGGCGGCTGTCGACCCTGTTTGCCGGGGTATTTTTGTTGGTTTTGATGGTGCTACTCAAGCCTTGGGTGTCGCAGGTGCCGGTGATTGCACTGGTTGCCATCATGGTGATGGTGTCGATCGAAACCTTTGATTGGAAATCTCTGGGCGCTTTGTTGCACCACCCGCGTCTGTCCAGTGCAGTGATGTTGGCTACGGTGGTGGTGACGATTGGCACGCACAATCTGGCCGCCGGGGTAACGGTGGGGGTGCTGTTGAGTGGGGTCTTTTTTGCCTTTAAGGTGTCGCGCATGTTGCAAGTGCATTGCAGCGACGATGCCGCCACCGGCATCCGCACGTGGGAGGTGCGCGGGCAGGTGTTTTTTGCTTGTGCCGATGCCTTTATCGAAGCCTTTGATATTCGCAGCGCTGGGCAGCGCAAAGTCTGCATTGATGTTTCACGAGCGCATTTTTGGGACATCACGGCGCTGGCCGCGCTGGACAAAGTAGTCGCACGCCTGCGCCACCACGGCTGCACGGTCGAGGTACTGGGCCTGCAGCAGGCCGGGGCGGTGCTGATTGATCTGCCGCGCCCTGAGTGCCCAGATTGAACCAGCGGGCTACTACAGCACCGCTGTGGCTGGCTTAGCCTGCCGAGGCCACATTGCGCCGCAATACCACCGGCTTGCCGCCTAAGCGTTTTTGGCACATCCAATGGGAGAGGGCTGAGTCTAAATAATCGGCATGGCCCGGAAACCAGCGTGCCAGCTCATCGGCCAGTTCACGGCACAGGGTGGTGTTGCCTTCGGCCAACAGGCCGCGCACTTCCAACACCGAGTTCATGACGGCAGCATGTTCGTCGATGTGGCACTCGCGTGCTGGAAAATCGGTTTCGACCATCCAGGCTTTTTCCTCGTCAAAATGCTTTTGTGCGTGGAGGATAAAAGCCTCTAGCAAAGCGGGCAGTTCAGCCTCTGGGGCTGTTTGCAATTGGCCTACCAGCTCCACAAACTCGTGGTGAATCTCGTCCATCGGCGTAAAGCCGAGCAAGAAGGCATCACTCCATTGCAGGGTTTCGGACTCAGAACTTGCTGGGGTGGGCGGAGACAGTGGGGCGTGAGACATAAAAGCAAGAAGCAAAAATGGGTAAACCAGCCAAAGTGCCAGAGGGCACACGAGGCTGGACAGCGACTCAGATAATAGTGCTGTGCGGGCAATTAAAACGGCGAGATGCTGTTAAAAAATCGCCCCAACCAACCCATCGCTTGTACTTCCGCTTGCGCACCCCGACCGCGCGATTCGATACGCACATTGGCCACTTGGGTCGAAGCCACAATGCTACCCGGCTGCAGAGAGCGAGGATCGACCGTGCCCGAGAAGCGCAACACATCCACATTTTGGTTCACACCAATTTGCTTTTCGCCTGCAATCACCAAATGCCCGTTGGGCAGCACTTCGATCACGCTGGCAGTGATCGAGCCGGTGAAGGTATTGGCACTTTCGGTGCCGCCTTTGCCCGAAAAGGTATTGGTTGATTCAGCACCGATTTTGGTTTTATCGGTCAGTCGGGCCGCATTCATGAATGGCAAGGCGGTAATGCCACCGGCAATGCTGCCCTCGCGGTCTACGGTAGAAGAGGAGGTTTGCCGTGCGGTGACATTTTCGGTAATTTGCACGGTGACTACATCGCCCACCATGCGTGCGCGGCGGTCTTCAAACGCTGGGCGGTAGCTGGCACTGTGGAACAAGCTACCCGTTACCGGGGCGGCGCTGGTACGAAAAGCCGGGGTTTGGATGGCAGGAGCTGCTGTGGGCAACACATCCACCGGGGGGGGTGGGGACAAATTGGCACAGCCGGTCAGTAACACGGCCAAGGCGGTGCCCAATGGAGCCAAAAACAGGCGTGGCATGGTGGCAATCCTTACGATGGTGTTGACTTAGAGTTGGTTCAACTTGGCCAGCATCTGGTCTGAAGTCGAGATCGCCTTGGAATTCATCTCGTAAGCGCGCTGGGTTTGGATCATGGTGACCAACTCTTGCACCACGTTCACGTTCGAGGTTTCCAGATAGCCTTGTTTCACGACACCCAAGCCATTGGTACCGGGCGTGCCTTCTTGCGGCTGGCCCGAGGCCGCCGACTCGCGGAACAGGTTTTGCCCCAATGGCTCCAAACCGGCCGGGTTGATAAAGCTCGACATAGCCAATTGGCCCATCGGTTGTGGTTGCGGATTGCCGGGCAACAGGGCTGACACTTGGCCCGTCGCATCAATGGTGATGCTGGTGGTGCCGGGTGGGAGGGTGATGCCATTGGCAACGGGCAAACCACTGGAGGTGACCAAGCGCCCTTGGGCATCCAATTGGAACGAACCATCGCGGGTGTAGCCCAAGGTGCCATCGGGCATGGTCACGCTAAAGAAACCGTTCCCATTGATGGCGACATCCAAAGCATTGTTCGATTGCTGCAAGCTGCCTTGGGTAAAGTTGCGGCTGGTAGCCACCGTGCGCACCCCCAGACCTAAGTGCAGGCCGGTGGGCAGTTGGTTTTGCTCGGTGGTGTTGGCCCCGACTTGGCGCAGGTTTTGGTAAATCAGGTCTTCAAACACCGCATTGTTGCGCTTGAAGCCGGTGGTCGAGACGTTGGCCAGGTTGTGCGAGATGACATCCAGCTGGGTTTGCTGGGCTTCCATGCCAGTCTTGGCAATCCACAGGGAGTTGATCATGGCAGTTTCCTTTCGGCCTTGGGGTTAGCCGTTAATGCTCAGCAATTGGCTGGCGGTTTTGTCGTTGGTTTCAGCGGTCTGCAACAGGCGCATTTGCTGCTCAAACTGGCGCGACGCGGCAATCAAGCCCACCATGCTCTCGACGGCATTCACGTTCGAGCCCTCGGTTGCTCCGGCCAATAGCCGGGCGTTGGCATCGTTGGGCAAGGGGTTGCCCGAGGCGGGACGAAACAGCCCATCGTTCCCGCGCTTGAGGGGGTCGTCGGCGGGGGGCGTGGCTAGTTTCAGGCGGCCAATGGCCGCGGGTGGCTGGTTACCGGTTTTGGCGGTGATGGTGCCGTCCGAACCGAGTGACACTTCAGCACCTTGGGGCACATCAATCGGGCCGCCGCCGTCCGATAGCACGGTCAAGCCGGTACTGGTGACCAACTGGCCGGCGGGGGTGACTTCGAAGCTACCGTTGCGGGTGTAGGCTTCGGTGCCATCCAAGCCTTGTACGGCAAACCATGCGTTGCCCACCGCCATCGCATCCAAGTTGCGCCCGGTGCGTTGCACTGGGCCGGGGGTGTTGACATGGCCGGAAGTGGCCTCTAATGCAAACACCCGTGTGCCCGCGCCCTCGCCTTGGATCGGCACGGAGCGGAAGGTCGACATCTCGGCCCGAAAGCCTTGGGTGGAGACGTTAGCCAAATTGTGCGACAGCACCGCCTGCCGGTGGGCGGCAGCGTTGGCGCCGGTCATGGAGGTGTAGATGATGCGGTCCATGGCGTTTCTCGGAGTTCAGGGCAGACGGGCTAGCGCGATTAACGCAGGTTGACGATGGTGGACAGCACCTGGTCTTGCGTTTTGATGGTTTGGGCGTTGGCCTGGTAGCTGCGCTGGGCGGTCATCATGCCCACCAGCTCGGCTGTCAGATCGACGTTGGAGTCTTCCAACGCACCGGAACGCAGCGTGCCAAAGTTGCCGCTGCCGGGCTTGCCGAGCATGGAGGCTCCCGACTCCATAGTTTCTACCCAGTTGTTGCCACCAATAGGCGTGAGGCCTTGTGGATTGCGGAAGCTCGCGAGGGCCACTTGGGCCTCAGCACGACTGACACCGTTGGAATAACTGGCAACGATAGAGCCATCGTTGCCGATGTTGATGCTGGTCAGGTTGCCAGCGGTATAGCCATCTTGTTTCAGGTCTGAGATGGCCCAAGGACTACCAAATTGGGTGACAGTCGAAAAATCAACAAACACCCCTGGCGGAGTACCGGTGCTGTTGATGGCAGTGGTCAAGTTGGGGTTGTTGGTCGGCAAAATATCTGTCAAGCGGAGCCCAAACCCGGTGTCGGGGGCAGTGGCTGCCGGGCCGGTGATAGTCCCACTGTCATTGAAGGTAATGGTGGCGACTGGCGATCCTGTGGCCTGCACAGTCTCGTCCAGCGTGGTGTACACCCCCCATTCGTTCGCGTTGGCTGTCTTCATGAAATACAGCTGCACGGGGGTGGCTACCCCCTCACTGTCATACACATCGATAGAGGTGCCGTAGGTAGAGCGGGGCGTAGGATCTACCCCTGCCACAGGAGGGGTTGCTGTTAGGTCGGCAGTGATGCCTGCTGCGTCGCGGGCGCGTGCATCCAAATTGAAGGCGGCCGTGATTTTGGTGGTTTCTTTCGGATCGATAGGTGTGCCTAACGGAAAGCTCAGTGGCACAGTGGTCACTCCTGCAACACCCGTGGCCGGGTCAACTTGAAACCCCATGACTTGTGCCCCCCCATTGGTGCGCACATCGCCATTGCGGTCGAGCTGAAAGTTGCCCGCACGGGTATAGGCATCTTGGCCGCTGGGCAATTTGACCTTAAAAAAGCCATTGCCGTTGATAGCCAAATCCATGCTGTTACCCGTGGCAGTGATATTGCCTTGGGTGAACTGTTGGGCCACGCCCACGACTTCTACCCCCATGCCGTTGTTTTGCCCACTGGCTACGCCCATGGCTGAAGCCACCATGTCTCCAAACTCAGCGCGTGAGCTCTTAAAGCCGGTGGTGTTGGCGTTGGCAATGTTGTGCCCGATCACGTCCAGATTGCGACTGGCAGCGTTCAGGCCCGAGAGACCTTGTTGAAAACCCATGATGTGCTCCTATAAAGACTGAACGAGGCCTAAAAATTAAAGAATGGCCCTGACGGCCGATTGCGTGGTGCTGCCACCCCGACTGAGCTCCAATTGCAAGGCCCCGTTGCTTAAACTGACGGCAGAAACTTGATCGAGGTTCAGTGCTTTGCTGCCGACCGCTGTCTCGCCATTCGTAGCCAACACCTTAAAGCGCAGTGCGCCTTCGCCTTCGTAGGCCGAAGCGTTCCAACTAAAGTGATGCTGTCCGGCGGGTAATGCGCCCAAATCAACCGTGCCGACTTCGCGGTTGCTGGCATCTAACACTTGCACTTTGACGTTGCTGGCCGAACCCGCCAGATCGACTGCGCCATAAGCCTGTTTCGACTCGCTGTCCAGCGCCAGCTGGTTGCCTTCGACCAACACTTTGCGCCCGACCAGTGCCGTGCCTTGCATCAGCTGTTGGCTGGCAAACTGGCTAGCCAAGTTCTCTACGGTGCTGTTGAGCTTTTCGATGCCCGTGACGGTGTTGATTTGCGCGATTTGCGAGGTCATCTGCGCGTTGTCCAACGGGTTCATCGGGTCTTGGTTGTTCATCTGCGCCACCAACAGCTTTAAGAAGCGGTCTTGCTGGGCATTGGCACTGTTGACGTTAACGTTGCTGGTGCTGCTCCCACTGTTGGCCGCCGTGTTGGCCGTGGTGGAGTTGATGCTGGTACTCATGGCGGAGTGCTTTCAGAAACTGGGAAAGAGGGTGCTGGGCTTACTGGCCCATTTGCAAAGTCTTGAGCAGCAGCGACTTGGCTGTGTTCATCACTTCAACGTTGTTCTGGTAGGAGCGCGAGGCTGAAATCATGTTCACCATCTCCTCCACCGCGTTCACGTTCGAGTGGTTGACATAACCTTCTGCATCGGCCAACGGGTGGTTGGGATCGTGCACACGTTTGCCAGGAGCATCGCTCTCTTCAATCGCCTTCACACGCACACCGGCCGAGCTTTCTGGCCCCATCGGTGCGGTTTGGAACACCACTTGGCGTGCTTTGTAAGCCTTGCCATCAGGGCCCGCTACGGCATCGACGTTGGCCAAGTTACTGGCGACGACGTTCAGGCGTTGCGATTGGGCGCTGATGGCGCTGCCCGAGACGTTAAAAATCGAGAACATCGACATAGAAAAAGTCCTTTATCTCGTTCACTGACCTTGGATGGCGCTGAGCAGGGTTTTGGCACTGCCATTGATAAAGCGCAGCGTGGCCTCGTAGCGCACCGAGTTGTCGACAAAGTTGGCACGCTCCCGGTCTAAATCGACGGTGTTGTTGTCCACACTGGGCTGGGTTTGCACCGTGTAGCCCAAGGTGGCAGGCTCTTGGCCGATCAGGCGGGTTTGGTTGATTTGCACCGTGGGCAGGGCCACATGGCTGGCGTGCTGGACGGGGGCTTTGGGCAGTTCAGCCTGCTGGCCCAAGACTTGGCCGGTACGCAGCGACTCTTGCAAAGCGTGGGCAAAATCAAAATCACGGCCCACATAACCGGGGGTATCGGCATTGGCAATGTTGCTGGCAATGGTGCGCTGGCGCTCGGCGCGCAGCAGCAGCGCGTTGCCCTGAAAGTTCAGTTGTCCAGTCAGTTTGTTAATCATGGCGGTGCCCTTTGCCGTTGCCGTTGTGCTGTGTGGTTTACCTGGTGCGCCACTGCCACGCAAAAAGGGCTTGGGCGTACAGCAATTATGAAAAGCCTCCCTGGTCGTAAAGCAGCAAAGAAAACGGGTTTGTCGGGGTAGTTCGGGCCATTGCCCGCAGGCAAAACGGCGATAGTGGTAAGCCCCTAGCAATCCGAAAATTTCAGGAAAGTGAATTGCCCATGCGTGTTTTGTCTCTGTCTGTGGGCTTGCGCCGTGGCTTGTTGGCTTGGATGTGCAGTGTGGCAATGTCGCTAGCGCAGGCACAAACGCCCACCAACATCGAGGCCACGATGCGCCAGTGGGTGGAGCAAACTTTGCAGCACAGCCAAGCCACTAGTACCGGCGTGGCGGCCCCTTTGCGCATGGAAGTGGAGGTCGGACAACTAGACCCGCGCCTGCGCTTGGCACCGTGTGAACGTATCGAGCCCTATTTGCCCACCGGCACCCGCTTGTGGGGCCGCAGCCGTCTGGGGCTGCGCTGTGCTGTGGGCCCGAGCCGCTGGAATGTGTTTTTACCTATCACGATCAAAGCCTATGGCCCCGCTTGGGTACTGACCGGGCCCGTAGCAATGGGAGCGACGCTGTCGGACAGCGATGCCATGCCGGGGGAGGTGGACTGGGCCGCCGTGGCCGATACCGTGTTGGCTGAGCCAGCGCAATGGGTGGGTAAGGTCGCGGCACGCTCTTTAGGCGCAGGGCAAGCGCTGCGCCAATCGATGTTGCGGGCTCCACGTTTGTTTGAAGCGGGGGCCCAAGTGCGGGTACGCTCGCAGGGCGGCGGCTTTGCCATCAGTGGCAGCGGTCAGGCCATGACGGCGGGTGGGGCGGGCGATTCGGTGCGGGTGCGCATGCCCAACGGCAAGATGATTACCGGCATTGTGAATGCCGAGGGCCTGGTCGAGACCCAGTTCTGAGCACTTTATGTTGGTTTTCTCCTCCCGCTTGACTGCCGTGCGCTGCTCGTTGGCTAAAGTATCAGGCGTGCGCGCCGATAACAGCTGCACTGATGCCCCAGCAATGGCAGGGGGCCTGTGGAGAAACAACATGAAGATAGGACATCAAGCGGATTTGCCCGCTGCCGTGGCACGGGCAGCGTCAGCACCCGTGGCCGAAGGGGTGGCCAGGGGTGCTGCGGCGGCGCAAACGGCAGGCATGCCAGCCACGGTCAGCCTGTCACGTGGTGCCCGCGAACTGGAGTCTGCCGGGCGTGCGGCCACCGATTTTGATGCCGAGCGTGTCAAGGCGATGCGCGCGGCCATTGCCAATGGGACGTTTCAAGTGAATGCCGGTGCTATTGCTGATCGCCTGCTGTCAGATGCCCAAGAGACGTTGGCTTTGCTGCCTGCGCGTGATGGCTAAGGGCTGGGCTGCTGGTTTGTGCCCGGTGTTGTTTTTTGTCCGTTTACTTCACACTAACCCCTGCTACCACCATGACCACAACCCATGCCACCCCCCATTTTCTTGACCAAGCCTTGCAAACGGTAGAGCTGCAATTGCAGGCCTTGTCCGCTGCTTTGCTGGCTGCAGACCCGCACGCACTACAACAGTGCAGCGAGCGCATGCGGCAGGTGTCGGTGGACTTTATCAATGCCTTAGAAGGCTTGCAGGTCGCAGCCGTCACCCACGGGCTGGAAGAGCGTATTCGGCAAATTCACGCCACTTTATCCATGCAGCGTGACAGTTTGGCCCGTTTGGCGGCGTTGGCCGATCGGCAAGCGGCAGTGTTGTTGCCCCCAGCCCAACCCACACACACCTATGGCCCCACCACCGCCGCCGCAGCGCGCATCTACAGCGCTGCCGGTTAAGCCAGCCGGGCTTGTTGTGTCAGTGGGCGCGCATCTTGGCGCGCAGGCGGGCAATGGCTTGGCTGTGCAGTTGGCAGATGCGTGACTCGGTCACGCCCAGCACGGCGGCAATCTCTTTCAGATTCATGTCGTGCTCGTAGTACATGCTCATCATTTGCTGTTCGCGCTCGGGCAATTGTTCAATCGCTTGTACCAAAGCGCCTCGCAAGCGCTGGCTACGCAACAGGCTGGCCGGATCGGCCTGTTGATCGGCCAAATAGCGGTCTAAAAAGTCGTCGCTGTCACCACTGTTTCCTGGGCCACGGCTCAGGTCTTCAAGGTAGAGCAATTGGGTGCCGCGCACTTTGCCCAGCAGCTGTTGGTATTCTTGCAGTTCCATGCCCATCTCCTGCGCTATTTCTGATTCCAATGGCGCGCGGCCCAAGGTTTGTTCTAGCCGGTGTATGGCCCGTTCGATGTCTTTTTGCCCTTTGCGCGAGCTGCGCGACATCCAATCGCCATTGCGTAGCTCGTCCAGCATGGCCCCACGGATGCGTTGGGTGGCAAAGGTTTCAAACTGCACACCTTGGCTGGCTTCGTAACGTGCCAGTGCCTCTGTCAGCCCAATCATCCCCACCTGCACCAAGTCATCCAACTCGATGTTGGGGGGTAGCTTGGCCAGCATGTGCCCAGCCAAGCGCCGTACCAAAGGCAGGTATTGGCGGATCAGGGCATCGCGGTCAAGCTGGCCTTTGGCGGTGTACATCACTGCGGGTCAAGGTCAGTGGCTCTGGAAGAGGTGCGACGCTGCCGAATGAGCGGCCCATTGCCCGGTATGCCATGCCATAGCGCTGGGCGTACCAATAGCACTGGCGTTGTCCAGCAACAGCAGGGCCAAGCGTTGCAAGTCGATCGCGCTGTTCTCGGGCAATACCATGCCATGCAGGCGCTGGCCTAAATGGTGGGCTACGCAGCGCTCCAGCGCCTCTAGGCTGTGGCGCGCTTGGTCAGCCTTCTTACCGCTGGCATGGGGGCTGAGATACGCCACCATGCTGGGCAGGTTGGCATGCAAGCTCAGGTGTTTGACTTGGCGGTAGCACTCCATCAGGGCATTTTTACCCGGTTTGGTGACCAGCAGTGGCATGGTGCTGCTGCCCGCCAAGAGCGGTGTGCTCAGCAGCTCCAGCGGGGCATAAAGCACTACCACGGCATAGCGCCGAAAGATGGGCTCCAACTGCCCCAAGGTTTGGGCGGCTTGGCCTTTGCGCTGTGCGGTGTTGGCCAGCGTCAACATGCCCAAGGCCGAGGGCACCACGGCCAAAGCCGAGGCATCCGCATGGACACCATGCACGCTGGCATCGGCCCACGGCGCATGGGTGAGCAGTTGTAGCAAGCCCGGAGCGCGGTCTGTCTCGATGGCAGTAGCGTCCAGCACCACTACGGGATAGTTCAGGCGTTGCAGATGCCCGCACAGCTGCCACAGGGTGCTCAGTGTTTTACCGCCATCGTCTTGGCTGGTCACGACCAGCAGGCGCAATTCATCTTGGGGCTGCTGGCATTGCAAACCCATACCTTGGTGGAAATGGGTGTCAAGCATGGCCGGCCATTCCTTCTTGGGCAAACGAGGCCGTAGGCCGGGTAAAGAAGAAGTTGAGGTCGGTTACTTTGGGCTCGAAGGCCGAGCGGTTGGTGGCACGCATCGACAAAGACACCAACTTCTTGGCATCGGCGGCTTCCCAGTCTTCGGGCACCCGTTGGCCGTTGGTCACACCGCGCAGCACCATGCGGTTGCGGATCAGCGCATCCAGCGGTGGGCCGAGCTTGACGGCCTCATCCACCTTAGACAAGATGGCCTGCTGTGGCCCCCGGCTCTTGAACGAGGCAAACACATCGTCCAAGGTATCGCCGTGGCTGCTGGCATTGACCACCAACAGGCGCTTGATGTCGGGCAAATCCAATACGTCCAGCATGTCGCGCTTGCGTGGGTCGCGGGCGGCCACGCCGGTGGTGTCGATCAGTACCAATTTTTTGCCACTGAGCAAGCCCAGCAAGTCTTGCAAAGCTGCTTGGTCGTGTGCCAAGTGGGCTACCACGCCCAACATCCGGCCATAGGCGCGCAGTTGTTCGTGGGCACCAATGCGGTAGGTGTCCAGCGTAATCAGGCCCACACTGGCAGCACCGTACATGCGCGCACATTGGGCGGCCAGTTTGGCACTGGTGGTAGTTTTGCCCACACCGGTAGTGCCCACCAAAGCATAAATACCGCCTTCTTGGGGCAGGCTTTCGGTTTCGGCATCGGTTTTCAGGTTGCGCTCTAGCACTTCCATCAGCCAACGCACGGCATCGCCCGCGTTAAAGTTTTCTGGCAGGCGCTCCAGCACGGCACGCGCTAGGGTGGGTGAGTAACCAGCCCCAATCAACTTGAGCATCAAATTGGATTGGATCGGATTTTGCTTGGCTTGACCCAACCACGATAGGGTGTTGAAGCGCTCCTCGATCAAATCTTTCATCGATTGCAGCTCGGCCATCACGCCTTCTTGGCGCATCGGGGCCATCGCTGCTGCGGGCTCAGGCGCACTGTTGCGCCGGGTGGCAATGGGCTGTGCCGCACGCGCTATCGGAGCCGCTTCTTGGGGCACTGCATCAAATGCAGGCGGATAGAACGGTGTCACGGTGGGTGGGGCCGCAGGCATGCTTGGGGCGCTGCGCTGGGGCGGCTCATAGGCGGGGGCACGCGCCGGAGCTGGCTCTGGGCGGCGCGGTGCAGCGGCTGCAGGCATGGGCGGCATTCTGTCGTCGTCACTGTCCAAAGCGGCATCACCACCCTGCAGAGCCTCGTGGCGACGGCGGAGCATGCGCTCGCGCACATAGTCTTGGAACGACAGCGTGCTCATGGCCAGCTGCTCGGTGTCTTCATGTACCGGGTTGCGCTCTAACACGGGTTCGCGCGCTGCTGCTTGGGCACTGGCAGCAGGCTGGCGCACGGGTGCCGCAGGCTTGAACGCAGGCGCTGGCGGGGCTGCACGGGGTGCTTCTGCGGGCTCGCTGGCTTGTTGCTCCAGTGAGGTGAGCGATTCTTCTGCGGTGGCCACTACCTCGACCCCATCGGGCGTGCTGCGGTTGGACAGAATGACGGTGCCTTCTCCAAAGGTCATGCGGGCCTTGGCCAGTGCTTCGCGGGCCGTGGCTGCGTAAAAGCGTTTGATGTTCATGCCGATGCTCCTTTGAGAATAGGCCCAATACGAATGGTGTGGGTTTCAGGAATTTCGCTGTGTGCCAGCACTTGTAGGCGTGGGGCCACGCGCCGTACCAATCGGGAGATAGCGCCCCGGATGGTGTCGGGCACCAACAAGCAGGCGGGCAAGCCAATTTCTTCTTGCTTGAGGGCCACTTCGGCAGCGCGTTGCGTCAGGATGTCGGCCACACCGGGGTCTAAAGAGGGGCCATTGGCATTGGCCAAGGCTTGTACCAACAGACGCTCTAAACCAGGCTCGATGGCAATCACGCTCAACTCGCGTGTGGGGCCGTAAATTTGTTGCACGATAGCGGGCGACAGGGCAATACGCACCCGACGAGCCAGCTCTTGCGGATCGCTGATGCTGCCAGCATGCTCGGCCAGCGTTTCGATGATGGTGCGGATGTCGCGGATATGCACCGATTCTTCGAGCAACAATTGCAGCACTTTCTGGAACGTTGTGATCGAAACCATTTTCGGGATCACCTCTTCTATCAATTTGGGGGCCAGCTTGGCAACATGTTCCACCAACTGCTGCGTCTCTGTGCGGCTGAGCAATTTGGCGGCTTGAACTTGCATCAAGTGTGACAAATGTGTCGCCATCACGGTTTCCGAATCAACCACGGTAAAACCGGCCATTTGTGCCGCTTCCTTTTGTTGTTCGTCGATCCAGTGCGCGGGCAAACCAAACGCAGGGTCGGTAGTGGGGGTGCCGATCAGGGGAGTGGTGATGCCACCGGGGTTGATTGCCAGATACATACCGGGGAAGGCTTCGCCCTCGCCCACCACCACGCCACGCAAAGTCAAACGGTAGGCGCTGGGCTTGAGTTCGAGGTTGTCACGCACATGCACAGGCGGGGGCAAGAAGCCCACCTCTTGGGCAAACTTGCGCCGCACCCCTTTGATCCGCGTGAGCAAATCGCCCTGGCGTGATTTGTCTACCAAAGCAATCAGGCGATAGCCCAACTCCAAACCGAGCAAATCGACCGGTTGCAAATCGTCCCAAGTGGCATCGGTTTCTGCCGGTGCCACTGCAGCGGCTGGTGCTTCGGCGGGTGGAGGGGCTTTGGCGCGTTGCATCAGCACCCAAGCCCAATAGCCAAGGGCCGAGCCCACGCCCAAAAACACCATGTGTGGCATACCAGGAATCACACCCAACAAAATCAGGATGCCTGCTGTGATGCCCAACACACGCGGCGAGGTGAACATCTGGTGCATGATCTGCTGGCCCATGTCGGTGTCTTTGCCCACGCGGGAAATCACCATCGCGGCGGCCACCGAAATCAACAACCCCGGAATCTGTGCCACCAGTGCATCACCGACGGCCATCAGAATGTAGGTGTCGGCGGCTTTGCCGGCCGACAGACCGTGCTGCAACATGCCAATGGCAAAACCACCCACGATGTTGATGAGCAAAATCAAAATGCCAGCCACGGCATCGCCGCGCACAAATTTAGAGGCACCATCCATCGAACCAAAAAAGTTGGCTTCTTCACCCACTTCTGCGCGGCGGCGCTTGGCTTCTTTTTCGTCGATCAAGCCGGCGTTTAAGTCGGCATCCACGGCCATCTGCTTGCCGGGCATGGCATCCAAGGTGAAGCGGGCCGACACCTCGGCAATACGCTCGGCCCCTTTGGTAATCACAATAAAGTTAATCACCACCAAAATGGAGAACACTATCAAGCCCACGGCAAAATTGCCGCCGATCAGGAAGTGACCAAAGGCTTCAATCACTGCACCCGCAGCACCAGGGCCGGTATGGCCTTCGAGCAACACCACGCGGGTCGAAGCCACGTTCAGGGATAGGCGCATTAGCGTCGACAGCAGCAACACCGACGGAAACGCGGCAAAGTCCAGCGGCTTGAGCATGTAGGCCGCCACCATCATCACCATCAGCGCTACGGCAATGTTGATGGTAAAAAACACATCCAGCATCCAAGCCGGAATTGGCAGCACCATCAGCGCCAAAATGGCCACCACCAACAGGGGAGCCGCCAAGCCTTGGGCGGCAGCAGCATTGGTACTGGCCCATTGGCGGGCAGAATTCACAGAAAGGCTCATGGGGTCGCTCCTTGCTGGGCTTTGCGGGTCAGCGGATCAAGTTCGGGAGGCACCGGTACTTCGGGCAAATCGCCAGGCATCGGGCCTTCACCACGCAGGGCAGCCTTCAGCCGATAGACATAGGCCAGCACCTGGGCCACGGCGGTGTACAGGGTGTGCGGAATGGGTTGGTCAATCTCGGCGTGGGCGTATAGCGCACGCGCCAACATGGGCGATTGCAATACCGGAATACTGTGTGACTTGGCTACGTCGCGAATCGTCATGGCGATCAAATCGGTACCCTTAGAGATCACCTGCGGGGCCGTCATGCTGCTGTCGTACTTCAGCGCCACGGCGTAATGGGTGGGGTTCATCACAACAAAATCGGCCTTGGGCACGGCACCCACGCTGGCCCCATCGGCAATCTCGCGTTGGCGTTGGCGCTGGCGGCCTTTGACTTCGGGGCTGCCCTCGGATTCTTTATGCTCTTGCTTGACCTCTTGGTGCGACATCTTCAGCCGGTCTTTGAAGAAGAAGGCTTGCAAAGGCACGTCAATCATGGCGGTGAGAAACACCACCACCAACAACATCGACATGCCACCGGTTAACCAGCGGGCCACATAACCAATCGAGTCTGCCGAGGGCTGCAAAATCAGGGCCGCCATCTCCTCGATGCTGTTGCCCATGTATTTCCAGGCCACAAAACTCAAAATGGCCGTCATCAGCACCATCTTGGCCACGTTGACCATTTGTTGTTTAGAAAACAAATTCCCAACGCCAGAAATGGGGTTCAGACGGCTAAATTGCGGCGTGATCGGTTTAAAGCTCCAGACCCACCCCCCGGCTGCTACGGCACTGAGCAAGGCTGCAGCACTGGTCAGTAGTGCAAAGATGATGCTGGCCACTACACCCACCGTCACCATCTGCTGCAGGCGCTCCAACATATGGGCGGGTGTGCGAACCGTGGTGGCATCAAACACCAGTTGGTGCGTCATCTCGAGCTGGATACGCTCCATCAAGATCGGGGCCAGTACCAACATACTGGCAGCACCCATGCCCAAAATAGCCAAATGCGATAAATCGCGCGAACGCGCCGCTTGCCCGTCGGTGCGGGCCTTTTGGAGCTTGCGCTCGGTCGCGGGAAGGTTGCGGTCTTGGCTCGATTCCATGATGGCATGACGGGGCTAGTCACGCCATTGTCGTCAGCAGCAGCAAAAGCTAAAGCCCGATAAGGGGGCCAGTGGCCCCGCTTATTCGGGCTGTTCAAGCTGCACCGATCGGGCTAAAAGCCCATACCGAAGCCGAGGAAGAAGAAGCGCTTAGAACCCCAAGCTGGCCAACAAATCATCCACTTCAGATTGATCGGTGACCACGTCTGGGGTGTTTTCTGGATCCACCACTGGCCCGGCCAAATGCTCGTGCGGTGGTTCGACCGGCATGGGCGGCACCACTCCGGCGGGTGCCGTGTCTATCACCAACTGCACCAACTGCTCTTCGATGGTGGCGGCCAAAGACACCACGCGGGCAATGACTTGACCTGTCAGATCATGGAAGTCTTGCGCCATCATGATCTCGGTCAGGTGCTCGTCCGAGGTACGAGAGATTTTCTCAACATCGTTGAGAAAATTCATGATCTCGCCCTTGGCCACAGCCGCTACCGGGTCTTTGATCAGGGCAGCGGTGACGCGGCGCGTTTCTTCGGCCAACAGATCGTTTTGTGCCTTGGCTTGTTCTACCCGCCCCAGCACCTTCTCTGCAGCCTCGCCCGTCAGCCGTGCGATGTACGAAAGACGGCTTTGGGCATCGGGCAATTCGCTCATGCTGCTGCGTAGCTTTTTCGCATAGCCCAGCTCATTGAGCGAGTCGTGTAACTGGCGCGTCAGGATACCAATGCGCTGATGCACATCAACAGCCGCAGGGCTGGCCGCAGGGGGAGTGTTGCTGGTGTCCATAGCGATGGCTTACAGCCCCTGCTTTTTGATGATCAGATTGACCTTCTCTTCCAGTGTGGCCTTGGTAAAGGGCTTAACAATGTAGCCGGCTGCACCCGCTTGGGCGGCGGCCACAATGTCTTCTTTGCGGGCTTCAGCCGTCACCATCAGCACCGGTAGGTGCTTGAGTTTTTCGTCGGCTTTGACTTCGGCCAGTAGCTGAAAGCCATTCATGTTGGGCATGTTGATGTCGGTCACGACAAAGTCAAACTTGCTCGAGCGCAGCTTGTGCAGTGCCGCTACACCGTCTTCGGCCTCGTCGGCATCGGAGAATCCGCTTTCCTTGAGCAGGTTGCGGACGATGCGGCGCATCGTGGAGAAGTCATCAACGATCAGAAAGCGAAGGTCAGACACGTGGGACCCTTTCGGTCGGGATTGCAGTATATGTTGTCATAGGAAGCGTAATCGATAGTACCAATCTATGGTTTGGCACTATTAGCGGTGGTATTTTCCTGCTTTTCATTGGGCGATGTTGTTCCGGGGAGAATCAGTGCGCTTTTACTGAGCAATCTTTCCTCCGCTTCGCGTGTTAAGACCGTGATGGTAATACGTCGATTGGCCGGTGCGCGCGGATCGTCAGGTTGCAATAAATCGCTGCTGGCCAAACCCACCACCCGCGCCAGTTTGTCATCGGGCATCCCAGCCGCTACCAATTCACGGCGCGAGGCATTGGCCCGATCTGCCGAAAGCTCCCAATTGCTGTAGCCACGTTGACCTGCACCATAGGGTACGGCATCGGTATGACCAGCCAGGCTGATGCGGCTTTCTACATCCGCCAGCGAGGCACCAATGGCTTGCAAAATATCGCGCATATAGGGCTTGACCAAAGCACTGCCACTATCGAACATGGGGCGGTTTTTGTCATCGACAATCTGGATTTGCAGACCATCGGGGGTCACGTCGATGCGAATTTGCGATTTGTACTCGTTCAAGCGCGTATTTTGCGTGATGATGGCATCAATTTTGGCACGCAAAGATTTGATGCGTTGTGCATCTTGCTGTGCCTGCTGGGCTTTGATCTGTTCAGCCTTGTCTTTATTGTCGCCATCAGCCCGTTTGACTTGACCATGCACCTTGCTCAGGTCGTTACCGCCACCGGGCAGCACGGTGGTGCTGTTGCCAGCGCCATCACCACCACTGAGCGCCACCTTCATGGGTGAATTGAAATAATCGGCAATCCCTTGCAACTGTCCTTGTGCCGTGGAGCCTAACAACCACATCAACAAGAAGAAGGCCATCATGGCCGTCATAAAGTCGGCGTAGGCAATCTTCCAAGCGCCGCCATGGGCCGCATGACCGCCCTTTTTGACGCGCTTGATGATGATGGGCTGAAGTTTTTTTTCGGTGGCCATAGCGCGGCTTATTTCTTACGCACGTATTCTTCCAGCTCTAGGAAGGTGGGACGTTCTGTAGAGAACAACACTTTACGGCCAAACTCAATCGCTGTGGCAGGGTTGTAGCCCTGCATGCTGGCCAATAAGGTGCATTTAATACACAACAATTCTTTGGCCGCATCCTCAGCCTTTTGCTCCATCAGGCCACCCAGTGGCTCCACAAACGCATAAGCCAACAAAATACCCAAGAAGGTACCGACCAGAGCTGAGCCGACCATGCCGCCCAGCACCGCTGGAGGCTGGCCCACCGAACCCATCGTATTGACCACACCCAGCACCGCTGCCACGATACCGAAGGCGGGCAGACCACCAGCCAGCCGGGCCATGGCAGCCACAGGGGCATGGGCTTCTTGGTGGTGGGTTTCGATTTCGTTGTCCATCAGGGCTTCGATTTCGTGGGCATTGAGGTTGCCCGAGACCATCATACGCAGGTAGTCGGTGGTGAACTCGACCACATGGTGGTCAGTGCCAACGTTGGGGAATTTCTTGAACAGCTCGGATTCGTGGGGCGCTTCTACATCGCCTTCAATCGCCATCAGACCCTCTTTACGGGCCTTTTGCAAAATCTCGTACAGCATAGCCATCAACTCTAGGTAGCGTGCCTTGGTGTATTTGGAGCTTTTGAAGATACCCGCCAAGCCCTTCATGGTGGACTTGAGTACCTTCGGTTGGTTGTTGATGACGAACGCGCCTAATGCAGCGCCGCCAATGGTGGCCATTTCGAAGGGTAGCGCTTTGAGCACCACGCCAATATTGCCGCCGTGCAGAATGAACACACCAAAGACGCAGACCAAGCTGACAAGATAACCAATGATGATGGGCATGCTGGATGAAAGGTGGCTGTAACAGGGGCGATCAGAAAAAGATCAGGGCAGCATGAAGTGCTGATGGATGTTAATGTACCGGAAGCGCTTGACTTCTGAGACACGCTGTTATGGCAAAAACCGGGCTAAATCGGGGTTTATTGCCCTGTCCACGCCTCGTACCAGCCCTGTAGGTTCTGACCAGTCAATGTCCAATCGCGGGCCACTTGCGCCTGTAGCACGAGGCCATCACGGTGGCAGGCTGCCAGATCGGACACACGCTCCAAGATCGCATCGCGCCAATCTTTGTAGCGGTTTTTGACCCGTCTCGCCGGCAAGTCGCCTTGGTAGGGCGTAACGTCAGAACATAGCACAGGCACGCCACACCAGCCATATTCCAACAATTTGAGGTTAGATTTGCAATCGTTAAATGGATTGTCTTCGACAGGGGCGATGGCCAAATCCCAGTCTTGGGTCACTGCCATCAGTTTGGCTGGGTATTCTAAAGTAGGCACACCGGGTACAAACTCTTGGATGTAAGGACGGATGTTGTCGGGGCACATGCCCATAAAGACCCAATCGACCTGATCGGCCAAGTCTTTAATGACGCTAGCAATCATTTCCAGATCGCCCTGATGGCTAATACCACCGGCCCAGCCAATGCGCGGTTTCTTTTTGGGGGGGCGTTGCTCTGGGTGGGGGCGTTGTGGCGGCATGGCTCCCCACATGGCAGGTGCTAAGCGATTGGGAACAACACGTACATCGTCGTTATAGCCCCCCAACTCATGCGCCAACGCCTCGGTAGAGACCACTAAGCGGTCGCACAGGCCAATGGCTTTGAGCATTTTGCCGCGCAAATCCCGAGGAATAAGATCGTAGTGGGCGCTTTTGACGGGCACTTTGCTCAGCTGGTCATCCACTTCGTAGATTTTGCGCACATCTTTCAAGGCTGTCAGGGCTTTCAGATGCGCTAGCATGATCTCGGTATTGGGACGTTGGAATACCAAAACATCTGCACCGCTGCGCAGCGCCAAATTAGGAGAAAAAATCTCAGGAGAAACCCCACCACGGCATAACCCAGCATCGAGCATGGCTTGCATCGGTTGAATGATGCGATAGTGACCACAGCCTTGCACATCGGCATGGAAGGCTGCGATTTTGTGTTGCAGTGGCTGTGGAAAATGGTCAAAACGCAGCAGAGGGTTGGACTCGACTTCGTAGCCTGTGCCAAGCAGTGATAGGTTGGGGTTGTGGGCCGGATCGTTGGCAATCATGTCGGGCCAGCGCTGGTACATGGCAGCTTGTTCGCGGCGAAACCGTTGTAGTCTTTGTTCTGGGCTGATGGTTTCGAGTTCTGCCTTTTGGCTGGCACCGCTTTCGTGCAGCAATGTAGCCAATGGTGTCCAAACGATGCGTTGACCGGTCTGGCCCACCCGCAAACAAAAATCCATGCTGCTGTACGAGACACCAAAAGTGGCCTCGTCCATGCCGCCCACCGCTTCATAGACCGATTTGCGTACCAATAAGCAGGCCCCGGCGACGGCAGCAAAATTTTGTGTCACTTGAGCGCGAAACATATAGCCCGGTTCACTGTTGTCCAGCCCGAGCAAGGGATGATCGGCGGGGCCGCCCAAGCCCATGATGATGCCAGCGTGTTGCACCGTGGTGTCTGGGTAGAGCAAGCGGGCTCCGACCACACCCACGCCCTCACGCAAGCCGTGGCGCATCATGTGGCTGAGCCAATCCGGTTGCAGTACAGCGGTGTCGTTGTTGAGCAAGAGGATGAACTCGCCCCGTGCTTGCGCTACCGCCAAATTGTTCATGCGCGCCAAATTGAATGAGCCGGGGGCTGAGAGCACCCGAATTTGCGCGCTGCCCAAAGCGGAGATGCCGGAAAGAAACTCTTTAGCCTCGGGGGTTTGGCTATCGTTGTCTACCAGCAGAATCTCAAAAGCTGGATAGTCGGTCTGTGACAACAATGAATCGATACAGCGGTTGAGAAACGGCAGTAAATCTTTGGTGGGGATGATGATGCTGACCAGGGGCGTGCGTTCTAACGGGTACAAGACATGGAAAGTACCCGGCCCCGGCCCTTCTAGCACCTGCGCTGCAGGGGCTTGTACTTGCAGATGTTGCTCTAGCACTTGGGCCAGACGTTGCCACATCTGAGATTGGGTGGTGAATAAGCCGTCTGCTGTACTAGACAAATGCAAGAGTACCAGTGGCAAGTGCAATATGGCTTTGCCAGGCGCAATACTGGCTTGCAAGGCACAGTGGTAGGCATCTGCCAAATCGGGCAAGCCTGATTGCCCTTCCAGTTGGGTTTGTGCCCAAGCATTTTTTAGCACCAGAGCGCGCCCCATGTAAGGCAAGCTGCGCAATAGATCGATATTCAACGCAGGTTTGAGGCGTGGCAGCTCTGGCTGATCGTCTGGGCCCCATTCATCATGGTCACAGTACAGTAGTACCGTATCCGCCGTTGCTTGGTCTACCAAGGTACGCTCTAGCATCCACAGCGCCTGTGGTTCGAGGGTATCACCAGCGTACAACAACAATGTCCAACCTTGTGCTGGGGCCTGCTGCCACGGTGGGGTTTGGTTATCGTGCAGCGTGTCTATCTGGTCTGCCGGACGTGTTTGGGCAGCCAAACTGGCGTGTGTGCGCTCTAACAAAGCAGCTTCGGTGCAAGCGGGGCAGCATAGCAATACCCGTATGTGCAAGCGTTGATCGGGGGGGACTGGTAAGCAACGTGCTGTGCTGGTACGAAAACTCTCCAGCCAGTCCGCATAAGCACGGTGCTTCTCATCCGTGCGTACTTGGGCTACGGTGGGGCCAATTTGTGCTTTGAGCTTTTGCGTGATCTGGGACAGCTTAGAGCGGCTGCCGCTGGCGGAGGTGTTCATGCTGGAAAGGGTGGAAAGAGGAGAGTCAAGTCCCGGCGCGGTATTCTGTAGCACCAATATCTACTGTGTGCATGTAGCCAATAATCTCAGGCGGAAGCGTGCCGTCAAAAATATCGTACAGCACCTTCTGTAATAAGTAGCTACCGAGCCGTTCATTACAAAAGGCCAGTGCCCGACGGTGGTAGGTATCGAGTTTCACAGGTCGGTGGTGCTCCAGAAAATGTAAGCATACGGCTTCGAGCTGTTCCGTGATGGCCAAGAAAATATTGATGGGGAATGTACCCACCTCAATACCTCCCGGAATGATGGTGGGGTGGTTGATGAGTTCTAAGCACTCTTGTCCTGTAATCACTTCCAACTCTACTGCTGTGGCCAAGTAGCGTAAGAAATCAGGGGCTTGGTGCACGTGGGCATATTGCTGGAAGGTATTGCCAATATTGCGCGGGTTGGCAATGCAGAAGTATTGGGCCGGTTCGGTAAACCAGTCGCTATAGCGGGGTACTTGGTCTATTTGGTTAATAAACCGCATGGTCGGGAAACTGTCAGTGGTGCGCCCAAACGCCTGCTGCGAAATGAATTTGCGGTATTGCGTCAGGGTGATGAGGTCAAAGTCGGCATATTCCTGCTGCTGGCACAAAAAGCGTCGAATCGCAAAGGTGCCTGCAGCACCCGTTAAAAAGGGATGCCAAGCCATCAAATCCGCAGATGCTTGGTGTACATCCAACGCCGGCTGGCCGGTTTGTGGTGCTTGCCCTGCCGCACCCAGCCAGACCAGTGTGGTGCTGGGGGCCAAGTCGATGGTGATATTGGGCTGGTGGGTAATGCAAAAAACGGAGTGCATAAAGCGCGTGCTGCAGGCAGAAAAATTAGGGTTGTGGCAGGCGTTGCAGCCAAGCACCAGGCCAATGGGTAATGTTTTGCTCTAGTTCGCTCTCATTGAAAGGCCAACGGGGTTGTTCGATCTTAAATTCGGGGTGTTCTGCGGCAAAATCACGCGCAGCACAAGTTGGGTTATCCGTCACCCAGTTGGGAGTGCCACGCGGTACATCGGCCAAGTCTTGCATGATGCCATCGGTAGCGACGATATACGAGCCGGGGCTGACCAGACTGGCATATGCCTGCAGTTCGGCCAGCACATGGGCGTAGCTGTGGTTAGAGTCCAAAATGACCAGCACCTTCTCGCCCGGCTGTACCAATGCTTTCACTTGGGCCACGATGTCAGGGGCGGTGGAGCTGCCTTCGATCAGGGTGATGCGATCGCTTAACGGGTGGGCTTCAATGGCTTGGCGGTTGTGTGGCCGGATTTCAATGTCAATGCCAATGATGCGCCCGCGTTCCATCGCTTTACACAGGCTAGCGTAAAAAATCAGTGAACCGCCGTGGGCGACACCGGTTTCAATGATGACATCAGGCTGGAGGTTAAAAATGACTTCTTGCATCCGCAGCATATCTTCCGGCAGTTGGATGACAGGGCGGCCCATCCAGCTGAAGGTGTATTGGTATTTTTGGTTCCAACCGACCCGCACCCACTGGCGTGACAGTACTTCAAAGGCCTCCTTGGAATACAACGGCAGGGTTTGGGGCTGGCCTGTTTCTTCTACCGTCAGGGTTTGCGCTTGGGTGTCGAGGATCAATTTCAAGATTCGCTCCAGTCGATCAGTTCTAGGGAGATATGGGCTTGGGCCAGCAGTTGCAGGTTCTCTTGCCGGTAGTTCGGATTCATCAGAATAGCTTGTCGCACCTGCCGTTGTGGCAATTCTGCTGGGGCCACGATAGGGTGGCCCGTGCCTGGAAGGTAGTGGCCTTGTTTACGTGGGTTGATGTCGACCAGGCAGTCGATCAGACCAGCGTCTGGATCGACCAAATTAGCCAAGGTTGCACCTTTAGCACCTGCGCCCCAAAGGGCTATTTTGCCGTGGGTGCGCAGTGTGGTGAGTCGTTGTAACCACAGGCGGCGTAATTTTTGTTCTTCTGCGCTGTAAGCGAGCGCTAAAGCGGTGGTTTCCGCTGCTGCGGAAATTGGTGGCACTGGGCCTGGATGGGGCTGGCCCTCTAACCACAGGTACTGACCGTTGAAAACGCTATCTACCCCATGGACTGCAAAACCAGCCTGCTGGAAGGCGGTACGCAACGATGCAGCGCTGAACAATGAGCAGTGCTCATAGAAAAAATCCCAAACCACCCGGTGACGCAGTATCCATTCAACGCAGGGAGTTTCGAAAAATACCTTGGCTTGCGGTGTTTGTGCTAAAGCCATGCGTACAGAGTGCAACAGCGCCAACGGCTGTGGCACATGCTCAATCACATGGCGGCAGATGACGGCATCGGCCCGTACATCGGTGCAGGTGTCGTCGTAGTAACAGCGGCGAAACTGCAAGCGCCCATCCAATGCAGTGTCTGGCCCCACATAGCTAGGATCAAAGCCAAAACCCCGATTGTTGGCTCCGGGGTAGCTGACCAGCTTGCGTAGAAATTGCCCCTTGCCGCAGCCCACTTCGACAATGGTGCAGTTGCGCAGGCCGCGCTGCTCTACCAAGTGGCGTACTAAATCGTCCAAATAGGCATCAAAGTAGGCTGAGCAACTTTGGGTGTTGTCGTAATCTTCGCCATAGGCCAGTAACGACAAGTCAAATCTACGATTACAAATGAAGCCGCAATGCGTACAGACAGCTAAATCTAATGTGCCACGGGCTACTGAGCGCGCTGTTTCCCGGGTGTTTGTGACCAAATTTTGGTGTACCGGTACGGCATCGTGGTGCAGAAAAGCAGCCCAAGCATTGGATTGACAGATGGGGCAAAGGGTGACTGGTGGAGACATCAGGGCGACTCCTCAATGGTGTGGTGCAGGGCTTGTCTTAGGGTGAGTGCCGGGCACCAGCCTACGGCTTGTAAGCGTTGGCACTCTCCGACCAGCAAGCTTGGCTCATGGGGGCGTTTTTGCCCGAGTGCCAAAATCGGTTCAGGATCGGCTTGGAGTAACTCTGCCAGTTGGCACACCAGTGTCGCCAGCTGTACGGGTTGGCCCGAACTGATGTTGTACACCCCCGAGTATGTGGGTGACAACAGGGTGATTAAACCAGCCGCCACATCAGCGGCGTGCAGAAAGTCGCGGTAAGCCTCAATATGAATGCCAAAGGCCTCTCGTTGACCACGGAGTGCGGCGATCAGCGAGGGGATCAGGCGCTGGGGTGATTCACCGGTACCAAAGGGCAGGAAAACACGACCCCAAGCACAGGAGACCTGATGTTGTTCGCATATGGCCGCTACCAAACGCCGTGTGGCATCTTTGGCGATGCCGTACAAAGTGGCTGGGCGCAAAGGGGTGCTTTCTTCGCGGCAGTAGCCATGAGACCAGTCGTACTCGGCACAAGTCCCCGCCACAACTACCCGCTGACCCCCTGTTTGGCAAAAAGCCTCTGTCAGGCGTGTGGTGGCATCGACCCAGCGTAAGTTTAGTGGCGAGCTCCAATATTGACCATGCTCGGTGTACCAAGCCAGATGCAGCAGATGCGTGGCGTTTGCTTGCTGTACAGGTGCAATGAAATCGGAGCAGGTGAGCAGATCGGTGGCTATCCACTCGTTAGTGTGTGGAGGAGGCTGACGGCCCAACAGCACGGTCTCAATGCCTTGTTGTTGCAGACATTCGAGCACATAGCGACCCAAAAATCCACTGGCTCCAGTGAGCAAGACTCTCATGTCTTGGCCTGATGCAACAAGGTGAACTGGGGCACGGCCACAGCCAATTGCCCACCCCACTCTTGCACATAGGCCAGCTGTGCCACCACTTCATCCTTTAAGTTCCAAGGCAAAATCAGTACCAAGTCTGGCTGATGGGCGCGCAGGTGAGCTTCATTGACAATGGGGATGCGACTACCAGGTAAATATTGGCCTTGCTTTGCCGGATTTTTATCGACAACATAAGGCAATAAGTCAGAGCGTACACCAGCAAAATTAAGCAGGGTGTTGCCCTTGGCGGCTGCACCGTAGGCAGCTACTTTGCGGCCTTGGGCCTGTGCTTGGAGCAGAAAGACCAGTAGCTCACGTTTGATGCGTAGCACCTGCTGTTGCAAGCTTTGGTAAAACGTGGCTTGTCCCATGCCAACGGTGGTTTCCTGCTCAAGTAGAGCAGCTACGGCAGGTGTGGTTGGGTGCTCTAGGCTGTCTGTTCGCCGGGCAAAGACGCGCAAACTGCCGCCGTGTGTGGGCAACTCTTGCACATCAAACACGGTGAGGCCATTGGCCGCAAAAATGCGTTGTACGGCCATGAGCGATAGGTAAGAAAAATGCTCGTGGTAGATGGTGTCAAATTGGCATTGCCGCACCAGTTGCAGCAGGTGTGGGAATTCAAAGGTGGCTACACCGTTGGGTTTGAGTAACAGGGCAAAACCCGCCACAAAATCATTGATATCGGGGACATGGGCTAATACGTTGTTGGCCACCATCAGGTCGGCAGCGTGGCCTTGGGCCAGCAGCGTTTGGGCTAAAGCTGTGCCAAAAAATGCTTCCACGATCGGGATGCCTTTGGCCCGTGCGGCGGCGGCAGTGTTGGCTGTAGGTTCTACACCCAAGCAGGGGATGCCGCGTTGGGCGACATATTGCAGCAGGTAGCCGTCGTTGGCGGCAATCTCGACTACCTTGCTCTGCCCTTGGAGCTTCAAGCGTTGTGCCATCACCTCAACATAGTTTTGCGCATGGGCCAGCCACGTGCTGGAGTAAGAGCTGAAGTAGGCGTAGTCGGAAGAAAAAAGCTCATCGGCCTTGGCAAAGTCTTCGGTTTGCGCCAGCCAGCATTGTTCACACACCAAAACGCGTAACGGATACCATCGTTCGGGCCCGTGTAGCGCTTGTGCATCGAGGTAGGCATTGGAAGGCGGAGCGGTGCCCAAGTCGACCAAGGACAGGGTGACAGGGGCGGAGCAGTGGCGACACTTCATAGGTAGAGACTTTACAGGGCAATGCCTGCAAATTCAGGCGATAGTAGTGCATGGGCTGCATCACGGGCGGACAGATTGATGACAGGCAGCGGCCAGTCAATTGCCAACCTGGGCTCACGTACATGTACCGCTGCTTCGCAGTCGGGGTTATACGGGGCAGAGTGCAGATACAGCAGTTCGGTATGGTCTTGCAACGCTTGAAAGCCGTGGGCGTAGCCGGGGGGAATGAGCAGGGCAGTATGGTTGTCGGCAGACAGTTCCTCGGCATGCCATTGCAAAAAACTGGGCGAATTAGCCCGCAAGTCCACCACCACGTCCCACACGGCCCCGTGTAGGCAACTGACCAGTTTGGCTTCGGCAGCGGGTGGATGCTGGTAATGCAGACCGCGTACGGTGCCGCGCTGCACGGTTAAGGTGTGGTTGATTTGGGCGACTGGGCCATGCCAGCCAGCTGTAGCCAGCTCCTTGGCACAGAACAACCGTGTCAATGTGCCACGCCCATCTCCCAAGGGTTTGCGTTGTACCCGCATGACACCGGGCAGGGGTGTGGTGGTCACTACAAAACGACTCATGGGATGGGGGTCTCTAAATAATGGTCGATGTTGGCATGGCACAAGGCCCAGCCATTTGCCTGTAATTGTGGGGCACGATACCATGCCGTCGTGTGCCCTAAGCTAGTCGCCAGTGGACAATGCAAAACACTGCTGCAGGCTGGTGCGTGCAGGGTGGAGTTCTTGGCAGCCATCCGAATCTCATTACATGCCTTAGACCCTTATGGAACGACCAAGGCTCATTGCGCTTGGCGTGGCCGGAAAAAGTCCAGCGGGTGCGTACGCAACCGGGCGCGGATGGCCGCATAAAGACGCGAACGCTCGACCCCACTGACGTTTTGCGCGCTCAGGGCGACACGGAAGGCCAAATAGAAGCTCACGCCTACATTGAGCGCTGCTAAAAAGGGCAAGGTGACTAACGCCCACCAGAAAGCCGGTAGTTGCAAGGCTTCTAACAGCCCCAACCCCATGCCAGCGGCAGCCACTTGGCCTGCAGCCAAGGTGACGTGGCGAATATCCAGCCCCACGCCAAAAAAGGTAGCAAACACAGGAACCAAGCCGAGCATAAACCCGAGCGATACATTGGCAGCCAACCCCGAGATGTTATGGCGCAAGAATTGCGCCCAACGGGCCGCCCGCGATTGCCCTAGCCAAGCCGTGATGCGTGGGTTGTAGCGCAACGCTGAATCGAGTCGGTACAGCACAAACCAGTTCTCGGCCCACCCGGCCACGATGCTCGAGGCAAACAACAACACGCCGGTAAAGGCGGCATACAGTACCGATGGCCCTAGCAGGTGCAGTGACTGCAAGGTGTAATCGACCTTCTCGCCCGCTAAAAAAGGTTGGTCGAACCACAGTTGCCAGCCCGCGCACAGCAGCAGCACCGCTGGAAACACCACGAGTACGTTACCCAACACCGCCGCCACCTGTGAGCGCACTAAATGCGCTACTTCATCCACAAAGGCATTGATGGCCTCGCCCGAGCCTAGCTCTTTGAGCTTGGCCGCCATGGCTGGGGCCGTCATGGCGGGCTGTTTGGTGGCCACGGTAAAGTGCAGCAACTGCACCAGCACAAAGCTGATGGCGTAGTTCATGCCCGCCCAAAACCCAGCCCAAAAGGCCGATAGCGCCAGCGTGCCGAGGGCAAACTTCATCAGCGTGGTGAAGGCCATGACAGCGCCACCGCCTGCCGCATGGCCGAGCATGGCGTTGTACTCTGCTGGGGTGCGGGTGATGTAATGCTCTCCGGTTTCGGCACTGCGCTCGGCCACCTTGGCTGCCAACAGCGAAGAGTTGGCCCGGAATACCGCGCGCACACTGTGCCGTTCCTGTGCTACCAGTACCAGATGGCCCAGCAGACGCGCACCGTGTAAGGCCGGGGTGGGCGAGAGTACGCATTCCAGCAATTCACGCATGCGCACTACGCGGGCGCGCAATTGGCGCAGCCGAAACACCAGCCCGACCGAGATGCCGTTGTCCTCAAAATGCCCATACACGCTGGTGGCAGCACTGCGGCAGGCATCCAAGCGCTCGCGTAGGCGCTGCGCTGCTTCTTGCAGCCGCTCGGGGGTGCGTAGGCCGTGCAACACTTCTATGCGCAGGCTTTCTACGTCGCGGATCAGGGCGTGGAAGGGCTGGGCCGCGCGTGCTTCAGGCGGCATGCGCAAGCGCAACTCTGGCGCAAAGCCCGTGGACAAGATCTGTCCGGCACAATAGGTCATGGCATCGAGCAGAGCGCGCTGCCAGCGCGTGCTGTGACCGTTGTCGCCGCACAGCACCCACATCAGGCGCTCTAGCAGCTCCACCGGCAAGGCGGCTAGCCATTGGGCATCAAAGGCGCTGGGTAAGGCGAGGGTAAACAGCTCGGTCGCATCGATGGTTTCGGGGCTGCCGGGCAAAATTTTCAGGCGCAGGCGCTCGGCCAGTTCACTCAGCAGCGCGGTGCGCGGTGCAAAACCAAAATCAGCCAGCAGCAGGGTGATGTCCACCGTATCGGCCAGGGTTTGCCACCAAGTTTGCAAGCGTACTTGTAGCTCTGGCTGGGCTTGTACCGCATCTAGCAGCAAAGTCAGGCGGCCCAAGGTGTCGGGCACAGAGTTGCCCGCTCCGCGCAACCAGCCCAGCAATCCAATCAGCCACAAATGGCGTTGCGCCAAATCCGCCTGCGGGTCGAGTTGGGCCAACAGACTGTGCAAATCGTGGCGTGGTCGCATCA
Organism: uncultured Simplicispira sp.; assembly: GCA_964478155.1. Lineage (GTDB taxonomy): Bacteria > Pseudomonadota > Gammaproteobacteria > Burkholderiales > Burkholderiaceae_C > Simplicispira. The sequence goes on from CAYZGT010000011.1 coordinate 60,729, forward strand.
GTGCAGCACCCGGGCACTCAAGGGGCGACCATCCATGCCGGGGCTGGTGGCCTCCAACACAAACAGCGGAATCTCGCACTCAAACGGGGTGTCGTCTTCGGCCACACAATGGTAGCTGCCGTGCATGGTGCCACTGGGGGTGCGCAGTTGGCAACCACTGCTGTACTGAAACGACTCGCCCGGGCGCAGCCAAGGCTGCTCGCCCACCACGCCCGGCCCTTGCACCTGTTGCGTGTGGCCCAAGGCATCGCTGATGAACCAGTGGCGTGATACCAACTGCGCTGCCACCTCGCCCGTGTTGTGGATGGTGATGGTGTAAGAAAAACTGAACACCCCCCCTTCGGACGAGGACTGCTGAGGCAGGTATTGCGGGGTGACTTCCACCTGAAATTGGTACTTTGGCATAGGTTAATGGTAACTGCGACAATCAAAACCATGAGCCAAACCTACCGTATTGCCCCCTCCATCCTCTCTGCTGACTTTGCCCGCTTGGGCGAAGAGGTGCGTCACGTGATTGCCGCCGGTGCCGATTGGATTCACTTTGATGTGATGGACAACCATTATGTGCCTAACCTGACGTTTGGGCCGATGGTGTGCCAAGCCCTCAAACCGCACGCCGTCACCCCAGCAGGTGCTGCTGTGCCGATTGATGTGCATTTGATGATTCAGCCGGTCGATGCGCTGGCGGCCGCCTTTGCCCAAGCCGGGGCCGATTTGATTAGCTTTCACCCGGATGCCAGCACCCATGTCCACCGCAGTATCCAAGCCATCCAAGCCCAAGGGGTCAAGGCCGGTTTGGTGTTCAACCCCGCCGAGCCGCTGGACGTGCTGGACTGGGTGATTGACGATATTGACCTGATTCTCATCATGAGCGTCAACCCCGGTTTTGGCGGGCAAGGGTTTATTGACTCGGCCCTGCGCAAAATTGAGGCCGCACGCAAACGCATTGAGGCCAGTGGTAAAGATATTCGCCTCGAAGTGGATGGTGGCATCAAGGTAGACAACATTCGCCGCGTGGCCGATGCTGGGGCCGATACGTTTGTGGCGGGTAGCGCCATTTTTGGCAAGCCCGACTACCGCAGCGTGATCGATGCCATGCGCGTCGCCTTGGCCTAAGTGGAGTCCGAAACCATGTTGCACCGGCCCGGTTTGCTGCAGGGCATAGAAGCTGCCATCATTGACTTGGATGGCACGATGGTGGATACCTTGGGCGATTTTGTCGAGGTGTTGCGCCGCATGTTGGCCGATGTGGGCCTACCCCCAGTGGCAGCCGCTGAGGTGGAGCGCATGGTGGGCAAAGGCACCGAGCATTTGATTGCCTCGGTGCTGCACCATGTGTTGGCCGTGCCACAACCCAACCCAGCCGCCCGGCAAGTGGCGGTGGATGCTTTGTTCCCCCGTGCTTGGGACAGCTACCAACAGCATTACCCGCAAGTGAACGGACAGTTCTCGCGCGTCTATCCGGGGGTGTTAGAGGGCTTGCAGGCTCTGCGCGGCCGGGGGCTGCCGCTGGCCTGCCTGACCAACAAGCCGACCGCCTTTGCCGTGGCCCTGTTGCAGGCCAAAGGCTTAGAGGGCTACTTTGCCCATGTGTTTGGCGGTGATGCCTTTGCACGCAAAAAGCCCGACCCGCTGCCACTGTTGCAAACCTGTGCCGCATTGGGCATGGCCCCGGCCTGCACCCTGATGGTGGGCGACTCCAGCAACGATGCCCAAGCCGCCCGCGCCGCGGGCTGCCCGGTGCTGTTGGTCACCTACGGCTACAACCACGGCCAGCCAGTGCAGCAAGTCGATGCCGATGGCTGGCTAGATAGTTTGGTGGCTATCGGGGCAGTGCTTTAGCGCGCCAAACGCAAGGTCCGGCTGTGGGATGATGGTGTGGTCTGGGTGTTGCGATGCTGCTGCCCTTGCAGTTTGAACACCGATACCACCTGCACCAGTTCTTCGGCTTGGGCGTGCAGGCTGTTGGCTGCAGCGGCCATCTCTTCCACCAGCGCGGCGTTTTGTTGTGTGGCTTGGTCCATGTGGGCCACCCCGTTGGCCACATGGGCCACACCAGTGGATTGCTCGTGGCTGGCAGCGCTGATCTCGCCCATGATGTCGGTGACGCGGCGGATGCTATTGACCACCTCGTCCATGGTGGCTCCGGCCTGATCGACCAGTGCCGTGCCCTGCTCTACCCGCTCTACGCTGGCATTGATCAGGGTTTTAATCTCCTTGGCCGCTTCGGCACTGCGCCCGGCCAAAGAGCGCACCTCGGAGGCCACCACGGCAAAGCCACGCCCTTGTTCACCTGCGCGCGCCGCTTCGACAGCCGCGTTCAGGGCCAAGATATTGGTTTGGAAGGCAATGCCATCAATCACGCTGATGATGTCAGAGATTTTGCGTGAGCTCTCGTTGATGCCTTTCATGGTCTCTACCACTTCCGACACCACCTCGCCACCGCGCACCGCTACGGTAGAGGCACTCAAGGCCAACTGGTTGGCTTGGCGCGCGTTGTCAGCGTTTTGCTGCACCGTGTTGCCCAATTGGGCCATCGAGCCCGAGGCTTGGTCCAGTGCGGTGGCTTGTTCTACCGTGCGGTCTGATAAATCATTGTTGCCATTGGCGATTTGCGCGCTGGCGCTGGCTACCGCGCTGGCTCCTTGGTGTATTTGGCCCACCATCAGGGCAATTTTGTCGCGCATGCTCTCGATGGCGTGCAGTAAATTGGGTTGGCTGGTGTCACGGATTTGGATCGGCACCGATAAGTCGCCCTCGGCCAAGCGGTGGGCAATTTCGGCGGCGTAGGCAGGTTCTCCACCCAATTGACCCAAAATGCTGCGGCTGATAAACCAGCCCAACAAAACCAACAGACCCGCCAGCACCAACGCCCCCAACGAGAACGATACCATGCGCTCTTGCACCACCGCTTGCACAGTGTCTACATACACCCCGGAGCCAATAATCCAACCCCAAGGGGCAAAACCTTTGACATAAGAGATTTTGGGAACTGGGGCCTCTTGGCCTGGTTTGGGCCACATGTAATCGACAAAGCCTGCACCGTGGGATTTGACGGTGCTGACCATTTCATTAAAGAATAATTTGCCCGTAGGGTCTTTGAGTTGGGATAACTGCTGACCGTCTAAAGCCGGCTTAATCGGATGCATCACCATGATGGCATCCACGCTGTTGATCCAAAAATACTCGTCTTGGCTATAACGCAAAGCCTTGATGGCGGCCACGGCTTGTTTTTTGGCTTCTGCTTCTGATAGATTGCCACTATTGATTAAGCCGTGGTAATAATTTAATAGGCTGTGGGCAGTTTCTACGGTTTGGCGCACGCTATTTTGGCGCTCCTTCATAATCAACTGGCGTTCTGACAGCAAAAACACCGTTGCCAAAGACAAAATGCCCAGGGCAGCAGCGAATATCAGGGCCAACAAGCGCCTAGAAACCGTATAAGAAGACAATTGAAACATATTGGCTACCTCTGAAAATGACGCCACCCACTGTAGCAATGCAAAAACCAGCTCTGCAGCCTGATCAAAGAAGGGTGCATTCTGATTAGTTTCTTTTTGTTACACATTAGGGTTTTTGCTAGGGCGTGAAAAAACGATGCACTATCTTAATCCCCCACCTTGCGGTAAAACGGTCACTGGCCCGCGTACCTGATAGCCCCAAAGCCCAGAGTGCCTGATGGCTGTGGTGTGGTTTGCTACACTTTGGCCCATGTTCATTCACCGCGTATCCATCGCCGGTCAGTCTGACCGGGGAGCCTGGCCCTGGCGTAAGCCATCTGTCCATTGCCACGCCTAAATTGGCACCTACGGGCTTGGCCCGGTGCCCCCGTGGCCTTCCCTTGCCGTAGCGGAGGCCGATTGTGTGAACACTGCGGCACAGCGTTTTGATCTACGCCCCCTCTGTGCTGCCCCAGCAGGGACTTATCCCCCGTGATTACAGAACTTGAATTTCAGCAGTTAGCCCAACAAGGCTACAACCGTATTCCGCTCATGGCCCAAGCCTTTGCGGATCTGGAGACCCCGCTCTCGCTCTACCTGAAGTTGGCGCACAGCCAAGATGGTGGTCAGCGCAGCTTTTTGCTCGAATCCGTTGTGGGTGGTGAGCGCTTTGGCCGTTATAGCTTTATTGGCCTACCTGCGCGCACCCTGGTGCGGGCCAGTGGCTTTGGCGCGCAAGCGCGCACCGAGGTGCTTACCGATGGCGTGGTGGTGGAAAGTGCCAGTGGCAACCCGTTGGACTTCATCGCCGAGTATCAACAACGCTTCAAGGTGGCGCTGTTGCCGGGTTTGCCGCGTTTTTGTGGTGGCTTGGCGGGCTATTTTGGCTACGATGCGGTGCGCTATATCGAGAAAAAACTCGAAGCCACCTGCCCCCCTGATACTTTGGGTTGCCCCGACATTTTGTTGTTGCAATGCGAAGAATTGGCGGTAATTGACAACCTGTCGGGCAAGCTGTCGTTGATTGTCTATGCCGACCCCAGCCAGCCTGACGCTTACGCCCAAGCACAACGGCGCTTGTTGCAGCTCAAACAGCGCTTGCAAGCGCCGGTCGTGGCCCCGGTGGTGCAAGCCAGCACCAGCCACCCGGCCCAGCGCAGTTTTGCCAAAGACGACTACTTGGCGGCGGTAGCCCATGCCAAAGAGTTGATTGCCGCAGGCGACTTTATGCAGGTGCAAGTGGGCCAGCGCATTCACAAAACCTATACCGAATCGCCCTTGAGTTTGTACCGCGCGCTGCGTTCGCTCAATCCATCGCCCTATATGTATTTTTACAATTTTGGCGATTTTCAGGTGGTCGGCTCGTCGCCCGAGATTTTGGTGCGCCAAGAGCAAACGCCCGAGGGGCAAAAAGTCACCATCCGCCCCTTGGCCGGTACGCGCCCACGCGGGGCCACACCCGAGCAAGACAAAGCCGCCGAGGTCGAACTGATCAACGACCCGAAAGAGCGCGCCGAACACGTCATGCTGATTGATCTGGCGCGCAACGATATTGGCCGTATCGCCCAAATTGGCAGCGTGAAAGTGACCGAAGCCTTTGTGGTGGAACGCTACAGCCATGTGATGCATATTGTGAGCAACGTCGAGGGCATCCTGAATGAGGGCATGACCAGCATGGATGTGCTCAAAGCCACCTTCCCGGCAGGCACGCTCACAGGTGCGCCCAAAGTCCACGCCATGGAACTGATTGACCAATTGGAGCCGAGCAAACGCGGCATCTATGGCGGAGCCTGTGGCTATCTGAGTTACGCAGGCAATATGGATTTGGCGATTGCCATCCGCACCGGCCTGATCAAAGACGGCACGCTGTATGTGCAAGCGGCTGCAGGGGTGGTGGCCGACTCCATCCCTGAGTTGGAATGGAAAGAGACTGAACACAAGGCCCGCGCCCTGTTGCGCGCCGCAGAACTGGTAGAGGAGGGCTTGGAATAATGACCCGCGCCATCGACAACGTGCAGCACTGCACCACCATGCAAGACGTGCGCCGCCATATTGACGCTTTAGACGATGTGCTGGTGCCCCTGTTGGTGCAACGCACCGGCTACATGACCCAAGCCGCACGCATCAAGCAAGACCCGGCCCAAGTGCGCGACGAAGAGCGCATCGAGGCCATTGTGGCGCGCGTGCGTGCCAGCGCCGCCCTGCAGGGTGGTGTGCCCGATGTGATCGAGGCCATCTACCGCAGCTTGATGGAGCATTCCATCGCCCACGAGCACCAAGAATTTGCCCGCCTGCGTGCGCCCCAAGGAGAGCAAAAATGAAACTCTTGATGGTCGATAACTACGACAGTTTTACCTACAACATCGTGCAGTATTTTGGCGAGTTGGGGGCGGAGGTAGCCGTGTTTCGCAATGACGAAATTACCGTGGCCGATATTCAGGCCCGGCTGGAGGCTGGGCAATTAGACCGGCTGGTGATTTCGCCCGGCCCCTGTTCGCCAGCCGAGGCCGGTATCTCGGTGGCGGCTATCCAGCATTTTGCTGGCAAGCTGCCGATTTTGGGGGTGTGCTTAGGCCACCAAGCGATTGGGGCGGCCTTTGGCGGCAAGATTATGCGTGCACAACAGCAAATGCACGGCAAAACCAGCGTCATCACCACCACCCAACAGGGGGTGTTTGCTGGCTTGCCCCAGCAATTTACCGTCAATCGCTACCACTCGTTGGCGATTGAGCGTGCCAGCTGCCCCGATTGCCTAGAGATTACCGCTTGGACGGACGATGGCGAAATTATGGGCGTACGCCATAAAACCTTGGCTGTGGAGGGTGTGCAGTTTCACCCCGAGAGCATCTTGACCGAACATGGTCATGCCATGCTGCGAAATTTTTTGCAGCAGCGTTAACCGGGGCGCACACTGCTGGAAAAAGGGAGGCTTGCCTAAACGCAGGGGGATGAGGGAAGTGTTGAATTCTTTGCGCCAAATGAACAAATGGGCGTGATGGTGGTTGCAATGAGCACAGAAGCTCTTCTGCGTATCGGTGCGTTGTGCGTGGTGCTGGCTTGCGCTGAAACTCTGCACGGCATTGCAAGGATCAAGTTCGTCGTTCCGCGCATCGGCAAAGAGCGAGCCATCAAACTCAGCGCCGCAACCGGAACACTGCTCGCATTCGCCGTCTGTCTGGTGTTGGTGCCAAGCATAGGGCTTCAAACAGCCCAAGCACACCTTGTCCTTGGGCTTGTCTTGGCCACATTCATGGCTGGTTTTGACATTGCCATTGGTAAGTGGCTCATGCGAAAGTCTTGGGCCAAAATTTGGCGCGACTTCAATCCTATGACAGGAAACTACCTGCTGTATGGCCTTCTGGCTTTATGTTTTATCCCGCTGGTGGTTTGGTATGCACACCGCCTTTAGCGCCGCGCTGCGGCCTACGCGCTCAAGCAGTGCGCCAACCGCAGGCCACAGGGTTGGGGGCGTTTTTTGCAGCAGGGCTTAAAGCGGTCGCTGAGGTAGCATCCGTACGCCCCGAAGCCCCTAAACGGTGCGATAGGCTTTGTGCCGTTTCGCGCAACTGCTGGGCAGCGCTGCCCTGCGTGCTGACATCCAGCGTGGCTACCGGGCCAATGGCTGTTAGGCACAACACCAGACGGCCAAAGCCATCAAACACGGGTGCGGCCACGGCCCCAATGCCACGCACCAGCCCTTCGCGCACGGTGCTGATGCCCTGTTGGCGAATGCCATCTAGCTCTTGCGCAAACTGCGGGTCTTGCAGGGCATGCGGGTCTCCATCGTGGGCCAGGGCTTGCTCTACTTGGGCGCGCGGCATAAAGGCTGCAAACAGCTTGCCGTTGGCGGTGTAGCGCACCGAGGCGGTGGTGCCGTGGCGCATGGTGACATGCACATCGGCGGGGCCTTGCTCTACTTGGATGATGGTCGGGCCGTGGTTGCCCCAGACCGAAATAGCTACTGTGGCCCCGACGCGCAGCGCCAGCCCTGGCAATTCGGCAATTGCCATGCGTACGGGGTCTTTTTGTTGCAGGCTGATCAAGCCCAACTGCATCGCCAAGGAACCCAAACCGTAATGACCGGTAGCGGGGTCTTGCTCTATCAGCCCGAGCTTGCCAAAGCTGACCAAATAGGGGTGTGCTTTGGCCGCCGTCATGCCCGCCTCGCGTGCTAAATCTTTCAGTGCCATCGGGCGGCCGGTATGCACCAGCGCCTTGAGCAATTGGCCGCCCACCTCCACGCTTTGGATGCCGCGTGAGGTGCGTGGGCTGGCTTCGTCTGGAATGGATGCGGAAAAAGAAGGTTCACTGTGCATGGGCATAGCCCCGATTGTCTCTGCTATGGCTGGGGGTGGGTTTTCACTTAAACAAATGAATTCAACTAAAACAAATAATCTACTACCATTGTGGCATTCCAGCCAACGCATTTGTTCATAACAAATTCACCATACCCCATGAGTACCAAAACCTTTGCCTCTGCTGCCGATTTGGAAGTGAAAAAAGTGAGCTTTGACAAGCTCTCAGACCACGCCTACGCCTACACTGCCGAGGGTGACCCGAACACCGGCATCATCATTGGGGACGATGCGGTGATGGTGATTGACACCCAAGCCACCCCGGTGATGGCGCAAGACGTGATCCGCCGCATTCGCGAAGTGACCGACAAACCGATCAAGTACGTCACCCTGAGCCACTACCATGCGGTGCGCGTGCTGGGTGCCAGCGCCTACCAGCCAGAACACATCATCGCCAGCCAAGACACTTACGACTTGATTGTGGAGCGCGGCGAGTTTGACAAGGCGAGCGAGATTGGCCGCTTTCCGCGCCTGTTTCAAAACGTGGAAAGCGTACCGCCCGGCCTGACTTGGCCCACCATCACCTTCACCGGCAAGATGACGCTGTGGCTGGGCAAGCTGGAAGTACAAATTTTGCAACTGGGCCGGGGCCACACCAAGGGTGATACGGTGGTTTGGCTGCCGCAAGAAAAAATCTTGTTCAGTGGCGATTTGGTCGAGTTTGACGCTACCCCCTACGCGGGCGATGCCTACTTCAAAGACTGGCCGCACACGCTGGATGCCATTGCTGCCCTGCAACCTGAAAAACTGGTGCCAGGCCGGGGTGCTGCCTTGCAAACGCCAGAGCAGGTGCAAGCCGGTTTGGCCGGAACGCGGGCCTTTATCAGCGACTTGTACGCCAGCGTGCAAGCCGGGGCGGCAGCAGGTCAAGACCTGCGTACGGTCTATGAAGCCACCTTTGCCAAGCTGCAGCCCAAGTATGGCCAGTGGGTGATTTTTAACCACTGCATGCCCTTTGACGTCACCCGCGCTTATGACGAGGCCACGCAATACCCCGACCCACGCATCTGGACGGCAGAACGCGATGTAGCCATGTGGCAGGCGCTGGAGGGCTGATTTGGCCCCGAATAGGTGGTTGAGCTTCTAACCGCCACTGATTTTCATCCCCACCACCCAACGGGCGCACCTGTGTGTGCAGCCCGTCGGGCGGAGCTTTGCCCCCACTTTTTCTCATGTCCATCCACCTACCATGACCTCCGCAGCCACCCCTTCTTATCCCTTCCACGGCACTGGTGCCCAAGTGCAGGCTATCGAGTTTCCGTACACCCGTTCCCCCGACCAAGATGCGGCCCAGCCGGTGCAGCACCCCATCGTGGTGGTGGGTGCGGGGCCAGTCGGCCTGAGCATGGCGATTGACATGGCCCAGCGTGGCCACCGCGTGCTGGTGTTGGACAATGACCACCGCTTGTCGATTGGCTCGCGCGCGCTGTGCTTTTCTAAGCGGGCGCTGGAAATTTGGGATCGCTTAGGGGTCGGCCAGCCGATGGTGGACAAGGGCGTGTCGTGGAATGTAGGCAAGGTGTTCTTCCATGACGAACTGGTGTACCAATTTGACATGCTGCCCGAGGCAGGGCACGAGCGTCCGGCTTTTATCAATTTGCAGCAGTATTACTGCGAGGGCTACTTGGTAGAGCGCTGCCTGCAACTGCCGCAGATTGAAATCCGCTGGGACAACAAAGTCACCGGCATTGCGCCCCGCGAAGAGGGCGCGCTCTTGAGCATTGACACCCCCGATGGCCCATACCAAATCAACGCCGATTGGGTGATTGCTTGTGATGGTGCGCGCTCGACCATGCGCGGTTTGATGGGGCTGGAGAGCAAGGGCCGCATCTTTCAAGACCGCTTTTTGATTGCCGATGTGAAGATGAAGGCCGACTTTCCAGCCGAGCGCTGGTTCTGGTTTGATCCACCCTTCCACCCCGGTCAGAGCGTGCTGTTGCATATGCAGCCGGACGGTATGTGGCGCATTGATTTTCAATTGGGCTGGGATGCCAACCCAGAAGAAGAGAAGAAGCCTGAGAACATCATCCCGCGTGTACAAGCCTTGTTGGGCAAAGACACTGAGTTCACGCTGGAATGGGCCAGTGTCTACACCTTTGCCTGCCTGCGCATGGACAGCTTTGTGCATGGCCGGGTGCTGTTTGCTGGCGATTGCGCCCATGGTGTCTCGCCCTTTGGTGCCCGAGGTGCCAACAGCGGCGTGCAGGATACCGATAACCTGTCTTGGAAGCTGGACTGGGTATTGAAAGGCCGTGCGGGCACCGAACTGCTGGCTACCTACGGCCCCGAGCGCGAATATGCCGCCGACGAGAACCTGCTCAACTCGACCCGCGCCACCGATTTCATCACGCCCAAGAGCGAAATCAGCCGCCTGTTCCGCGATGCGACGCTGGATTTGGCACGCGACCATGCTTTTGCCCGGCGCATTGTCAACAGTGGGCGCTTGTCCGTGCCAGCGGTGCTGCACCACTCCCCTTTGAACACCCCCGACGTGGACCGCTTTGCCGGTAGCCAAGTGCCGGGGGCCGTGCTGTTGGATGCCCCGGTGCACCGCAACGGGCAGCCGAGTTGGTTATTGCGCGAATTGGGCATGGATTTCACACTGCTGGTGTTTGGTGCCGTACCCGCTTGGGCGCATGGGCTGCCTTATGTGCAAGCCCTGTCTATCGGCCAAGATGTGGAGGATGTACAAGGGTTGGTGGCGCAGCGCTTGGATGCCCAGCCTGGCACGGCCTACCTGATTCGCCCCGACCAGCATGTGTGCGCCCGTTGGCGCAACCCTACCGAAGCCGCTGTGCGTGCCGCCTTGGCGACGGCCACCGCAACCTCTGCTACCCCCGCCTGAATTTGGAGTTTGTCACCATGCTCAATACCCAGCCCACCCTGTCCTCGTACGACGATTTTTATGAAGCCTTGCTCACCGCCCACCAAGGATTGACCACAGCGCAAAGCCATGCCATGAACGCCCGACTGGTGCTGTTGCTGGCCAACCATATTGGCGATAACGCCGTGTTGGCCGAAGCGTTGCAAGTGGCACGCGGCCAGAGTGCAGCCACCGAGTCGGCTTCTTTGGCGGGACGTGCGGCCATCACCCCCGTAGCCCCGGTACACACCGGCGCTTAAAGCACGCGGCCACCTCTGTTTTTATCACCATTACTACTATCAGGAGACAGCTTTCATGCAACGCAAACACTTCATCGGCTCTTTGTTGGGTTTGGCCTTGGCCGCCAGTTCCTTGAGTGCCAGTGCCCAGCAAAAACCGATTGAATGGGTGGTGGGCTATGCCGCTGGCGGCGGCTCGGACGTGGTGGCACGCACCATTGCCGAAGAGATGGGCAAAAGTTTGGGCCGCAGCATCATTGTGAGCAACAAGCCCGGGGCTGGCACCAATATTGCCGCCGAATACACGGCCCGCTCGAAAGACCTAGGCAACATTTTGTTCACCGCAGACTTTGCGACCTTGGCTGCCAACCCCACGCTCTTTAGCAAACTCAACTACAACGCCGAGAAGGACTTTCAGCCGGTGGGCTTGTTGGTGCGCTTTCCGCTGTTTTTGGTCGTGTCGAACAATGTGCCCGCCAACAACCTGAAAGAATTTACCGCTTGGGCCAAAAGCCAGCCCAACGGGGTCAATTGGGCCTCGGTCGGGCTGGGTAGCCCGCACCATTTGGTGGGCGAGTTGTTTCGCGAACAAAGCGGCCTGCAACTGACCCATGTGCCTTACAAAGGCGCAGCGCCCGCGATCCAAGACGTGATTGGCGGCCAAGTCTCGGCCATGTGGGTCGAAAGTGCCACGGCCTATCCGTTCTTGAATGGCAAAAAGGTGAAAGCGATTGGCGTGGCCAGCCCGCAGCGTGTGCCCACCATGCCCGACATCCCGACCATGCACGAGCAGGGTTTGAAGGGTTTTGAGGGCTATGCTTGGCAGGGTTTGGTAGCCCCTACGGGCACGAGCAAAGAGGCGATGGGCCAGTTCTCGCAAGCCTTGCAAGGTGCCTTGGGTGCTACCCACGTCAAGGCCAAGCTGCAAGCCTTGGGCGTGGAGCCCATGCCCGGAACGGCCGAGCAAATGGCCAACTTCTCGCGCAGCGAGCGCGAGAAATGGGGCAAAGTCATTACGAAAATTGGCGTAAAGCTGGATTAAGCCAGTAGGCCAGACCAAGCAAAAGGTTGGGTGGGGCTAGAAGATACCCACCCCATTTATGCTGATTTGGCGCTGGCTGGTGGCAAGCCGTTGGGCACTTGGGCGGCGGCTTGCCAGTGGGTATCAAACCAAGTGTCACCGTCCAGATAGGCGCGCAACATGGGCAGGCTGTCAAAGCCCCAGAAGATTTTGCCGTCTACCTCGAAGGCCGGTACGCCAAATACGCCCCGGTCGGCCGCGGCTTCGGTGTTGGCCCACAGCAAGTCTTTGGCATCGAGGCCACTGGTGCCTTGGTGTTGCTCTACGAGCAGCGCGCCCAAGGCTTCTAGGCGGACGGGATCCAAGGCATCGTGGCCGCCTTGCCAAACATGGCGCAAGAAGGCCCCCGCCGTAAAGCGGTTGATGCTGCCATCCATGCTGTAAGCCAAGGCAAAACGCAACAAGGGCAAGGGCTGGAACGGGTGGCGGGCTGGCATTTGCAGTGGAATGCCTAGGCGGTGGCCCAGCCAAGTGACGTGGCGATACGTCCAGTCCCGTTTGGTAGGGATGCCTGCTGGGCCGGGGTTGCCTTGGGCTTGCAACAGCGCACCCAGCAGCACCGGGCGGTATTCGACGCTGTAGCTCAGACCCTCTAGCATTTGCGGCAGTTTTTCAAAGGCCAGCCAAGCGTAGGGCGAGACAAAATCCAGATAGAAGGTGATGTGTTTCATGGTTGCGCTGGCTCTGGGGTGGCGGGAGGAAAGTCAAAGCCCGCACGCTGGGCCAGTTGGCGCCAAATAGCCAGCCGTTGCTCCGGTTCGGCACTGGCCCAAGCCCGAATTTCGGGGATGGTACGAAAGCAGCCTTCGCAGTGGCTGTTGTCTGCGGTCATGCGGCACACAGCAATGCAGGGCGAGGGCACGCCCTCGTCGCTGTCGGGGGCAAAATAACCCGCCTCGGCCAGCAATTGGGCGCGGGCGGCAATCGGGGAAGCGCTAGGGGCGTTCATAGTGGCAGATGGTTCAGAAAAACCCGCCATCATCCCACCAATTGGCCCCGCTGTGCTACTTAGGCTGCACGCCGGTTGAGCAGCGCCACCGCCACGCGCGAATGCGATTTGCGCCCCAAAAAGTCGCTGATATAGCTGCCAGCATCGATCAGCTTGTCCAAATCGATGCCGGTGTCGATGCCCATGCCGTGCAGCATATAGACCACATCTTCGGTCGCCACATTGCCCGTGGCCCCCTTGGCGTAGGGGCAGCCGCCCAAGCCAGCCACCGAGGATTGGAAGTTCCACACCCCCAACTCCAGCGCCGCCAAGGTGTTGGACAGGGCTTGGCCGTAGGTGTCGTGGAAGTGGCCCGAGATGTTGTCGATAGAGTAGTGCTGCAACGTGGCCTCAATCGCAGCCTGCACCTTGCGCGGTGTGCCCACGCCAATCGTGTCGGCCACATCGACCCGTTGCACGCCGATTTGCTTGAGCAAGCCCGCCAAATAGCCCACGCGCTCGGGGGCAATCTCGCCCTCGTAGGGGCAACCCACAGTGCAGCTCATGGCGGCACGTACGCCAATACCCGCCGCCAAAGCGGCTTGCACCACTGGCGCAAAGCGTTCGATGCTCTCGGCAATGCTGCAATTGATGTTTTTCTGGCTGAAGGCTTCGCTGGCCGCACCAAAGACGACAATTTCGTCGGGTTGCGAGGCCAGCGCCGCCTCGTAGCCCTGCATATTGGGCGTGAGGACGGAATAACGCACCCCCGGCTGGCGCTGGATGCCCGCCATGACCTGCGCGTTGTCGGCCATTTGCGGCACCCATTTGGGGCTGACAAAGCTGGTGACTTCAATCTCTTGCAGGCCCGCCTCTTGCAGACGTTGCACCAAGCCGATTTTGATGTCGGCGGGCACCGGGGTTTTTTCGTTTTGCAGGCCATCGCGTGGCCCGACATCAATCAGCCGTACGCGGCTGGGGAGTTGGTTCAGGCTCATGCGGCGGCCTCGGCAACTTGCAGTTGCAACAGTTCTGCGCCTTCGCTCACTTGGTCGCCCGGTGCATAGAGCAGTTCTAGCACCACGCCATCGGCGGGGGCAGCAATAGTGTGTTCCATTTTCATGGCTTCCATCACGGCCAGAGGTTGGCCTTTGCTCACTTTATCACCCGCTTGCACGGCAAACGAGACCACCTTGCCCGGCATCGGGGCTGTGAGGCGGCCACCTTCAGCCTGGGTTTCGCCTGCATGGGCCAGCAGGTCGATTTCGACAATCTGCGTAGCTCCGCGTGCGGCAAACACTTGCAGGGTTTCGCCTTGGGCATACACGTTGACCAAGGCACGTTCTTCGGCAAATTGCAATTCAATCTGCCCATTGCCCAGAGCTTGGAAGCTCAAAGCACCGCTGGCAGCACTGGCGCTGCTGCCTTGGCCGGGTTGCACCGCCAATTGCAGTGCACCCCCCCCCAAATAGGTGAGTTGCGCGCTGGCCGGTGCGCCGCCAAACTCAAAAGCAAAGCTGCGCTGGGTACGGCCATGCGAGCGCCAACCATCGCGGCGGCTAAACGGGTCTACGCCTTCCAAGGTTTGCTCGGCCAGCAGGGTTTGGGCCACGGCAGCGGCAGCGGCCAGCGGCAGGCCGACGGTTTCTTGACCAAACAGCACCGCGGCTTCGCGCGGGATCAAAGCCGTATCGAGTTGCGCTTGGGCAAAGGACGGGCTGCGCGCCACCAAGCGCAAAAACTGCACGTTGTTCGCCAGCCCGACGATGTGGGTTTGGGCCAAGGCTTCGTCCAGACGGGCCAAGGCTTGCTCGCGCGTGTCGCCATGCACGATGAGTTTGGCAATCATCGGGTCATAGAACGGGCTGATGGTGTCGCCTTCACGCACGCCATCGTCAAAGCGCACTTCGCCCCGGCTAAAGCTGGTGCAAGCTGGCTTGCGGTACACGGCCAGCGTGCCGGTGGCAGGCAAGAACTGGTTTTCGGGGTTTTCGGCGCAAATACGCGCTTCAATGGCATGGCCGGTGATTTGCAATTGCTCTTGGCGCAGTGGCAGCGGCTCGCCAGCAGCCACGCGCAATTGCCATTCCACCAAATCTTGGCCGGTAATGGCTTCGGTCACGGGGTGCTCTACCTGCAAGCGGGTGTTCATCTCCATGAAGAAGAAGGCCATGCTGCCATCGGGGCGCTGCTCGACGATGAACTCGACCGTGCCCGCGCCCACATAATTGACGGCACGGGCTGCCGATACGGCAGCCAGCCCCATTTGGGCACGCATTTCGGCGCTCATGCCGGGGGCGGGGGCTTCTTCCAGCACCTTTTGGTGGCGGCGCTGCACCGAGCAGTCGCGCTCAAACAGATAGACGTAGTTGCCCTGCGTATCGCCAAACACTTGGATTTCAATGTGGCGCGGGCGCTGCACGTATTTTTCAATCAGCACGGCATCATCGCCAAAGCTGTTGATGGCTTCGCGCTGGCACGAGGCCAGGGCTGCCGCAAAGTCTTCGCTTTTCTCCACCACGCGCATCCCTTTGCCACCACCACCGGCGCTGGCTTTGATCAGCGCCGGGTAGCCAATGCGGTCGGCTTCGGCTTGCAGCAGGGCTGGGTCTTGGTTGGCCCCGTGGTAGCCGGGCACCAAGGGCACGCCAGCTTTTTCCATCAATTGTTTGGATTCGGCCTTCAGGCCCATCGCTTGGATGGCCGAGGCGGGCGGGCCAATGAAGACCAAACCGGCATTGGCGCAGGCTTGGGCAAATTCTTCGTTCTCGCTCAAGAAGCCATAACCGGGGTGGATGGCCTGTGCGCCCGTGGCTTTGGCCGCTTCGATGATGCGTTCCCAGCGCAGGTAGCTTTCTTTGGGGGCGCTGCCGCCGATATGCACGGCTTCGTCGCAAGCGGCGACATGCTTGGCATGGGCATCGGCATCGGAATACACGGCCACGGTTTTCACGCCCAAACGGTGGGCAGTGGCAGCCACGCGGCAGGCGATTTCACCGCGGTTGGCAATCAGGATTTTTTTAAACATGGTAGTTCTTTCCAATGTTCTTTGAAGGGGTCAGGCCAACCAGCGGGGTTTGCGTTTTTGTAAGAAGGATTGCACGCCCTCTTTGCCTTCGCTGCTGGCACGGATGTCGGCAATGCTGTCTACGGTGGCGGCAATCAGTTCAGTGTTGATGTCGCGTTCGGCCACGTCTTGCAGCAGTTTTTTACAGGCCCGCACGGCGTTGGGGCTGGCTACGGTGATGGCTTTGGCCAGTTCATCCACTTTGGCATCCAACCCCTCAGCAGTCACCACGGCATGGACAAAACCGATACGCAGCGCCTCGGCAGCGTCAAAGCGCTCGGCGGTCAGGAAGTAGCGGTGTGCGGCGCGTGGCCCCATAGAACGAATTACATAGGGGCTGATAGTGGCCGGAATCAGGCCCAACTTGACTTCGCTCAGGCAAAAACCGGCGCTGTCCACGCTCACGGCCATATCGCAGGCGGCTACCAAGCCCATGCCACCGGCATAGACATCGCCCTGCACGCGGGCGATGGTGGGTTTAGGGCATTCATAGATCACACGCAGCATTTCGGCCAGCTTGCCTGCATCTTGCAGGTTCTCGCCACGCGTGTAGTCGGCCATGCGGCGCATCCAATTCAGGTTGGCCCCAGCACAAAAGGCCGGGCCTTCAGCGGCCAGCACCACCACGCGCACCTCGTCGCAGCTACCCACCTCGGTAAAGGCGGCGGTGATGTCGGCAATCACTTCATCGCTGAAGGCATTGCGCACTTCGGGCTGGGTCAGGGTGATGGTGGCACGGGGGCCGTCGTAGGTGATAGAGAGGGCGCTCATGTTCATCGCCCCCATCACATACGGAAGATGCCAAACTTGGTGTCTTCTATCGGCGCGTTGCGCGTGGCCGACAGGCCCAGCGCCAGCACGCGGCGGGTGTCAGCGGGGTCAATCACACCGTCGTCCCACAGGCGGGCGCTGGCATAGTAGGGGTGGCCTTGGTCTTCGTATTGGCGGCGAATGGGGGCTTTGAAGGCTTCTTCTTCTTCCATGCTCCACGTGCCGCCCTTGGCTTCGATGCCATCGCGCTTAACGGTCGCCAGCACGCCTGCAGCCTGCTCGCCCCCCATGACCGAAATACGCGCATTGGGCCAC
Organism: uncultured Simplicispira sp.; assembly: GCA_964478155.1. Lineage (GTDB taxonomy): Bacteria > Pseudomonadota > Gammaproteobacteria > Burkholderiales > Burkholderiaceae_C > Simplicispira. The sequence continues at coordinate 77,788 of CAYZGT010000011.1, forward strand.
ATCCACAAAAAGCGTGGGCTGTAAGCGCGGCCACACATGCCGTAGTTGCCGGCACCAAAGCTGCCGCCGATGATGATGGTGAACTTGGGCACGTTGGCCGTGGCTACGGCCGTCACCATCTTGGCACCATTGCGCGCAATGCCTTCGTTTTCGTACTTGCGCCCCACCATAAAGCCGGTGATGTTTTGCAAGAACACCAGCGGAATTTTGCGCTGGCAGCACAGCTCGATAAAGTGTGCACCCTTGAGGGCCGATTCAGAAAACAAGATGCCGTTGTTGGCAATGATGCCCACTTGCATGCCTTCGATGCGGGCAAAGCCAGTGACCAGCGTGGTGCCGTAGCGGGCTTTGAACTCGTCAAACTCGCTGCCATCGACAATGCGGGCGATGATTTCGCGCACATCAAACGGCTTGCGCGTATCGGCAGGAATCACGCCATACAGCTCTTCGGCGGCAAACAAAGGTGGCACCGGGGCGGTGTCGGCTGGATTGGGGGTTTTGCTGCGGTTGAGGTTGCGTACCGCATTGCGGGCCAAGGCCAGCGCGTGCATATCGTTTTGTGCCAGATGGTCGGCCACCCCGGACAGGCGGGTATGCACATCGCCACCGCCCAAGTCTTCGGCACTGACCACTTCGCCCGTAGCCGCTTTCACCAAGGGCGGGCCGCCCAAAAAGATGGTGCCTTGGTTTTTCACGATGATGGATTCATCGCTCATGGCGGGCACATAAGCACCACCGGCGGTACAACTGCCCATGACCACAGCAATCTGTGCGATGCCATCGGCGCTCATGGTGGCTTGGTTGTAGAAGATGCGGCCAAAGTGGTCGCGGTCGGGAAACACTTCGTCTTGGTTGGGCAGATTAGCACCACCCGAATCGACCAGATAAATACAGGGCAGGCGGTTTTGTGCGGCCACTTCTTGTGCGCGCAGGTGCTTTTTCACGGTGATGGGGTAGTAGGTGCCACCCTTCACAGTGGCATCGTTGCAGACGATCATGCAATCGATACCACTGACGCGCCCAATGCCAGCAATTACACCAGCGCCGGGGGCATCGTTGTTGTACATGTTCAGTGCGGCCAACGGGGCCAGCTCTAAGAAGGGTGTGCCGGGGTCGAGCAGCATTTGCACGCGCTCGCGTGGCAGCAGCTTGCCACGGGCGGTGTGTTTGGCGCGGGCCGCTTCGCCGCCACCGGCAAAAATTTTGGCAATTTGCGCGTTCAGGTCGGCCACCAGCGCGCGCATAGCGTTGGCATTGGTCTGGAAGTCGGCCGAGCGGGCGTTGAGTTGACTCTGCAAAACGGGCATGGAGGTCTTTCCGGGCGAAAAAGGAAACGGTATAGCTGGCAAGAATACGCCCTCTATCGGTGCTACGGTTGCCAGCAGGGTTGCAAATTGCGCCATGCTAGGCCACACTGCTGGGCGTGAAACCTTTGATTTGCTCCACTGCTGTTGCTGCCTCGCACTTGTCGCTTGCTGGTGGCTCTGCTGTCACGCCCATAGCCTTTGTACAAGCGATTGTTTATGCCTGTGAACGGGCCAGAATAGACCCCATCCCGCTGCTGCAACAGGCACAAATTGCGCCAGCCCAACTGGAAAACCCTCAGGCCCGCATCACCGCGTGGCAGTTTGAGCGCCTGTCCGATTTGGCCATGCGTACCTTGGACGATGAAGCCTTGGGCTGGTTTGAGCGTCGCTTGCCTTGGGGTAGCTATGGCATGTTGGCGCGTGCTTCCATCAGTTCACCCACCTTGGGAGTGGCTTTGCGGCGTTGGTGTAGGCACCACGGTTTGCTGACGGAGGCTATTGCCCTGAAGCTAGAAACCCGCGACGGTCTGGCCACCTTGTCTCTCACAGAGCGGCAAGATTTGGGTCTGCTGCGCGAGTTTTGTTTGGTCTCGGTGCTGCGCAATGCCCACGGTGTGGCGTGCTGGTTGATTGATTCGCGCATTCCCTTGCAGGGGGTGCAGTTTCCGTTGGCCGCCCCAGCACACCAAGATGTGTATCCCTTGTTGTTTCCGGGGCCAGTGCAATGGAACAGCAGTCCGGCCGTATTGCGCTTTGATGCCCGTTACTTGAACTTGCCTCTGGCCCGTGATGAGGCCGCCTTGCGCCAAATGCTGCAACGTGCCCTACCGCTGACGGTGCTGCAATACCGGCGCGACCGCTTGTTGGTGCAACGGGTGCGCCAAGTGCTGGCTGCCGACCCAGCGGCCAACCACAGCGCCGAGGCGCTGGCGCTGCGTTTGCACCTGTCACCGCGCACTTTGCACCGGCAGTTGAAAGAAGAGGGCGCTTCGTTGCAAGCCCTGAAAGACGAAGCACGGCGTGCGCGTGCCATCAGCTTGCTACACCGTACCAATCGGCCCATCAAACAAGTGGCACACGAGAGTGGCTTTAGCAACGACAAGAGCTTTATTCGTGCCTTTAAAGTGTGGACGGGCCAATCGCCCGCCGAGTTTCGGCGCAGTGCGCGCCCCAACAGCTAGCTCAGCCTGCGCCCGCAGCACGCATCAACCGTGGGCGGCCAGCATGGCATCGTCTAAGTGCTGCTCTAGCACATCCAAAATGCACCCCTCAATACGGCCTTGGGCTTGTAAGCCACGCATAAAGTCCAGTGCAGCAGCGGCACTCAATCCGGTGCGGTAGGGCCGGTTTTGCACCATGGCTTGGAAAATATCTGCTACACGCAAAATACGCGCCGCTAGTGGCAGGCTGCCACCATCCACATGGAAGGGGTAGCCACTACCCCCCGGCTCTTCATGGTGGTAGGCGGCCCACAGCGCGACCTCTTCAAAGCCCAAAATGCTACGCAAAATTTGAAAGCTTTCAAAGCTGTGCGTATGGATGACTTGGCGTTCGTGGGCATCCAGAACACCAGGTTTCTCTAAAATTTCGTCGGGCACGCGCAGTTTGCCCAAATCGTGCAACAAGCCTGCCACTTCAATTTTCTCGCATTGCTCCGCATTCAGGCCCATATGCTGGCCCAGCAGGCGTGCCAGTCGGGCCACCCCATGCGAATGCTCGGCGGTAAATGGGCTTTTGGCATCGACAATGCGGGCGAACAAGTCGGCCACTTGGCGAATTTCGGCCCCAGAAGCTGGAATCGGCTGGGCATGGGCCAGTTGTTGTTGTAAGCACTGGTCTATCGCGCGAGGCTCTAAGCGCAGCCAAAAGGCTTCGGTGTGCGAAACCTCCATGAATGCGTGTACCAGCGGAGGGGCAAAGTACTTCTCGGCGCGGCGGGCGATTTCGGCGCGAATGCTGTCTGCGTGGAACAGCACGGCATGGCTGGCGTAATGCGGGGCGGCTAAGGTGTCTACTCGGTCAGTCAGGTAGATGAGGTTGGCTTGCAACGCTACATCTTGCGGCAAGGCCAGGGTTTGCAATTGTTCCCAGCGTGTGTGGTGGTAGCGTATGGGCAGTGCCATTTTGGCCAGCGGGGCAAAGCCCAACAGCAACTGCTGGCCTAAAACAGTGTGTTCTTGTGCGCCTTCGGCATCAAACTCGGCCACCAACTGCCGGTGCATGCGCGTCGATGACACCCCGATGTCGTGCAACATGCCCAATTCGAACATAAACTCGCAGCCAGCTGCTGGCCAACCCAAGGCTTGGGCACAGGCTGAGGCCATGACACCCACCCGCTTGCCGTGGGCGACATCATCTACGCCCACCAAGTCCAGTGCGTCGGACAGGGCGTAAATGATGTGGTGTAACTCAGCTTCCAAGGGCAAACTCGCAGCGGTAAAGGGACTTAGGCAAGGTTCAATCGCCCAACAGGGTCGGTAAATCGGCCAGTTGGGTCAGTACTTCTACTGCACCAGCCCCGCGCAAAGCCACTGCGCTGCTGTGGCCGGGGCCGGCCGGACTGTAGCCAATCACGGTGGCCCCAGCCGCTACGCCAGCGGTTACGCCCGTGACGGTGTCTTCAAGCACCAGGCAGCGTGCGGGTGGCACGTTCAGCGCTGCAGCGGCAGCCAAATACACATCCGGGGCCGGTTTGGTGGCTGGCATTTCGTGGCCGCTAAAGATGCGCCCCTCAAAGTACTGCATCAGGCCCACTTGGGCCAACTGCATTTCTACTTTCAGGCGGTCAGCCCCCGAGGCGCAAGCAATGCGTCCTTGCAACAGGCCATGTACGGCCTGCACAGCCGCCACGGCACCAGGCATGGACTTGAGCTGGGCCTTGAGTTTGGCATTGCGCCGCTCATAAAACGCAGCCATCCATTCATCGGTGAGCGGGCGGCCAGTGTGCGCTTGAATGCGTGCAGCCTCGCTGCGTACGGTTTTTCCTAAAAAAATCCGCATACATTCTTGTGTGCTCAGCGTCCAACCCGCTTCGTTGAGCATTTGGCACAGCACACCGTTGGTGATGGGTTCGCTATCGACCAGTACCCCATCGCAATCGAACAACACAGCTTCAAATTTCATGGCTTTTTATGGCGTGATCGCTTCTGCCCGGTACGCAGGCCGGGGCTGTTGCATGGCGGGCTGGATTTAGCGCAGTGCGCCAAACACCTTTTGCACAATGGCACTGCCAGCGGCAGCGGGGTTTTGGCGGATTTTTTGTTCTTGTTCGCCAATCACTAAGAACAACCCATCCAGTGTTTTGCCGGTCACGTAGGGCTCTAGTTTGGCATCTTCTGAGCGCAACAAACCAAACCCGGCTGCTTTACCGGCCAAGGCGTTGTACTGTTGCACCAGCCCGAGCTTTTGTGTGGCTTGGGTGACTATAGGTAGAAACTTTTCTCCGAGTGGGATCCGGGTTTTTTCGGCAAAAAAGCGCGTGACGGACGTATCGCCTTCGGTCAGAATCTTTTTCGCATCATCGACAGTCATGGAACGTACCGCCCCGACCAACACGTCTTTGCCCGCTGGAATAGCCGATTCGGCCGCCCGGTTCATCGTGGTCACGAGTTCGTCAATGCGCTTGCCTTGGCCAAAGTTGCGTAGCATTTGAGCCGCTTTTTCCAGCTGACCCGGCAGCGGGATATGCACTTTCGGGTTGTCCAGAAAGCCCCCGCTTTGGCCCAGCAGTCCTACGGCTGCGGTGGCGGCACTTTCGAGTGCCGCTTGCAGACCGTTGCCCGCTTCGGTACGGCTGATGTCAGCCAAGGACAGGGCATGGGCTTGACCATAGGCGTAGCCCAGCAACACGGCCAGCCCCCATTGCTGAAAATCACGACGCAGCATCATCCATCTCCTTCGCTTTTGTCCATCACATCGCCATTGACGTAATACCAACGACCATCTTCGCGCACAAAGCGGCTGCGCTCGTGCTGGCGTACAGCCCGCCCCGCGATACGGTAACGGGCGACAAACTCCACCTCGGCCCGTTCGGCATCGATCGCTTGGTGCTGGCGCACCTGCAAACCCAGCCAGCGGGCGTTGGGCTCCAATTCCAGCGTGGTGGGCCGCTCACTGCGGTGCCAAGTTGCCAGCAAATAGTCTGCATGTCCACGCACAAAAGCACTGTAGCGCGAACGCATCAAGGCTTCAGCGTCTGGAGCTGGCTGGCTGTCTAGGTGCTCTATGTAGCGCCCGCAACACGCCTCATAAGCCAGCACCTGACCACGCGGCGACAAGCGCCCACAGGGGCAGGCTGCACTGCTATGCCGTTGGCGTGCTGTTGGTTTCACAGCAACGAGCCCGGCTGCTCGCCGCGCTCATAGACCACATGGGCCCGGCCCACAATCAGCGGGTCTAGCTTGCCGATGGTGTTGACATCTTTGTTGGTGTAGGGCAGCTTGTGCAGCACGTAGCGCATGGCATTGAGGCGTGCGCGCTTTTTGCAATCGCTCTTGACCACGGTCCAAGGTGAATCGGCAGTATCGGTACCAAAGAACATAGCCTCTTTGGCGCGGGTGTAGTCGTCCCACTTGTCCAAGCTGGCCAAGTCAATCGGACTGAGCTTCCATTGTTTGAGCGGATGCACTTCGCGCTCTTTGAAGCGCCGACGTTGCTCGGCTTGGCTGACCGAAAACCAAAATTTGATTAAATGGATGCCACTGCGTACCAAGGTGCGCTCAAATTCGGGCACTTGGCGCATGAACTCGTGGTACTCGGCATCCGAGCAAAAGCCCATCACATGTTCTACGCCAGCGCGGTTGTACCAACTGCGGTCAAACAACACAATTTCACCCGCTGTGGGCAGGTGTTGTACATAGCGCTGAAAATACCATTGACCGCGCTCCACTTCGCTGGGTTTTTCTAGCGCCACCACATGGGCACCGCGCGGGTTCAGGTGTTCCATGAAGCGCTTGATAGCCCCACCCTTGCCAGCCGCATCGCGGCCTTCAAACAAAATCACGACGCGCTGGCCGGTTTCTTTGACCCACGCCTGCAATTTGAGCAGTTCGACTTGTAATTGGTATTTTTGCGCTTCGTAGGTGGAGCGGCGCATCAGGTGCTTGTACGGGTAGCCCCCTTCGCGCCAGTCGGCAGACAACTGGTCATCGGGGTGTCCTTTGGTCACCACCGTGCTGGCCGGTGCGGTGTTATCCAACAGCATTTGGCGCAATACGGCCAAATCATCTGCGGAAGCACCCTCTAGCGTGGCGCGCAGACCGGCAGCCCGTTGTTTGGCGGTGAGTCGATCGTTGGCCAGCAAATCGGCCAATGCCACTTGTTGTTGGTCTTGGGCGGCTAAGGTGGCTTCTTGCGACACATAGTGCGCCACCTCTGCCGTCTCTAGCGTAGGCACGGTGTCGCCACGGCTGGCGGCACGGGGGCGGGCCGTTTTGGTAGTGCGCGTCGGCTTAGCAGCGGGCGCTGCCGGGGTTGAAACAGCGGAAACGTCCACGCCAGCAGCGGCGGGACGGTCGGCAGAAGTCTGGGGGACGGTTTTTTGGCTCATGCTGCCATTGTGGCACCAGAAAATGGCTATTCAAGTCCTCATAGCCTTTGGCTACCGTATCAATGTGTACCGGCGCTGTTGCGTGGCCGCCAATGGAAGGCTGCATAGCGGGCGGAGGTGCGTTGCACATGGGTGAGTTGGGGGCCTAAGCGCTCGCGTTCGCGCAGGGCCTCGTCGCCACTCCACGCACCATCGCTGGCGAGGCAATACCAAAAATAAGCTTCGGCCTCATCTTTGCTGACACCTTGGCCGCGTTCGTACAAGCGGCCCAATTGCAATTGGGCCTCGCGAAAACCGCTTTCTGCCGCTTGGCGTATCCAATAGGCCGACCAACGCTCGCTGCGGGTCACGCCTTCGCCTTTGGCATACAGCTGTGCCAGTGCCAATTGGGAGCGTGGCTCGCCTGCATCGGCAGCACGTTGAAACCACATGGCCGCCAAAGCCAAGTCGCGTGGTACGCCGTCACCGTTGTAGTGGCGTTGCGCCAACTGGTACTGCGCCAAGATGTGGCCCATTTCGGCATAGGCGCGCAGGGTAGAAAGGGCCGACGGCCCATCATTGGTCAGGGCTGTATCAGCGGTTTGCTGAACCGCCGTGGTTGGCTCAGCCGGTCGATTGGTAGCTTGTGCATGGGGCACGCCTCCAGCCATGAGGGCCCAGGCCAGCGCCAGCCACCCAGCTTGGAATTTTTGTTGCATTGCGCGTCTCCCGTCATTTACCCACGTAACCATAAGCCATTACCCATTTTTGAATGGCCGGGTATTGGCGGCAATCGCCTTGCTTTTTGGTCTATCCCTTCAATGGGAAAATGGCAGCATGAACACGCCTACCATTGCCCCCACCCGTATCACTCTGACCCGTCCCGACGATTGGCATCTGCATGTGCGCGATGGCGCTGCTTTGCACACGGTGGTGCCGCACACTGCCGCCCAGTTTGGCCGCGCCATCATCATGCCCAACCTCAAGCCGCCAGTCACCACGGCCGCGCAGGCACTGGCTTATAAAGAGCGCATTCTGGCCGCTGTGCCTGCTGGCGTGCAGTTTGAGCCGCTGATGACGCTCTACCTGACCGACAATTTGCCGCCGGAAGAAATTGCCCGTGCCAAAGCAGCTGGCGTGGTGGCTTGCAAGCTCTACCCTGCCGGGGCCACGACCAACAGCGATGCTGGCGTGACCGACTTGCGCAAAATTTATCCCACCCTCGAAGCTATGCAGCGCGTTGGGATGCCGTTGTTGGTGCATGGAGAAGTCACCAGCGCCGACATCGACCTGTTTGACCGCGAAGCCGTGTTCATCGACACGCAACTCATTCCTTTGCGCCGCGATTTTCCTGAGCTGAAAATTGTGATGGAACACATCACCACCAAAGAGGCCGCCCAGTACGTGCCCGAAGCAGGCCCCTACACAGCAGCCACCATCACCGCACACCACCTGCTCTATAACCGCAATGCCATTTTTACCGGTGGTATTCGGCCCCATTACTACTGTCTGCCGGTACTCAAGCGCGAAACGCACCGCGTGGCTTTGGTGCAAGCAGCCACCAGCGGCCTCCCCCAGTTTTTCTTAGGTACCGACAGCGCACCCCATCCCGCGCATCTGAAAGAACATGCCAGCGGCTGTGCTGGCTGCTACACCGCCCATGCTGCGATGGAACTGTACGCCGAGGCCTTTGACAACGCGGGCGCACTCGACAAGCTCGAAGGCTTTGCCAGCTGGCATGGCCCGGCCTTTTATGGCCTGCCGCGCAACCAAAGCACCATCGCCCTGCAACGCGAAAGTTGGACACCGCCCGAAAGTTTTGCCTTTGGCGAGGCCCAACTGAAACCCTTGCGTGCGGGTGAAGCGCTGCCGTGGCGGCTGGTGGCTAGTAGTACATGACTGCCCCTGAAAACATGCCTGCACCGGGCTGGCAGCAAGCAGCTCTGTTGCTGGATGCTGATAATTTCAGCGACCCTGTCGCTATTGAAGCGGCGTGGGCACAATTAAAGGCCCGTGTTGGCCGGGTGGGCGTGTGTCGCGCTTATGGTAGCGCGACACGTTTGCAGTCAATGACGACGATATGGCGCACCTTGGGGGCACGCACCTTTCCCAATTTGTCTATCGAGAAAAACACCACTGATGCCGCTCTGATCGCTGACGCGGTAGCCTTGCATTTTCAGCACGGGATACGTCTGTTTGCTATTGCTTCGGGCGATGCTGATTTTGCCCCTTTGGCTGTGCGCCTGCGCGAATGGGGCTGTGAAGTCTGGTGCTTCTCGATAGAAGGCATTTTGTTTGCTGGGGCGCGTGCTTACTATGACCGTGTGGTTACGTTTTCACCACCGCCACTGTCGCCACCGGTTGGCATTACAGCACCAAAACCTGTATCTGTATCTGCACCCGCAGCACCCGTCAAGCCGTCCCCTGCCAACACAGCAGCCTGTGTAAAACCGTCCGGAGCTAAACCCCCAACTGCTGCACCAGCCACTGAGCCAGCTGTGGCCCAGTTAGCCCTATTTACTGCACCACCAAAACAAACCATCCACAACAGCCCAGCTACCAAAGTTGTATCACCACCAAGCCCACCAATGCCTGTTCATCGAGCGCCTTCAGCACCTGTACAAGCAGCGAATAAGGTAAAGCAAGTGTTGGCCGTTTTTCCTGCGCTGGCCAGTGGTGCACCGCAGCATTTGAGCCAAGTGGTGGCTGCCCTACGCAAAGCCGGTTTATTGGAACAAAATACCAAAACCACCAAATGGTTTGCCAATTTTTGCCCAGAATTTCAACTCTCTCCATTACCGGGGCCAAACCAAATTCGCTATTCACAGAAAACAAAAACCAATCCAACCGCCCTGCCAAAGTCATCACCAGTATCTACAGTTGCCATGACACCACAGTCCTCGCCACCTTCTTCCTTGGGTGAAGTCACAGTGGCGGATGTATTGCTGGCAGTGCCTGAACTGGCTGTGGGTTTGCTGATGGATTTGAACAGCGTGAGCAAGAAGCTATGTGAAAAGGGTGTCGTAGCCTCGCCCGCCCAAGTACGCAGCATCTTTGCACAGTACCCGTCCAGCTTTCTGCTGCGTCCGCCAGAGGCTCCAAATGCCGTCCAATATTCAGGCTAAGCCGACAGATTGGGTTATAGCTTGTTTTTATCGGCTTGCACCGTTGCCAAAAGCACCCCACCCACCCCCTTGATTGCCCGATTGCTGCGGCTGGCCGGTGCTACGATGCCCGTCCACGCTTCACCATCCTTCGGTTCTTCTCATGGCCGCTGTTGACACCACCCTCAAAGACCCGGCAACCGTTGCCCTTCCAGGCTTGGGCCGGGCATTGATTTCTGCGGGCAAACTGACACAAAAAGCTGCTGAAGACATCTACCGCAAGTCGCAGGCCAGCCGTACCAGTTTTATTGCGGAGCTCACTGGTTCGGGCGCGCTTTCTGCTGCCGATTTGGCCCATGCGGTGTCTTCGGTGTTTGGTGCGCCGTTGCTGGATCTGAATGCGATTGATCGCCTGCGCCTGCCCAAAGACCTGCTTGATGCCAAAATTTGCAGTGCCTACCGCGTGGTGGTGCTGGCCAAGCGCAACAACCGGCTCATCATCGCCTCGGCCGACCCCACCGACCAAGAGGCGGCTGAAAAAATCAAGTTCACCACCCAAATGGGTGTGGATTGGGTGATCGCTGAATACGACAAACTCAGCACCTTGGTAGAAGCGGGCAGCAAAAGCGCGAGCGAAACCCTCGATGCCATGAGCGGGGGGGGAGATTTTGAGTTTGACGATGTCCCGGTAGAGGCAGCACCCGAGAACCAAGACAACGCCGGTGCTGAGGTTGAAGATGCACCCATCGTTAAGTTTTTGCACAAAATGCTGATCGACGCCTTCAACATGCGGGCTTCTGACTTGCATTTTGAACCGTACGAACACACCTACCGCGTGCGTTTTCGGATTGACGGCGAGCTGCGCGAAATTGCCTCGCCGCCGATTGCCATCAAAGACAAACTGGCCTCGCGCATCAAGGTGATCTCGCGCCTAGACATCTCGGAAAAGCGCGTGCCACAAGATGGTCGGATGAAGCTCAAAGTGGGGCCAGACCGGGTGATCGACTTCCGGGTCAGTACCTTGCCCACCTTATTTGGCGAGAAAATCGTGATCCGTATTTTGGATCCTAGCAGCGCCAAAATGGGCATTGATGCGCTGGGCTATGACCCAGAGGAAAAAGCCCGCTTGCTGCATGCCATTGGCCGGCCCTACGGCATGATTTTGGTCACTGGCCCCACGGGTTCGGGCAAAACGGTGTCGCTCTACACCTGCTTGAACTTGCTCAACCAGCCGGGCGTCAACATCGCCACCGCCGAAGATCCGTCCGAAATTAACCTGCCGGGGGTGAACCAAGTCAATGTGAACGAAAAGGCGGGCCTGACGTTTGCGGCGGCGCTCAAATCTTTCTTGCGCCAAGACCCCGACATCATTATGGTGGGCGAAATTCGCGATTTGGAGACCGCAGACATCTCGATCAAAGCCGCCCAAACCGGCCACTTGGTACTGTCCACCCTGCACACCAATGATGCACCGACTACCCTGACGCGGATGCGTAACATGGGCATTGCCCCGTTTAACATCGCCTCCAGTGTCATTTTGATTACCGCCCAGCGTTTGGCGCGGCGTTTGTGCCCACAATGCAAAACGCCGACCGATATTCCCCACGAAGCCTTGCTTGAAGCAGGCTTTACCGAAGAGGAGTTGGATGGTTCTTGGGCACCTTACAAGCCCGTGGGTTGTTCCGCTTGTAACAATGGTTACAAAGGACGGGTTGGTATCTACCAAGTGATGCCCATTTCGGAAGAAATTCAGCGCATCATCCTGCGCGACGGCAGCGCAATGGACATTGCAGCCCAAGCCAAGATGGAGGGTGTGCGCTCCTTGCGCGAGTCGGGCTTGCAAAAAGTCAAGGCGGGGCTGACCTCGCTAGAAGAGGTGTTGGCCGTCACCAACCTGTAAACACTGTACAAGCAAGGGAGCGCCATGGCGACTGCTGCATCACAAGGAATCAAAGACTTTGTTTTTGAATGGGAGGGCAAAGACCGCAACGGCAAAATCGTCCGTGGCGAGACGCGCGCCTCCGGCGAAAACCAGGTGCAAGCCATGCTGCGCCGCCAAGGGGTTTTGCCCAGCAAAATCAAGAAGCGGCGCATGAGCTCGGGCAAAAAAATCAAGCCCAAAGACATTGCTTTGTTTACCCGCCAAATGGCCACCATGATGAAGGCCGGGGTACCGCTGTTGCAAGCGTTTGACATTGTGGGGCGCGGCAACAGCAACCCCAGCGTTGGCAAACTGCTGAACGACATTCGGGCCGATGTCGAAACCGGCACCTCGCTCAATGCAGCCTTTCGCAAATATCCCCTCTACTTTGACAGCCTGTACTGCAACCTGGTCGAGGCCGGTGAGGCCGCGGGTATTTTGGAAGCGCTGCTCGATCGTTTGGCCATGTACATGGAAAAGACCGAGGCCATCAAAGGCAAGATCAAATCGGCACTGATGTACCCGATTTCGGTGGTGATTGTGGCCTTCGTCGTGGTGACGGTGATCATGATTTTTGTGATTCCGGCCTTTAAACAGGTGTTTACCTCATTTGGGGCCGATTTGCCTGCGCCTACGCTGTTCGTGATGGGGATCAGTGAAATTTTTGTCAAATGGTGGTGGCTGATCTTTGGCGTGATTGGGGGCGGTTTTTACTTCTTTATGCAGGCGTGGCGGCGCAGCGAAGCAGTGCAAATGTTCATGGACCGCGCGATGCTGAAAATGCCGATTTTTGGTGTGTTGATTGAAAAATCTGCGGTGGCGCGTTGGACGCGCACCTTGTCCACCATGTTTGCTGCTGGCGTGCCGTTGGTCGAGGCCTTGGACTCGGTAGGCGGTGCGGCTGGTAACTCGGTTTATGCGATGGCGACCGACAAAATTCAACAAGAAGTATCGACAGGTACCAGTCTGACCGCTGCGATGGCCAATGCCAATATCTTTCCATCGATGGTGATACAGATGTGCGCGATTGGCGAAGAATCCGGCTCGATTGACCACATGCTGGGCAAGGCGGCCGATTTTTATGAAGAAGAGGTGGATGAGATGGTGGCGGGTTTGTCTAGCCTGATGGAGCCTATCATCATCGTATTTTTGGGCGGTTTGATTGGCGGTATTGTGGTGTCGATGTACCTGCCCATCTTTAAATTGGGACAGGTGGTTTAATGGGTGTCGATCCGTGGTTAGATGCTGCTTTGCTGGGTGTGGTGGGGCTGTTGGTGGGCAGTTTTTTGAATGTTGTGATTCACCGCTTGCCCAAAATGATGGAGCAACAATGGGCAGCAGAATGCGCTGACTATGCCGCCAGTCTGTTACCCGCTGGCACAACGCCTGCCCCAGCACCCAGTGCCCCTGCGGCCAAGTTCAATCTCTGCACTCCGCGCTCACGCTGTCCGGCCTGTGGGCATGTGGTGCGGTGGTATGAAAACATCCCGGTGCTGAGTTACTTGGCTTTGCGTGGACGTTGCTCTGGCTGTCAAACCGGTATCAGCTTGCGTTATCCGCTGGTGGAATTGCTCACAGCAGGCTTGTTTTTCTTTTGTACCCAACGTTGGGGCCTCACACCCACCGGCTTGGCATGGTGTGGTTTTTCGGCCACCTTGGTGGCACTGGCTTTTATTGATTGGGACACCACGTTGCTGCCAGACGACTTAACTTTGCCTTTGCTGTGGGCGGGGCTGTTGGCGTGCGCACTGCAATGGATCAGCGTTCCGTTGTTCGACAGTGTGCTGGGGGCAGCGGCCGGTTATTTGTCCTTGTGGTCGGTCTATTGGGGCTTTAAGCTGCTCACGGGCAAAGAGGGTATGGGCTATGGCGATTTCAAACTGTTTGCGGCTTTGGGCGCTTGGTTTGGCTGGCAAGCACTGGTGCCCTTGATTTTGATGGCCTCGGTGGTCGGGGCGGTGGTGGGTATCGCTATGAAGCTGGTCAGCGCGTTGCGCGAGGGGGGCTACATGCCATTTGGCCCTTTTCTGGTTGGTGCAGGCCTGATTGGATTGATTTGGGGGCCACAAGCGGTGTTGCAAACCATTTTTGCCGTTTTAGGCTTGGTTGCATGAGGCAGCCAGCGCACAGCAGGCGTTTGGGCCTGACCGGAGGCATAGGCAGTGGTAAAAGCACCGTGGGCCAGATGCTGGCGGCGAGCGGTGCTACGGTGATTGATGCAGACCGCATCGCGCGCAGTCTTACGGCTGCTGGTGGTGCGGCCATGCCTGCGATTGCCCAGCAGTTTGGTGCAGCATTTATCGACGCGCAAGGCGCACTCAACCGCGACAAAATGCGAGCCTATGCGTTTACCCAGCCAGCGGCGCGCCAGCAATTGGAAGCCATCATCCATCCCTTGGTGGCCAGTATTTCGCGCCAACGTACCGAAGCGGCCTTGGCTGCTGGTGCACCGTTGGTGGTCTTGGATATTCCCTTATTGGTAGAGTCTGGGCACTGGCCCGCACGGCTGGATGCGGTGTTGGTGGTCGATTGCGATCCAGAAACCCAAATCAGCCGGGTCATGGCGCGCAACAGCCTAGAGCGCCCTGCCATTGAACGCATCTTGGCCGCCCAAGCCAGTCGTGCCCAACGCTTGGCGCATGCGGATATGGTGCTCTACAATGACGGCCTTTCGCTTGCTGCACTGCAACAAAAGGTCCATACCTTGGCCAAACGCTTGGGGCTGTGATCAGAAGTTAGCCTTATGCCGCCTTCGGGCTGCACAGGTGGTATGCGCGTCTCCTTTCCGAAAACCCCGGCAGCGTGATTCTCTACGAATATCCCTTTAACGAACGCATCCGCACTTATCTGCGGCTGGAACAGCTTTTTCGCCGTTTAGGTGAACTCATCCCGCGCAGCCATCCGCTGGATCACCATTTTGCTTTGGCCACCATTTTTGAGATTCTGGAAGTGGGGGCCCGCTCTGATCTCAAAACCGATATTCTGAAAGATATTGAAAAGCAAAAACAGCTGCTCGAAAGTTACCGCGGCAACCCGGCTATTTCAGAGAAAGCTCTGGAGGTCGTGCTGGCACAGTTGGAGCATTGTTTTACGGCGCTGAATGCACAAACAGGCCGCACTGGGCAATCTCTGATGGAAAACGATTGGCTGGTCACTTTGCGCAGCCGTATGGGTATTCCAGGCGGCACCAGTGGGTTTGATTTGCCCAGTTACCACGCATGGCAATGTGCTGAGCCGGGCGTGCGCCAAAAAACATTGCAAGAATGGACGGCCACGTTGGCCCCATTGGCTGAATCAATTTATTTGCTCATGCAATTGTTGCGCGACACGGGCGTGCCACAAAAAATGATGGCGTTGCAAGGCAGTTTTCTACAAAATTTGCCCCAAGGACGCAATTTTCAGTTGTTGCGCTTGGCGATAGACCCGGCCTTGGGCTTGGTGCCAGAGATCAGTGGCAATCGTCTGCGGGTCTCGGTGCGGATGTTGGAGTGGCAGCCAGGGGGGCAATTGCAACCTAGCACAGCCGATGCTTCGTTTGAGCTGTCGCTCTGTGCTTAGGCCAGGGGTGGCGAGCGCTTAACTCAAGGTATCGATGTCTTCCACGCCAATGCCGTGGATACGCACCCCCAGCAGGGTGACAGAAGCTTGCTCGCCCAGCTCAATGACCAAATCATCACCCTGCCAGCGCAAATCGGTCAGGCGTTGCGCCAAGGCACTCAAAGAGTCCATGCCCGTGCCGGTGTCGAATACCAACCGGTCATTTTGATTGTGGTGAAAATCGCCAATCACCACGTGGCCTAAATCGCGCACCACAAAACTGTCAGCGCCCGTGCCGCCAAAAATCGGGCCTTGGCCGGCATGCACCTCCATCCGCTCATCGCCCGCCCGTGGCAACGAAGTCGTGGGGTTGGTGGTGGTGGGGCCACCTCGGGTTTCAGACACCTTCACATACAGGCCGTCGTTTTCTGGGTCGCTGTAGCGGGTGATTTCGTTATAGCCATGCTCCCATTGCGTTTTCAACACATCGCGGCCATCAAGGGTGTAGGCTTCATCGGCATCGATGCGCTCATTTTTCCAACGGCCATCATCCCACTCTTGCACGCCCACCACCAAGCCATCGCGGATGTCAAAACGGTATTGGTTTTCGTCGTAGCGGTTGTTGCCGTTGTTGTAGCTATCGTCACGGGACATGAAAAGTTCTCCTGGGGTCACCCGCAAAAGGCCCTGCGGTATGGGCATCTCTCGATGCCCTGCATCTTGCAAACCCCAGCTTAAGATTGGATGAACAAGTCCCGAGGCGGCTTTTCTACCAGCCCAGCATCAGCCCCATGTTTTGTACGGCAGCACCGCTGGCTCCCTTGCCCAGGTTGTCTAGGCGTGCAATCAGCACCGCTTGGCGGTGCTGCTCGTTGGCAAACACGCGCAGTTCCAGTTGATTGGTGCCTGCCAAGGTGTCGGCAGCCAGCTTCAAATCCTCTGTGGGTGGCAGTACCTTGACCCACTGTTCGGGCGTGTTGGTGCGGGCGTAGTGCGCTGCCAAGGCATCGTGCAAGTCGGCCGCCTTGGGCGCACTGGGCAGTGCATCTAAGTGCAGTGGCAATTGCACCAACATCCCTTGGGCAAAATTGCCCACGGCGGGAATGAACACCGGGCGGCGTGTCATGCCGGTGTAATGCAAAATTTCAGGGATGTGCTTGTGCGCTAAACCCAGCGCATAGGCTTCGTATGGGGGGGCTTTGCCCGCTTCGTAGGCTTCCATCATCGGGCGACCGCCACCGCTATAACCACTCACGGAGGGCAGCGCCACTGGAAAATCGACTGGCAGCAGCCCGGCATCTACCAATGGGCGCAACAAGGCAATTGCCCCAGTGGCATAGCAACCCGGGTTGGCCACCCGGTTGGCCGCGCGCACGGCATCGGCTTGGCCTGCGCACAACTCTGGGAAACCATACACCCAACCCGGTACGGTGCGGTGGGCCGTAGAGGCATCGACAATTTTGATGCTGCGGCCGCTCTCGGCGCTGATGGCATCCACCATCGCTACGGTTTCGCGCGCAGCATCGTCGTGCAGGCACAACACCACCAAATCCACCCCAGCAATCAATTCGCGCTTGGCTGCTGGGTCTTTGCGCCGCTCTGGGTCGATGCTGACCAGTTGAACCTGCGCCAAACCTTGCAAACGCTCGCGAATTTGCAAACCCGTGGTACCTGCTTCGCCATCGATAAAAACGCTCGCCATCGTCATGCTCCTGTAAAAAAATGATGGGCACAGGCACCTGCCAGGCCCTCGGTGTAAGTTCGCCATAAGATATGGCACCTCACAGCATGATACATTTGGCAGTTGACAAACCCCGTCATTTACAACGGGGTCTAGCGAGATGCCCAATGCTAGAATCTTTCCGGGTGCAGCGATGATTCCGAACTCTTCTTTTGCCATTAGGCAGTCGGAAGCCAGCACAGAAATTTCCGGTAATTCACCGTCCCTTATGGGAGTCCGAAAGGTAGGTGTTTTGCTGAATAAGTCGGCGCAAGCTGATGCGGTCGGGCATGGCCGTCCTGTAGAGGGAATCCCCGCTATTCATGGCAAGGGAAGATGTCAAATGTCCCCAGCCCGCCGCCAGACATACCGCCCGGCAGGTGGCTGAAACCCATTTCTTGAGAGAGACGAGACCTCATGAAGATTCACGAATACCAAGGCAAGGAAATCTTGCGCCAGTTTGGTGTGCC
>CAYZGT010000012.1:0-81222 GCA_964478155.1 uncultured Simplicispira sp.
GTGTTCTACGACGGCAAGGCCATCTCGGTCGAACTGCCCACCAGCGTTGAGCGTGAAATCACTTGGACCGAGCCTGCCGTCAAGGGTGACACCTCGGGCAAGGTGCTCAAGCCTGCCAAGATTGCCACTGGCTTTGAAGTGGCCGTGCCGTTGTTTGTCAACCAAGGCGACAAAATCGAAATCGATACCCGCACGGGCGAATACCGCAAGCGCGTCTAAACAGGCGTTACCCTTCCTGCGCTGCTGCCCTGCGGCAGTGGTGCAGCACCCCGGCCAACCCCAGCCCCGCTCCAGTGGCTAAAGCGGCGGCTCCCCAATGTTGCCACACATCGACCCGCAGCACCCAACCCCATAAGCGCATCTCTGGCCCCAACGTGGCCTGCTGTTGCCAGTGGTAGGTCAGTTCTACCAGCGCGGCACTGCCTGCCAGTACCAATCCTAAGGCGATACCTTGTAGCACGCGCCAGCGCCATTCGGTGCGCCAGCGGCCCGAGCCGCCATAACGCCACAGCGCCAGCATCAGCGCTGCCAAACCGCCGGGGGCATACATCACCATGCCAATGAATACCAGCCCCAGATAGAGCAGCCACGCAGCCGATAGTTCTGACCACCACACCAGTGTCAGTACCATCAGCACGGCACCCAAAATAGGCCCGACAAAAAAAGCCGCTCCGCCCAAAAAGGTAAAAAGCAAATAATGGCCTGAACGGGCCAAGCTAAAGCTGTCGGCGGCTGTGACCAGCTCTAAGTGAATTGCCGCCAAAGCTCCCCCGATACCAGCAAAAAAACCGGCCAAGGTAAAAGCCATATGGCGCACGCGCTGCGGGTTGTAGCCGACAAAGGCGGCGCGCTCGGGGTTGTCACGCACGGCATTGAGCATGCGGCCCAACGGGGTTTGCGTGAAGCACCACATGGCCAGCGTACACAGCAGCGCATAAGCAGCGATCAGGTAATACACCTCTAGGGCTGGGCCAAAGGTGAAGCCAAACCACGGCGCACCGTAGACGCGGTTGCTGCTGATACCGCTCTCGCCGCCAAACCAGGCCGGAAACATCAGCGCCACCGCCGCCACCAGTTCAGCCAGTCCGAGGGTAATCATAGAAAATACCGTGGCCGATTTGCGCGTGGCAGCAAACCCCAGCACGGCGGCACACAGTAGCCCCGCCAGCCCACCCAGCACAGGCACCCACACCAAAGGCAGCGTCCACCCCACCGTTTGGCTGGCAGCATTCATGCCATGCACCGCCATAAAAGCCCCCACCCCGGTATAAACCGCATGGCCAAAGCTCAACATACCGCCTTGACCAAGCAAGATGTTGTAGCTGAGGCAAATGATGATGAGGTAGCCCATTTGCGACAACATGCTCAGGGCCAAGCTGCTGCCAAACAGCTGGGGTAAGTACAACAGCAAGCACACCAGCAGCGCGCTGGCACTGCACAGCGCAGAGCGCCGCTTCAATATCTGCAACAACAAGAAAATTTCTCTCAATCTGTGCGCTGGCCCCACAAACCCTGTGGACGCAACAACAACACCAAGACCAACAAGACATAGGGCAAGATGGGGGCCAATTGCGCCACCGTCAGGCGCTCTAAAGCCCCACTAGCCAGCGTGGGCCACCAACGCGCCAGCGGTGTATCCATCGATACCGCCAGCGTTTGCAGCAAGCCAATCAACAGCGAGGCCCAAAACGCCCCCCAGAGCGAGCCTATGCCACCCACCACCACCACGACAAAAATGATGGAGCCCACCGCCGCTGCCATGCCCGGCTCGGTAATGTAGGTATTGCCACCAATCACACCGGCTAAAGCCGCCAAAGCACAACCGCCACCAAACACCAGCATGAAGATGCGTGGCACGTTGTGCCCGAGTGCTTGCACCATCTGCGGGTGTTCTAACGCCGCCTGAATGACCAAGCCGATGCGCGTGCGCGTCAGGAGCAGCCACACTGCCAGCAGCATCCACAAAGCCACCAACATGATAAAGGCGCGTGATTTGGGAAACTGTACCCCGTACAGGCTAAACAGTGGCCCTTGCAACCATGCTGGCAAGGTGTAAGGTACGGTGGAGCGCCCCCAGAGCAGTTGTACCAACTCCAGTACCAAATACGACAACCCCCACGTGACCAACAATTCGGGCACATGGCCAAAGCGATGGACACGGCGCAGACAATAGCGTTCAAACAGCGCCCCCAGCCCCCCGACCAACAGCGGGGCCAACAGCAAAGCCCAGCCAAACCCCCAGTGCCCCGAGAGGCTGTAGCCCACATAAGCCCCCAGCATATAAAAACTGGCGTGGGCAAAATTGAGCACCCCCATCAGGCTGAAGATCAGCGTAAGGCCCGCACTGAGCATAAACAGCAGCAACCCATAGCTGAGGCCATTGAGTAAAGAGACGAGCAGGGTTTCGATGGTCATCAAATGCTCCGAGAAACCTCGGCATTCATGCCGGGAAGGATAGGAGCGCAGCCGATAGGCTGCACTGGGCTGGAGAAATGGGCTACCATGCTCCGATGAGCACCAAGGTGTACCGTTACCGCGTCAAGTCTTTAAACGGCTTGCTGAACCAGCAGGCGCGTGCGGTGAACTTTGTCTGGAACTTCTGCAACGACACGCAAAAGCATGCCTTGAAGTGGCGCAAGCCTTGGCCCACTGGCTTTGACTTGAACAAACTCACTACCGGAAGCAGTAAAGAGCTGGGCATCCACTCGGGCACAGTGAATGCCGTGTGTGAGCAATACGCCAAGTCGCGCAAGCAGTTCAAGCGGCCTTACTTGCGCTACCGGGGTAAACGCACGCTGGGCTGGGTGCCACTCAAAGGCCGGGAGTTGAAGCACGAGGGCAATGCTTTTCGATTTGCCGGTAACACTTTCCGCGTCTTTGATTCGCGTCCATCGCCTGAAGGCAAGATCAAGGATGGTACCTGCTTTGCCCAAGACCGGCGTGGTAACTGGTTCCTCAACATCGTGGTGGAGATGCCAGACGCACCCATCCGGCAGCCTTTGCGTGGGGTCGGGATCGACTTGGGTCTGAAGGATTTGGCAGCCCTGTCCACGGGCGAGAAAATCGAGCACCCACGCTATTTGCGCCAATTGGAAGCCAAGCTGGCCCAAGCGCAGCGGGCGCACAAAAAGCGGCTTGTTACCAACCTCCATGCCAAGATTGCCAATGGCCGCATGGACTTTCTGCATAAGGCCAGCACGGACATCGTGCGCCGCTTTGATTACATCGCTGTGGGCAATGTCAGCAGCAGCAAACTGGCTAAGACCAAGATGGCCAAAAGCGTTTACGACGCATCTTGGCATTCCTTCAAAACCATGCTGGCGTACAAGTCGGTTGCGAATGGCGCGTGGTATGAAGAAGTGGATGAAGCGTTTTCTTCCCAAGTCTGCTCGAATTGTGGCGCACTGCCTAATTCGAGGCCAAAAGGTATCGCAGACCTTGGAATAAGGTGCTGGGTTTGTTCGGAGTGTGGTTGTGAGCATGACCGTGATGTGAATGCTGCCAAAAATATCCTGAATCAATCCAGCGCCCGCTCGGGGCATCGAGCGCCTGTAGAGGGAATCGCCGTCCTTTAGGGCGGCGAGGATGTCAAAACGGGATCGATGTTAACCCTGCACCTTTTGTGCCTGTCCAGGGCCAACGACAATCGCCCCATGATAAATTCGTCTGTCGATCACAACGCAGCGCTGGCGGATGCGGGCTGGGTTTGGCGCAACCGTTTTTTGGAGCTAGGCCCTGCTTTCTTCACTCGGCTCAGCCCCACACCCCTGCCTGCACCCTACTGGGTCGGTACCAGCACCAGCACGGCCCAACTGTTGGGTCTGCCAGAAGCTTGGCTATCATCCGAAGCGGCGTTGCAAGCGTTGAGCGGCAACCAGCCACTGACTGGCAGCGCACCGCTGGCCAGCGTCTATAGCGGGCACCAGTTTGGCCATTGGGCGGGTCAGCTGGGCGATGGCCGGGCGATCTGGCTGGGCGAAGTTCAGACCCCGACCGGGCCATTAGAGCTGCAACTCAAAGGCAGCGGCCTGACCCCTTATTCGCGCAATGGTGATGGCCGGGCCGTGTTGCGTTCTAGTATCCGCGAATTTCTGTGCAGCGAGGCCATGCACGCCTTGGGCATCCCGACCACACGGGCGCTGTGCATTACCGGTTCCCCCGAGCCGGTGTACCGCGAGGCCCGAGAGACCGCTGCCGTAGTCACGCGGGTAGCGCCCAGTTTTATCCGCTTTGGTCATTTTGAACACTTTGCCGCGCGCCAGCAATGGCAGGAGCTGCGCCAGCTGGCCGATTTCGTCATCGACCACTATTACCCCGATTGCCGAGAAAGCCCACAGTTTGGCGGTAACGCCTACGCCACGCTGCTGCACAGGGTGTCGGAACGCAGCGCTTCCTTGGTAGCGCAATGGCAAGCCATCGGCTTTTGTCACGGCGTACTCAACACCGACAACATGAGCATTCTGGGCTTGACGCTGGATTACGGCCCGTTCCAGTTTCTGGATGGTTTTGATCCGGGCCATATCTGCAACCACAGCGACCAGCAAGGGCGTTACGCCTTTCAGCGCCAGCCCGAAGTGGTGCGCTGGAATTTGTACCGCCTAGGCCAAGCGCTACAACCGCTGATTGGCGAGCCTGCCATTGCCAATGCAGCATTGGCCGACTATTCCGAACGCTTCAGCCGGTACTTTTTGCAACAGATGTGCGCCAAACTGGGGCTGGCCACGGCCCACGAGCAAGACCGGGCTTTGGTTGGGCAATTGCTGCAACTCTTAGCGCTTGAACGGGTGGATTACCCGATCTTTTGGCAACGCCTGTCGGACGCTGTGGCCCAGCAAGACGATGCTCCGGTGCAGGCGCTGCTGCAAGACCGCACTGGTTTGGCGTTGTGGCTGCAAAATTACCGCATTCGGCTACAAACAGAAGACCCATCGCAAGCCATCGCACGCATGGCGCGCCACAATCCGCGTTTTGTGCTGCGCAACTATCTGGCCGAACAAGCGATTGATGCCGCGAAACTTGGTGACTTTTCTGTGCTCGAACGCCTGCAAAGGGTGCTGGAGCGCCCGTTCGATGTTCATCCCGGCCAAGAGGCTTGGGCCGATTTTCCGCCCACTTGGGCTTCTTCTATTGCTATCAGTTGCTCCTCATGACCTTCCCTATCCAAAAAACCGAAGCCGAATGGCAAGCCGTCTTGCAAACTAAGAACGCCGAGCCGGGCGCACTGCAAGTGACGCGCCATGCGGCTACCGAGCGCCCTTTTACTGGTAAATACAACCACCAATGGGCCGATGGCAGTTACCATTGCATTTGCTGCGGTAGCCAGTTGTTTGATGCCAACACCAAGTTTGATGCGGGTTGTGGTTGGCCTAGCTTTTCGCAAGCCTTGCCCGGTGCTATCACCGAAGTGATGGACTACAGTTTGGGGCGGGTGCGGGTAGAGACCGTGTGCAGCCAATGTGGGGCCCACTTGGGCCATGTGTTTGAAGACGGCCCTGCTCCTACGGGCCTGCGTTACTGCATGAATTCGGCTGCGCTGGATTTCTCGCCCACCCCTGCGGCCCCACCCACCGAATAAAGCCACCAAGCCATGAAATTTCTGCTCGATTTTTTTCCCATCATCTTGTTTTTTGTCGCCTTCAAACTGGGCGGCATCTATGTGGCCACTGCGGTCGCGATTGCGGCTACGGTGGTGCAAATTGCCTACTTGCACTTTAAGCACGGCAAGGTAGAGCCGATGCAGTGGCTCAGTTTGGGGGTGATTGTGTTGTTTGGCGGGGCCACTTTGGTGGCGCAAAGCGATACTTTTATTAAGTGGAAGCCGACGGTACTGTATTGGCTGATGGGTGGGGTGTTGTTGGGTGGCCAATGGTTTTTTGGTACCAACTTTATCCAGCGCCTGATGGGCGCACAAATGCAGTTGCCTGCTGCCGTGTGGAGTCACCTCAACTGGGCGTGGGCGGCTTTCTTTGTCAGTATGGGGCTACTCAACTTGTGGGTAGCTTACAGTTTTGATACCGATACGTGGGTCAGTTTTAAACTCTTTGGCGGTATGGGGTTGATGTTTCCTTTTGTGATCGGGCAAGCGTTCTACTTGTCGCGTTACCTGAAAGAAGATGCGGCGCTGCCCGCCAATGCCAAAGACCCACAAGCATGATCGACCACCGCCCTGCCATTACTGCCCAAGCCTTGGCCCAGAGTTTGCGCTCTGCCTTGGCCCCTACCACCTTGGAAGTGCTGGATGAAACCAGCCACCATGCCGGTCACGCTGGCGCTAATCCCAGTGGCTCCGGCAGCCATTTTCGGGTGCGTATTGCCTCACCGTTGTTCGGCAATTTGCCACGGGTGCGCCAGCATCGCCTTGTGTATGATGCGCTGCAAGAATGGATAGACCGTGGCGTTCATGCCATCGCCATTGAAGTTCTCTGAACCACTTTTCCGTTTTCCCTTTTTTGGATTGTTCCCATGAAGAAACAGCTTCTGTCCAGCCTGATGGCCGCCGCCATGCTGGGCACCTTGGCCCTGCCTGCTGCCGCCCAAAATTTGGCCGTTGTCAACGGCAAGCCTGTGCCTGTAGAGCGCCTCAATGCCATCAAAGAGCAGGTAGAGCGCTCGGGCCGCAAGGTCAGCCCCGAAATTGAGGCCCGCATTAAAGACCAAATCATCACGGCTGAAGTGTTTACCCAAGAAGCCCAGCGCTTGGGCTTAGAGTCTTCTGCGGGTTACAAGGCCCAAATGGAATTGGCGCGCCAGCAAGTGCTGATCAATGAGCTGTTTGCCAGCTACCAAGCCAAGAACCCGGTGACCGATGCCGAAATCAAGGCCGAATACGACAAATTTGTCGCTGCCAATGGTGGCAAAGAGTACAAAGCCAGCCACATCTTGGTAGAAAAAGAAGAAGAGGCCAAAGCCATCATCGCTTCCATCCAAAAGGGTGGCAAGTTTGAAGACATCGCCAAAAAGCAATCCAAAGACCCTGGTTCTGGTACCAAGGGTGGTAATTTAGATTGGGCCAATCCTGCCAGTTATGTGCCCGAGTTCACCGAGGCCCTCATCAAGCTAGAAAAAGGCAAGATGACCACCACCCCGGTCAAGAGCCAGTTCGGTTGGCACATCATCCGCTTGGACGATACCCGCCAAGCCCAATTGCCCAAGCTGGATGAAGTCAAGCCCCAAGTGGCGCAGCAACTGCAACAGCAAAAGCTGATGCAATACCAAGAAACCCTGCGCAACAAAGCCAAGGTCGAATAAAACCTGGCCCGAGTAAGGGACAACGCCAAAGCCAGTCCGTCGCGTACGGGCTGGCTTTTTTTGGGCCCATTCATTTTTACAAATGAGAATGCTTTGTATTTGGTTTAAGATTAGCGTTTTGCGACGCACAGCCAATTTTTCTAGCCACTGCTTCGTATCTGTGTTCTTTCATACCTACGGAGGCCCCCTTGGCAACAGATTCCACACTGCACCACCACCAGACCATCGCTGCTCCAGAGCGTCTTGTTTCCACCGATAAAGCCTTGTTGCCCTTGGGGGCCTTGATGTTGGCTACCTCAATGGGCAGTTGGGCGCAAAGCAACGATGTGCCCAGCGCTACCCTACCTGCCGTGACGGTGCGCGAGGCGGTGCAAGTTCAGGCCAAAGACACCTTGCAGGTGAAAAAGACCAGCATTGGCAAGGGGCAACAAGAATTGCGCGACATTCCACAAAGCGTCACGGTGTTCACTGAGCGCCTGATGGATGACCGCAACCAAGACGATTTCCGCGAAGTGTTGCGCACCACCTCGGGCGTGAGCTTTCAGGCCGGTGAAACCGGCGAAGAAGATGTGCGTCTGCGTGGTTTCTCTTTGGGCCAAGCCGGTGACATTTACATCGATGGCATGAAAGATGCCCCGCTGTACGAGCGCGACACCTTCAACAATGACCGGGTAGAAGTGCTCAAAGGCTCGGCCTCGATGCTGTTTGGCAAAGGCTCGACCGGCGGCGTGGTGAACCAAGTGAACAAGGCACCGTTGCTGCTAGACCAGCATGAGGCCAGCTACACCATTGGCAGCGGTAAGGAACACCGCCTGACAGGTGATTTCAACTTTAAGACGGGCGAAAATGCTGCTCTGCGCGTGAATGCTTTGCTGCACAACGCCGACAACTATGGCGCTATCCAGAAAAAACGCGGCATTGCACCCACCTTCAGTTGGGGCATTGGCACACGCGATGAGTTCTCGGTCGGGCTGTATTCCTTAGAGATTGAAGGCCGTCCACTCTATAACCACCCTTGGTTTTTGGACAATGGTGTCATTGTGCCTTCGGTGTCGGCCAAAAATTACTACGGCTTAGACAGTGATTATTTGAACACCTCAGCCCAATATGTCACGCTGTCGCACATCCACCGCTTTGACAACAATGCGGAATTGAACACCCGCCTGCGCCACGGCACTTATGAGCGTGACTTGTGGGCCAGTGTGATTCGTTTTGGTCAAGGCACGACACGCGACAACATCAACAGCAGCACGGTCGTCACGCGAACCCCGAAAGGGCGTATTGGCAGCAGTGATTTAACGCAACTGCAAAGCGATTACACACACACCTTTGATTGGTTGGGTAAAAAACACGCCTTGATTGCCGGCGTGGACATCTACCACGATGATGCCGAGCGCAACCAAAGTTTTGCTGGTACCCCCAGTGGGCTGGATACCACGGTGGGCCATCCGAACAACGGCGATTGGCGTGCAGATACCCGTGGCGCACCCGCTTACAACAGTTTCACGGCACGCAATATCAGTTTGTATGCCCAAGACACCATGAGCTTGAACGCTGCCTTCAAGTTGGTGGCTGGCTTGCGCTACGACCGCTTCAAAGCGTCGTACCACACCCCGACGGGTTTAAGCCATTCCCGTTCGGACGGCTTGTGGAGTCCGCGCGTGGGTGCCTTGTACCAGCCGGATGATCTAGCCTCTTACTATGTGTCTTATGGTACTTCGTACAACACCTCGGGCGATACCTACCAGTTTGGCAACCCGAATGCAGGCACTGCCAAAACCGCCAACACCCCAGCCGAGAAAAGCCGCAACTTTGAAGTTGGTGGCAAGTGGGAATTGTTCCAAAAACGGGCTAGCTTAGGCGTGGCCGCGTTTTACAGCGAAAAATACAACGAGCGCAACACCGACCCCGACACGGCGGCCACGCAGCAATTGCTCTCGGGCAAGCGCCATGCCGCTGGTATGGAGTTCAACTTGGCTGGGCGCATCACTCCCCGTTGGGAGGTGTTCTACAACCACACTTGGATTCCGAGTGCCAAAATTGACGAAAGCAATGTGGCACTGGCCGCCAATGGTGGCGGGGCCCAAGTGAAGGGGGATCGGCCTGGCCTGACTCCCAAGCACAGCGGCAGCGTTTGGACTAGCTATACCCTCACGCCGCAATGGCGTGTCGGGGCGGGTCTGAACTATCGGGGTAAGCAAAACCCTGAGGGTTCGCGTGCCGTACAGGCGGACAGCTTTGTCACGGCCGATGCGATGGTGGAGTACAGCTGGAATGAAAAAACTTCGCTCAAGCTCAACATCACCAACCTGACAGATGAACTGTATGCCGATAGCCTATACCGTGGTTTTTACGCTCCGGGTGCGCCGCGCGCTGTGCAGTTGACCCTCAAAACCCGCTTCTAAAGCACGCTTTGTTGCAACGCACGGAATGTCCCCTATGTTTTTGCAGCTCAAACAGATCCTGACCCCGCAAGAAGTTCAGACAGCCCGTGCTTTGCTACAGGCACCAGAAGCTCCGTGGCGTGACGGGCGCAGCAGTGCAGGCGGGCAGGCGCTGGCGCACAAGCGCAACCAGCAATTGGCGCAAGACAGCCCCGAGGCCGCACAGCTGCGTGCCTTGGTGTTGGCCGCTTTGCAGCGCGATGCCCTGTTCTTTTCTGCGGCCCTGCCCAAGCGGATTTTTAACCCACTGTTCAACCGTTACAGCGGCGACAGCAATTTTTACGGCGACCATGTGGATGGTGCTGTGTTGCGCTCGCGTTACCCCGAGCAATGGGTACGTAGCGATTTGTCTTGCACCCTTTTTCTGGCTGATCCAGACGAATATGAGGGTGGCGAATTGCTGATTCGCGAAGCCCAAGGCGAGCGGGCTATCAAACTGCCTGCGGGTGATATGGTGCTGTATCCTAGCTCGACCGTACACCAAGTGGCCCCAGTCACACGTGGAGCGCGTATTGCCAGCTTTTTTTGGGTAGAAAGCATGGTGCGATCTTTAGAGCAGCGCCAATTGCTGTTTCAAATGGATATGGATTTGCTGCGTCTGCGCGCCGATATGGGTGAAACGGCCCCTGCGGTGGTCGGCCTGACGGGCACCTACCACAATCTGCTGCGCATGTGGGCCGATGTCTAAAGCACGGCAGCCACCATGATGCTTCCTTTACAACGGCAGAGCGTGCCGCCCCAGATCGTCAATTTGGCCGACCACGCGCAACAAGCCCAGCAGCGATTGACTGATAACGCGTGGGCGTACTTTAGTGGCGGCGCGGGCGATGAAATCACCCTGCATGCCAACCGCAGTGCTTGGGATGCCCTGCGCTTGCGACCGCGCGTCTTGCGGCGCTTGGCAGGTGGGCATACCCGTACCACCTTGCTCGGGCGCACGCTGGCCCATCCCATTTTGTTGGCCCCGGTGGCGTTTCAAAGGCTGGCCCATGCCGATGGCGAGTTAGCTACAGCTTATGCTGCCGCTGCTTTGGGCGCGGGCATGGTGTTGAGCACCCAAGCCAGCACACCGCTAGAGGCGGTGGCCCAAGCCTTCTTGGCCGATGCAGGCCGGGGGCCATTGTGGTTCCAGTTGTACCTGCAGCACGACCGGGGCTTTACCCGCACTTTGGTACAGCGTGCCGAAGCCGCTGGTTACGAAGCCTTGGTATTGACGGTGGATGCCCCGGTCAGTGGCATCCGCGACCGCGAACGCCGCACCGGCTTCCATTTGCCTCCCGGTATCCGAGCCGTCCATTTAGAGGGCTTGGCCGAGCATCCGGCCCAGCCTTTACAAAGTGGGCAAAGTGCTTTGTTCGATGATTTGTTGCACCATGCCCCCACTTGGGACGATGTGCAATGGCTGCAATCGATCACCCGCTTGCCAGTGTTGCTCAAAGGGATTTTGCACCCCGAGGATGCACGCCAAGCCATCGCCTTGGGGGTGGCGGGCATTATCGTGTCGAACCACGGGGGCCGCACCTTAGACACGGCTTTACCCACCGCCCAGGCTTTACCAGCGGTGGTGCAGGCAGTACAGGGGCGTTTGCCGGTGTTGGTCGATGGTGGCATCCGCCGAGGAACGGACGTGTTCAAGGCGCTGGCGCTGGGGGCCAGCGCCGTTTTGTTGGGCCGTCCGGCCATTTATGGTTTGGCCAATGCGGGGGCGGTGGGCGTGGCCCATGTGCTGCGCTTGCTGCGTGACGAGTTAGAAGCCTCGATGGCCCTGATGGGCTGTGCCACGCTGGCGGAAGTGGCCAGTGCCGATGTCAGCACGATCAGCAGTGTCAATACAGATTTTTGTTGAATGAGAAAAATT
This sequence comes from uncultured Simplicispira sp., assembly GCA_964478155.1. Taxonomy (GTDB): domain Bacteria; phylum Pseudomonadota; class Gammaproteobacteria; order Burkholderiales; family Burkholderiaceae_C; genus Simplicispira. Next base: position 11,551 of record CAYZGT010000012.1, read on the forward strand.
CTCATTTATAATCTGCTTGTCTTTCAAATTTCCTTGCTGGAGAAGGTTTGCCATGATTGTCTGTGTTTGCCGCCGTGTCTCTGACCGCGACATCGCTCGCCATGCCCATGCCGGTATGGGTTTTGACGATATCCAGTTTGAACTGGGCGTAGCGACCCAGTGTGGCCGCTGTGAGGGCTGCGCCCGCGAGGTAGTGGCCCAATGCCAAGCCAGTATGCCGGTAGCAGCACTGCACAACATGCTGGCCGCCTCGCACCCGCACCAAGCCTTGGTGTGATGCCATGATGCTCTCCGTACTGGTGGGTAGCTTGTCGCTGGTGTTGCTGTCTGTGGGTTGGATTTTTCGCCGTTAAATTTTGTCCCTTCCTCTTGCTGGCGCGTGCAGTTTGTTTTTTATGCCTTCTTCTGAACGTTTTGTGCTTCCAAGCACTTTGGGCCCCCGCATTCTGGTGATCTCTGGGGTCGTAGTGGCCCACGCTGCAGGCTTGTGGGCACTAGAGGCTGGCTTGGTACGTCAAACCCCACAGCAAGAAGTGATCGTGCCCGCTACGGTGGTGGCTGAACTGGTGCCGCCTCCGGCACCGCCGGTGCCCGAGCCACCCAAGCCGCAGCCCGTTGTGCGTCCCGCTGCAGTGAAAACACCTGCGCCCAAGCCGCAGCCTGCCCCAACCCCGGTGCTGAATGCACCCCCAGCTCCGGATGCGCCCACGGTAGCCGCCAATACACCAACAGATGCCGCCCCGGTAGCGCCAGCGTCACCAGTAGCTGCACCCGCTCCGCCTGCACCACCAGCACCGCCACGCATCGAGTTGCCCTCGAGCCATGCGGCCTATTTGCAAAACCCGGCCCCTGCCTATCCGGCCATCAGCAAACGCATGGGTGAGCAAGGCAAAGTGGTGTTGCGGGTATTGATTGGGGCCGATGGGCTACCGCAAAAGGTGGAGCTACAACAATCGAGTGGCTACGACCGCTTAGACCGCCAAGCCCAAGAGGCTGTGCTGCGCTGGCGCTTTGTGCCTGGCAAGCGCAACGGCGTGCCAGAGACCATGTGGAATCTGGTGCCGATTAACTTTGTTCTCGAATAATTCAATCCATCGTCAGGAGTTTTCATGGAATCGCAATTTGGCTTGGCCCATGTCTGGATGCAAGGTGACTTTGTCACTCGGCTGGTGGCGGTGTTGCTGCTAGGCATGTCGCTGGCCTCTTGGGTGGTCATCATCCTCAAGGCGCTGGACATCATCAAATTCAAAAAGCACGCCCAAGCCGCCCAAGGTTTTTGGCACAGCCCTGACTTTGCTGCTGGCATAGAAAAATTGGGGTCTGATCCCAGTAACCCTTTTCGCCAATTGGCGATAGAGGGCCGCGAAGCCACCGCCCACCACCGCAACACCAAAGGGCAATTGCACGACAGCTTGGATGTGAGTGATTGGGTGACGGGCTGCCTGCGCAACAGCATTGATGGCTTTACCGCCCGCTTGCAGTCGGGGTTGGCTATCTTGGCTTCGGTCGGTTCGACGGCACCGTTTATTGGCCTGTTTGGCACCGTTTGGGGCATTTACCATGCCCTGATTGCCATTGGTGCTTCGGGTCAATCCACCATCGACAAAGTGGCTGGCCCGATTGGGGAGGCGCTCATCATGACGGCGCTGGGCTTGGCCGTGGCTATTCCGGCGGTGTTGGGCTACAACGCTTTGGTACGTGGTAACAAGTCAATTCTGACCCGCCTGAACAGCTTTGCCCACGACCTGCATGCCTATTTTGTCACTGGAGCGCGCGTGTCTGCCAGTGCTGAAGCGGGTAATGTCCATCCGCTGAAGAAAGGGGCTTGAGCATGGCCTTTGGAACCCAAGACGACACAGACGAGGTGATGAACGAAATCAACATGACCCCACTGGTGGATGTCATGTTGGTGCTGTTGATTATTTTCATCATCACTGTGCCAGTGATGAAGCACTCGGTCAATGTCGATTTGCCCCGTGCCAGCAACCAGCCCGAACTGATCAAACCCGAAACGGTGCGTCTGAGTGTTGGAGCCGACGGAGCCTATTTTCTCAACGGTGCGCCTGTGACGGACGAGGAATTGCAAACACAACTCCAAGCCGAGGCCGCCAAAGAGCCACAACCCGATTTGCACATTCGGGGTGATAAAGAGGTGCGCTATGAACGCATTGCCCAAGCGATGGCCAGCGCCCAACGGGCCGGTGTTCGCAAGATAGGTTTTGTGACCGAGCCACAGTAACACAGTAAGTCTTGTTTTGGAGCCTTGATACCATGCACGCCACTTTGACTGCTGCTTCACCTTATTTTGCTGCTGCCTTGGTCGGGCATGCCGAGCCGTCTTCGGCCTTATTGGCAGACGAGCCCGCCTTGCAAAGCATACAAGCCTTAGACAGCCGTGATTTATTGCAGGGCCGCAAAACCGTCACCATCAGCCACAACGGTACTTTGTACCGTTTGCAAGCCACGCGCTTGGGTAAGTTGATTTTGACCAAATAAGTTTCATCGTGGGGCGACTCCTGGGCTTGCTGCAAGTCCATCAGGGTCGATTTGGCCAGCCAAGGGCTTTTTTGCCGCGTAGCCAGGCTTTTTTTGATGGAACTCTTGGTGGGTCAGTGTGCTCTGTGTAGTTAGCCAAGTGATTGATTTTGGCCGAATTTTGTGGGGGTATTGACGCTGCGTGTCCAGTCCCCACCTAGAATGACAACACCTGCGCTGTGCAGGACACACACAGGAGCACATCAATGAACGACCGCGTCTCTAGCCTTTATTCTTCTGCCGGTTATGGCTACGGCATTTCACAAGAGCAGCGCAACAAAGTGTTGCGCAACACCTACTGGCTCTTGGCTTTGAGCCTGGTGCCCACGGTGTTGGGCGCTTGGATCGGTGTGGCTACCGGCATCACCTCGATGCTCGGTGGTGGCTTGGGCATGATCGTCTTTATGGCCGGGGCCTTTGGCTTTATGTTTGCCATCGAGAAAACCAAACACTCGGCCATGGGTGTGCCCGTGTTGTTGGCCTTCACTTTCTTTATGGGCCTGATGCTGTCGCGTCTGATTGGCTCGGTGCTGGGCTTTAAAAATGGTTCCGAGCTCATCATGACCGCCTTTGCCGGTACGGCTGGCGTATTTGTCGTTATGGCCAGCTTGGCCAGCGTGATTAAGCGCGATTTGTCGGGTATGGGCAAATGGCTGATGGTAGGCGCTTTGGTGCTGATGGTGGGTGCCGTCATCAACGTGTTTGTCGGCTCTAGCGCTGGCATGATGGCTATTTCGGTGGCCGCCATTGGTATCTTCAGTGCCTATATGCTGTACGACCTAAAGCAAATCATCGACGGTGGCGAAACCAATTACATCAGCGCTACTTTGGCGCTGTACATGGACATTTTCAACGTGTTCCAAAGTTTGCTGGCGCTGTTGGGCATCTTTGGTGGCGAGCGCGAATAATCTTTCGGAAGATGCAGGTGTGCAGTAGCACCTGTTCAGTCGGCCAGTAAAAACGCCAGTCAGTTTGCACTGACTGGTGTTTTTTTGTCGCTCTTAAAGGTTCTTTGGTTTAGCCAGCAAAGTTGGCTTCAGCAAACTTCCAGTTCACCAGCTTGTCCAAGAAAGTCTCTACAAACTTGGGACGCAGATTGCGGTAATCGATGTAATAAGCGTGTTCCCACACGTCTACGGTCAGCAGGGCTTTGTCTTCGGTGGTCAGCGGAGTGCCTGCGGCACCAGTGTTCACAATGTCCACCGAGCCATCGGCCTTCTTGACCAGCCACGTCCAACCCGAACCAAAATTGCCCACTGCCGACTTGACAAAAGTTTCTTTGAATGCAGCGTAGCTGCCCCACTTGGCGTTGATGGCATCGGCCAGAGCACCTGTGGGCTCGCCGCCACCATTGGGGGCCATGCAGTTCCAGAAGAAAGTGTGGTTCCAAATTTGGGCCGCATTGTTGTAGATGCCGCCGGAAGACTTCTTGATGATTTCTTCCAGAGTCATGGACTCAAACTCAGTGCCCTTTTGCAGGTTGTTCAGGTTCACCACATAAGCATTGTGGTGCTTGCCGTGGTGGAACTCCAGCGTCTCTTGGCTGTAGTGGGGGGCCAGGGCCCCAACAGCGCCGGGCAGCGGGGGCAGGGTATGTTCCATCGTGGGTCCTTCGTAGCTAGGGTTCAAACAAAGCGCCACACAGCCCGAGGGCATGCAGCTGCGGTAGCGCATTGTAGAAAGTAATTTGCTATTGGGCTTGCCGATGTTAAAGTGGCACAAAACCACAGGGCTTACTCGGGCGTTTGAGCAGGCTCTTTCTTTTTCTCAACCTAGAGTGGATTGCGCCATGAAAAAGTTTTCTACCCTGCTGCTCACAGGCAAAGCCGCTACTTTGCCCTTGCTCATGCAGCAAGCCCACGCCCTGACCCCCGCCTACACCGACATCGTCACCACGCAGGTGACCCAAGTGGAACTGCCGGTACTTAACAAAGTGCAGCTCAATCACTTGGGCAGCAGTACCTACAATGGTTCAGCCACCTTGTGTGACAACATGGGCGTTTCAAATACTTTGTCGTTGGTGCTGACCGGGCTGAAAAACGATGAGGTGGTTTTTGTAGCCACTTCCACCAATATCGGGGGCAATGAGATGCTCAACCCGAAAGTAAAAATTGGTACGGCTGGCTTGCAAGTGCCTATTGCCACTGCTGTCGCTGCACCCCAAGATGGCACGGTGGCCCTGACAGTGCCTTTGAATTTGGCAACATTAGGCTACTCCTTGACATCAGGTAATTCCTTTTATTTGCAAACCTTCGTGTTCCCTCCGGGTAGCTTCCAAAACGGGTTCCCGATGTGGGCCAATGCCCGTGTTTCCGAGCTAGACCAGATCAGTGTGGGTACCTGCAGTACCTATTAAGACGCGACAGCATTGTTTCTGAGATTGCCGTAGTCCTTTTGACTTCCTCTTTCTATCAGGGTGCGTCTTGCACCGTTCGCGCTTTGCAGAGTGCGGACATACTGCAGCTTTATCCACAGCCAGAGGTGGCTGTCGCTTTGGCAGCCTACCGTCCAGCTTATGTGTACCAGGCACACCCAGTGCAAGATTGGGTGCAGCGTTTGCACTGGTTAGAGCAGCTAGACCCCCCGATAGAACGAGAGGCTGTGGTATTGCACCGCCACAGCAACATTCCTTTCGGGTTTTTGGCCATGAGTGCCATGGACTTTGACAATGCGAAAGCCGAGGTGTCGGTGGCGTTTTTCCGAGGCCAAGGCAGTCGCGCAGCACTGGAGGCCATACACTGGTTGTTGGATGCGGCCTTTATGCGGTTTGCATTTGAAAAGTTGGTGTTTTGCGTTTCTCCCCAGAATGCGGCCGCCATTGAGTTTTTGGCGGCTTTGGGTATCGCCCGAGAAGCGGTTTTGCGCCAAGAACTGCGCTGTGCGGACGGACAGCGCATGGATTTATGGCGCTATGCCTTGTTGCGGCCAGAATGGTTGAACAGCCCTGCACGGGCACGTTTGCAGCGCTTGGTACCGCTCAATCCCCTTCTTCCTGCCACCGAGGCCTGAGTATGCGTTTGTTGGTATTAGCACCCCACCCGGATGATGAGCTGTTGGGATGTGCGGGCCTGATCATGAACACCTTGGCCCAAGGGGGCATGGTCAAGGTGGTAGTGATCACCGATGGTGGTTTGGGCGGTAACCCGCAGCAACGCTTGCAAGAGTTGCAAGCAGGTTTGCAGATATTACAAGCTCCACCAGCCGAATGTTGGGCTGCTGCCGATGGTGCGTTGCCGCTCGATAGCGTGATGCAACAACGTTATCAGGCGCTGCTGGCTGCGTATCGCCCGACGGATATTGCCTTGCCTGCCCCCGGAGAAGCGCACCCAGACCATCGGCGTTTAACGCGTGGTGCTCTGGCTGCACTGACTGGGCGCTGGGGGGGCACGCTGTGGTTTTATGAAACCACCAGCCCCTTGCCCCACCCGAACCACATCGAACCTGTAGCCTTAGAGCGCAAGTTACAGGCCTTAGCCTGTCATGTTTCGCAACAAGCGCAATACGATTACCAGGCCCACGCACGCGGCTTGGCTACCTTGCGGGGCGCGGCTATTGCGGCGGGGCATGGCGAGGCGTATGTGCGTTATCCGTGGGATGGTAGCCCACAGAATTTTTTTGAAAATCGTCCTCTGGTGTCGGTGGTAGTGCGCGCCGACGATGCTGTCCTGTTGTCCGTAGCACTGCACAGCCTGAACGAGCAAAGTTACGAACAGCTAGAGGCTGTTGTGGTGTGGCACGGCCCGGCGACGGCGCAGCCACAAAACTTTCCTGCCACTTTGCAGGTACGCCTATTGCAGGGGCCTGGTTCCCGTGCTGCCAACCTGAATGCGGGGATGGCTGCAGCCCAAGGCAAGTATTTGGCCTTTCTCGATCAAGACGATGTGTGGTTGCCCGACCATTTGGCCTTGTTGCTGACCGAGTTGGAGGCCGATCCACGGCTCGATGTGGCTTATGGGGACTATCGAATGGTCACCTGTAGCTACCAACAAGGTCAGGTACAGGTGCTCCAAGTAGGCCCAGCGGTAGGCAAAGATTGGCGCGCCGGGCGCTTGCTGGCCGGCAACCATATTCCACTGCACAGTTACCTCTGTCGTATCCGTTGGGCACAACAGCTTGGTTTTGACGAAACCTTAGAGGCCTATGAGGATTGGGATTTTCTGGCCCGTGCTGAGCTGCAAGGCAGCACCTTCCGACGTGTCCCAGAGGTGGTCTGTGAATACCGCCAGTATCCTCGCCCCGGCGAAGCTGCTGATCTACAAACCCAGCATCAGCGCAAAGGCTATACAGCTTGGGGTCAGGTGGTGGTGCGCAAGCTGGTGCAAAGCATCACACCTACAGGGCTGAATAACCTGTTCAATTTGGTGCATGCTCTGGAGCTAGAGCAGGACAAAGCCCAGACCCAAGCGCAAGCGCAGGAAGCGCAGGCCCAACGGACGCAACAAGCGCTGCAACAAGCCCAATCCACCATTGGACGCTTGCAACGTTGGGCTGATTTGCTGGCCCCTGGCACCCTAGCCAGTTCAGAGCTCAGCCGCTTGGCTGGGCAGGCTTTTGCCGATGGCCCTTGTTTTGCCATTGTGTTGCCCGTGTGCGACCCTGCCCCTGAGTTTTTGGCAGAAGCGGTGCATTCGGTGCTGCAACAAAGTTACCCCCATTGGCAATTGTGTATTGCCGATGATGCCAGCACGCATCCGCCTGTGTTGGCGTTGCTAGAGCGTTTGCAAGCGTTGGCAGCCCAAGATGGCCGTGTGCGTATCCAACGCCGTCCAGAGCGTGGCGGTATTGTGGCGGCCAGCCAAACCGCGTTGGCTTTGGCCGATGCCGATTGGCTGGCCTTTTTAGACCACGATGACCGCCTAGACCCCGATGCCCTGCTGGAAATGGCGGCCCATATCCGGGCGCAGCCTGCCCTGGAATGCCTCTACACCGACAGTCGCCTGATCGACCGCAATGGCGTGCTGCTGCACACCTACCACAAGCCGACTTGGGCCCCAGAAACCCTGTTGCACCTCAATTACATCAACCATTTCACGGCAGTGCGCGCCGATGTGTTCCAGCAAGTGGGTGGTTTGCGTTCTGGATTTGATGGCAGCCAAGATTGGGATTTGTGGTTAAGGCTGGCAGCACGCCCCCAGCTACAGGTGGGCCATGTGGCCTTGCCGCTGTACGACTGGCGCGCCAGCGAGACCTCTGTGGCCTACGATGCTTCTGCCAAGCCATATGTGTTTGATGCCGCTTGCCGCAGTGTCAGTAGCCACTTGCAACAGCGTGGGCTACTGCAGGTAGAAAGCCAAGTCGCTACCCAAGGAGGAGGTTTGCGCCACCAGTGGCAAGCCGCATTGCAGCCCCTGACGGCTGTGATCTTGACCCACCACAATCCGGAGGATTTGGCACGGCTCCTGACATCGTTGTTGCAACAAGACTACCCTGATCTGCGTGTGTTGCTGGTATGCAACCGGGTGTCTGCTGAAGACCAAGCAACACAGGCTTTGTTGGCTTGGGCACGGCAAAAAGTGGGATGGCAGGTACTGGACGATGACCGACCGTTCAATTGGGCCGCGCTCAATAATGCGGCTGCACGCCATGCGGATACCCCTTGGCTGCTGTTTTTGAACGACGATGTAGAGTTCATTGCACCAGACACCTTGGCCCAGTTGGCCCGTTATTTGACGTTAGACCCTGCGATTGGCATCGTCGGGGCGCGTCTGGAATATGCCCCAGAAGATGGGGGCGGCTTGCAGCATGACGGCGTGGTGACCGACCGTGTTTGGGGCGCGCACAATGTGATTAACGAGACGGATGGCAAGGGCTTGTACATACCACGCAACGTATCCGCTGTGACGGGGGCTTGTCTGTTGACCCGACGCACGGTTTTTGAGGCTTGCAATGGTTTTGATGAGCGCTTTGCCGTGTCTTTCAACGATGTCGATTTCAACCTGCATGTACGCCAATTAGGATGGCGGGTGGTACAGGCGAGCGATGTTGGCTGCATCCATCGCGAATCGCGCACCCGTGGAGCCATTGACTCCGAGGCCAAATACGCAGAGCTGCACCGCGAGTTGCAACTGTTGCGTGACAAGTGGGGTGATTTCTTGCAAGAGAACTACCGTCTGCACTACCACATGCGCTATGCAGGCACCCACATCATTGCTACCCATCCCGCACCATGACTGAGCTTCTTTTTGCAGACGGCGTTGCACGCGCTATGACCGCTGCCGATTGGCCCGCTGTGCAAGCCGGGTTCATGCACAGCTTTCTAGACCACCGCGCACCGGCGATTTGGGCATGGCGCTACCAGCAGCATTTGCCCGGCCACAGTGGATGGCAAGCGGCTATCAGCCAAGCCAGTGATGGGGCTGTGGCTGCGTTTGTCGGGGCCAGTGTGCACCGCTGTTGGATACAAGGACAAGAGTTGCCGCTGCTGTTGGCGCGCGACCACTATAGCCACCCCTTTTGGCGAGGGCGTGTTGGCACGGCCCGGCAGGGGCCTTTGATGCTGGCAGAACAAATTTTTCATACCGCAGCCGATGCCAATGCTGTAGCGCTTGCGGTCGGCATTGGGCTGGAAAGAAGGGCACGTTTAGAGCACTTGTTGGGTTTGTGTTCTTTGTACCAAGGTGGACGTTGGTGGCAGCTGACATTGCCAGTTGGACACCAGCCTGAATATGGCCATGCCGTTCAAGTAGTTCGTACCGATTTTGTGGAAGCGGGCTGGAATGACTTTTGGGTGGAGCGTCGGCAGGGCATTAAAGCCGCACTGGTGCGTGACCAAGCTTTCTTGGCTTGGCGCTTTGATGACCGCCAAGGCCGCTGCTATTGGCGTTTTGCGCTGTGGTCGGTGTTGTCCGATGCACCGGTAGGGTTTGTGGTGCTGACACCCACGGCAGCAGGGCAGGCGATACTGGTCGATATCATGCTGCCCGAGCAGCCCCAGGCCATCCGTGACGCTTGGAACCAAATCACCCAATGGCTACAAGCGCGTGGTATCTCTCAGGTAACTACCTTTTTAGGAAAAGCCTGCCCCGCCTATTCGTGGTTGGCCCGATGGGGTTTTGTTCCGCTAGAGGCACCGTTGCCGGTGCAAGCGGTTTACCGCAGTTATCGCGCTTTACCAGCAGGCATAGACCTCGACCAAGATTACGCCTTTACCTTGGCTGATAGCGATTTGTATTGAATGCGCTTTTTCGCCCTTTGCTTGCGATTGGATACAGCTGTAGGGCGGGATGGGTGAATAGGCCCAGACAAGCTGGGAGATAATCGCCCTTTCCTTACCCCAGCGGAGAGAAAACCTTGCTGTCGATCATCCAAGCTGCAGGCTGGCCCATTTGGCCTCTTATAGCCTGCTCCGTTCTGGCGCTGGCGCTCATTTTGGAACGCTTTGTTGCCTTGCGTGCGGTGCGTATCACGCCGCCCCAATTGCTGCAAGAAGCCATGAGCGTATCTAGCAATGGTGTACCTGGCCCCGATGTCGTGGCCCAATTGGCCCAGAATTCGGCCTTGGGCGAAGTGCTGGCCAGCGCTTTGCAGGCCTTGAACACCAACCCACGCTGCAGCGAAGCTGATTTGCGTGCCACCGTAGAAGGCACGGGGCGCGCGGTGGCCCACCGGCTCGAAAAATACCTCACAGCCTTGGCCACCATTGCTTCGGCTGCGCCCCTGCTGGGCTTGTTGGGCACGGTCATTGGCATGATTGAGATTTTTGGGGCCCAAGTGGGTGCTGGCGGTTTGGGCCAAGCTATGGGGGGTGGCAACCCGGCGCAATTGGCACACGGGATCTCGGTGGCTTTGTACAACACCGCATTTGGCCTGATGGTGGCGATTCCAGCATTGATTTTCTGGCGTTATTTTCGTGCCTGTGTCGATGCCTACTTGCTCACGCTAGAGTTATCGGCCGACCAATTTGTGCGCCACCTGTTGCAACTGCGTAAATGAACTTCCGCCCCCGCCAAAAAGAAGAGCCGGAGATCAACCTGATCCCGTTCATCGATGTGCTGTTGGTGATTCTCATCTTTTTGATGCTGACCACCACCTACAGCAAGTTCACTGAAATGCAACTGACCCTGCCAGTGGCCGACACTGAGCAGTTGCGCGATCGCCCTAAAGAGATCATTGTGGCGGTGGCGGCGGATGGGCGTTATGCGGTGAACAAAACCACCATTGCTGGCAAAGGTATTGACCCTGTAGCCAACGCCCTGCGCGAGGCCAGCAAAAACCAATCTGGCAGCATTATTGTCATCAGTGCCGATGCCACAGCGCCCCACCAATCGGTGATTACTGTGATGGAGGCAGCCCGTCGGGTGGGCTTGACCCAAATTACCTTTGCCACCCAATCCTCGGCCAGTGCAGGCACCGGTAGTCGCTAAAGCAGCGCACCTTGGCGGGCATGTCTGAGGCCGCATTTCGGCAGCTGTGGCAGCGCCGTAACCTCGGGGCACGGCTCTTGTGGCCCCTGTCGCAACTGTATCGCCTGCTGGCCAGTGGGCAGCGCTGGTTGTACCGTCACGGCTGGCGTAAAGTGCAGCATCCGGGCGTGCCGGTGGTGGTGGTCGGCAATGTGATTGTGGGCGGTGCAGGAAAAACCCCCATCGTGCTGGCGGTGGTGCGCCATTTGCAGGCCCAAGGCTGGCAGCCGGGGGTGGTCTCGCGCGGTTATGGTCGTCAAAGTGCCGATTGCCGCTTGGTGCAGCCAGATAGCCATCCGCAAGAGGTGGGTGATGAACCCCTGCTGATTGCCCGCGCTTGCCAAGTGCCGGTAGCGGTGGCGCGCCAGCGCATCGTGGCGGCACGCCACCTGCGGGCACAGCACCCAGAAGTCGATATTCTGGTCTGCGATGATGGGTTGCAACATTGGGCCTTGGCACGCGATGTAGAAATTTGTGTCTTCAACGAAGAAGGGCTGGGCAATGGCTGGTTGTTACCCGCTGGCCCGCTGCGCGAGGCTTGGCCGCGCCCCGTCAATTTGGTGGTGTATGCAGGTACGGCGGCCCCCACACCCTGCCCTGCTCCCAGTTTTGCCTTACAGCGTCAATTGGCCCCTTGGGCGGTGCGTGCTGATGGCACGACGGTGGCCTTGTCCGATTTGCAAGGGCAGGCCTTGGTGGCGGTGGCCGCGATTGCCCGGCCCGAGCGCTTTTTTGCCATGCTGGTAGCACAAGGCTTATCTTTGGCGCACACGGTGGCCTTGCCAGACCATTTCAGCTTTGCCGATTGGCCCAGTCCGGCCCTGCCCGGCCAAGTTTTGCTGTGTACCGAAAAAGACGCAGCCAAACTCTGGCGCTACCATCCGCACGCCTTAGCTGTACCTTTGCAGGTGCAGTTGGCCCCCGGTTTTTTTGCTACCCTCGATGCTTGTTTGGTACGCCCACTATCATCGGACACTTCTCTTTGACATTCAGCCCTGCCCGCTATGGATCCGAAACTGCTTGAACTGCTGGTCTGCCCTGTGACCAAAGGCCCGTTAATTTACGACCGTGAATACCAAGAGCTGGTCTCGCGCAGCGCGCGTTTGGCCTACCCGGTGCGCGATGGCATTCCGGTGTTGCTAGAAGACGAGGCACGTCCGCTCACAGACGACGAAATCGAACACTGGGCTAACGCTGCATGACCGCTACCCCTGCTGCCTTTACGGTGCTGATTCCGGCACGCATGGCATCTAGCCGCTTGCCAGACAAGCCATTGGCCGATATTGCGGGCCTGCCGATGGTCGTGCGTGTCGCCCAACGGGCTGCGCAAAGTGGTGCGCTGCGCACGGTGGTGGCTACCGACGATGTCCGTATTCAACAGGCCTGTGCCGACCACGGCATTGCATCGTTGCTGACCCGTGCCGACCATGCCAATGGCAGTGACCGCTTGGCGGAAGCCTGCGCCCTGTTAGGGCTGTCGGGGGAGGAGATTGTGGTGAACGTGCAGGGCGATGAGCCTTTGATCGACCCACGGTTGATTGCTGCGGTGGCCGAACTGTTGCACCTGCACCCCGAAGCCAGCATGGGTACGGCCGCCCATGCTATCGATAGCTTGGCTGACTACCAAAACCCGAACGTGGTCAAAGTGGTGCTGGATGCGCGTGGCATGGCGCAATACTTTAGCCGGGCTCCGATTCCCTATGCGCGCGATACTGTGGGTAGCCGGTGGTGGGATGGCAGTGCCGCCCAAGCACAGCCCCAGGTGCTTGCTTTGAACGGTTTTGCCCCGTTGCGCCACATCGGTTTGTACAGCTACCGGGCTGGATTTTTGCGTCAGTTCCCCCAATTGACCCCCGCCCCGACCGAGGCGCTAGAGGCCCTAGAGCAATTGCGCGCCCTGTGGCATGGACACCGCATTGCGGTGCATGTGGCCGCGCATGCGCCCGGCCCCGGTGTCGATACCCCGGAAGACTTGGCACGGGTACGCGCTTTGTTCGCGTAAGTTCCAATACTGGCCTCGCATGCTATCCTTGCCGGTCAACAAGAGCGCCACGCCCGGAATCTTTCGGTCAGTGGCCGCCCCGTTTTTACATCCAGAGGACTATCCATGAGACTCATTTTGTTGGGCGCACCTGGTGCCGGAAAAGGCACACAAGCTACCTTTATCTGCCAAAAATATGGCATCCCGCAAATTTCTACGGGTGACATGTTGCGCGCTGCGGTCAAGGCGGGTACTCCGCTGGGTATGCAGGCCAAGGCCGTGATGGATGCTGGGGGCTTGGTCAGTGATGATTTGATCATCAACTTGGTCAAAGAACGCATCGCCCAGCCCGATTGTGCCAACGGTTTCTTGTTCGATGGCTTCCCGCGCACCATTCCGCAAGCCGATGCCATGAAGGCCGCTGGTGTCAAACTGGACTATGTGCTGGAAATTGACGTGCCCTTTGATGCCATCATTGAGCGCATGAGCGGTCGCCGTTCGCACCCCGCTTCGGGCCGTACTTATCACGTCAAGTTCAACCCACCCAAGGTAGAAGGCGTGGACGATGTGACCGGTGAGCCACTGGTGCAGCGCGAAGACGACAAAGAAGAAACCGTAAAGAAGCGTTTGGATGTGTACAGCGCCCAAACCCGTCCGTTGGTGGACTATTACAGCCAATGGGCCGCTCAAGAGCCAACAGCTGCGCCCAAGTATCGCGCCATCAGCGGCACTGGCAGCGTAGAAGACATCACTGCACGCGCTTTTGAGGCCTTGGCTAGCTAATTCTGCCTCCGCGCCGTCATGCACCACGCCCCGCTTCTGGTGGGGCGTTTTACTTGCTGCGTTGGCAGAGCAGTTGCCATAGCAGGCTGATACGTGCTTTCACGGGACTTAAACCAACCGCCCAGGGCCAAGGCGGTGGTTGTTCTGGGTGACCAACCAATGCACCCCACGGGCAACGGCTGGCTACCAGCAGGGTGATGTCCGCGGCTTGGGCCCGTGCTAACGCCGGAACCAAGGCTTGGTGGATGCTGCCATTGCCGGTGGCAGCGATAACCAAACCTTGCACGCCACTGGCGCGCAAAGCGTCTACCGTGGCCGCGCTGGCCCCGACATGGCTCAACACGATTTCTACCCTAGGCCACTCGGTATCGGGCTGCAGAACGTGCGCTAGGTCTTGAGCGCTGGTCGGGGTGGCTAAGGGCCACGGCTGCGCCAAGCGCACCCGGCCTTCTTCGACCCAACCCTGTGGCCCAGCATCGCCCGAGTCGAAGGCATCGAGCCGGTAAGGATGCACTTTCTGTACCCGTTGTGCTGTGTGGATGCGCCCGGCACATACCACCAGCACACCTTGTGCGCCCGGCTGTACGGCCACAGCCAAGGCATCGCGCAGGTTTTGTGGGCCATCGGCAAACAAGGCTGTGGCGGGGCGCATGGCACAGGTCAAGACGATGGGCTTGTGGGCCGCCAATGCGAGGTGCAAAAACCAAGCGGTTTCTTCGAGCGTATCGGTACCGTGGGTGATGACGATGCCGTGCACCTGCGGTTGTTGTAAATAATGTTGGCAGCGCTGTGCCAAGGTCTGCCAGACCGCAAAATCCATGTCTTTGCTGTCAATTTGGGCCACTTGTTCAGCCAGCAGAGCGGTGCCGGTTGGCAGAACAGCTGCCCCTAAACCTTGCAACAGTGTCTGTATCGGCTGTTGCGCTGCTTGGTAGCCTAGGTTGTCATGGGCAGAAGGGGCAACACCGGCAATGGTGCCGCCGGTGCCCAAGACCACAATAGAGGGTTGTGACAGCATGGCTGCCTTACGCCTTACACCGCATTGCCTGGCACAGCGCTGTTGCGGCTACCGCGCCAAGCGCCTACCATGGCGATCAAGCCGGGCACCAAAATCAGTCCCCAGATGATTTTTTCTAAATTGGCTTGTACCCAAGGCAAGTTGCCAAAGAAATAACCTGCTGTGCAAAGGCCCAGTACCCAAATCAGGGCCCCGAGCACATTGAACGCCGTGAATTTGCGCCGATCCATTGCTGCTACCCCGGCGACAAATGGCGCAAAGGTGCGGATAAACGGCATAAAGCGCGCCAGCACAATCGTGATGCCACCGTAGCGTTCGTAAAAAGCATGGGCTTGGTCAAAAGCGCGGCGGTTAAACCAGCGCGAGTTTTCCCACTGGAACACTTTGGGGCCAAAGTAGCGCCCTATCATGTAATTGCACTGATCCCCTAAAACGGCTGCGGTGAGCAGCACTGCACAGGCCGGGGTCAGTTCCATCATGCCCACGCCGCACAAAGCGCCGACAATAAACAGCAGCGAGTCGCCCGGCAAGAACGGCATCACCACCACGCCGGTTTCGACAAACACTATCAAAAATAGCAGTGCATACACCCAAGCTCCATACGTCAGCACAAAGGCTTGGATGTGCATGTCCACATGCAGGATGAAATCCAAAAGAAAAGAAATAGCTTCCATGAAATGGGGTTCCGGTCGGTAGCGGGTGATTATCGCTATGCCTACAATCGGTGCGGTGAATGCCCCTACTGCCTCCCACCCCACCCCATCTTCTTTGCCAGCGCAGGGCGCGCGCCCGATTCGCGAGTTGCCCGATGAACTGATTAGCCAAATCGCCGCAGGCGAAGTGGTAGAGCGCCCGGCTTCCGTGCTGCGCGAGTTGCTCGACAATGCCTTGGATGCGGGCACGACACAAATCACCGTGCGCTTGTTGGCCGGTGGTGTGCGCCTGATCACGGTAGAAGACAATGGCTGTGGCATTCCACAGGCGGAACTGGCGTTGGCTTTGCGCCGCCATGCCACCAGCAAAATTGCCAGCCTGCACGATTTAGAAACCGTAGCGACGATGGGCTTTCGCGGTGAAGCCTTGGCCGCGATTGCCGCTGTGTCGGATGCGACCTTGCTCTCGCGCCCCGCCGGACAAGACAGCGCCTTTTTATTGGATGCGCGCACGGGGGAGTTGCGTCCGGCATCGCGCAGTATAGGCACCACGGTAGAGGTGAAAGAGCTGTTTTACTCTACCCCGGCACGGCGCAAGTTTCTCAAATCCAATGCCACCGAATTGGCCCACTGCTTGGAAGCCGTGCGCCGCCAAGCGCTAGCCCGGCCCGATGTAGGGTTTGCCATTTGGCACGAGGGCAAGTTGCAAGAACAATGGCGCGCTACCTTGGTGCCGGGCCAAGAAGGCCAGGATGCCTTGGCCCGCCGTTTGGCCGATGTGTTGCAGCAAGAGTGGGTAGAAACCTCATTGGCCGTGCAGCACAGCGAAGGCCAACTCAGCATCACGGGGCGCGTGGGGTTGCCCGATACGGCACGCCCACGGGGTGACCAGCAGTTTCTCTATGTGAATGGGCGCTTTGTGCGTGACAAGGTGATGGCCCATGCGGTGCGCAGTGCCTACGACGATGTGTTGCACGGCCAGCGCCAGCCGGCCTATGCCTTGTATCTGGACATTGATCCGGCACAGGTGGATGTGAATGTCCACCCCACCAAAATAGAAGTGCGCTTTCGCAACAGCGGGGCCGTACACCAGGCGGTGCGCCATGCGGTAGAGCAGGCTTTGGCTGCTCCGCGTGCAGGTCAAGCTGCCACCCCGCCTGTCTCAGCCACAGCATCCACTGCTGCGCTACCGCTGGCCAGTGCGGCAACCGCCACCGCCATACCCGCCCCAGCGCGGCAAGCCCGGATACCGCTAGAAGAACGCGCGGGCCACCCGTTGCAGGTACAAGATTTGCAACGCCTGTGGGGGCCAGCTCCAGCGGCTCCCGTACCCGCGCGTACCACCGGGACGGGTCTCACGCCACCACCTCCGCCAACATCTTTGCCTACCGTCGCCACCATGCCAGCGGCCCCGGCCCACAGCCATCCTCCTGCCACTAGCACGAGTGCTCCCATTTGGCCTTTGGGGCGAGCGTTGGCCCAATTGCACGGCATTTACATCTTGGCGCAAAACGAGGTTGGTTTGGTGCTGGTAGACATGCACGCTGCCCATGAACGCATTGTGTATGAGCGCCTGAAAGCCCAAGCCGCGCACGCGGGCCCCTTGGTCGGCCAAGCCCTGTTGATTCCAGCCACTTTTGCCGCCACCCCGCAAGAGTTGGCGACCGCCGAAGACCACGCCAACACCTTGGCCGAGCTTGGATTGGAAATTACCGCGTTTTCGGCCAAGACCTTGGCAGTGCGCTCCGTACCGGCGGTGCTGGCGCAGGGCGATGCGGTAGCGTTGGCACGTACCGTGTTGGCCGAGTTGGCCAGCCACGATGCCAGCACCGTGCTAGAGCGGGCGCGCAACGATATCTTGGCCAGTATGGCCTGCCACGGGGCCGTGCGGGCCAACCGTACCCTGAGCTTGGATGAAATGAACGCCCTGTTGCGCCAGATGGAAAGCACCGAGCGCGCTGACCAGTGCAACCACGGTCGGCCTACTTGGCACCAGCTCAGTTTGCAAGAGTTGGATGCCCTGTTTTTGCGCGGCCGCTAACAAACAGCCGTAGGTGGGGCGCGTGTTCATGCAGCATTAAGATTAGGTTGATATGGTAGGGATTCCATATCGCTCTTGCGCGTGCCATAGGGCGCGCTTTTTTTCTTATGCCCCCTTATTTGCTGTCAGATGCTGCACGGCGTAGCCTGTGCGCTGTGGCTGCCTTGGCTTGTTCCCTGGTTGTTGTTTCCTCTCCGGCGCATGCCGCAGAACCTGTGCTGGCCTGGTCTGCCGCACAAATTCAAGCCGCGGGGCTGACCACCCACGTCGTCACCAGCAGCGGGGCCAGTCCGGGGGCTGGGTTGGTCTTGCAAGGCACGGTAGAGTTACCCGCCCAAGCGACCGAGTTGCTCAGCACCCCCTTGGTTGGTGTCGTGCAACAAATCTTGGTGAGTCCGGGCCAGCGCGTCAAGGCGGGCCAGCCGGTGGCCCAACTGCGCAGCACCGAGCTGGTGACTTGGCAGCGCGAGTTGTTACAAGCCCAAGCCCAAGCCCGCCTAGCGGCCAGCAAGCTAGAACGCGACGAAAAACTGTATGCCGAAGGCATCATTGCGGGCCTGCGCGTGCAAGAGAGCCGTACCCAGCACGAATTAGCCCAATTGGCACTGCACGAGCGCCGCCAAATGCTGAACATGGTCGGGGTGCAAAGCGCCAGTGCTCAGCTTCAGCCGGTGCTCACCGTGCGTGCCAGTGCCAGTGGTACGGTGTTAGAGGTCAGTGCCACCCCCGGCCAAAAATTAGAAGCGGGTCAACCGATTGCCAAGCTTGCCCGCGGCGGCCAACTGGCGATTGCCTTGCAGGCCACGCCAGAACAGGCCGCCAATTTGCGCGTCGGAGTTTGGTTGGCCGTACAAGGTTGCAAAGCCCCTGCCCGTTTAACGGCCATCGTGCCCCAAGTCAGTGCCGATAACCAATCGGTGCAATTGCGTGCCGCCTTTGCCGCCGCAGAAGACTGCCTGCGTGTGAACCAATTTGTGCAGGCCACCGTGATTCCCCCGGCTGGGACGGCGGCAGAAGGCGGTTTGGGTATTCCGGCCCAATCGGTGGTGCGCCATGCGGGCAAAGCCTATGTGTTTGTCAAAACCGCCAAGGGCTTTGTCCCCACGCCGGTCGAGTTGGCCGAAGAAAGCGGCCAGATTTTGCGTGTGCGCAGTGGCCTGCAAGGGGGCGAAACCATTGTGTTGCATGGCACGGCAGCCCTGAAGGCGGCGTGGCAAGGCATTGGCAGCGGGGCAGAATAAATGCTGTCTCGTTTGATCGCTTTTTCTCTGTCGCAACGGCTTCTGACGATGTTGTTGGCGCTGGCGCTGTTGGCAGCGGGCGTGTTGGCGCTGCGTGAGCTGCCGATTGATGCCTTCCCCGACGTTTCTACCACGCAAGTCAAAATCATCCTGAAAGCCCCCGGCATGACCCCGGCAGAGGTCGAGGCCCGCATTGTGACCCCGATTGAGCAGGAGCTGCTGGGGATTCCGCACCAGGTGATGTTGCGCTCGCAAAGCAAATACGCGATTGCCGACATTACGCTCGATTTTGCCGATGGCACGGATATTTACTGGGCGCGCCAGCAGGTGAGCGAGCGCCTCAGTGGCGTGATGGGCGATTTGCCCGCGGGTCTGTCGGGCGGCTTGGCCCCTATTACCACCCCACTGGGTGAAATGTTCATGTTCACCGTGGAGGGTGAGGCCAGTTTGGCACAAAAGCGCCAAATTCTCGACACCATTATCCGCCCGCGCTTGCGTGGCATTGCTGGGGTAGCCGATGTCAATACCTTGGGCGGCTTGGTGCAAACCTTTGAAGTGGTGCCCGATGTCGCCGCTTTGGCAGCGCGGCAGGTATCGCTGCAGCAATTGCAAGATGCCTTGGCGGCCAACAACCGCAACGATGGCGCGGGCCGCCTGTCCAGTGGCGAAGAGTCGCTCTTGGTGCGCAGCGATGGCAGTATCCGTACCTTGGACGATGTACGCAACATTGCAGTCTTGCAGCGCAAAGGGCTGGCCGTGCGGGTGGGTGATGTCGCCACCGTGCAATTGGGCGCACTGACGCGCTATGGCAGCGTGACGCAAGATGGCAAGGGTGAAGCGGTAGAGGGCTTGGTATTGGGCCTGCGTGGTGCCAACGCACAAAAGCTGGTGCACGATGTCAAGGCCAGACTGGCTGAAATTGAAGCCACCCTGCCCGCTGGGTTAAAAATTGTTCCCTTCTATGACCGCGGCAGCTTGGTCGAGCGCGCCGTCAACACCGTCAGCAAAGCCCTGATGGAAGCCATTGTGCTGGTGCTGGTGTTGCTGCTGCTGTTTTTGGGCAACTTGCGCGCCGCCTTGGTGGTGGCTTTGATTTTGCCGCTCTCGGCTTTGGCCACTTTTGTGCTGATGCACCAGTGGGGCTTATCGGCCAATTTGATGTCGCTGGGTGGTTTGGCCATTGCGATTGGCATGTTGGTCGATGCGGCGGTGGTGGTGGTCGAAAACATTGAGGCCCGCCAAGCCGAACCGGGCCTATCGCGTCTGCACAGCATGTACCGGGCCACGCAAGAAGTGGCTACGCCGGTTGGGGCCGGTGTCGCTATCATCATGATTGTGTTTTTGCCGCTGCTCACGTTGCAAGGCTTAGAGGGCAAATTGTTTGGCCCAGTAGCTTTGACGATTGTGTTTGCGCTCGGCGCTTCCTTGCTGTTGTCGCTGACGGTGATTCCGGTGCTGGCTTCGCTGATGCTGAGTAGCGAACACCACGGCCCGCCGTGGTTGGTGCGCAAGCTGGAGGCCGCTTATACGCCGTTGTTGGATGCCGCGTTACGCCATTCGCGCACGGTGCTGGTGCTGTCGTTGCTGGCGCTGGCGGCCACCTTGGCCCTGTTCCCATGGATTGGTAAGTCTTTCATGCCTTCGCTGGACGAGGGCGACATCATCATGCAAGTCGAAAAGCTGCCATCGATTCACCTCGATCAATCGGCAGCCACCGACCAAGCCTTGCAGCGGCGCATCTTAGAGGCGGTGCCTGAAGTCAAAAGCATTGTGGCGCGGGTCGGTTCGGATGAGCTGGGCTTAGACCCGATGGGCCTGAATGAAACCGACAGCTTCTTGGTGTTGCAACCGCATGAGCAATGGCGTTTTAAAACCAAGGCCGAACTGATCGATGCGATTCGGCACGCTGCGGCAGATATTCCGGGTATTAACCTGAGTTTCACCCAGCCGATTGAGATGCGCACTTCCGAAATGCTCTCGGGCGTGCGGGGCGATTTGGCTGTCAAGGTGTTTGGTGCTAACCCAAACGAGCTGTCCCGTTTGGCGGGCGAAATCGTGGCGGTATTGCAATCCTTAGCGGGCAGTGAGGATGTACTCACGGCGCAAAACGGCGGTGTGCAGTATTTCCGCATCGAGATCGACCGCATGGCCGCTGGCCGTTTGGGCATGACGGTAGAGCAAATCCAAAATGACCTGCGCGCCTTGGTCGAAGGCCAGCGCGTGGGTACGGTGATGCAAGAAGGCCGCCGCGTGCCTTTGGTGGTGCGTGGCAGTGAGCAGCTGCGCCTATCGCCCGAGCAATTTGCCCAATTGCGCCTGCCCACCCCGGATGGGCAGGTGGTGGCCTTGAGTGAGTTGGCCAGCTTGGATGTCACTGATGGCCCGGTCAAGATTGAGCGTGAGCAATCTTCGCGCATGGCCGTGGTGCGTGCCAATGTGCGTGGGCGTGATTTGGTCGGCTTTGTGGCCGAGGCCCAAGCCGCCGTGGCGCAAAAAATCAAGTTGCCCGCCGGTTACAGCTTGGCGTGGGGCGGCCAGTTTGAGAACCAACAACGTGCCGCTGCGCGCCTGTCTTTGGTCGTGCCGCTGGCGCTGGCCTTGATTGTCGGGGTGCTGTTTGCCACCTTGGGCAGTTTGCGCCAAGCCATTTTGGTATTTGCCAATATCCCGCTGGCGCTGATGGGCGGGGTCGTGGCGCTGGCGGTGTCGGGGGAATACCTGTCTGTGCCAGCCTCGGTGGGCTTTATCGCTCTGATGGGGATTGCGGTGCTCAATGGTCTGGTGTTGGTCACTTGCTTTAACCAACTGGCAGCCCGTGGTTTGCCCATGCACGAGGTGGTGCGCCAAGGCGCAGTGCGCCGTCTGCGTCCGGTACTGATGACGGCCAGCATCACGGCGTTGGGGTTGATTCCGCTGCTGTTGGCCACTGGCCCCGGCTCAGAAATTCAACGCCCATTGGCCATCGTTGTGATTGGCGGTTTGGTCAGCTCGACCTTGCTTACGTTGGTATTGCTGCCGATTTTGTACCGTCGTTTTTCTCTTCCTGTTGTGAAGGTGGCCGCATGAGCCTATTTACTACTACCAACCCACCCGATTGCCTGTTGACGCTGGCGCTGCCGCCCTCGTTAGAAGAAGAGATGCTGGATTTGCTGCTCAGTCACCCCGACATGGCACCGGGCTTTACCGTGCTACACGGCCAAGGCGTGGGCCGAAATGTTGCCTTGGCCTCGGGCATGGAGCAGGTGCAAGGCCGGGCGCGGCGCACCATGGTGCAAGTGGCATTGACACAAGCACAATTGCCCACTTTGCTGTCCATTTTGCGCCAGCAACTGCCCAGTCCGCAAATTGCTTACTGGGTCGTGCCGCTGTTGGCCTTTGGACGCTTGGGGGTATCGGCATGATCCGGCATTTTTTACAACCTTTGGCACGCTACGGGCGTTGGAGTGCGGGCGTGTTGTGCTTGAGCGCCGTGGGCAGCGGCTGGGCGCAAACCGTGCCCGATTTATTGCCCTCCAGCCCGCAGGTGATGCAGGTCTTGCAACAATTGCCGGTGGTGCAAGCGGCCCAAGCCGGGCTGCCCTTGGCGCAAGCCCGCGGCCAGCGCCTACAAGCTGGGCCGCACGAGTGGTCTGCCCAACTCACTCTGAACCGACGCAACGATACCGCCAGCGGTCAGCGCTTTACGGAGCCAGAAATCAGCCTAGAAACCCCGGTGCGCTGGCCGAGCAAAATCGCTGCCGACCAACAACTGGCGGCCACCGAGCAAACGCTGGGCCAGTTGACCCATGCCGACGCGTGGCACGAGGCGGCGCGCGAGTTACTGAACCAGTGGTTCGATACCCTGCGCGAGCTACGCAATGCCGATTTGCTGCAAGCGCAAAGTGAGTTGGTCAGCCAACAACGCCAGCAGACACAGCGCCGTGTACAAGCAGGCGAGGCCGCCCAGTTGGAGTTACAAGCCGCCCAAGCCGAACAGGCGCGCATTCAAGCCTTGGCCTTGCGCGCCCGTATGCAGGCTGAGAACCGCGTGCAAGCCCTGCAACGCCTGTATCCGGGTCTGCCCCGGCCTGCGGAAGTGCTGCCGACAAGCACCACACCACTGCCCAGCAGTAGCACGGCCCCGGAAACTGCCGTGGCTAGTTTGGTCGAGCAACTGCTGGCCGATAACCACGAGTTGGAACTGGCCGCAGCCAAGCTGCAACAAGCCCAGCAGCAAGCGCGCCGCGCGGGCCTAGAGCAACAGGCCGACCCGACCGTGGGTTTGCGCTCGGCGCGTGAACGTGGAGGCCAAGAGCGCATCTGGGGCGTGTTTGTCTCACTGCCCTTGGGGCGTGCAGGTCGCCAAGCCGACTACCAAGCCGCCTTGGCGCAGGCCAATATGGCCGAGCATGAGTACCAGCGCACCCGCCAGCGGGTAGAGGCCGAAGCTTGGCAGGTGGCCAGTGCGGTCGCGCAAAGCCAAAAAAATCAGCAACAGTTGCAGCAAGCCCTGCAGCCCACGCAGCGCAGTGCCGCCCTGCAAGCCAGGGCTTACGAACTGGGTGAAAGTTCACTCAACGAGGTGCTGCTGGCCCAGCGCACGGCACTGGAGGCGCTGCTTGCTGCCGATGCAGCCGCCTTGGATGCGGCCCAAGCGCAAGCCCGTTGGCAGCTGGACGCGCACCAACTTTGGTCTTTGCCCCATGCAACAGGGCATTGAATGCACAAAACAGGTGAATCTATGCACAAAAATGGGGTTCTTGCATTGTTTTGGTGCATTTGGACATAACTTTTTGACATAATGTTGCGCTTTAATGAAGCAACGTTCTTTTTCACACAAAGGTTTTTTGACATGAAGTACCAGTCCGTCGGCCAATTCCTTGAACAAGTCGCCCAGCGCAACCCCGGCCAGCCCGAATTCTTGCAAGCCGTGACCGAGGTCATGGAAAGCCTGTGGCCCTTCATTGAGAAAAACCCCAAGTACGCCGAGTTCGGTTTGCTGGAGCGTTTGGTCGAGCCTGAGCGCGTCATCATGTTCCGCGTCAGCTGGGTGGACGACCAAGGCCAAGTGCAAGTCAACAAGGGCTACCGCATCCAGCACAACATGGCGATTGGCCCCTACAAGGGCGGCCTGCGTTTCCATCCCTCGGTCAACCTGTCGGTGTTGAAGTTCTTGGCGTTTGAGCAAACCTTCAAAAACGCCTTGACCACCCTGCCCATGGGTGGTGGCAAGGGTGGCTCCGACTTTGACCCCAAGGGCAAGAGCCAAGGCGAAATCATGCGTTTCTGCCAAGCCTTTGCTTCCGAGTTGTTCCGCCATGTGGGTGCGGATACCGATGTGCCTGCGGGTGACATTGGCGTGGGTGGCCGCGAAGTGGGCTTTATCGCCGGTATGTACAAAAAGCTGTCCAACCGCGCCGATTGCGTGTTCACGGGCAAGGGCTTGAGCTTTGGCGGTTCGCTCATTCGCCCCGAAGCCACCGGCTATGGCACGGTGTACTTTGCTGACGAAATGCTCAAAACCCGTGGCAAGTCGTTTGCGGGCCTGACCGTGTCGGTGTCCGGTTCTGGTAACGTGGCCCAATACGCGGTCGAAAAAGCCATGCAACTCGGTGCCAAGGTCATCACTGTGTCCGATTCCAGCGGTACTGTGGTCGATCAAGCAGGCTTCACGCCCGAGAAGCTGGCAATCCTGATGGACATCAAGAACAACCAGTATGGCCGCGTGAGCGACTATGCTGCCAAGGTGGGCGCTGAATTCCTGCCCGGCGTGCGTCCTTGGGGTGTCAAGGTCGATGTGGCTCTGCCTTGCGCCACCCAAAACGAGTTGGACGAAGCCGATGCCAAGACCCTGATCGCCAATGGCGTGATGTGCGTGGCCGAAGGGGCCAACATGCCCTCCACCATCGAGGCCGCCAAGGCTTTCGAGGCGGCTGGCGTGCTGTACGCACCCGGTAAGGCTTCTAATGCCGGTGGCGTAGCCACTTCGGGCTTGGAGATGAGCCAAAACGCCCTGCGCCTGAACTGGACGCGTGAAGAAGTGGATGCCCGTCTGCTGGGTATCATGAAGGGCATCCATGTGGCTTGCCTGCAATATGGCAAGCGTGCCGATGGCAGCGTGAGCTACATCGACGGTGCCAACGTGGCTGGCTTTGTTAAGGTGGCCGATGCCATGCTGGGCCAAGGCGTGCTGTAAAGCAGCCTAAACCCGACTTGGTGAATGGGTGTTGCCGTCGCTGGCAACACTGGGTAGAAGTCGGGCGTAAGGCACAATCGGCATCGCTGCTCCTGTTTTTGCTTTTTGTGCCTGTGTCCACTTCTGCTCCAACCGCTCCGTCCGTTTTATCTGCTACTACACCTTGGGTGGTATGCCTGTGTGCCGCTTGGTGCCGCACCTGTGATGCCTACCGCGAAGTGTTTGAGAGCAGCGCAGCACAGCATGCAGACATGCAATTTGTCTGGCTGGATATAGAAGAGCACGCTGAATTGCTGGGGGATTGGGACATTGAAACCTTTCCAACTTTGTTGCTGCACGATGGGCAGCAGGTGTGTTTCTGTGGCCCTTTGCCACCCCAGGCTGGGGTCTTGGCGCGCCTATTGACCCACTTTCCCACCCCCTCCAGGAGTACGGCCATTCCTGCCGAAGCGCAAGCCTTGTGGGCCCGTATTTGTGCTGGCCAAGGTGCATAGTGCCCGGTTAAGCCATCCATTTGCTCGAATGATGCCGCTTTATGTCGTCGGGTAAGCGTTCGGTTAAAACACCTCCGCTGGATCTGTGGATTCCTCTGCAGGTCATTCAAGACGGTGTCAACACCGCCACTTGGGAGCGCGGGCAGCGTTTGTTCCACCAAGGGGCTGTGGTCGATTTTGACATTGAACCCTTGGATGAGCATTGGCAAATTTTTGGCGAGGTGCAAGGCACGGCCGAGGCACCCTACCAATTGGCGATTGAAGTTCAGGCCGATATGACAGGCTTGCCCAGCCAGTGGCGTGCCGAATGCAGTTGTCCTGTGGGCTTGCAGTGTAAACATGCGGTAGCCCTGCTGCTGCACGTAGCAGAACACGGACGCGTGCTCTTTCCGGCTTTGGATTTGCCCTCGACGCAAGCGCACCATCTGGAGCTATCGCAGGCTGAGCGCCTAGAGCAGGCCCGACAAGCCAGTGCCCAGCGTCAGGCGGAGCAACAGCGCCAACGGCAAGCAGCTGTTCAAGCTGCGCAAGAAGCCACAGACAGGCTATGGCTGCACTGGTTGCACAGCTTAGGGTCAGACTACAGTGCTGCCCCGGCGGAGAGCGGCACAGCGGGTCTGCAAAGCAAACGCCAGCAGCGTGAAGTGCATTTTTTGTACTTGCTCTCATTGGTGGAGGTAGCACCGGCGCAGGTTTGGTCTTCTTTTTTACCTACCCAACCCTGGCCCCTGCTGGTGTTGCAGTTGGCGCATTCTTACCCTAAAAAAACCGGGGGCTGGGCCAAACCGCAGCTTGTTCCGCAGATTCCGCTGCCCGATACAGCGGTTTATGCCCAAGCCAGTGACAGCGACCGCATGGCGGTAGAGTTGTTGCGCAGCATGTGCCAATTGCCAGTGGCTGCCTCTGTGCGCCATGTGGTACAGCAAGGCGCAGTTATTTTGCAGGGCCCGATGGTGCATATGTTGTTGCAAACAGCCGCCAACACAGGTCGGCTGTTTGCGGCCCAAGCCGATGGTCAACCGGGCATGGCTCTGCAATGGGGTGCGCCCCACGCCTTGGCATGGCATTGGCAGCAGCAAGTGCCCAAGGCAGAGGCGCTATCGGCAGGCCAGCCGGCAGCACCCTATTGGCAACTGCAGGCACAACTCGCAGCAGGTTTGCAACTGTGCGCCAATCAGCCCCCTTTGTATTTAGACAGCCAGCAAGGCTTGTGTGGCCCGGTAGAAGCCCACGATTGGACACCGGCCCAATTGCATCTGTTGCTACAAGCCCCGCCCACTTCCAGCCCAATGCTAGAGCAACACCAGCGCACCTTGGTCGAGCGGCTGGGCTCTCTGCCACTCCCGGCTCCCGTCGGGCAGCGCATCCACACAATAGTAGGCCGTCAACCCACCGCACAACTGTACTTGCAGGCTGCTGCTTGCACCGAGCAGCGCCAACAAAGCCTGCTGCATGCACAATTGCATTTTGACTACCACCACGGGGTGTGTGGCTGGTGGCCGCAAACCACCCCGACGTTACTGTTAGCGCATCCGCAGCATGCGCAGCAACAGGTATTACTGCAGCGTGATATGGACGCAGAGCAAAAAGCCATTGCCTGCTTGCAAGCCTTGGGCTTGCAGGCGGCAGATGATGCTGGCTGTTTTCACCTGACCGGGCCAGCCCAACACCAACAATGGTTGCAATGGCTGGATGACGACTTTGCCAGTTTGCGCGCCGCTGGCTTTGCGGTGCATACCGCCCCAGCACTGAACCATTGGATTGCCCGCGCTGAGGGAGTAGAAGTGCAACTCCAGCCGGAAGCGGGCGGCGAGAGCAGCACCTCGCCGTGGTTTGCACTGTCTTTGGGTATCGACATCAACGGTCAGCGACACAACCTGCTGCCATTGTTGCCAACTCTGATTGCTTTGGCCGCTGACAGCCCAATCGATGCCGCCACCGGCCAGCCGATACTGCCGCCGTTCTTGTATCTGCCAGCTTTGGAGGGTGGTGCTGGCTTTGTGCGCGTACCGATGCAAACATTGCAACCTTGGTTGGCTGCCTTGTTGGATGTGGTGGGCGAGCGCCAGCATAACTGCAATGTTGACCGTTTGCGCCTATCACGTCTGGAGGCGCTGCGTACCAGCGCCGCCTTGGGTGAAGGTGCAGTGTGGGCAGGGGCCAGCGTGTTGCAAACCTTGCTGCAACAGCTACAAGGACAAGCCCCATTGCCCACGGTGCCAGTGCCTGCCAGCGTGCAGGCGCAACTGCGTCCGTACCAACAGCAGGGCCTGAACTGGCTACAGTTCTTACGTGCCCACGGCTTGGCAGGTATCTTGGCCGACGATATGGGTTTGGGCAAAACCCTGCAAACCTTGGTGCATATCCAAGTGGAGAAAGAAGCGGGCCGCCTGACCGCACCTGCCCTGATCATTGCGCCGGTCAGTTTGATGGGCAACTGGCAGCGCGAAGCCGCCCGGTTCTGTCCGCAATTGCGCTGTTTGGTACTGCACGGTAAAGCACGCCACACCGCTGCCGATGAACTCAGCCAAGCAGATCTCGTCATTGCCCCCTATTCATTGCTGCAACGTGACCGCGAACGTTGGTTGGGGCAGCCTTGGCATTTGGTAGTGTTGGATGAGGCACAAAACATCAAAAATGCCAGCACCCAAGCGGCCAAAGTGGTGGCTGAACTCCAGGCCCAGCACCGTCTGTGCTTGTCTGGCACGCCGATGGAAAACCATTTGGGTGAAATTTGGAGCCTGTTCCACTTTTTGATGCCGGGCTTTTTGGGTAGCCAGCAACGCTTTACCGAAGTGTTTCGCCACCCGATTGAAAAACTGGGCGACAGCACCCGCTTGGCGCAATTGCGCGCGCGCGTGACGCCGTTCATGCTGCGGCGTACCAAGGCACTGGTGGCCGCCGATTTGCCTCCTAAGATCGAGACCATCATGCGGGTCGATCTGACTGGCAAGCAGGCCGATTTGTACGAAACCATTCGCTTGGCGATGGAGCAAAGTGTGCGCCAAGCGCTAGAGGCCCAAGGACTGGCCCAATCGCAACTGACCATTTTGGATGCGTTGCTCAAATTGCGCCAAGTGTGCTGCGACCCGCATTTGGTGCCGCTAGAGGCAGCGCGCAAAGTTACCCAGTCGGCCAAGCTCGACTACTTGATGGAAATTTTGCCCGAAATGCTGGCCGAAGGGCGGCGCATCTTGTTGTTCTCGCAGTTCACCAGCATGTTAGAGCTGATCGAAGCCGAGTTGCAAAAGCGCCAACTGCGCTGGGTCAAACTGACTGGACAAAGCCAAAAGCGCGACAGCATCATCGAGCAATTTACCAGTGGTCAAGTGCCTTTGTTCCTCATCAGCCTGAAAGCCGGGGGCGTGGGGTTGAATTTGCCGCAAGCCGATACGGTCATTCACTACGATCCGTGGTGGAACCCGGCGGTAGAAAACCAAGCCACCGACCGTGCCCACCGCATTGGTCAAACACAAAACCTTTGGGTGATTAAACTGGTGGCCCAAGGCACGATTGAAGAGCGCATTTTGGCCCTGCAAGAGCGCAAAGCCCAGCTGGCTGACAGCCTCTATAGTGGTGCTACAGCGCGGCGTGAGCCGCTGTTTACCGCTGACGATGTGGCTGAACTGCTCAAACCGCTAGCCCATTAATTTTTCTGGCTTTTTTCTGCCACCGGGCGCTGGCAAGTTTTGCCAAGGCGCGGTTTGCCAGTTACAATGGAAGCCTCACGACCAAACGGGCGGGTACTTACCGCCCGTTTTTTTTGGCCGTGGCTTTTGGAGCTCGAAGCCTCTGGGGGTTATCGGGTTTTTTGTATTTCTGGGACTAAATTAACACACGTGGCATTGCAGCAAATCGTCGAACAAATTGTGGTGGGTCTGGGCTACGACCTGGTAGAGATTGAGCGCTCTGCGGGCGGCTTGCTCCGCATCACCATTGATTGGCCCTGGCAGCCTCCTGCCCCAGGGGCCGCCCTTCTGCCAGAACAGTTTGTAACGGTCGAAGATTGCGAAAAGGTCACGCGCCAATTGCAATTTGCCCTCGAAGTCGATGGCATTGATTACAAGCGCCTCGAAGTCTCCTCGCCCGGCATTGATCGCCCTTTGCGCCACACACAAGATTTTGAACGTTTTGTGGGCGAGGTCATCGACATTACCCTCAAAGCCCCCATCGGAACGGCAGCGGCAGGGCAAGTCAATGCCAATCGGAAAAAATTTCGCGGTACCCTAGAGCGTACCGAGGCGGGTGGCTGGCAAATCGTCTGGAGTGACGAGCCACCGGCTAAACCCGGCCAAAAAATCAGTAAAAAGCGGGTGCCTGCACCGTTGCAGGCTCTGGGCTTTAGCTTGGATGAATTGCGTGAGGCGCGCCTCGCGCCGATTGTCGATTTCAAAGGCCGAGGCCATGCACCAGCGGCCACCCCCGCTGCTTGAGTGCACAAAAAACGTCTGGGCAGTACGGGTCACCATGACCATGCCGCCCAATGCAGGTGAAGGAAACAGGAGAGTCGTCGCATGAATCGCGAATTGTTAATGTTGGTTGAAGCCATTTCGCGCGAGAAAAACGTCGAGCGCGATGTGGTACTGGGTGCCGTCGAGCTGGCGCTGGCCCAAGCCACCAAAAAGCTCTATGAAGGCGAAGTGGACATTCGTGTGTCGATTGACCGCGACAGCGGCCACTACGAAACCTTCCGCCGTTGGCTGGTCGTGCCCGACGAGGCTGGGCTGCAAAACCCCGAAGCCGAAGAGCTGCTGATGGATGCCCAAGACCGTGCCCCCGGCATCGAAGTCGGCCAATACATCGAAGAAGCGATTGAGTCGCTGCCGATTGGGCGCATTGGTGCGATGGCTGCCAAACAGGTCATCCTGCAAAAAATCCGCGACGCAGAACGCGAAATGCTGCTCAACGACTTTATGTCGCGCGGCGACAAAATTTTTGCTGGTACCGTCAAGCGCATGGACAAGGGTGATTTGATCATCGAGTCTGGGCGCGTTGAAGGTCGCCTGCGCCGCAGCGAAACCATCCCGAAAGAAAACCTGCGCAGCGGCGACCGGGTGCGTGCCATGATCATGGACGTGGACCTGACGCTGCGTGGTGCGCCCATCATTTTGTCGCGTTCTTCTCCCGCCTTTATGGTCGAGTTGTTCCGCAACGAAGTGCCGGAAATTGAACAGGGCCTGTTGGAAATCAAGAGCTGCGCCCGTGACCCCGGCAGCCGTGCCAAAATCGCGGTGGTCTCGCACGACCGCCGTGTTGATCCCATTGGCACTTGTGTCGGTGTCGGCGGCACGCGCGTCCATGCCGTGACCAACGAATTGGCCGGCGAGCGCGTCGATATTGTGCTGTGGAGCGAAGACCCGGCGCAGTTTGTGATTGGTGCTTTGGCCCCCGCCAACGTGCAGTCCATTGTGGTCGATGAAGAAAAGCACGCGATGGACGTGGTGGTGGACGAAGAAAACCTCGCTATTGCCATCGGTCGTGGTGGCCAAAACGTGCGTTTGGCCTCGGATCTCACGGGCTGGAAAATCAATATCATGGATGCGGCCGAATCGGCGCAAAAACAAGCCAGCGAGACCGATGCAGCGCGGCGCTTGTTCATGGAAAAACTCGATGTCGACCAAGAAATGGCCGACATTCTGATCGCCGAAGGTTTCGAGAGCCTCGAAGAAGTGGCCTATGTGCCGCTGCAAGAGATGCTCGACATCGAAAGCTTTGATGAAGACACCGTCAACGAACTGCGGGCGCGGGCCAAAGATGCCTTGCTCACCTTGGAGATCGCACGGGAAGAGAGCGTGGATGATGTATCGCAAGAGCTGCGCGATTTGGACGGGCTAACACCCGAACTGATCGCTCAACTGGCTGCTGGCGGCATCCATACACGTGACGATCTGGCCGATCTGGCCATCGACGAGCTGACCGACCTGACCGGCCAGTCCGAAGAAGAAGCCAAAGCCTTGATCATGAAGGCACGCGAACACTGGTTCGCAGGGCAAGCATAAAGAGGTCAGGGAGGTACAAATCGCATATGTCCAGCACCACCGTAGCCGAGTTCGCCAAAGAACTCAAAAAATCCCCCGAAACCCTGCTAGAGCAGCTCAAGCAGGCCGGTGTGTCCAAAAATCGGGGCTCCGATGCCCTGACCGAGTCTGACAAGCAGAAGCTTTTAGCGCATCTGCAAGCCAGCCACGGCGTGAATGCCGCCGACCGCAAAAAAATCACCTTGGTGACACGCTCTACCAGCGAAATCAAGCAGGCCGATGCCTCGGGCAAAGCACGCACCATCCAGGTAGAAGTGCGCAAAAAACGCACCTTCGTCAAGCGCGAAGACACACCAGAGTCTGCAGCCCCGGCCTCCGCGCCAGCTGCCGCCCCGGCGGTGCCCGCCGCCGCTGCGGCTGAACCGAGCCACCCCGATGCTGAACTGCTGCGCCGCGAAGAAGCCGCCCAGCAACAGGTGGAACAGCTGCACCGCCAAGAGCAAGAGCTAGAACAACAACGCAAAGCACGCCAAGAGCGCGAAGAACGCGAACGCAAAGAGCGCGAAGCCGCCGAGCGCGCGGCAGCCTATGCGGCCCAAGAGGCGCGCAAAAAAGCCCAAGCTGCTGCGCAAAAGCAAGAAGCCTCGCGCGAAGCTGCTGCCGAAGCTGCGGCCCGTGCTGCAGCCCAAGCCGCCGCCCGTGCCAAGGCCGAAGAAGAATCTAAAGCCCGCGCGGCCGAAGAAGCGGCCCGCGCTGCCGATCTGGACGAGCGCCGCCGCAAAGCCTTGGCCGAAGCTGCTGCCATCCGCTCCATGATGTCGGCCCCCGCCAAGGTGCTGGTGGCGAAGAAGCCCGAAGAGCCCAAGCCTGCTCCTAAGCCAGCAGCTGAGGCGAAGAAAGGCACTTTGCACAAGCCCGCAGGCACGCCCAATGCGGGTGGCGCTGGTGGTGGGCGCAATGCCAACGCCCCGGCCCCTGCACCAGCCAGTGCAGGCAAAGAGGTCAAATCGGCCAAGCTGTCGTCCAGCTGGGCCAACGACTCAGCCGCCAAGAAAAAAGAAATCAAAACCCGTGGCGATACCACGGCCGGTGCTGGTCGTGGTGGCAGTGCTTGGCGCGGTGCCGCGCCCAAGGGTCGCCGTGGCAATGACCGCAATGATCGCGGCCATGAGCAACATGCCCAAGCGGCACAGGTCGAAGCGCGCATCATTGAAGTGCATGTGCCCGAAACCATCACGGTGGCTGAATTGGCGCACAAGATGTCCATTAAGGCTTCTGAAGTCATCAAGGCCCTGATGAAGATGGGCCAAATGGTCACTATCAACCAGCCGCTGGACCAAGATACCGCCATGATTGTGGTGGAAGAAATGGGTCACAAGGCCGTGGTGGCAGCACTGGACGATCCGGAAGCCTTTACCGACGATGCCGCACAACACGATGTGCCGCTGTTGCCGCGTGCGCCGGTCGTGACCGTGATGGGCCACGTAGACCACGGTAAAACCTCGCTGCTGGACTACATTCGCCGCACCAAAGTGGCGACGGGCGAAGCTGGTGGCATTACCCAGCACATTGGTGCTTACCACGTCGAAACCCCACGCGGTATGGTGTCGTTCCTTGATACCCCCGGTCACGAGGCCTTCACGGCGATGCGTGCCCGTGGTGCCCAAGCCACCGACATCGTGATTCTGGTGGTGGCTGCCGACGATGGCGTGATGCCGCAAACCAAAGAAGCCATCAAGCACGCCAAAGCGGCCAAGGTGCCGATTGTGGTGGCTATCACCAAGGCCGATAAGCCCGATGCCAACCCCGATCGCGTCAAGCAAGAGCTGGTGGTTGAAGAGGTGGTGCCCGAAGAATACGGTGGCGACTCGCCCTTTGTGCCCGTCTCGTCCAAGACCGGCATGGGTATTGACGAGCTGCTAGAGCAGGTGCTGTTGCAAGCCGAAGTGCTGGAACTGAAGGCTCCGGTCGAGTCCCTGGCCAAGGGCTTGGTGATTGAAGCCAAGCTGGACAAGGGCCGTGGCCCAGTGGCAACCGTGCTGGTGCAGTCCGGTACGCTCAAGGTGGGCGACATTGTGCTGGCGGGTCAAACCTTTGGCCGCGTGCGCGCCATGTTGGACGAAGCGGGCAAGGTGGCGAAATCTGCTGGCCCATCCATTCCGGTCGAAATCCAAGGCTTGACCGAAGTACCGCAAGCCGGTGACGATTTCGTCGTGCTGTCGGACGAGCGCCGTGCACGCGAAATTGCCACCTACCGCGCTGGTAAGTTCCGTAACACCAAGCTGGCCAAGCAACAAGCCGCCAAGCTCGAGAACATGTTTGCCGATATGACAGCGGGCGAGGTCAAAACCCTGCCCATCATCATCAAGGCTGACGTACAAGGTTCGCAAGAAGCTTTGGGCGCTTCGCTGCTCAAGCTCTCGACCGACGAGATCCGCGTGCAATTGGTGTACGCCGGTGTGGGTGGTATCAGCGAGTCCGACATCAACTTGGCGATTGCCTCTAAGGCCATCGTGATCGGCTTTAACGTGCGTGCCGATGCTGGTGCGCGCAAAACCGCCGAAGCCAATGATGTGGATATCCACTACTACAACATCATTTACGATGCTGTGGATGAGGTGAAAGCCGCTATGTCGGGCATGTTGGCCCCCGAGCAGCGCGAAGAAGCGCTGGGCACCGCCGAAATTCGTACCGTGTTTGTG
The DNA here is from genome assembly GCA_964478155.1 of uncultured Simplicispira sp. GTDB lineage: Bacteria > Pseudomonadota > Gammaproteobacteria > Burkholderiales > Burkholderiaceae_C > Simplicispira. The sequence goes on from CAYZGT010000012.1 coordinate 45,554, forward strand.
GCTTCCAAAATCGGTACTGTGGCTGGTTCTTACATCACTTCGGGCCAAGTTACGCGCAACTGCAAGTTCCGCCTGCTGCGCGAAAACATCGTTATTTACACCGGCGATGTCGAATCCGTGCGTCGCCTCAAAGACGATGTCAAGGAAGTCAAGGAAGGCTTCGAGTGCGGTATCAAACTCAAGAACTACAGCGACATCAAAGAAGGTGATCAACTGGAGTTCTTCGAGATCAAGGAAATCGCGCGGACGCTGTAAGCCATGGCTGCCAAAAAGTCTGCTGCGCCCAACCGTGCCTTCAAGGTGGCCGATCAGATCCAACGCGATCTGACCGAACTGATCGCGCGCGAGTTGAAAGACCCGCGCGTGGGCATGGTGACATTGCAAGGCGTAGAAGTCACCCCCGACTACGCCCATGCCAAGGTGTTTTTCAGTTTGCTGGTGGGTGACCCCCAGCAAACCCAAGATGCCTTGAACCAAGCCGCAGGCTTTCTGCGCAATGGTTTGTTCAAGCGTTTGCACATTCATACTGTGCCCACGCTGCATTTCGTCTACGACCGCACCACCGAACGTGCGGCCGATATGAACGCCTTGATTGCCAAGGCGGTTTCTTCGCGCGCTAAAGAGGATTGAGGCATGAATGCGCCACGCACGAGGGTGCAGCGGCGCCCCGTGCATGGGGTGTTGCTGCTCGATAAGCCGCTCGGATTTTCCAGCAACCAAGCCTTGCAAAAGGTCAAGTGGTTGCTGCGCGCCGAAAAAGCCGGGCACACGGGCACGCTTGATCCACTGGCCAGTGGGGTACTGCCCCTGTGCTTTGGTGCGGCCACCAAGTTCAGCCAATTGCAGTTGGATGCACCTAAAACCTATGAAGCCATTGCCTGTTTGGGTCGCACGACCAGCACGGGCGATGCTGAAGGCGAGGTGCTAGAGCAACGCGCTGTCACACCTGAGATGCTCAGCCCAGAGCGTCTGCTGGCGGTGCAGCAGCAGTTTACCGGCCCCATTTTGCAAGTGCCGCCGATGTACAGCGCCCTGAAAAAAGACGGCAAGGCGCTGTATGAATATGCGCGTGCGGGCGTAGCGGTCGAGCGTGCGGCCCGTGCGGTAGAAATACACGCATTGGCCTTGACGCTATCGTCCGATACACAAGGCCAACCCGTCTTGAAGATGCGGGTCACCTGCAGCAAAGGCACCTATATCCGCACGCTGGGCGAAGACATTGGCGCAGCGCTGGGTTGTGGTGCCCATCTGAGCTTGCTGCGCCGCATAGACACCGGCGGTTTGGGCGTAGAGCGTTGCGTGACCTTGGCCGATTTAGAGGCCATGCACGAGACGCAGCGCTTGGCTTGCCTGTTACCCCCCGAGGCCCTGTTGGTCGGGCATTTGCCTGTCACATTGGGGCCGGAAGATGCAGGGCGTTTTCTGTCCGGATTGCGCCGCCGTGGTACTTGGCCTGATTGCGCGGCGGTGGCCGTGTTTGGGCAGGAGCCACCTGCCTTGTTAGGCGTTGGGCACACCATGGCCGGAGAGTTAATTCCCGACCGCTTGCTCAGCCCGATTGAAATTCAACAAATGGTAGAAAGTCGTACGCTGGCCGCCCCGGCTGCCAGCATTTTGGAAACATTATGAGCACACAAATTCGCAATATCGCCATCATCGCCCACGTTGACCATGGCAAAACCACCATGGTCGACCAGTTGCTGCGCCAATCCGGTACTTTTGCCGACCACGAAAAAGTCGTTGATACCGTGATGGACAACAATGCCATCGAACGTGAGCGTGGCATCACCATTTTGGCTAAAAACTGCGCTGTCAGCTGGCAAGGTACCCACATCAACATCGTCGATACCCCCGGCCACGCGGACTTTGGTGGTGAAGTCGAGCGCGCCTTGTCGATGGTGGATGGCGTGGTGCTGCTGATTGACGCACAAGAAGGCCCGATGCCGCAAACCCGCTTCGTCACCAAAAAGGCGCTGGCTTTGGGCTTGAAGCCAATTGTGGTCGTGAACAAGGTGGACAAGCCCGGTGCCAACTGCGACAAGGTGGTCAATGCCGCCTTTGACCTGTTTGACAAATTGGGTGCTACCGATGAACAACTTGATTTTCCCGTAGTCTATGCTTCGGGTATCAACGGTTGGTCTTCGTTGGAAGAAGGCGCACCAGGTGAACAATGGGGCCCCGATATGTCGGCCCTGTTCAACACCATCCTCAAGCATGTGCCGCCGCAACAAGGTGATCCGGCAGCACCCCTGCAACTGCAAGTCTCGGCGCTGGACTTTTCCACCTTCGTGGGCCGCATTGGCGTGGGCCGCGTGAGCCAAGGTACCATCAAGCCGGGTATGGATGTGCTGGTGATGGAAGGCCCGGATGGTAGCCAGTACAAAGGCCGCATCAACCAAGTCTTGACTTTCCAAGGTCTGGATCGCGTGCAAGTGACCGAAGCTGGCCCTGGCAACATCGTCTTGATCAACGGCATTGCCGACATTGGTATTGGCGTGACCGTGACCGATCCGCTGAACCCAGCGCCGCTGCCCATGCTCAAGGTGGACGAGCCCACCCTGATCATGAACTTCTGCGTCAACACCAGCCCCTTGGCAGGCCGTGAAGGCAAGTTCGTTACCAGCCGCCAAATTTGGGATCGTCTGCAAAAAGAGCTGCAACACAACGTGGCCCTGCGTGTGCGTGAGACCGACGAAGACGGTATTTTTGAAGTTGCCGGTCGCGGTGAACTGCACTTGACCATTTTGCTGGAAAACATGCGCCGCGAAGGCTATGAACTGGCCGTGTCCAAGCCGCGCGTGGTGTTCAAGGACATCAACGGTGAAAAGCACGAGCCAATTGAACTGGTGACGGCTGACATCGAAGAAGGCCACCAAGGCGGCGTGATGCAAGCCCTGGGTGAGCGCAAAGGCGAATTGGTGAACATGGAACCCGATGGCCGTGGCCGTGTGCGTCTGGAGTACCGCATTCCAGCGCGTGGCCTGATCGGCTTTACCAACGAGTTCCTGAACCTGACCCGTGGTTCTGGCTTGATCTCCAACATCTTCGACAGCTACGAGCCACACAAGGGTGACATTGCTGGCCGCAAGAACGGTGTGTTGATTTCGATGGACGACGGTGAAATCTTCACCTATGCCTTGGGCAAACTGGACGACCGTGGCCGCATGTTCGTCAAGGCTGGTGATCCGGTGTATGAAGGCATGATTGTCGGTATCCACAGCCGCGACAACGATTTGGTGGTGAATGCTACCCGTACCAAGCAGCTGACCAACTTCCGCGTCAGTGGCAAGGAAGATGCGATCAAAATCACGCCCCCGATTGACCTGACGCTGGAATACGGTGTTGAGTTTATCGAAGACGACGAACTGGTGGAAATTACGCCCAAGAGCGTGCGCCTGCGTAAGCGCCACCTGAAAGAAAGCGACCGCAAGCGCGCTGGTCGTTCCTAAAAAAGGAAAAAGGCCGCGCACATTTTTGACAGAATGTGTGCGGCCTGCGACTGAGGCTATCACTGCCTCAGTGGAGTTAGGGTTTTATTTTTTGCTTGGCGGCAAATCGGTACAACTACCATGCGCCACCTCTGCCGCCATGCCAATGCTTTCGCCCAGCGTGGGGTGCGGGTGGATGGTCTTGCCGATATCGACGGCATCCGCGCCCATTTCAATCGCTAGCGCAATCTCGCCGATCATGTCGCCGGCATGGGTGCCGACCATGCCACCGCCCAAGGCAGTTTAGGGAAAAGCCCCCAAGGCCAAGCACAGCAGAAAGGCCTCTAGGCTATGATCCGAGCTGATTTATTCGCCAGCAAAACGCTGCCATGAGCCCAATCGACAAAATCTCCATCAGCGGCTACAAGTCGATCCGCTCGCTCGAAGACCTGACATTGCAGAGGCTGAATGTTCTGGTCGGTGCCAACGGTGCGGGCAAGAGCAACTTCATCAGCTTCTTTCGGATGCTCTCTCGCCTGATAACCGGAGAACTAACTTACTACGTAGCAAAAGCGGGTGGGCCGGATGCCTTGCTGCATCACGGCCGCAAACGCACACAGCAAATTGCAGCTGAAATGTTCTTCGGCCACAACGGCTACAAAATGACGCTGGAGGCCACCCAGGCCAACACGCTGATTTTTGCCCGAGAGGCTTTCCACTGGAATATGCGCGGCGATTTCCCGCTCGGCACGGGGCATTCTGAAACCAGAGCAAGTAGTGGCATCCAGCGAAACATAGCCAATTTTGTCGTCCCTGCTATTAAGAGCTGGATTGTCTATCACTTCCATGACACCAGCGATACGGCACCGATGAAACAGTCCTGCGCGCTGAACGACAATGGCTGGCTACGACCGGACGGATCAAATATTGCAGCGTATCTGTACCGCTTGCGCGAACAGTTCCCGGAGCACTACCGTCGCATTGTGGACACGATTCGCTTGGTGGCCCCTTTCTTCGCTGATTTCCAGCTGCGCCCGAATCCGCTGGATCCAAACACCATCCAGTTGGAATGGAACGAAAAAGGTAGCGACTACCCTTTCCTCGGACATCACTTGTCGGACGGAAGCCTGCGTTTCATATGCCTGACTACCGTACTATTGCAACCCGATGAACTCATGCCAGCCACCCTGCTCTTCGACGAGCCGGAACTTGGACTACATCCGTATGCCATCGAACTACTGGCAGCACTGGCCAAACAGGCTTCGCTTAAGCATCAGTTGATTATTTCGACCCAGTCAGTCGAGCTCCTCAATCAATTCGAGGCGGACGATGTCATCGTGGTTGATCGCCAAGACGATCAATCGACCTTCAAGCGCCTCAAAAAAACTGAGTTGACAGAGTGGCTGGAGGATTACTCCCTTGGCGAACTCTGGAAGCGCAACGTCTTCGGCGGAAGGTCCTGCTAATGGCAGGTAACAACACACGGGTCAATATCCTCGTCGAAGGGCAGACCGAAGAAACTTTCGTGCGCGAGATACTGGTACCTCATCTCGCAGGCTTTGAGGTCTGGCTGACACCGCGCATCGTGGAGACCAGCAAGGGGCACAAGGGCGGGGCTGTGAGCTATGAAAAGATAGTTCGACAGGTAAGGCGGTGGTGCCAGCAGGATCAAACCGCAACAGTCACCACGATGTTCGATGTGTATGGCCTGCCTGCAGATTTCCCCGGAGCATCGACTTGGAACGCCGGACAAGCTGCACAGCCGCAAGTAGCAGCACTGGAAACCACGCTGGCCAACAGCGTTGGCCAGCCCAATTTGATCCCCTACCTGCAACTTCACGAGTATGAAGCCTTACTCTTCAGCGATCTGAACGCTTTCGCCTATGCCGATGTGCCACTGCAAACCATCGCGCATTGGCACAACGAACTCGCGCAATTCGCAGGGCCGGAAGAGGTCAATAATTCACCCACCACAGCTCCCTCCAAGCGACTGATTGCGCGCTGGCAAACTTACGCAAAGTCCAAACCCCTTTACGGATCGTTGATCGCCCTACAAATAGGTTTGCCTGCCATTCGGGCGAAGTGCACAAGGTTCAATGACTGGGTGACCCGACTGGAAGCGCTTTGATTTTTAACCGTTGTCCGTCTGAGCATCACCATCATCCCCAGTGGTGGACCGCGTGCCGGGCTTATGTGCGGGGCTTCAGACATCCACCCCGATGTAGTTCAGTGTGAGCCGGATGTTGGCGCAATGAAGACAAAAAGCCCGACCAGTCGCCCGGTCGGGCTTTTTGTTGGCTAGTGCTACCGCAACTTACTTCTTCTGCGGTGGCAAATCCGTGCAACTACCGTGCGCCACCTCTGCCGCCATGCCAATGCTTTCGCCCAGCGTCGGGTGCGGGTGGATGGTTTTGCCGATATCGACGGCATCCGCGCCCATTTCAATCGCTAGCGCAATCTCGCCGATCATGTCGCCTGCATGGGTGCCGACCATGCCACCGCCCAAGATTTTGCCGTGGCCGTGGGCCTCAGGCGAATCATCAAACAGCAGCTTGGTCACGCCTTCGTCGCGGCCATTGGCAATGGCGCGGCCCGAGGCTGTCCAAGGGAACAAGCCCTTTTTCACCTTGATGCCTTGCGCCTTGGCTTGGTCTTCGGTCAGGCCGACCCATGCCACTTCGGGGTCGGTGTAGGCTACGCTGGGGATGACACGGGCATTGAAGGCGCTGGCCGCCAGTTCCTTGTTGCCTTGTAGTTCTCCAGCGATGACTTCTGCCGCCACATGGGCCTCATGCACGGCTTTGTGCGCCAGCATGGGTTGGCCCACGATGTCGCCAATAGCGAAGATATGCGGCACATTGGTACGCATTTGGATATCGACATCGATAAAACCGCGCTCGGTCACTGCCACACCGGCTTTGTCCGCCGCCAGCTTCTTGCCGTTGGGCGTGCGGCCCACCGCTTGCAACACCAAATCGTACACGCCTTCGGACTTGGTGCCATCCAAGCCTTCAAACTGCACTTTGATGCCTTCAGGGGTAGCCTCGGCACCGACGGTCTTGGTTTTGAGCAGGATGTTGTCAAAACGCTTGGCGTTCATCTTTTGCCAGATTTTGACCAGATCACGGTCGGCCCCTTGCATCAGGCCGTCCATCATTTCGACCACATCCAAGCGTGCGCCCAAGGTGGAATAGACCGTGCCCATCTCCAAACCGATGATGCCACCGCCAACGATGAGCATTTTCTTGGGCACACCGGCCAGCGCCAGTGCACCTGTCGAATCGACCACACGTGGGTCATTGGGCATAAAGGGCAGGCGCACCGCTTGCGAACCGGCAGCGATGATGGCCTTTTGGAAGGCCACCACTTTTTTGCTGCCGGTAGTTGCTTGGCCGCTGCCGCTGGTCTCGCTCACTTCAAGGTGATGTGCCCCAACAAACTGGCCCAGACCACGCACAATAGTGACTTTTCGCATTTTGGCCATGGCCGCCAAGCCGCCGGTCAATTTGGCAATCACCTTTTCTTTGTGGCCGCGCAGTTTGTCGATATTGACGCTGGGTGCGCCAAAGTCCACACCCAAGTCGCCCAAGTGGGCTACTTCGTCCATCACCGCAGCCACGTGCAGCAGGGCTTTAGACGGGATGCAACCCACATTCAGGCAAACACCGCCCAGCGTGGCATAGCGTTCTACCAGCACCACCTTCAGGCCCAAGTCAGCAGCGCGGAAGGCCGCTGAGTAGCCACCGGGGCCACCGCCTAGCACCAGCACATCGCATTCCACATCGGCTGGGCCGGTGTATTGCACCGAACCCGGTACGGGGGCCGTGGGAATGGCCGGGGCCGCTGCTATGGGGGCAGCTACTGGGGCTGTCGCAGCAGCAGGAGCGGGTGCTGGCACAGCCGCATCACCTGCAGCCTCTAGCACCAACACCACGCTGCCCTCGCGCACCTTATCGCCCAAAGCGACTTTGAGTTCTTTCACCACGCCAGCGTGGCTGGAGGGAATCTCCATCGAGGCTTTATCGCTCTCGACGGTAATCAGGCTTTGTTCTGCCTTGATGGTGTCGCCGGGTTTGACCAGCAACTCAATCACGGCCACATCGGCAAAATCGCCAATGTCTGGGACTTTGATCTCTATCAGTGCCATAGCGTGGCCTCCTTACAGCAGCACGCGACGGAAGTCGCTCAGAATTTGGCCCAAATAGACGTTAAAGCGTGCCGCAGCAGCCCCGTCAATCACGCGATGGTCCCAAGTCAGGCTCAGGGGCAACATCAGGCGCGGCACAAACTGTTTGCCGTCCCAAACCGGTTCCATTTGGCTCTTGCAGACACCCAAAATCGCCACCTCAGGGGCGTTGATGATCGGGGTGAAGTAACGGCCCCCAATGCCGCCCAAGCTGGAGATGGTGAAGGTCGCACCGCTCATATCGGCCGGGCCGAGCTTGCCATCGCGGGCTTTTTTCGCCAGCTCCGACATTTCTTGGCTGATTTGGAAGATGCCTTTTTTGTCGGCATCTTTGATCACCGGCACCACCAAGCCATTGGGGGTATCGGCAGCAAAACCGATGTGGTAATACTGCTTGTAGATCAGTGCATCGCCGTCCAAACTGCTGTTGAACTCGGGGAACTTCTTCAGCGCGGCCACGCAAGCCTTGATGAGGAAGGCCAGCATCGTCACCTTGATGCCGGATTTTTCGTTCTCTTTGTTGGTGGCAACGCGGAAGGCTTCCAAATCGGTGATGTCGGCATCGTCATGGTTGGTGACGGCCGGAATCATGATGGCGTTGCGCAGCAGATTGGCACCGCTAATCTTTTTGATGCGGCTGAGTTCTTTGCGCTCAATCGGGCCAAACTTGGCAAAGTCCACCTTGGGCCACGGGATCAAGCCCAGTTCAGAGCCACCACCTCCACTGCTGGCCGCTGCGGCTGGGGTCTTGGCAGCTTGCGCCAAGGTTTGGATAGCCCCCGCCATGACGGACTTGGTAAAGCCTTGGATGTCAGTTTGGGTGATGCGGCCTTTGGGGCCAGAGCCTTTGACTTCGGCCAGTGGCACGCCCAACTCGCGGGCAAACTTGCGCACCGAGGGCGAGGCATGGGGCAAGCCCAGCGCTGGGGTGGCAGTGGGGTTATGGGCCGCGACCGGGGCGGCAGCCGTGGCTGCTGCGACAGGTGCTGCACTTGCGGGAGTGGGTGCAGCCACAGGAGCCGCTGCCGGAGCAGGAGTTGCAGCGCCCGCCGTGCCTTCCAAAATCGCTAGCAAGTCACCGATATTGACCTTATCGCCCACCTTGACTTTCAGCTCTTTCAGCACTCCAGCATGGCTGGAGGGAATCTCCATCGAGGCTTTGTCCGATTCCACCGTGATGAGCGATTGCTCTAGCTTGATGCTATCGCCGGGCTTAACGAACACCTCAATCACAGCCACATCTTTGAAGTCGCCAATATCGGGCACCCGCACTTCCACCGGGCCAGCGGCTACAGCAGGGGCTGCTACCGCCGCTGCCACTACGGGGGGAGCTGCCGCTGGAGCGGATGATGCAGGCACCACAGCTTCGCCAGCGGTTTCCAGCAGCAGTACCAGCGAGCCTTCGGAGACCTTGTCGCCCAAAGCCACTTTGAGTTCTTTGACGGTGCCAGCGTGGCTGGAGGGAATCTCCATGGAAGCCTTGTCAGATTCGACGGTAATCAGGCTTTGCTCGGCCTTGACCACATCACCGGGTTTGACCAACAACTCAATCACTGCCACTTCACTGAAATCCCCAATATCGGGGACTTTGATTTCTACCAATGCCATGTTTGTCTCCGGTAATGGTTATGCGTACAGTGGGTTGACCTTGTCGGCATTGATGCCGTACTTGGCAATGGCTTGGGCGATGCGCTCGCGCGGCAGCTCGCCTTGTTCGGCCAAGGCGGTCAGGGCGGCGACGACGATGTAATGGCGGTTGATTTCAAAATGTTCGCGCAGTTTGCTGCGGAAGTCGGAACGGCCAAAACCATCGGTGCCCAGTACCTTGTAGCTGCGGCCTGCCGGAATGAACGGGCGAATCTGCTCCGCATAGGCTTTGATGTAGTCGGTGGAGGCCACCACGGGGCCGGTGCTGGTGTTGAGCTGTTGCGCCACAAACGGTACGCGCGCTGTTTCCAGCGGGTGCAACAGGTTGAAGCGTTCGGCATCTTGGCCGTCGCGGGCCAGTTCATTGAACGATGGGCAACTCCAAACATCGGCTTGCACGCCCCAATCCACCGCCAGCAATTCTTGTGCGGCGAACGATTCGCGCAGAATGGTGCCCGAGCCGAGCAACTGTACCCGTGGCCCAGCCACGCCAGCCGCACCCGGTTTGCACAGGTACATGCCTTTGATGATTTGCTCTTCGGTGCCGGGGGTCAGGCCGGGCATGGCATAGTTTTCGTTCAGCAGCGTCAGGTAGTAAAACACGTTGTCTTGTTTTTCTACCATGCGCTTGAGGCCGTGGTGCAGAATCACCGCCACTTCGTGGGCAAAGGTGGGGTCGTAGCTGACGCAGTTGGGGATGGTGCCCGCCAAAATATGGCTGTGGCCGTCTTCGTGTTGCAAGCCTTCACCATTCAGGGTGGTGCGGCCCGAGGTGCCGCCGAGCAAGAAGCCCCGTGCTTGCATATCGCCCGCAGCCCAAGCCAAGTCGCCAATGCGCTGGAAGCCAAACATCGAGTAATAGACGTAGAACGGCACCATGATGCGGTTGCTGGTGCTGTAGCTGGTGGCGGCGGCAATCCAGCTGCTCATGCCACCGGCTTCGTTGATGCCTTCTTGCAGAATTTGCCCGGCCTTGTCTTCTTTGTAATACATCACTTGGTCTTTATCGACCGGGGTGTATTGCTGGCCCAAGGGGTTGTAAATACCGATTTGGCGGAACAAGCCTTCCATGCCAAAGGTACGGGCCTCATCGACCAAAATCGGCACCACGCGCGGCCCCAAGGCTTGGTCGCGCAGCAATTGCGTCAAGAAGCGCACATAGGCTTGGGTGGTCGAAATTTCGCGGCCTTCGGCGGTGGGTTCTAGCACTGCTTTGAAGGTTTCTAGCGCGGGCACGGTAAAGCTCTCGTCGGCTTTTTGGCGGCGCTGGGGCAGGTAGCCGCCCAAGGCTTTGCGGCGCTGGTGCAGGTACTGCATTTCGGGGGTGTCGTCGGCGGGCTTGTAGAACGGGATGTTCGCCAGCTCACTGTCGGGCACCGGAATGTTAAAGCGGTCGCGGATGTATTTGATGTCTTCGTCGGTCAGCTTTTTGGTTTGGTGGACGGTGTTTTTGGCTTCGCCTGCCTTGCCCATGCCGTAGCCCTTGACGGTTTTGACCAGCAGCACCGTGGGTTGGCCTTCGTGTTTCACGGCACGGTCAAAAGCCGCAAACACTTTTTGCGGGTCGTGGCCGCCGCGGCGCAGGTTCCAGATGTCGTCGTCGCTCATGTGGGCCACCATCTCGAGCGTGCGCGGGTCACGGCCAAAGAAGTTCTTGCGCACATAGGCACCGTCAAACGCCTTAAAGCTCTGGTAGTCACCATCGACGGTGTCCATCATCAGCTTGCGCAGTGCGCCGTCTTTGTCGCGTGCCAGCAGGGCATCCCACTCGCTGCCCCACAGCAGCTTGATCACGTTCCAGCCTGCACCGCGAAACTCGCCTTCCAACTCTTGCACGATTTTGCCGTTGCCGCGCACTGGGCCATCCAAGCGTTGCAGGTTGCAGTTGATGACGAAAATCAGATTGTCCAAGCCTTCACGGGCGGCCAAACCAATCGCACCCAAGCTTTCGGGTTCGTCCATCTCGCCGTCGCCGCAGAACACCCAGACCTTGCGCTTGCTGGTGTCGGCCAGACCACGCGCATGTAGGTACTTGAGGAAGCGGGCTTGGTAAATTGCCATCAGTGGCCCCAAGCCCATCGATACGGTCGGGAATTGCCAGAAACCGGGCATCAGTTTGGGGTGTGGGTAGCTGGACAGGCCCTTGCCATCGACTTCTTGGCGGAAGTTGAGCAGTTGTTCTTCGGTCAGACGGCCTTCAAGGTAAGCACGGGCATAAATGCCGGGCGAGACATGGCCTTGGAAATAAATGCAGTCGCCACCATGGCTTTCGCTTTCGGCGTGCCAAAAGTGGTTAAAGCCGGTGCCAAACATGGTGGCCAAGGAGGCAAACGAGCCAATGTGGCCGCCCAAATCGCCCCCATCGGCGGGGTTGTGCCGGTTGGCCTTGACCACCATCGCCATCGCATTCCAACGCATGTAGGCGCGCAGACGTTCCTCAATCTCGATATTGCCGGGGCAGTGGGCCTCTTGGTTGGGCTCAATCGTGTTGACGTAGGCTGTATTGGCCGAGAACGGCAGATCGATGCTGTTTTGCCGGGCTTCTTCGAGCAACTGCTCAATCAAGAAGTGCGCGCGCTGCGGCCCTTCTTTGGCGATGACGGCACTCAGGGCATCGAGCCATTCGCGGGTTTCTTGGCTGTCGATGTCGGGGCCGTGCTGAAGGGCCTGGGGGTCGGTCGCTGCTGACATGGTTTGTCTCCTATCGGTAAACCGGAAAGAAAGTGTGTGCGCATCGGCATCTGGATGGACGTGCTGCATGGGCAAGTTTCGCACATTTTTATGATATTTCAAATAATGGCCTTTAATATCACAATACGAAAAAATGTTGCAACTGCACATGCGTTTGCCCCTCCTGCAACTGAGAAAATCAGGCCACACCACCCTACACTTGGAGACTATGGTTTCCAATTTTTTTACTGCCACGCGCCAACGCACAGCCGCCTTGTGGCACCGTTGCGATGATTGGTGGCGTGGCCTGTCGCCCCATCACCAAGACCGTTTTGCTGCTTTAGCACCGCTGGCGGCGGTGTTGTTGTTTATGGCGGCCATCGTGGCGGCGTTTTGGTATTTGCGTACCGAAGAGGCCGAGCGCGAACACGAGGCGCTGCGCCGCGATGTGGAATATGCCCAGCAGCGGGTGCGTTTGCGCTTGCTAGAGCGCCAAGAGCAGGTGATGCACATGGCGCGTGATTTGATTAACCACGAAGCCGCTGCAGACGGTTTTGTGCAGCGCGCGGAGGCGCTGGTGAACCAATACCCCGAGTTGCAAGCTATCACTTGGGTGGATGAATATGGCCGCATTCACGACAGCCATCGGTCGGCCTCGTTGCCCACCGAATGGGCACGCTACCCCGGTGAGGTGTTGCAGGGCGATGAAACGGCGCGCGCCTTTGATTTGGTGCGTGAGCAACAACAGCCGGTGTATGCCCAACAAACGGCCCAAGACAGTCGGCCCGTGCCTTTGCTGCAATTGCACGTACCCTTGAATGTGCAAGGGCGCTTTAATGGTGTGCTGTTGGCCGAGTATTCGGTCGATGGTTTGATGCGCTACGGCACGCCCACCGAAGTGTTGGCCCGCTATGCCATCACCTTTTTAGATGCCAATGGACAAGTGCTGGCGGGTACGCCGTTGGCGACTCGTCCGCGTGCGCTCTGGTGGGCGGGTAAAGAGGGGCAAGATGCTAATGCCTACGAAGTGCCGATTTCGCCGGTGGGGGATCGGCTGATTTTGCGCGCACAGGCGTACCGCACCTCGTTGGGGGTGGTGGGCAGTGGTTTGTTTTGGTTGGTGGTGACGCTCAGCGCTATTACCGTGTGGATGTTGCTAGCGACTTGGAGACACACCCGGCGCAGAATGCAAACCCAGCTGGCGCTGGTGGCCGAAACCAACTTTCGCCGCGCGATGGAAAACTCGGTCTTGACCGGCATGCGTGCCTTGGACATGCAGGGCCGCATCACCTATGTGAATACCGCCTTTTGCCAGATGACGGGCTGGAGTGAAGAAGAACTGGTGGGGCAAACACCGCCGTATTCGTATTGGCCCGAGGCCGATTACGAAACCTTGCACCGGCACTTGCAAGAAGAACTCTCGGGCAGAACCGTGCCGGGGGGCTTTCACGTGCGGGTGCAGCGTAAAAACGGGGCTTTGTTCGATGCGCGCCTGTATGTCTCGCCCTTGATTGATGCGGTGGGCAAGCAAACGGGCTGGATGACCTCGATGACCGACATCACCGAGCCCAACCGCATTCGTGAGCAACTCACGGCCTCGCATGAACGCTTTACCATCGTGCTGGAAGCGCTGGACGCTTCGGTGTCGGTGGCTCCCTTGGGTAGCCAAGAGTTGTTGTTCGCCAATAAACTGTATCGGCAATGGTTTGGCTCGCAAACCGCTGGGCACTTGCAATTGGTGGCCCAAGCCGGGGTGCTGCCTGCACCCAGCACCAGCAGTGCCGAGGATGAAGATGGCCTGATGGGCTTGCCCACTGATTCCGTCACCAGCGCCCATGCCGAAAACGCCGAAATTTACCTGCCCGAATTAGGCAAATGGCTAGAAGTGCGTTCGCGCTACCTGAGTTGGGTCGATGGCCGTTTGGCGCAGATGGTGATTGCCACCGACATCACCCCCCGGCGCTTGGCCGAAGAACAAGCCGCACACCAAACCGAGCGCGCCCAATCGGTCAGTCGTTTGATTACGATGGGCGAGATGGCCTCCAGCGTCGCGCACGAACTGAACCAACCTCTGACGGCGATCAGCAATTATTGCAATGGTTGCCTCTCGCGTTTGCGCAACGGCCAATTGAGCGAGGAGGCTTTGCTCACCGCCCTGGAAAAAACCGCACACCAAGCACAACGGGCCGGGCAAATCATTCAGCGTATCCGCTCTTTTGTGAAGAAGAGCGAACCCAACCGCCAACTGGCCGATGTGGCCAAAATGGTGGCTGAAGCGGTCGAACTGGCCGACATTGAACTGCGCCGCCACAATGTACGCCTGACGCACCATGTGGCAGCACGCCTGCCGCCGGTGATGGCCGATGCGATCTTGATTGAGCAGGTACTCATCAACCTGATGAAAAACAGCGCTGAATCCATCGCCCAAGCCAATCGCCCACCTTCTGGACGCAGTGTGGAGCTGCGCGTGGTACCCAAAACCATCGAGGGCCAAGCGGTGGTGGAGTTTGCCGTGCAAGACACCGGCCAAGGCTTGGCCGAAGAAACACGCGAACGTCTGTTTGAAGCCTTTTTCTCCACCAAGCAAGAGGGCATGGGCATGGGCTTGAACCTGTGCCGCAGCATTGTCGAATCGCACCAAGGCCGCATGCAAGCGCAGAATATCTACAATGGTTTGGAAGTCACCGGCTGCTTGTTTTCGTTCTGGCTGCCACTGGCCACGCCCAGCCAAGATGCAGCAGCGCCTGCCGCGCTGAAAACCCCACCCAACCCATAGGCTCCATCGAATCATGCAGGCATCTGCTCTTCAGATACGGCTGTCGCAAAGGCCGCTGTATGTTGCTGGCGTGTTGGTGTTGGCCCTGACCCTGATGGGGGCGTGGCCGGTGGCCGACTTTTGGCAAGAGCGCCAACGCATCTTGGCCGATGCTGCCAGAATGGCGGTGCAAAAAAGCCAGCTCATGGGGCGCTCGTTCAGCGATACTTTTTTGGTCACTGACTACGTGCTGCGCGACGTGTTGGGCCGCGTCAATTTGGCGCAGGACTTGGTCTATCCGCACCCTGATGCCAGCGTACCCAGCCGTCTGGACGCGCTGTTGAAAGAGAAAATCACCACCGTGTCTGGTTTGAACGATCTGGTGTTGCTCAATGCCAACTGCACCTTTGTGGCTGTGGCGATGTACCCTTTTCGTGGCACCCAAAGTCGGCAAAATTTTTGCAGTGAAAGCCGGGTGGCTCCGGGGCAAAGCCTGCGTATCCAATACATGCCGCAAGATAAATCGGTGTCCAAACGCCCAGTGGTGCTGATGTCGCGCCTTGTGGGCTCGCCCGAGGGGCGGCTTGTGGGGGCGGCGACGGCGGTGATTGATTTGGAATACGCCCAGCAATGGATTGCGGTGTTGGGGGTGGACGAAAACGATGTACTGACGATTGTCGATACCGATGGGACCTTGCTGGCGCGCAACCCGTTGCAACCCCAGGCCTTGGGGCGGCGCACTTCCTTGCCCGCAGGCCTGCCTAGCTTTGCCGAAATTGGCGAGGCCAACAGCTTTGTGCTTCAATCACCCATTGATGGGCGTGAGCGGGTGTTTGGTATGAGCCGCTTAGAGCGCGTGCCTTTTGTCGCCATTGTGGGCTTGGGCAAAGAGCGCGTGTTGGCGGCTTGGCAGCGGCGCGCTTGGCAGTTTACGGCCGGGTTTTTGGTCTTGGCTTTGTGCTGTGTGGTAGCTTTGCGCGCCCACTTGGCCACGGTGCGCCAAGCCGAGGCCATGCGTGTGTTGGCGACCACCGATGCGCTGACCGGCATTGCCAACCGCAGACACCTGATCGATATTGGTAACCGTGCGTTTATGCAGGCCCATCGGGATGGGCATACTCTGTCGGTATTGATGCTGGACATTGACAAATTCAAATCCATCAATGACCGCTGGGGCCATCCCACGGGCGACCGGGTCATTCAAACCATGGCCCAGCTCATTACCTCGGGCTTGCGGGCCGAAGATACCGGTGGCCGCCTAGGGGGCGAAGAGTTTGCCGTGATCTTGCCTGCCACCGATGTGACAACTGCCTTAGCGCTGGCCGAGCAACTGCGCCAAAGCGTACAAGCGGCGCAAGTGTTGCACAGCGATGGGGTCAGCGCCGTCCCGTTCACCACCAGTATCGGTGTGGCTACCTTGATGCCGGGCGATGGCTCTTTCAATGCGCTATTACAACGGGCCGACCGGGCGCTGTATCGGGCCAAACACCAGGGACGTAACTGCTCGGTGCTGGCCGAGTGGGTCTGACGCAGCCGCCTAAGCCAGCAACCCCTGAAGGCCAGTGCAGAAGCTCTACAATGGTTCAGAGGTCACGGGTTGCCTGTTTCCGTTTTGGCGGCCACTGGTGGCATGGCCCGTTGACACTACAAATACTGTAGCAAACGCACACCCCTCAAGGACAATTGCATGAGTTTGATTCCGAAAAAAGGCACTGTTTACGTAGTCGATGACGATGAGGCCGTGCGCGACTCGCTGCAATGGCTGCTCGAAGGCAAAGATTACCGGGTACGCTGCTTTGATTCGGCTGAGTCGTTTCTGGCGCGCTACGATGCGCGCGAAATTGCCTGCCTGATTGTGGATGTACGCATGGGCGGCATGACTGGCCTAGAGCTGCAAGACCGGCTGTTAGAGCGAAAATCCCCCTTGCCCATTGTGTTTATCACCGGCCACGGCGATGTGCCGATGGCCGTCAACACCATGAAGAAGGGTGCTTTGGACTTTATCCAAAAACCTTTTAATGAAGACGAGCTGGTGGCCTTGGTCGAGCGCATGTTAGACCATGCGCGCGAAGCCTTTACCGACCAACAACAGGCCGCCACGCGCGAAGCCCTGATGTCTAAGCTCACCAGCCGCGAAAGCCAGGTGCTAGAGCGCATTGTGGCCGGTCGCCTCAATAAGCAAATTGCCGACGACTTGGGCATCAGCATCAAAACCGTGGAGGCGCACCGCGCCAACATCATGGAAAAGCTGGGTGCCAACACCGTGGCCGACCTGCTCAAAACCGTGCTGGGCCAAAACGCGCCCAAAGTCTGATTTCGTTTTTCTCTTTTTTGCCCATACACCATGACTGCCCAACTGATCGACGGCAACGCCCTCTCCCAACAACTGCGCGCCGAAGTAGCGGCCCGTGCCACCGCTCTGAAAGCTCGTGGCACTACCGCTGGTTTGGCGGTGATTTTGGTGGGCGACAACCCCGCCAGCCAAGTTTATGTGCGTAACAAGGTCAAGGCGTGCCACGATGCCGGTTTGCATTCGGTGTTAGAAAAGTACGATGCCAGCCTGACCGAGACCGAATTGCTGGCCCGGGTCGAGGCGCTGAACAACGACCCCAGCATCCACGGCATCTTGGTGCAATTGCCCCTGCCCGCGCACATTGACGACCACAAAGTGATTGAAGCCATCTCCCCACTCAAAGATGTGGACGGCTTTCATGTCGCTAGCGCCGGTGCGTTGATGGTGGGTGAAGTGGGCTTCAAGGCTTGCACCCCCTATGGCTGCATGAAAATGCTCGAATCCATCGGTATGAAAGATTTGCGCGGCAAGCACGCCGTGGTGATTGGGCGCTCCAACATCGTCGGTAAACCCATGGCGATGATGCTGCTGGCGGCCAATGCCACCGTCACCGTCACGCACAGCGGTACGGCCGATTTGGCCCACCACACGCGCCAAGCCGACATCGTGGTGGCTGCCGTGGGCAAGCGCAACGTGCTCACCGCCGATATGCTCAAGCCCGGTGCGGTAGTGATTGACGTGGGTATGAACCGCAACGACGAAGGCAAACTCTGTGGCGATGTCGATTTTGAGGGCTGCAAAGAAGTCGCTGGCTACATCACCCCCGTGCCTGGCGGCGTTGGCCCCATGACCATCACGATGCTGTTGGTGAATACGATGGAAGCAGCTGAGCGGGCTGCAGGAGTTTGAGCCATGAACAGCCCTGCCAATCCCCTGCTAGATTTTTCTGGCCTGCCAGCGTTTGACCGCATCACGCCAGCCGATGTGGCCCCCGCGATGGACAGCCTGCTGGCCCAAGCTAGCTCCGCGCTAGAAACCATTACTGCCCCCGATTTTCCCGCCCAATGGGAGGCGATGGCCCAAGTATTGGATGTATCCACCGAAAAACTGGGCCGCGCTTGGGCCGCAGTCAACCACCTCAACAGCGTAGTTGATACCCCTGAACTGCGTGCGGCCTACAACGCCGTGCTGCCGCGCGTGACCGAGTTTTGGACGCGCTTGGGGGCCGATGAGCGCCTGTATGCCAAATACAAAGCGATTGACCCGCAAACCCTGAACGACGAACAGCGCCAAGCGGTAAAGAACGCCGTGCGTAATTTTGTCTTGTCGGGGGCAGAACTGAGCGGGGCAGCCAAACAGCGTTTTGCCCAAATCCAAGAGCGCCAAGCCGAGCTGCAACAAAAGTTCAGCGAAAACGCCCTCGATGCCACCGATGCTTACGCCTACTATGCCAGCGCCGAAGAGTTGGCCGGTTTGCCCGAAGACGTGCAACACGCGGCCCGTGCGGCGGCCCAAGCTGAAGGCAAAGAGGGTTACAAACTGACGCTGCGCATGCCTTGCTACCTGCCAGTGATGCAGTTTGCCCATAGCAGCGCCTTGCGCGAAAAGCTCTACCGTGCCTACGTCACCCGTGCCTCCGACCAAGCACCCACCGAGGCGCTGAAGTTTGACAACAGTGCCTTGATTCGGGAGATTTTGGCGCTGCGCCAAGAAGAAGCCCAACTGCTGGGCTACCCCAATTTTGGTGAAGTGTCGGTCGTGCCCAAAATGGCACAATCGGCCACCGAAGTCGTCACCTTCTTGCGCGACTTGGCGCAACGTGCCCGCCCCTATGCCGAAAAAGACGTGGCCGATTTGCGTGCCTATGCTGCCGAACATCTGGGTTTAAGCCAGCCGCAGGCTTGGGACTGGCCCTACATTGCCGAGCGCCTGAAAGAGGCCCGCTACGCCTTTAGCGAGCAAGAGGTGCGCCAGTATTTCTTGGCCCCCAAGGTGCTGTCGGGGTTGTTCAACATCATTGAAAGCCTGTTTGAAGTCCGCATCCGGCCCGACCAAGCCCCGGTGTGGCATCCAGCGGTCGAGTTCTACCGCATTGAGCGCGATGGTGCTTTGGTTGGGCAGTTCTACCTTGATATGCCTGCCCGCAGTGGTAAACGCGGTGGTGCGTGGATGGATGATGTGCGCACGCGCTGGTTGCGCCCCGATACCGGCCAATTGCAAACCCCAGTGGCGCATTTGGTGTGCAACTTTGCCGAAGGCGTGGATGGCAAACCGGCTTTGCTCACACACGATGATGTCATCACGCTGTTCCACGAGTTTGGTCACGGTCTGCACCATCTGCTGACCCAGGTGAACGAGCGCGATGTATCCGGCATTGCGGGCGTTGAGTGGGATGCTGTAGAGTTGCCCAGCCAGTTTATGGAAAACTTCTGCTGGGAATGGAACGTGCTCAAAGACATGACCGCCCACGTAGAGACGGGTGAGCCGCTACCGCGCGCCTTGTTCGACAAAATGATCGCGGCCAAGAACTTCCAAAGCGGTATGCAAACCCTGCGCCAAATTGAGTTCTCGCTGTTTGACATGCTGTTGCACACCGAACACGACCCGAGCCAAGACTTTATGCCGCTGCTGGATTTGGTGCGCGCCGAAGTGGCCGTGCTGCAGCCGCCGGCTTTCAGCCGTACTGCGCACACCTTCAGCCATATTTTTGCCGGTGGTTATGCGGCAGGCTATTACAGCTACAAATGGGCCGAGGTGCTGAGCGCCGATGCCTACGCCGCTTTTGAAGAAACGGCCAACCCGGACGGAGCCCACAACCCCGACACGGGTCGCCGTTACCGCGAGGCGATCTTAGAGGCTGGCGGCAGCCGCCCAGCCATGGAGTCTTTCAAAGCCTTCCGGGGCCGAGAGCCCAGTTTGGATGCGCTGTTGCGCCACCAAGGGATGGCCTAGAGCGCTCCTGCGGTGCCTGTTCTATTTGCCCCCAACCTGTTGCACTCCTTACCTATGCCGCATTCTTTCTTGGCCCGTATGGCCCCTGTGCTGCTGTGTTTGTCTGCCAGTGCGGTACTGGCCCAGCCGGTGTACCGCATTGTGGGCCCGGATGGCAAAGTTGCTTTTTCTGACCGCGCCCCCAGTGCGACCGCCGCTGCCACGGCCAGCGTGGCGGGCGCTGGCAGTAGTGCCAGCAATGCTGCGGGTGCTGGCTTGCCATTGGCCCTGCAACAGGTCGCCAGCCGCTTTCCGGTCACGCTGTACACCGGCAGCGATTGCGCCCCCTGCGATAGCGCGCGCCAGCTGCTGCAGCAGCGTGGCGTGCCGTTTACCGAGCGCACTGTGAACAGCAATGCCGATATTGCCGCCCTACAGCGTCTTAGCGGCAAAAGCGCATTGCCGTTTGGCACGATTGGCAGCCAGCAGTTGCACGGCTTTTCGGATACCGAATGGATGCAGTTCTTAGACGCAGCCGGTTATCCGAAGCAATCCATCTTGCCTGCCGCGTATCGGCGGCCAGCGGCCACGCCCTTGGTGGCGGCCCAAACGGCAGAGCCTGTGCGCGCACCACAGGTAGGCCCAGAAACCGAAACCCCGGTGCCTCCCAGGAACGCGCCCACCCCGGCCCCCAGTAACCCGGCTGGCATTCGTTTTTGAGCACGCGGGGTTGAGCCATGTAGCGCTTTGCCCACCCACAGCCCGCACGCCTATGCGCCTGCGGGCTTTTTTAAATCTCATAACAACATAACGATATCAACCACTGAAGGAGACAACCCCATGACTGAAGCGCAAACTGCTACTGCAAGTGCCACCGATACCAACCTACAAGAACAGTTAGAAACGGCACTCGTTCGCTTTGAGCTGGTCAATCGCAGTGCCAGCGAGGGCTTGTGGGACATGCGTTACCCGGCCGATGGCATCATCAGTCCACAAACTCCGTTTTGGTGGTCAGACCAGTTTCGTCAATTATTGGGTTATCACGACGAGACGGACTTTCCCAATATCCTCGATAGTTGGGGTTCGCTGTTACACCCTGATGACAAAGATCGCACCTTTTCTGCTTTCTCGGCCCATTTGTTGGATAAAACCGGCAAAACCCCCTACGATTTGGAATACCAACTGAAAACCCGCTCGGGTGAATACCGTTGGTTTCGGGCGCGCGGCACTACCTTGCGTGATGCCGAGGGCAATCCGCTGCGCGTGGCTGGTTCGCTCAAAGACATCAGTGAAGAAAAACGCAAGGCCCAAGAGCTAGAAACTGCGCTCATCCGCTTTGATTTGGTCAACCAAAGCGCCAGTGAAGGGCTGTGGGACATGGGGTATCCGGCCGATGGCGACATCGGGCCACAAACTCCATTTTGGTGGTCAGACCAACTGCGCCGTTTGGTCGGTTACCACGACGAGCGCGATTTTCCGAACGTGCTCGACAGCTGGGGCTCCTTGTTACATCCCGAGGACAAAGACCGCACCTTTGCGGCCTTTTCGGCCCACCTGTTGGATAAAACTGGCAAAACCCCTTACGACTTGGAATACCGGCTTAAAACCAAATCGGGCGAATACCGCTGGTTTCGGGCGCGCGGCACCACGCTGCGCGATGCCCACGGCAACCCGCTGCGCGTGGCCGGATCGCTCAGAGACATTACCGAAGAAAAACGCCGCGCAGCCGAGTTAGACCAATCGATTGGGGTACTGACCGAGCAACTCACCAGCCAAACGGCGGCCATCCTGAAAAAATCGGGTTCGGTGGCGGCGGGGGCCCAAGCGCTGTGTGCCACCACCGAGCAAATGAATGCCTCGGTCGAAGAACTCACGGCCTCTATCCATTCCATCGCCCAAAATGCCAAAAACACCGATGGGGTAGCGCGTAGCACGCAATCAGAGGCCGAGGCCGGGGCACAAGCCATTAACAAATCCATCGAAACGATGGAAGTGCTGCGCCAGTCGTCCGAAGATATGTCCGAAATCATCAAGGTGATCAGCGAAATTGCCAGCCAAACCAACCTGCTGGCTTTCAACGCGGCGATTGAGGCGGCGCGCGCTGGGGAGCATGGTCTGGGCTTCTCGGTCGTGGCCGACGAGGTGCGCAAACTGGCCGAGCGCTCGGCCCAAGCCACCAAAGAAATCTCTAAGCTCATCAATGGCTCGGTCAAACTGATCGTGCAGGGCAGCGACGTCTCTAAGCAGGTGGGCGATGCCTTTGGCAAAATTGTGCATGGCATTCGGCAAACCAGCCAAGCCATTGCCGAGGTCTCCAGCGCCGCCGAAGAGCAGCTCAGTGCGGTCACCATGATCAGCGATTCGGTGCAGCACATTGCCGAAGAAACCGAAACCGCTGCCGGAGCTGCCGAAAGCATCGACAGCGCGTGCCGCGATCTGAACGCCGGGGTGCAAAACCTGCACCAAGCGTTCTTGGCCTTCCAAGCCAAAGGCTAAAGCCGCGAAGGACATCTGGTGAACACCGATCTTCACCCCACCCCGGCAGCCCCAGAGGTTGCCTCGGTGCGTACGGTTTACGCCTCTTTCTTGCTGGGCGAGGAGGAGTTTGCGCTGGACGTGCGCCACGTCCAAGAAGTGGTGAAACTGCCCACCGAGATCGTGGCCATGCCCTTGGCCCCTGATTTCTGTTTGGGCATTTTCAACCTGCGCGGCATCATCATCCCGTTGTTGAGTACCGACCGCCTCTTGGGCGCGCCACGCCCCTTCCCACCCGAGGCCAAGGTGGTCATCATCCACCATCTGGGCATTCGTTTGGGCCTGACCTGTGACGACACTGGCCGCGTGCTGCGCCCGCGTGGCGATGAATGGACGCTGTTTGCCTACGAAGACCAATCCATCCACCGGGTGGTGGCCGGGGTACTGAAGTGGGGCCAGGCCTTGGTGCGTGTGCTCGACTTAGAGCGCCTGATCCGGCTGGAAAATATCCCGCACCCTGAAAACACCGCCTCGACCCATGCGGCCATCAAGGCGCGGCTGGCCCGCAGAAAAGCCATCACCTTTCGGGCCGGTGGCATCGCGATGGCCTTTCCGATTGGCAGCATCCATGAAATTGTGCGTGCCCAAGGTATAGAGCCCTCGCCGGTGCAAGACCCGCTGTGCGAGGGGGTGTTGCATATCCGCCAACACATTGTGCCCGTGGTGCAGTTTGCAGGCTTGCTAGGGTTGCCGACGACACCAGTGGCCGATGAGGCGAGCCCAGAGGCATCAGAGCGTCGGGTGGTGGTGCTGAAAATCGCCCACAGCTACATTGGGCTGCTGGTGGACAGCGTGGATTCAATCGACGTGTACACCGACGATCAGGTGATGGCCGTACCCGTGCTGTCGCGCCAACGGGCTGCGATGTTTGCCGGTTGCATTGATTTTGGCGTGCGTGGTCATGTCTTTTTACTCCATGCGGCAGGGGTGTTGGAGTTGGACGAAATCGACCGCATCACCGGCCAGCACAGTGCCTTGTTTATCGAGACCGAAAGCGTGCAGGTGCGCCAACACCGGGCGGCCAGCCGCATGTCGTTTTTGTGGTTCAAGGCCGGTACGGCCTTTGCCTTGCCGATGCGCGAGGTGCGCGAAATCGTGCATTGCCCCCCCGATCTCATCCCCATGCCCGGTGCGCCCCAACACATCAGTGGCATGTTCAACTTGCGCGGCCAGTTGGTCACGGTGGTGGATGTGCGTTATTTTTACCAGTTGGGCGGTGCAGTGTTGTTGCCCTCGGCCGAAGACAAAATTTTGGTGATCGACTATGGCGATGCCTTGATTGGCTTGCGCGTCGATTCGGTCGAGAGTATTTTGCATATCTACCCCGAAGACAAGTTTCCGGTGCCCCAGGTATTGCGCGGTGCTTTGGCCCCGGCCATTCGCAACGATGTGCGCGAGGTGGTGCGCGTGCCCGACAGCGGCGAGCGCCCGGTGCATTTGCTGGTGTTGGACTTGGCACGGGTGTTGGCCCAAGTGGCGGCCACGGCAGACGGAGAAAGCCTTGAGCCAGTCTGATGGCATGGATGCGGCCACCTTGCAGCGGGCGTTCAAGCTGGTGTACCAGTACACCGGCATCACCTTGGCCGAGAACAAGAAAACCATGCTGCAATCGCGCATGCGCCAGCGCATGCGCCCACTGGGCCTGCACGCCTACAGCGACTACCTAGACCGGTTAGAGGCAGACCCAGCTGAGCGCCAACCCTTTATCAATGTGGTGACGACGCACCAAACCACGTTTTTCCGCACGCCCAAGGTGTGGCAGTATTTTCGCGAGCAATTTTTGCCCAGCTATATGCAACACCACGGGCAAGATACGCTGCGCCTGTGGTCGGCGGCTGCTTCTACTGGTGAAGAGGCTTGCAGCATGGCCATATGCTGCGAAGAATTCAAGCGCCAGCACCCACGCTTTCACTATGACATCTTGGCGACCGACATCAGCACCGAGGTGCTGGCCCAAGCCCAGCAAGGAGAATATGCAGGGGTCTCGGTGGCCCAATTGCGCCAACAACACCCGGAGTTGTTCGCCCGCTACAACGATAGCGGCTCGACAGAATCCTTTGCCCTGCCCAAGGCTCTGCGGCAACGCATCCGCTTTGAGCCTTGCAACCTGATGGCCCCGCACACTGCCTGGAAAGAGCATTTTGATGTGGTTTTTTTACGCAATGTGCTGATCTACTTTAGCCCAGAAGATGCCAAGCGTTTGGTGCATCGCTTGGCCCCGACTTTGCGCCAGACCGGCCAGCTGATTATTGGAGAGTCTGAATCTTTGACCGGGCAAGATGTGCCGTTCCATTTTGTGCAACCCCAAGTGTATCGGCGCAGCTTGCCATGAGTATTGCAGTGGCCTCGGTGGCCCCCATCCATGTCCGCATTGGTCAATTGGCGGTCGGCCATAGTCCGATGGTGCTCAAGGCCACCTTGGGCTCTTGCATTGGTATTGCTTTGTTGTGGCGGGCCAAGTCGGTGTATGCCTTGGCCCATTGTCTGTTGCCTTATGCGCCCCAGCCTGGCCCCAGCTTGGGCGGGCGCTATGTAGACCAAGCGGTCAGCACGATGTTGCACCTGTTGAAGGCGCAAGACAAAGACCACCCCGAGATTGAGGCCCATGTGGCTGGCGGGGCCAATATGCAGCGTCAGCCAGACCCGGCCACCCCGACGCGTGCCCATTTGGCCGTGGGCCAACTCAATATTGCAGCGGCGGAGCAGGTGTTGCAGCGCCAGCGTATAGCGCTGTTGTCTAAAGATGTGGGCGGCTATTGTGCGCGGCAAATGTGGTTGGATTGCGCTACCGCGCAAATCAAGGTGGCGCAAGTACCCGCGCCCCCTTGGTAGTCCCGCTTCAGGCGGTTTGTGCCTGCACCAATTTCAGCTCGGCGATCATTTGTTCGCGCATGACAAACTTTTGCACCTTGCCGGTGATAGTCATGGGCATGTCTTGCACGATGCGGATATAGCGCGGTACTTTGTAGTGGGCGATTTGGTCACGGCAGAAGGCACGCACCTCGTCTTCTGAGACGCTTTGGCCGGGCTTGGGCACAATCCAAGCGCAAATTTCTTCGCCATACTTGGCATCGGGCACACCAAACACCTGCACCGATTGCACCTGTGGGTGGCGGAACAAAAATTCTTCAATCTCGCGCGGATAGACGTTCTCGCCGCCACGAATCAGCATGTCTTTGGCCCGGCCCACAATGTTGCAATAGCCTTCGGCATCGATGGTGGCTAAATCGCCGGTGTGCATCCAGCCGTCTTGCACCGCCTCTTGGGTGCGTTCGGCATCACCCCAATAGCCTTGCATGACCGAGTAGCCACGCACCAACAGTTCGCCTTTCTCACCTACCGGCACTACTTGGCCCTCGGCATTCACCACCTTGGCTTCTAACAGGGGTTGAATACGCCCCACGGTAGCCACGCGCCGCTCCAGCGGGTCGGTGGTAGAACTTTGGAACGATACCGGCGACGTTTCGGTCATGCCGTAGGCGATGGTGATTTCGGACAGATTCATTTGCGCCACCACGCGCTTCATGGTCTCAATCGGGCAAGGCGAGCCGGCCATGATGCCAGTACGCAGGTGCGACAAATCAAACTGGGCAAAATGGGGATGATCCAGTTCCGCAATGAACATGGTGGGCACGCCATGCAGGGCGGTGCAGTGCTCCTCGCTCACGGCCTGTAAGGTGGCAGCCGGGTCAAACGACTCGCCCGGAAACACCATCGTCGCCCCGACCGAGACACAGGCCAACACCGACATCACCATGCCAAAGCAATGGTAGAGCGGCACGGGCACGCACAGCACATCCGCTTCGGTAAATCGCATCGCTTGGGCCACAAAGCGCGCATTGTTGACCACGTTGTGGTGCGTGAGCGTAGCGCCCTTGGGGTTGCCCGTGGTGCCGCTGGTAAATTGGATGTTGATGGCATCGTGGCACGACAAGGTGGCTCCGATGGCATCCAGTGCTGCCCCATCCAAAGCAGCCTGGCCTTGCGCTAGCACTTGGGCATAGTTGAGCATACCGGGGGTCTGGGCATCGCCCAAGCGGATAATGGCTTGCAGCATCGGCAGGCGGGCTGCTTTCAGGGCACCGGGGGCGCAATCGGCCAGCTCTGGAGCCAAGCGTTGCAGCATCTCTAGGTACTGCGAGCTTTTGAGCTGCTCTGCCGTCACCAGCGCCCGACAACCGGCCAGTTGCAGGGCATATTCCAACTCAGATACCCGATAGGCCGGGTTGATATTCACCAACACCAGTCCAATACGGGCGGTGGCAAATTGCGTCACCACCCACTCGACACGGTTGGGGGCCCAAATGCCTACCCGGTCGCCCGCTTGTAGGCCCAGCGCCAGTAAACCAGCCGCCAAGGCATCGACTTGTTGTTGCAGTTGCGCCCATGTCCAACGCACGCCCTGCTCCCGAAATACCACGGCCAGCTTGTCGGGGTAACGCTGTACCGTATCGGCCAAAAATTGGGCAATGGTGGCCTGCGACAAGGTGGCATCGGTACGTCCCTTGACTTGGGACAAGCCGTCCAGCGGTGCAAGGTTCCAGTCTTGGACAACAGAGGTGGTCATTATTTTGTCTCCTGCTTTGGGCTTCTGTGAAAGAATCAAATTGTGCAGATGACAAACACACCAAAATGGACAAAATGGTTGCAAAACCAACCCCGAAGAAAGCCCTTATGCTGAAAACCTCCCGAGGCCCGTGGGTGTTGCTCGCCCTCTCGGCTACCTTGTTGACGGGTTGTGTCGTTGACGATCCTTACTACTACGATGATCGCCGCACAAACGCACCCGTGTACTACCATGACCATCACCGTACGCCGCACTATGTTCCAGTGCCCTACGATGATGGCCGCCCGCGCTACTACTACGATGACCGGCGGCCGCATGTAGAGCGGCGGCCACCCCCCCCACCTCCGCCACGCGACAGGCGTGATCGTGACCGTGATCGTGATCGTGATGAGTGGAACGATCGCCATGCAGTGCGCCCCGAGGCCCGTCCACACGACAATCGGCGCACCGAGGAGCGGCCAGTACGCCCCCCGCCGCCGCCCCAAGTGGTACCCAAGCCTAAACATCAGGACACTTACGAGGAGCCAGTGCGCCGTCGCCCCAAACCTTTTGTTATCGATCCGAACCACGCACCTTAAAATGGGTCGGACAGGGCTGTTGTCGGTGTTACTAACTGCACAAGCCCTGTGTTACGGTGGGATAGCGCAAGCGCAAGCGCAACTCGTGGCGCAAACGCTGGTTCTCTAAGCGGCGCGATTCGCTCATAAAGCTCAACAGCATGGGCGGCAGCTGCGCTTGGGCTGCGCTGCGCGATAAGCGTGGCGGGCGTGGCAATCCGTACAAGTCTGCGGCCTCATCAAAATAATCGCCCATCTTCAACACAGTGTTGTCACTGGCGTGGTAGATGCGCTGGGCGGCACCGCGCCATAAGGCCAGACGGCAGGCGCGCGCCAAATCATCGGCATGGATATGGTTGGTAAACACATCCTCGCTGGCTTGGAGTACGGCGGTGCCGCGCAACAGCCGCGCCCGTGGTGTGCCGCCTTCGCGGTTGGGGGCGTAAATGCCGGGCACGCGCAAAATACTGACACGCACCCCAGCCCGTCCTACGCTTTGGCGCAACAGCCTTTCCGCCGCCACGCGCCGCTGTGCCCGTGCGGTGGCCGGGGCTACGGGTCGGGTTTCTGGTACCCACGCACCGGCACAATCGCCATAGACCCCACTGGTAGAGGCATAGACCAAGGCGCGCGGCAAACGCCTCCGGCGCAAAGCACGCACCAGCGCTAGTGTGCGCGGGTCTTGGTCGCCTTGGCTGGGGGGGGGAGCCAAATGCAATACATGGGTAGCCAAGCCAGCTAAACGGCGCAGGCTGGGCGGCTGGTCTAAGTTGCCCAGCACAGGTGTGATGCCCGTAGCGCGCAGCACGGGCAGGCGCTCAGGGCTAGAGGTCAGGGCATAGACTCGCCCACGCGCCACCACCGTGGCATCGGCCAGACGTTGCACGCGCAGACCCACATCACCACAACCAATGATGAGCAGGCGTGGTCGCCGAAAACGCACCGGCAGCGCGCCTTGGACTCCAGAAGAAAATTTCATAAAACACAATGACGTTTCAGGGGATGGCAACATGCAGCAGCCAACAAGGCACAATTGAGTTGTTTCACCTGTTGTTTGATTGATTCTCCAAGGATACCCAAGCCCATGAGCAATGCACCTGCCCAGGTACAAATTACCGTGCAACCCAGTGGCCGCACCTTTGCGGCCCAAGCTGGCGAAACCATCTTAGAAGCCGCCATCCGCCAAGGCGTGGGCCTACCCTACGGCTGCAAGGACGGCGCTTGCGGCTCTTGTAAATGCCAAAAGCTGGAGGGCGAGGTGCTGCACGCCGACTACCAAGCCAAGGCCCTGAGTGCCGAAGAGGCCGCTGCGGGTTGGGTACTGACTTGCCGTGCCCAAGCCCAATCGGACGTGGTGCTGCAATCGCGCCAAGTGACGGATGAAAGCGCTTTCCCCATCAAACGGATGCCGGTGCGCGTCACCAGCCGCGCCCAACTGTCGCACGACGTGATGCAACTGCAATTGCAATTGCCCGCCAATGATCCGTTCCGTTACCACGCTGGGCAATATATCGAGTTCATCTTGCGCGACGGCACACGCCGCGCTTACTCGATGGCCAACGCGCCCCACACGCAAGCGCAAGCCCCAAGCATCGAGCTGCACATTCGCCATATGCCCGGTGGTCGCTTTACCGACCATGTGTTTAGCAGCCTGAAAGAAAAAGACATTTTGCGTGTTGAAGGCCCCTTTGGCAGCTTCTATCTGCGCGAAGATACCGATAAGCCCATCATCTTGTTGGCCTCGGGTACGGGCTTTGCCCCGATCAAGGCCTTGGTACAGCAATTGCAGTTCAAGGGCAGCCAGCGGCCCGTCAGTCTGTATTGGGGTGGCCGCCGCCCGGCCGACTTGTATATGGATGCGTGGGTGCGCGAGCAGGTCGCTAGCCTGCCTCAGTTGCGCTATGTGCCGGTGGTCTCCAACGCCCTGCCCGAAGATGGCTGGACAGGGCGCACCGGCTTCGTCCACCAAGCAGTGCTGGATGATTTTGCCGATTTGTCCGACCACCAAGTGTATGCCTGTGGTGCCCCAGTGGTGGTGGAATCGGCCCGTACCAGCTACACCCAAGAGCGTGGCCTGCCTGTGGATGAGTTTTATGCCGATGCCTTTACCAGCGAGGCCGACAAGCACACGCCCAACTAAGCCAGCACCTTGGGTTGAGAGGCTTTAGGGCAGCACTTGCTTTTCTAAGCGCCAAATGCCGCGCAGCAAGGCGTAACTTTGCCGCTGCCCAGCCACCGATTCGCGCCCCAGTTCCAGTTGCAACTCTGGCCCTTGCGCCCACTGATAGCCCAGCGTGGTGCTGGTGCGGTGGGCTCGCTGGTAGCGGTTCAAGCGTGTTTCGCTGGCTAACAAAGCGGCCCCCGGCCCATGCAGGCGATGGTGGGCCTGTAGCTGTTCGGTGCGCAAGCCCCAATCCCAACCGGGGCGAAAACGCCAACGCGCCTCCAGCCAGCCACCATACGAAGTGCCCCGGTACTGGGTATCTCCATTGGCTGAACTGAGGCCGCCGCTATCGCGCCGCCACCAAGCGGCTGCGCTTAACGTCCACGGCATGTTATGGCCTTGCCAGCGGGCGCTGGTGGCGGCCAAATCGGTGCGTCCGTTAAAACAAGCCACTTGGCCCAAGGTGCTGTTGTTGCAGACTGGGG
Source organism: uncultured Simplicispira sp. (assembly GCA_964478155.1). Classification (GTDB taxonomy): domain Bacteria; phylum Pseudomonadota; class Gammaproteobacteria; order Burkholderiales; family Burkholderiaceae_C; genus Simplicispira. The sequence goes on from CAYZGT010000012.1 coordinate 75,772, forward strand.
CGTTGTGGCTGTGCCCACCCCCCACGGTGCTGGTGCGGCTGCCACGTCCTTCAGGCTCCAAATGGGTGGCAAAACCATCCAGCGCCAAATGGCCTTGAGCCACTGGGGCTACCGTGCCCATATGCAGCGTAGGCACTACTGGTCCTTGGGCGGCTCCGGGAAAGACAGCACCTTTCCACAAGCCCATATCCAGAGCCAGCGGCCACTGGGCCAGCGTGCCACGCCAGCCCCATTGCACGCCATCGTCTATCCACAGGCCATTCACGCTGGCGTGTTGTGCCAGTGGCATCAGGGCGAAGCGGTCGAAGTGGCCCGCCCCCTCTAACACGGCCCCCATAGCGGGGCGCTGTCGCCCGGCAGTCAATAGCCATGTGCCGTTGCCGTGCGGCTGGCGCAGTTGCAGCCACAAGGCTTCGGTATGGGCGCGCTCGCTGCCATGTTTGCCGATGGCGGCATAGGCTTGCCATTGTGGGTTCCAGCGCCAAGCGGCCTCTAGCACCCCATGCTCTAGCCCCCAGCCGCGCCGGTCGATGCCCTCATCGCCTTGCAACAAGAAGCCATCCATGCGTGCTGAGGGCAATACTCTATCGGCTTGTAGGTAAGTGACGGCAGCAGCTGCGCCTAAACGCAGGCCGGCGTTGTCCTGTGCTGCCGGTGTGGTGTGGTCTACGCCGCCATGGGCTGCCGCCCACAAGGGGCAGCCAGCCAGCAACGCCCACAGAGTGGCCTTAGGGACGTGGCCACGGGTCAGAATGGCGGGAATCGCTGAGAAATTCATGGTCGGTGAGGGTCTTGAGAAAAGCGACGAGGTCGGATTTGTCTTGCGCGTTCAGGTCTATCAGGCTGATCAGTTCGCTTTTATGCGGGTTTTGTCGGCCATCTCCAGCGTAGGGGCCGGTGCTGATGTGGCGGCCACCAGCGGCATAAAAGTCCAACACTTCTTCCAATGTGGCAATACTGCCGTCGTGCATGTACGGGGCGGTTACTTCTACATTGCGCAGGCTGGGGGCACGGAAAAATCCCATGTCTTTCACCAAGGCTGTCAGTTCAAACACGCCCCGATTCGGCTCGGGAAAAGCCCCGGTTCCACCCAAGTTGTACAGGCCGGTGTTGTGGAAGGGGGTCTCCACTACCCGGCTGCTGGCATGGACGATTTGGTCGTTAAAGTTAAAACTGCCGTGGCAGTGAAAGCACTCGGCTTTTTCGCCAAAGAACAGCTGCATGCCGCGCGTTTCTGGGGCCGATAGCGCTGCTTTGCCCTGCAAATACTGGTCATAACGGCTATTGCCGGACAGCAAGGAACGCTGAAAACTGGCAATCGCTTGAATTACATGGCCCCAATCTATCGGCGTAGCCACGCCCGGAAAGGCTGCGGCAAACTTGGGCGCATACACTGGTTCAGCACGCAAACGCTCCAGCACCTCGGCCCGGTTGTGGTCGTTCACGCCCATTTCTACCGGGTCATCGCCAAACAGGGGTACTTCCATCTGTTTTTCCAGCGTCACCAGCGAGGGATTGGCCCACGTCAGGGTGGCGTTATAGACCACATTCGCCAAACCTTGGGCACCACGCGGATGCACCATGCCGGTAGAGCCTCGCGCTTGGCCTAAACCATCGGTAAAGGCTTTATCTTGGTGATGGCAACTGGCGCAAGATTGCTGGCCGTTGCCAGACAAACGCCGGTCGTAAAACAGATGGCGGCCCAAATCTACCTTGGCTTGGCTCATGGGGTTGGTCTCGGGCACTTTGGGCACTGGAAAATACGCTGGTAGCGTCCATTGCCAGCCTTCGCCCGTGGTGGTTATGGTGTCTTGCACCGAGAGTCCATCGCCGCCACAGCCAGCCAGCACGGCGGCCCCCGCAAGGAGGCCACCAGCCAGCCAGTGCAGCGCCTTGCGGGTGCGCTGCATGGTCTTCATCGTGCAATCGGACGGAAAATGGTTTGTGCTGCGCCGCCAGCGATGGGTAAGCCGTTGCCTGTGCCATCGGCTTTCCAATCCAGTGCCAAGGCACGGAACACCGCTGCGCATTCGGGGTCGGTGCCACCCGACATACAACCGGCGGCTCCGCCTAAGTTTTTGGTTACGTCATTGCCCGCCACCAAGGCTTGTACATCCAGCGCAATTTTTTGCTGGTCAAGGTTGAAGGTGCTCAGGCGGGTTTCCATCCGGTTGGGAGCCTTGCATTGCACGGTTTCACCCGAGGCAGGGTTGCCAACGCAGCCGGTAGAACCTAAATGCACGGCAAAGGTTTTGGCGCTCCAACTGCCGTTAGCGCCATCGGGGTCGGTCAGTTCAATCTTGCTGAACTTGCGCCCCGACTGCCAAGACCAAGCCATCGCGCCAATGTCCAGTGGGGGTTTAGCGGTATTCACATCCGAATACAGGGTGTGGTTCAGGGCAAAGGGCACGCCCATCGTGAATTTCACACCCACGTAATTACCCGCTGGGGCTGTGCCACGCACCAGTGCATTGGTGGCGGCGGTGCCACCGCTGCAAGCGCCCGTGGCATCTTCTAAATCAATCAGCGTCACGCGGTCATTGCCGACACTGAGGTTCCAATTGTCATTGGCCGATAAAGTCAGAGGCGTTTCGGTGCCATCGGCCTGCAACAGGGCTACGTTCGAGATATAAAAGCGAAAATCCTTGATCTGTGCTGGCGCTGCGCCCGTGCCTAAGCCAGTCACCACCGTGCCGCACCGCACGGGTGTGTGGCCTGCTACGGCCACAAACTCTAGCGCCACCTCGCGCGCACTGGCATTATCGTCACCGCCGCCACCACCACAACCACTTAACAACGCCAGTGCCAAAACCGACAGCGCACCAGAAAAAACCACCGAAGAACTTTTGAACATACACATTCCAATCCACACAGCACCTGTTTAGGCACGCTGATACACCCCTGCACGCTACGGGCAGGCCACAGCAAGCCACTGCCTTACAAGGCAGTGCGCCAGAAAAAACAGGTACTTAAAAACGATAAAAGACAACCCCACCCGCAAGGGGTGGGAATTGTGAAATCAAAGGTGTGTCAAGCGAAAAAAGCAGGCGGGCCACGCGCCGGCATGGGCGGGGCCACCAATGCAGCGATGCGGGCCGCTGGGATAGACTGCATGGCATAAGCCAGCGAGCTATCGAGGAAAGTAGGCGCTTGGGCCAGAGGAGGAGGGGGAGCCAATGGGCTTTGGCACAGGGGACAGTCCAGTACGGTATAACCAGACTCTACTTCGCCTTGGCTGTCTTTGAGCAGCAATTTCATGCCACCGTTCATGGAGCAAACCAACTCCATCGACTGCTGCCCGGTAAAGGGCGCTGCAATGGCTGAACTTAAAGACAACACGAAACACGCCAGCACCCAGCGGATGACAAGAGGCATGGAACGAAGTTGGTGCATGGCCTGATTATTCCACAAACTGGGTAGGGATTTAACCCAGTAAGCGGGCTAAAGTGAGCAAAGCCAACAATAGCAGCCAGACCACGACCGAGCGCCAGACCAACCCAACCACACTGCGTAAATGGCCGACCTCTGGTTCACGGCCTGGGGTGCGGTCGCTGTCGCCGATATTCGCATCTACCGCGATCCCTGGTGGCATAGGCAAGGCTTCTACGCGCAGTTTCAGGGCTTCGCCACCCAGACGCACATTGATGGCACCAGCGGTGGCGGCCAGCACCACGCCATCGTTGTCGTTCGGGAACCGCTGTGCATGAAAACGCCAGCCGTCGATGGCTTCTTCAAAACTACCCACCACCGCAAAGCACAGGGCAGTCAGGCGTGCTGGCAGCCAGTCGACCAGTGTCCAGCAGCGCAAAGCGACGGCCTGCAAGGCCACGCTGGCAGGGGCCATCAATGCGCCTCGGCGTGGGGTGTAAGAGCGTGCGACAAACTCGGCCATGCGGTACAAAACGGCCCCAGCTGGCCCCAAGCCCAAGGCCGCCAGCAAAGAGAACCAGGCCAACACCCCAAACACATGCCGATGGGCCGCCAGCACCGAGTACTCAATCACATGGCGCACCATTTCGCTGCGCGGTAAATCCGAGGCATCCACCTGTTGCCATTCGGCCAGCAGATGGCGCGCACGCTCTTGGTCGTCTTCTTCGAGTGCGTCACGCAAGCGGGTGAAATGGTGGCTGAACTGGCGAAAACCCAGTGTTAGGTAAAGGATCGCCACGCTCCACAGCACGGCAAACGGCCAACCCAAGAGCCACAGCAGTAACCAATGCACAAACAGCGCGAGCAAGGCGGGCAACACCACGGCCAGAGACCAAGCCACCCACGCATGGTGGTGCCTGCCTGCATCAAAATTGCGCCCCACCCACAGCGCCCAAGTACGCAATCCGGCATGGATGCGGTTCTGGGCCGCCAGTGGACGGGCCTGCTCTAGCAGCAGGGCGAACAAGATGGCAAAGAAACTCATAGTGGCATCATACCCAGCCGTTTTTTGCGCTCAGGGCCAGAGGTTGCTTCAGGCTTGCAAGAAACGGTAAAAATTACGCAACATGCCCGCAGTGGCTCCCCAGATATAGTGGTTTTTTTCGCCATGTTGGTAGGGCATAGAAAACCATTCGCGGCGCACCCCTTGCCAGTCCAAAACATGACGGCGGTGGTTGGCCGGGTTGAGCAAGAACGCCAAAGGTACTTCAAAAATCTCGGCCACTTCGTGTGGGTTGGCTTGCAATTGGCATGCTGGCTGCACCAAAGCTACCACGGGCGAGACCGCATAGGCTGAGCCTGTGATGTAGGTGGGTAAGGTGCCCAGCACCTCGACCCAGTGGGGATCAAGCCCGATTTCTTCTTGGGCCTCGCGCAGAGCGGCTGCCGTGGCCGAAGCATCTTCGGCATCCACTCGCCCGCCCGGAAAGGCTACCTGCCCAGAATGGCTAGACAAATGTGGACTGCGCTGCGTGAGCAGCACGGTGGGTTCGGGGCGCAACACAATCGGTACCAGTACGGCGGCGGGCGCTTGGGGGCGGTCTGAAAAAGCGGGTTCGCGCACCACTTCGGGTTGCCAATGCCGGGGCGGTTGGGCAAAGCGCTGGCGCAAGGCGGCAGGTGTTTGGGCGGGCGCTGGTATGGCAGGCAGATGGCTGTCTATGCCCAACACGGGCACCTGCTGGGGGTCAAAGCGGGGCAAGCGAGAGGGGGAGGACATAGAGCGGTCAGTCACAAAAAAACAGCAAAGAAAAAGCCGCTACAGGCATCGCTGTAGCGGCTAGTACGCTGGAAAGCGGCGCGGGCGCAGGCTTTATGCTGCTGCAGCCACGGCGGCCTTGCGCTGGGGCAGCTTTTCCTTGATACGGGCCGACTTGCCGCTGCGGTCGCGCAGGTAGTACAGCTTGGCACGGCGCACATCACCACGGCGCTTGACTTCGATCTTGGCGATCAGGGGGCTGTAGGTTTGGAAGGTACGTTCCACGCCTTCGCCGCTGGAGATCTTGCGCACGGTGAAGCCGC
>CAYZGT010000013.1:0-71016 GCA_964478155.1 uncultured Simplicispira sp.
CGGCATCCAGCGTGTCATTCACACCCTGCACAATTTTACGGAAATCGCCTTGGTGCTTGGTCGCGTCGGCACGGGTCGCCAGTTTTCCATCGACTGCCGCTTTGGACAACATGGCGGCATCAGCCACCAAGGTATTCACCGCATCAATACAGGTATTCAGGTTATTTTTGATCGTATTGAAATCACCGTTATAGGTATCGGTGATTTTGGCCGGAATCGCACCGCGTGAAATATCATCCACATATTTAGCCGCCACGTTCAATGGGCCAATCACGGCATCCAGCGTGTCATTCACACCCTGCACAATTTTACGGAAATCGCCTTGGTGCTTGGTCGCGTCGGCACGGGTCGCCAGTTTTCCATCGACTGCCGCTTTGGACAACATGGCGGCATCAGCCACCAAGGTATTCACCGCATCAATACAGGTATTCAGGTTATTTTTGATCGTATTGAAATCACCGTTATAGGTATCGGTGATTTTGGCCGGAATCGCACCGCGTGAAATATCATCCACATATTTAGCTGCCACGTTCAGTGGGCCAATCACAGCATCCAGCGTATCATTCACACCCTGCACAATTTTACGGAAATCGCCTTGGTGCTTGGTCGCATCGGCACGGGTCGCCAGTTTTCCATCGACTGCCGCTTTGGACAACAAAGTCGCATCATCCATCATGGCTTGAACAGAGGACTGCATAGAACGCAAGGCGGTGGCCAAGGCCCCCATTTCATCTTGCTGGTTCAAATTCACGGTATTGGTGAAATTACCAGCAGCCATGCTATTGGCATTGTCCATCAACAAGCGGCTAGGAACCGTGATACTGCGGGTAATCAACCAACCCAAAATAGCACTTAACACAGCAGCCACGACAGCCAAAATAAGCAGCAAACGCTCAGTACTGGCCGCCAGCTGTTCCGCATCTTTACCACGGGTGGTAATCAAGGCGGTTTGCCCCTCCACCAAGGCTTGCACGGCCGTAATGTAATTGCTCTGGCTGTTACGCAGAGAACTGGAAAGCATCTGCGCTGCTTCATCACGTTGACCGGTTTTGACAAAACCCAGGTAACGCTCCAGATCTTTCAGGTAAGCGCTGCGCACATCTTTTATCTTCTGCAGTGCGGCTTTACCTGCTTCAGTTTCTATCATGCGTTCCAACTTGGCCATGCTTTCATTGACCAGTTGGGTTTGGGCGGGCAAACGGTCTAATTCTTTTTGAACTTCAGTGGCATCTTTAAAAATATAAAGATTGCGTAGGATGCGGGCATTCAAATTAATAGCATTGACAATACCATTGGCCAAGACCGTTTTTGGAAAATCATCCTGCACCAAAGATCGAATATCGTTGTTAATCTGGTTGATCCGTGCCAGGCCCACACTCACCACGATGGCCAGTAGAACCAGCGTGGCTGAAAAGCCAATCGCCAGCCGGGTACCAATTTTCATGTTTCCAAACATAGATTCTTCTCCGGTTCTGGTATAGATTTCATGGCAATCGACGGTTTAGATCAGTGCCAGGGATTCATTTTTCTTACGTTCAGCATGGCCTTGGGTGGCCTGTTGTATCAGGGCAGGCACATCCAAAATCAAGGCCACCTCGCCACTGCCCAAGATGGTAGAACCACTGATACAGCGCGCTTGGTTAAATAATTTACCCAAAGGCTTGATAACGGTCTGGAATTCACCCAGCAGGGTATCAACCACCAACCCCGCTTTTTGTCCTGAATGCTTCAGTACCACGATATTCTCACGGCGCTTGGGGGGGGTGCGAATATCAAACAACTCACGCAGTCGGATAAAAGGCAGAATTTCACCGCGCAAATTGGTGTAATTGTGGCCAGGCTCGGCCGAGAAGGCCACGCACTCTTCGATCATGTCCAATGGAATGGCAAACACCGAAGAATCAACCTCGACCAAGAATCCATCAATAATCGCCAGCGTCAAGGGCAAACGAATAGAAACGGTGGTGCCTTCGCCCTCTACGCTTTGGATAGCAACACTACCACGCAAAGCGGCGATATTGCGTTTGACCACATCCAAACCCACGCCACGCCCAGACAAATTAGACACTTTATCGGCGGTAGAAAAACCGGGCTCAAAAATCAGGGCATAGACTTCGCTATCGGTCAGGTGGTGACCACTTTCTAACAGACCACGCTCAATGGCTTTGCTCAGAATTTTGTCGCGTTTCAGGCCGCCACCATCGTCTTCGACGGTGATCACAATGCTGCCAGAATCATGAAAGGCATTCAGGCGCAAAGTGCCTTGGGCGGGCTTGCCTCGGGCGGCACGCTCGGGGGCCGATTCGATGCCGTGGTCCATCGAGTTACGCACCAAATGCATCAGTGGATCACCGATTTTCTCGACCACGGTTTTGTCGAGTTCGGTTTCTTCGCCATTGATGACCAAGGCAATGTCTTTGCCCAGCTCGCGCGACACATCGTGTACCACGCGCTGAAAACGGCTAAAGGTGGCCCCGATTTTGACCATGCGCAATTGCAGCGCACTGTCGCGTACCTCTTCCACCAAACTCGACAGCTTAGAGGTGTGTTCTTGCAATTCGGTGATGTTGGCCCGCTGCGCCACCAAATTGACCCCAGCGCCGACGATGATCAACTCGCCCACCAAATTAATCAATTGATCCAGTTTGTCGGCATCAATGCGAATAGAGCGGCTTTCTTGGGCGTGCAACTCTTTCACTTGGGCCTGTTTTTTGACCGCGGCCTCTACCACTTCGGGGGCGACGGCCTGCTGCTGTAGCAACACCTTGCCCAACAAGGGGGGGGGCGGAGGCGATTCGGCTTGGGCTTGCAGGGCCATGTCCAGCTCTTGCTGGGTCAGGGCACCACAGTGCACCATCATCTCGCCAATGCGCACAGATGCTTCGTGCGATTCTTGCTCTAGGATGCGGATGTAATCGCTGGTGCGGCTGTGCGGGGGCAAGATATGCAACTGGCAATCATCGCGCACAAACTCAAACACGCCTTCAATCGCGGCTTTAGACGCATTGCTGTCGAACTCAATTTCGTAACCCAGATAGCAATCTTCAGGATCCATCTCGGCCGCATCGGGCAGCTTGTCGTCCAACACCAGCACTTCGACAATCTGGCCCAAGGTTTGCAAAAAACGCAAAAAGGACAGTGGATCCATGCCATTGCGCAACACATTGGCCGCAAAACGCACCGAGATATGCCAATGGTCTTGGGTCGGGGTGGCTGAAGGCAGGCGTTGTGCGGTGGGAGTGGGCGCGGCCGCAAGGTCTGAAGTGTTGGCGGCGGGCGTGGCTGGGGTGGCTAAATAGCTGCGCAGCTGCTCTAACAGCGGCGCGCCTTGGGCGCTCAAAGCGGGGTCTGCGCTGTCTTGCCCCGCCGCTACCGCATCAATCAGGGCGCTGATGTGGTCGCGGCACGACAACAGCAAGGCGATCAGATTGTCTGAAATGGACACGCGCCCATCACGCACACGATCTAACACGCTCTCGGTGACATGGGTAAATGCCACCACACCATCCAGACCAAACAAGCCCGAAGAGCCTTTGATGGTATGCGCCGCCCGAAAAATGGCATTGATGAGTTCGGTCTTGTCTTCCGCCTGCTCTAGGGTGAGCAGGGAGTTTTCCATGTCTTCAAGCAGCTCTCGGCTCTCAACAATGAAGGTTTGCAGGGCTTGGTCGAGGTTCATAAAACACCTTTGCCGGGATCGCCCCTGTGCTTAATGGCGTGCCGAAGTGGAGGGCTGCTGCTGTGCGATGACCAAATCATCACCAAAATAGGCGGCTAGGTTGAGCAAATCAAACACATTCAACACCGCAGGGCTGTGCCCCATCAGGCGTAATTGGCCTTCTTGTTTCAGGGCGGTGCGCTTGGCCAGAATCAACAATTGCAGGCCCGCCGTATCCAACTCGGTCACGCCCGAGAGGTCTACTTCTAGGGTAGCGCCAGGTTGCTGCAACGGCTCCAGCAACATCTGTTTGAGTTCGGCGGCGCGGTAAATGGTCATCTCCCCAGCCATCCGCAAGCTGGTATGGGGGGCAGCAGTGGTCGTAGTCATGGTGTGCAGTGGCTTGAACTTAGGGCAGACACAACTTTTGTACTGCACCCAGCATTTGCTCTGGCTTGAAGGGCTTCACCACCCAAGCCTTGGCCCCTGCCGCTTGGCCTTCGCGTTTTTTGGACTCGTCCGATTCGGTGGTCAGCATGATGATGGGCGTGAAGCGGTAGTTGGCCAATTGCTTGACGGCCTTGACAAAACTGATCCCATCCATCACCGGCATGTTGACATCGCTGATGATGAGATGCACTTTTTGTCCAGTGAGCTTGTCGAGCGCGTCTTTGCCGTCTTTGGCCTCAATCACGTCGTAGCCAGCACCGCGCAAGGCAATGCCAACCACCATGCGGATGGAGGCGGAATCGTCAACAATCATGATCGTTTTAGCCATCTTCCCTCCTAGAAGAAAGTAATGTCGTCGTCCGCAGCGGACGCAGTTGTGGGGGTGGCGGTTTTGTCTGCTGCCGCCTTCGCAGGGCCGGTGGCAGCTATCTGTCTTTGCTCATGCGCCAAATGCTGGTCTTTCATGACGTAGCTTTTACGCATCTCGGCCAGAAACTCTTCGGAGTTGAGCGGGGCGACATTGCCCTGTTGCAAACAATCTTGCTCGTGCTCAGCCAAGTAGGCCGGAATGCGCCCGATGTTTTGCTCTACCTGCACCAAAATTTGGCTGACCCGGTCTTGGAATTGCAAGTTGACCAAGGCCTCGCCAATTTCGCCATGAATCGCCATGCTTTCTTGCTTGAGCAAATCGCTGGAAGCCATCAAACCACCGGCAATATGGCGGAAGTTTTCTACCACAGTGGTGATGCGCTCTTGCGAAGCCTGCATGGCTTGGTCTTCTTGGTTGACCGATTGTTGTGCGGTTTGGCAGGTATTGGTGATAGCCTCGCTAATCACCTTGACCATGCTGGCAATGCGCTGCCCGGTTTCGCCCGATTGGTTAGACAACATGCGAAACTCTTTGGCTACCACCGAGAAGCCACGGCCATGCTCGCCAGAACGGGCCGCTTCAATCGCGGCATTCAGCGCCAGCAGATTGGTCTGGGCGGCAATTTTGGCCACATCGGTGGCCATATCTTCCAGTTGCTTAGTGAACTGGTTGAGCGATTGCACCTGCTCTAACATGCCAGCCATGCTGTGCATGGCAGAAGTTTGTGAGGTCAGCACCTGGGTCAGTTCTTGCTGGCTTTGTTCTAGCACCTGCACCAAATCCAGGCCTCGGCCATCGCTAGACGTGGTGGCTTGGCTAGCGGCAGAGACGGTGTTTTCTAGCCGCTGCACAATTTCGCTAAAACGCAGTGTTAAAGCGGTGATAGCGGTCTCCATCTGGGTGCGCGAATTGTTGATGTGCCCAGCCCAAACGGGGGTGATTTTTTCGCCAAATTCGCGCTGACCAGCCAAGAACTCGGCCAACAAAGCCACACGCTCTCGATGTTGCTGTTGGTACTGCCACCAGCCTATACCAGCCCCTGCCGACAGCAGGGCCAGTGCCAACAACCAAACCAGCCAACCCATGCCACCCACCAACAGTACAGCCAAAGCTGCCGCCAGGCCAAGCAAGGTCGAGGACCAGAAAGTCGAGTTATTCCAGTCGGAGTGAATCAAGAAATTTTTCTCCTGTGTGGATAATGAAGAAAACCATGCCTTGCGCTTGTGCTACTGCTTGTCAGACGGTGCGTAGGAATGCTACCAGTTTTTAATGACCCTGAAGCCGGTCTTACAGGCTGGAGCAGGCAGGATGGCCTTAAAGAGAAAAAGCAATGAAAAAGCCTCCAAGATTTCTCATGGAGGCTTTTAAATCTGGTAGGCGCGATTGGAATCGAACCAACGACCCCCACCATGTCAAGGTGGTGCTCTAACCAGCTGAGCTACGCGCCTCTGAATTAACAGAGAACGCTATTGTAGCAGCAAAAAACACCCTCTTGGCGATTTTCCGCAAAAATCTCAACGCCGACGCGCTGCACGCACCCCCGGCACCATCGCCACGGCATTCAGTACCCGCTTTAAACGCCCCGCATCCGACACCTCTACCGTGAAGGTCATCCAAGCCGTGCCTTTCACGCTTTGGGTTTGCACACCAATCACGTTCACCTTCTCTTTGGCGAACACTTCGGAGATGTCACGCAGCAAGCCTTGGCGATCAGCGGCTTGCACCACCACATCGACCGGATAGACCGAGGTGGTATCTGCCGTTTTGGGCAGGCCCCATTCCACATCGATCACACGCTCGGGGGCTCGGGCCGACAATTCGTGAAAATTGGTGCAATCGGCCCGATGGACGCTCACCCCTTTGCCTCGGGTGACAAAGCCCCGAATGTCGTCGGGTGGTGCAGGTTTACAGCATTTGGCCAACTGCGTCATGAGTGAATCGACACCCACTACCAGCACGCCGCCCTTGGGGGTGCGGTCGGTGTGGCGGGCTTTTTTGAGCAGCAGGTAGTCTTCGAGGTCGGGCGGCGGCTCGGGCGGACGCAAAAGGTTTTCAATATTGCGCAGCGAGAACTCGTCTTTGCCCACCACTTCAAACAGAGCCTCGGCCGATTTGAAACCCAGCTGTTCGGCCAAATCGTCCAATCGAATGGCGGTTTTGCCTTCGCGTTGCAACAGTTTTTCTACCGCTTCGCGGCCCCGGGCCACCGTTTCGTGCAAGGCACGGGCATTGAACCAAGCGCGGGCTTTGGCCCGGCCACGGCTGCTGTTGAGGTAACCCAGGTCGGCATTGAGCCAATCGCGCGAGGGGCCACCTTCTTTGGTGGCAATGATTTCTACCGTTTGCCCATTTTGCAACTGGGTATTGAGCGGCACCATATTGCCGTTGACCTTGGCCCCGCGGCAACGGTGGCCCAGGTTGGTATGCACCGCGTAGGCAAAATCGACCGGGGTCGAGCCTTGTTGCAATTCGACAATCGCGGCATCTGGGGTGAAAACATAGATGCGGTCATCAAACAGCCCTTGTTGTGGGCCGCCGACCAAATCACGCTCCCAAGCCAACAGTTGGCGCAATACGGCAATTTTGGCATCGTACTCACTGCTGGCCGACACGCCCACGTAGCCTTTGGTACCAGCTTCTTTATAAGCCCAGTGGGCGGCTACGCCGTGCTCGGCATGGTCGTGCATGGCTTGGGTACGAATTTGGATTTCGATCGTGCGCCCGCCCTCATCGCGCACTACGGTGTGCAGCGATTGATAGCCATTGGGTTTGGGCCGGGCGATGTAGTCGTCAAACTCTTCTGCGATGGATTCAAATTGGGCGTGAATCCAGCTCAGGGCGGCGTAGCAATCGCGCACTGTGGGCACGATCACGCGCAAAGCACGCAAGTCAAACAGCTGGTCAAAATGCAAGGACTTGCCGCGCATTTTTTTGACGATGCTGTAAATATGCTTAGGCCGCCCCTGCACGCTGGCACTGATGCTGCGCGCACGCAACTCGGACTCTACCCGGTCACGCAGTTGGGCCATATAGACTTCGCGCCACGCCCGCTTTTCGTCCAGCAGTTGGGCCACTTCGCGGTAGGTTTCTGGCTCTAAAAAGCGAAAAGCCAGGTCTTCCATTTCCCATTTGATTTGCCAAATGCCCAAGCGGTTGGCCAAGGGGGCAAACACATGCAGGGCCTCGTGCGAGATGCTGGGGGGCACGGGAGTTTTGCTGGCGGCGTGGTAGCGCAGGGTTTGCAAGCGTGAGGCCAACCGCAACATGACCACGCGCAAATCGCGCGAGAACGCCAGCAGCATTTTGCGCACGTTTTCCGTCTGCACAGCCGGATCGTTGATTTGCTGTACCGAAGGGTGTATCGCCCGTGTACGCTCTTGCAAGCGCATGAGCTTGGTACTTTCCACCGCCAAGGTGGCGAAGTTTTGCCCAAACGCTTTGGCAATCACCTCTTCCGGGCGGTTGAGGTGCATGCCGGCATACACCAGATAGATCGCCGCCTGCATGGCTTCGGAGCCGCCAATCGTTTTGAGGATGGCGGCCACCGCATCGGCGTGGTGGAGGATATTTTCGCCCGTGGGCAAGGTTTCATCGGCAATCAAAGGCTCGGCAAAGGCGCGTGCACGCACCAAGGCATTCTCTTGCTCGGGCAAGGTGTGAGAGGTCACAGCCAGCAAAGGTGCGATGGGTGCCCCTTCTGGCAAGGTTTCGGGCTCTGGGCTGGGAGAGAGAATCATGCGCCACCTGGTTGGCTATTGTTCTGAAAATAAAAAATTACGCACCACCGCCACTTGCTCGGCAGCGACCAAGGTGGGGGCATGGCCAACGTTTTCAAACTCCACCAAGCGCGCTTTCGGGCCACGCTGGGTCATCGCAACTGCAGTGGCCGCAGAAAGCAAATCAGACTGTGCACCGCGCAGCAGCAAAGTTTGTGCCGTGATGTGTTCGTACAGTTGCCACATGGCAGCCTCACCGGCTTGGGCCATCTCGGGGGTGGCTTGGGCCAAAGCGCGAAAGGGGATGGCAATGGCCGGGTCATAGTGCAGCGTCCAACCCCCTTCGGGGTGCGGACGCAACTGCGGTCGGCACAGCGCCTGCCATTGCTCTGGCGTATGGGGGCCAAAGTGCTGGCCCGACATCTGCCACAGGGCTTGTGTCGCTTGTTCTACGCTGTCGAAATGTTCCATCTGCCCGACATAGTCACCAATGCGCGCCAGCGCCTGCCATTCAATCACCGGGCCAACATCGTTGAGTACCAAACGGCGCACCGGCACAGGCAAAGGGAGATCGGGTTGGCCTAGTAGGCCCAGCGCAATCAGACCGCCCATACTGGTGCCGACCCAATCCAAGGTGCTGATGGGCGCTTGCTGGTGCAGTTGGGCCAACAGAGCCAGCATATCCATGCCATACAGCGGCACTTGGTAGCCTTGGGGGTCGGCCAACCAATCACTCTGACCGCGCCCGGCCACATCAGGACAAATAACGCGCGCTTGCGTCGCCAAACTGCGTGCCAGTACATCAAAGTCGCGCCCTTGGCGCGCCAAACCATGCACACACAACACCACATGGGGATGGTGTGGGTTGCCGGTGGCATTCCACTCCCAATAAGCCATGCGGCGCATGCCTTGGGCTGGAGCAGCAGGGGCAGCCACGGGGCAGGGTACGTAGTTCAGCGTAGGTTCAATCATGGAGTGGCTCCGAAGGGCATAGCGGGATAATGGCGGCGAATGTCAGTCGCTTCTTGTTCCATCGTAATTCAATCGCAGGAGATTTCATGCTCAAAGGCAAAACAGCGCTCGTCACTGGCTCTACCAGCGGCATTGGTTTAGGTATTGCCAAGGCCCTGGCCAGTCAGGGTGCCCATGTGGTGCTCAATGGCTTTGGTGATGTGGAGATGCCGCGCGCCGAGGTACTGGCCGCCAGCCAAGGCAGCGGGGCCAAAATTGGCTACCACGGGGCCGACATGTCGCGCGCCAGCGAGATTGAGGCGATGTTTGATTATTGCAGTGCCGAGTTCGGCCAAGTCGACATTTTGGTGAACAACGCCGGTATTCAGCATGTCGCCAATATCGAAGATTTTCCGGTGGAGCGCTGGGACAGCATCATCGCTATCAATTTGAGCAGCGCTTTTCACACCACCCGGCTGGCCCTGCCCGCCATGAAAGCGGCCAACTGGGGGCGCATCATCAATGTGGCTTCGGTGCATGGGCTGGTAGCCTCGGCCCAAAAAGCGGCCTATGTGGCGGCCAAACATGGCATCGTCGGTTTGACCAAAGTCACGGCCCTCGAAAATGCCACCAGCGGCGTGACGTGCAATGCCATTTGTCCCGGCTGGGTGCTGACCCCGTTGGTGCAAAAGCAAGTAGATGCCAAAGCCGCCACGCTGGGCATTTCTAACGAAGAAGCCACGCGCCTGTTGTTGGGCGAGAAAGAGCCATCCATGCAATTCACCACCCCAGAGGAACTGGGTGCACTGGCTGTATTTTTCTGTTCCGCCGCAGCCAACAATGTGCGCGGTGTGGCTTGGAACATGGATGGTGGCTGGGCCGCGCAATAATTTGCGCCTCAACGGCAAAAGTTGTAACCTTTGGTCAGGGAAGGGTGCCAAACTTCAGGGTATCCCCGGACAAACTTGTAACAATGGCCGCTGTTACAAATTACGGTTAAAAAAATAATCACGGGGTACAACAAAATGGCAAGCAACAACCACCGGGCCGACAAGATTGTGATTGTCGATGATGATGCCCGCATCCGCGATCTCTTGCGCCGCTACTTGGCGCAAGAGGGTTTTGAAGTCATGGTGGCCGAAGATGGCAAGGCGTTGAGCCGTCTGTTGCTGCGCGAAACCGTTGATCTCCTGGTGCTGGACTTGATGATGCCCGGCGAAGATGGTTTGTCCATCTGCCGGCGTCTGCGTGCCTCCAATGACCGCACCCCCATCATCATGCTCACGGCCAAGGGCGAAGATGTAGACCGTATCGTCGGTCTGGAAGTGGGTGCGGACGATTATTTGGGCAAGCCGTTCAACCCACGCGAGCTGCTGGCACGCATCCATGCGGTGCTGCGCCGCCGCCCAGCGCAAGAGGCCCCCGGCGCACCCTCGGGCGAGAACGAGGTAGCCACCTTCGGCCCGTTTACCTTTGACATGGGCACCCGCACTCTGCAAAAGAGTGGTGAAGAGTTGCCCCTGACTACCGGCGAGTTTGCCATGCTCAAGGCGCTGGTGCGGCATCCACGCCAACCGCTATCACGCGAAAAACTGGCCCTGTTGGCGCGTGGCCGCGAATTTGAGCCCTTTGACCGCAGCTTGGATGTGCAAATTTCGCGCCTGCGCAAGCTGGTCGAGGATGATGCGGCCACACCACGTTACATCCAAACCGTGTGGGGGGTGGGTTACGTTTTTGTACCCGATGGCAACCACTAACCAGCATACCAGCTACCCCGACGCAACCAGCCCCGCACCACTGCAACCCAACCGAACGCAGCGCGAAGCCAGCAAGCGCATGCGTTTGAATTTATTTTGGCGCACGTTCTTCTTGCTCGGCTTGTTGTTGGTAGTCAGCATTTTGGCCTGGCTGCAAACCCTGCGCGAGTTGGAGTTTGAACCCCGGCATCTGGATAAAGCGCAGCAGTTGACATCGCTGGTCAATATCAGCCGCAGCGCCTTGCTGCATGCGGATCCGGCCAACCGGGCCTCCTTATTGCAACAACTGGCCGAGCAAGAAGGGTTGCGTGTCTTGCCACGTTTGCCTGAAGACCATTTCGTCTTATTGCCCCCCTCCTCTCCCCACTACCCACGCTTACAACAAGCCATGAGCCAACGGCTAGGGCGCAGCACCTTGTTGGCCAGCAGTGTGAATGGCGAGGCAGGCTTGTGGGTAGGCTTTCATATAGGCCGCGAGCCACACTG
Source organism: uncultured Simplicispira sp. (assembly GCA_964478155.1). Lineage (GTDB taxonomy): Bacteria > Pseudomonadota > Gammaproteobacteria > Burkholderiales > Burkholderiaceae_C > Simplicispira. The sequence continues at coordinate 11,389 of CAYZGT010000013.1, forward strand.
GTTGCAGATGGACAGCACGCGCCTGACCAGTGCCAGCAGCAAAACGTGGCTGCTGTGGCTGGTGACCGCCGGGGTTTTGTCTCTGGCCGGTGCAGCCGCCATTGCCCGCTTGATTAACCAACCGCTCAAGCAACTCTCGTATGCGGCCAACAAAGTGCAAGATGGTGATTTTGCCGCCAGCCACTTGGACGAAGAAGCGGTGACGGATGAAATCCGCGAAGTGAATATCGGCTTTAACCGCATGGCGGAAAAACTGGCCAAGCTAGAGCAAGACCGTGCGGTGATGCTGGCAGGCATCTCGCACGACCTGCGCACCCCCTTGGCCCGACTGCGTTTAGAGACCGAAATGAGCGTCTCGGACGAGGTAGCGCGCGAACACATGGTGGCCGATATTGTGCAGTTGGATGCCACGATCGATAAATTCCTGGATTACGCCCGCCCCGACCATGTGAAACTGCGTCCGGTCAATTTGCAGGCGGTGGTGGCCTCTTGCGTCTATGCAGTACAAAACCACCGCGAACTGCAAATTACCATGGCCGTGCCTGAAGACCTGAATGTGTTGGCCGATGAAGTCGAGTTAGCGCGCATCATCTCGAACTTGTTAGAAAACGCCCGCCGCTATGGCAAAACCCCCGACAGCGCTGGCATTACCCATGTGGACATTGCCGCCAAAGGCAACGAAAACTGGGTGCTGATTAAAGTGCGCGACCACGGCCCTGGTGTGCCCGCCGAGCAATTGGCCAATTTAACTAAACCGTTTTTCCGGGGTGATTTGGCACGCACTGCGGCCGCCGGGGCAGGCTTGGGCCTGTCGATTGTAGATAAGACCGTGCAGCGCATGGGTGGGGTGTTTGCCTTGGCCAACTCCAGTGCTGGCGGTTTGGTGGCCCATGTGCAATTACAACGCGCCCATGATCTGCCCGATGGCAATGATCCAGAGCAACGGCTACAACGCCCCCAGGTCAAGCGCAAGTTGCCGCCGCGCTCTAACCCTACCGCGGGCTAAACCGAGCACCCCAACAACAAGACCACCGCACGCGCCTCGATAGCCTGCCCTTGCCCAACGGGCCCAAGGCGCTCGGCGGTTTTGGCTTTGATGTTGATTTGGGCCAACTGCAAGCCCAAGCCTTGCGCGATGGCTTGGCGCATGGCCGGAATGTGCGCGGCCATGCGCGGTGCTTGGGCCACAATGGTGCTGTCAATATTGCCAATTTGGTAGCCTTGGGCACGGACACGGCGCACAGCCTCTGCCAATAACACCATCGAATCGGCCCCACGAAACGCTGCATCGCTATCGGGAAAATGGCTGCCAATATCGCCCAAGGCAGCCGCTCCCAACACCGCATCGGTGATGGCATGTAACAGGGCATCGGCATCCGAATGCCCTAGCAGGCCACTGTGGTGGGCAATCTCGATACCGCCCAAGACCAAGCGGCGGCCCGGCACCAAGGCGTGGATGTCCCAGCCTTCGCCAATTCTTACGTTCATATTGATGTTTCCTTAAAAAATGGTGCGTGGTGGTGCATCGCTGGCTACACCGCGCTCGCCCCCAAAACGATGCAGTGTCAGGGCTTGGGCACGCTGGGCCAACACGGCCTCGGCCAGAGTGAAGTCTTCCGGGTAGGTAACTTTGAAATTGAGCGCATTGCCCGGCACCAACAGCGGGTGTACGCCCATGGCCTCGATGGCGCTGGCCTCATCCGTGGCGGCTGGCCCGAGATGCTCTAAAGCCTGGTACAAAAAGCCCAAGCGGAACATTTGCGGGGTTTGGGCCAACCATTTGTCACTGCGATCCAAGGTGCTGCCAACCCGCAAACCCGCCACACCGCTGACCGAAGTTTTAAGGGTGTCGGCCAGCTTGTGCGCCAGCAAGCCACCTACCCCATCCAGCGCACAGGCATCGATCAGGGCATCAATCTGTTGGGGCGTAATCAAACAACGGGCTGCATCGTGTACCAGCACCCAATCTTCTTCTTGTGCCCCATATTGGCGCAGGGTACGCAAGCCACCCATGACGGTCTGGGCACGGGTCGGGCCGCCGCATTCGGCCAGAAAGAAAGATGCGGAAGGGTAAGCATCCAAAAAGCGGTCACCGGCCGCTACTGCCACCAAGGTGGCCTGTATGCGCGGCACCAGTGCAAAAGCCGCCAAGGTGTGCAGCACCAAGGGCTGACCGGCCACTGGTTGGTATTGCTTGGGCAACAGCGCATCACCCGGTGGCTGGCCCGGTGGCAAAGCACGGCTACCCGTGCCAGCACAAGGAATAACGGCCCAAAAACGGGCCGCCATGGCCGTGCCATCAGGTAGTGCAAGAGGCAGGTGGGGTGGGGGTGGGATGGCAGTCATCTCAACATTCTAAAATTGCCGCTTCCCGTCGCGGGCGGTGTGCCTACAGTTGGTGCCACCGGGGTCGTGGCGCGGCCACTTCCCCCTTGAGCGCATGGAACTCCCGAAACTCTCTCCCGGCAAACGTTTTACCCTTCCCCGCCCTGTGGGCAGTGCCGATGCTCTGCTACTGGCCCAATTAGGCCAACGTGAGCAAGCAGCGCAGCGCACCACCGCCATCGTGACCGCCGATGCCAGCGATGCGGCTCGACTGCTGGACGAGCTGGCCTTTTTTGCCCCCGATTTGCGTTGCGCCTTGTTTCCAGACTGGGAAACCCTGCCCTACGATACCTTCTCGCCACACCAAGACCTAATCAGTGAACGGCTGGCCACGCTGTGGCGCATTCGGCAAAAAGCGCAGAATACCGGGGCCAATGTAGTGATTGTGCCGGCCACCACAGCACTGTACCGGCTGGCCCCACCCAGTTTTTTGGCGGGCTACACCTTCCACTTTCAAACCGGGCAAAAACTGGATGAAGCCGGACTAAAAGCCCAACTGACCTTGGCAGGGTACAACCACGTCACACAAGTGGTCAGCCCCGGTGAATATGCAGTGCGCGGCGGTCTGATTGACCTGTTTCCCATGGGCTCGCCCATGCCGTACCGGGTCGATTTGTTTGACAACGAAATCGACAGCATTCGCACCTTTGATCCCGACAGCCAACGCAGCCTGTACCCGGTGCCCGAGGTGCGCCTGTTGCCGGGGCGCGAGTTTCCGATGGATGAGGCGGCACGGGCCAAGTTTCGCAGCCGCTGGCGTGAGTTGCTCGATGGCGACCCAACCAAAAGCCGCATCTATAAAGACATGGGTAATGGCGTGGCTACGGCGGGCATCGAGTATTACCTGCCGCTGTTCTTTGACGACACCGCCACCGTGTTTGACTACTTGGGCGAGCACGCCACCGTGGTGCTGCATGGCGATTTGGAGCCGGTGTTCCAACGTTTCTGGCAAGACACCCAAGAGCGCTACCGCCTCGTGCAAGGCGACCCAGAACGCCCGGTGTTGCCACCGCAAGCCTTGTTTTTGAGCGCGGAACAGTTCTACGGCCAGTGCAAGGCCCATGCCCAACTGGCTTTGCGCCCAGCCAACGCTGACGCAGCGGCCACCCCCGGCTTACAGGCCCTGCCCGATGTCTCAGTGGTACGCGGAGCAGAAGAGCCGCTGGCCCGCTTGCGGGCCCATATTGCCCAGACCACGCAGCGCGTGCTGCTGCTGGCCGAAAGCGATGGCCGACGCGAGAGCTTGTTGGATTTTCTGCGCTCGGGCGGTGTGCAGCCGGTGGTGTTTGAATCGCTGGCCGCCTTTGCCGCCAGCACCGAGCCGCTGGGCATCGCCACCGCTGCTTTGGCAGTCGGTTTTGCTTGGCCTGAGCAGGGCATCGACTTTGTGACCGAAACCGAATTGTTTGCTGCTGGGGCCAGCGTGCGCCGACGCAAAAAGCAAGAGCAGGTCAGTGATGTAGAAGCCCTGATCAAAGACCTGAGCGAACTGAATATTGGCGACCCGGTGGTGCATAGCCAGCATGGCATTGGCCGCTACCGGGGGCTGGTGAACATGGACTTGGGCGAGAAAAACGCCGATGGCAGCCCGGCCTTGCAAGAATTTTTGCACTTGGAGTACGCCGCCCAAGCCGCTCTGTATGTGCCCGTGAGCCAGTTGCACCTGATTAGCCGCTATACCGGCGTGAGTGCCGACGAAGCGCCACTGCACAAACTGGGCAGCGGCCAATGGGAAAAGGCCAAACGCAAAGCCGCCGAGCAGGTGCGCGACAGCGCGGCTGAGTTGCTCAACATCTACGCCCGCCGCGCCGCGCGCGAGGGCTTTGCCTTCCGCTTCCATCCGCAAGAGTACGAACAATTTGCCAACGATTTTGGCTTTGAAGAAACTGCCGACCAAAACGCCGCCATCCATGCCGTGATCCAAGACATGATCAGCCCGCGCCCGATGGACAGGCTGGTGTGTGGCGATGTCGGTTTTGGCAAAACCGAAGTGGCCTTGCGTGCGGCTTTTGTGGCGGTGACGGGCGGGCGGCAGGTGGCCTTTTTAGCCCCCACTACGCTGTTGGCCGAGCAGCATTACCAAACGCTGGTGGATCGTTTTGCCAAGTGGCCGGTGAAGATTGCCGAAGTGTCGCGCTTTCGCTCAGGCAAAGAGATTTCTGCTGCCATCAAAGGCATTGCCGATGGCACGGTCGATATTGTGGTCGGCACGCACAAGCTGCTGTCCGAGTCTACCCAATTCAAGAATTTGGGCCTGCTCATCATTGACGAAGAACACCGCTTTGGTGTGCGGCACAAAGAGCAAATGAAAGCCTTGCGCGCCGAAGTGGATGTACTCACCCTGACGGCCACCCCGATTCCGCGCACTATGGGTATGGCATTAGAAGGTTTGCGCGACCTGAGCGTGATTGCCACCGCCCCACAACGGCGCTTGGCGATCAAAACCTTTGTCCGCAGCGAGAACAACGGCGTGATTCGCGAGGCAGTGCTGCGCGAACTCAAACGCGGTGGCCAGTGCTACTTTTTGCACAACGAGGTGGAAACCATCGAGAACCGCCGCCAAAAACTGTTGGAAATTTTGCCCGAAGCGCGCATTGGCGTGGCCCACGGCCAAATGCCCGAACGCGAACTGGAAAAGGTGATGCGCGATTTTGTGGCGCAGCGCTTCAATATCCTGCTGTGCTCGACCATCATCGAAACCGGCATTGACGTGCCCACCGCCAACACCATCATCATGAGCCGGGCCGACAAATTTGGCTTGGCCCAATTGCACCAGTTGCGCGGTCGCGTGGGCCGTAGCCACCACCAAGCCTATGCCTACCTGATGGTGCCCGATGTAGAAAGCCTGAGCAAGCAAGCGCAGCAGCGGCTCGATGCCATCCAAGCCATGGAAGAATTGGGCAGCGGTTTTTATTTAGCCATGCACGATTTGGAAATTCGCGGTGCAGGCGAGGTGCTGGGCGAGAACCAAAGCGGCAACATGATGGAGATTGGCTTTCAACTCTACAACGAGATGCTGTCAGAGGCCGTGCGCTGCCTGAAAGCCGGCAAAGAACCCGATTTATTGGCCCCGCTCTCGGCCACCACCGACATCAACCTGCATGCCCCGGCCTTGTTGCCCGACGATTATTGCGGCGATGTGCATTTGCGCTTGTCGTTTTACAAAAAACTGGCTACCGCCAAGACCAGCGACCATATCGATGCCCTGTTGGAAGAAATCATCGACCGTTTTGGCAAATTGCCGCCACAGGCGCAAACCCTGATCGATGTCCACCGCCTGCGCGTACTCAGCCAACCTTACGGCGTGACCAAAGTCGATGCAACGCCCGGTGTCATCATCATCAGCTTCAAGCCCCAGCCGCCGATTGACCCGATGCGGATTATTGAGCTGGTGCAAAAACACAAATACATCAAACTGGCGGGCAACGAGAAACTGCGCATTGAGCGTGCCCTGCCGGAACCCAAAGAGCGCGCCCAAGTGGTGCGCGAGATTCTGCGCAGCTTGGGGCAACCGCTGTCCGTATAAGTGGTTATCACCAACTGCCCCATGTAGCGTACAAGGGGCAGGTAGCTTAATCACGGGTAGCGCGGCGCTGCACGGCGGCCACATAGGCATCGCCATCTGGGGGCCGACCAGAGCGTTGGCTGTCCCACAGCATTTGGCCTAGGCACTCCATCGCGGCGTGGTGGGCATCGTGCAAAGAATCCAAGCGTTTCGCCAGCAACTCCACCGCTTGGCGAATGCCACGTGGCTGGTCAATGCTGCACTGCTCACTGATAGACAGGTGCATCGACAGGTGCAAAAACGGATTGGTTTGCTGTGGGGTTTCGTCGTAATTGCGCGCGACAGCGGCCTCGGCATCGGCCAAATCGGCCAGGTATTCGGGGTGCTCGGCAATCCACAGGCTGGCCAAGGTTTCTATGGCCTCCATGGGTGCGCCGCTTTGGGCTTTGGCGTGGGCGGCGCAAAAAAAGCGCCGCACATCGGCTTGTGAGGGATTAAACATAGCGGCAAGCGTAGCATGGGCCACACCTGCACGCCTTCAGACGCGCCACACCGGCAATTGCCAATTGCGCCACAGCGCCAGCCCGCGCAGGCCAGCCGTGACCACCACACAAGCCAACACTGTCAGCCAAGCCGGAGCATCCAATTGGCGCAGGCCAATATCCACCCAGCCACCGACAAAAGCACACAGCGCATACGGGCGATGGTCTTGGAAGGCTTGCGGAATTTCATTGCACAGCACGTCGCGCAACACACCGCCAAAGACCCCGGTAATGACACCCATCATCACAGCCACCAAGGCGGGCAAATGGGCGGCCGTGGCCATATCGACCCCCACAGCAGCAAACAAGCCCAACCCAATCGCATCGGGCAAGAGCATGGCACGCTCGGTCGGCTGGAAATGGCGCTGACGCATAAACAGCATGGCCGCTACCGAGAGCGCCAGAATGCCCCAGACAAAATTGACATTACGCACCCAAAAAAAAGGCCGCTGATCGAGCAGCAGATCGCGCAGCGTACCGCCACCAAAAGCCGCCACAAAAGCCACCACGCACACGCCCACAATGTCCAAGCGCTTGCGCGCCGCCATGATGACACCGGACAAGGCAAAAGCAATGGTAGCGGCCACCTCAATCAGGTAAAGCAGTGCTTCAAAGGGGGTAGCAAACCAGTTCATGGGGCGTTCTCGGGAGAGGAATAGGCAAAGCCCTGCTGTCGCCACGCCTCAAACACCGTCACCGCCACGGCATTGGATAAATTCAGGCTGCGTTGACCGGGCACCATCGGCAGGCGCAGGCATTGGGGTGGAGCAAAGGTCTCGCGCAACTCGGGGGCCAAGCCCCGGGTTTCCGAACCAAACACCAGCCAATCGCCCGGTGCAAAGGCTACGTCATGCACCTGCCGCGTGCCGCGGGTGGTCAGGGCAAACATGCGGCTGGTATCGGGTTGGGCTTGCTGTAAAAAAGTGGCCCAGTTGGCATGGCGTAACACTTGGGCGTATTCGTGGTAATCCAGCCCAGCACGGCGCATCAGCCGATCTTCCATCGAGAAGCCCAACGGCTCGACCAAATGCAGCGTGCTGCCGGTGTTGGCCGCCAAGCGGATGATATTGCCCGTGTTGGGCGGAATTTCGGGTTCAACCAAAACAATATGAAACATGGCGCGTATTGTCCGCCAGTGTGGCCTTGGCCGTGGTGGTGGGGCTATGGCGTGCGCGCCACCACCAGCGCGGTGATATGGGCTGCTCCCGCTTGGCGCAATACCCGCGCGGCAGTGTGCAAGGTGGTGCCCGTGGTCATGACATCATCCAACAACACGATGTGCTTGCCTGGCACTTCGGGCAGGCGTTGTGGGGCGATGGCAAAAGCGCCTTGCAAATTTTCTAGCCGCTGGGCACGGTTCAAGCTGCTTTGTGCCGCGGTATCGCGCACGCGCAGCAATACATGGGCATCCACTTTATCCAGGGCTAAAGCACGCGCCAACAACAACGTTTGGTGAAAGCCGCGCTGGCGCAATCGTTGTGGCGATAACGGCAGAGGCAAGAGCCAATCGGTGCTATCCAATGCCGGTTCGGCCCACGGGGTGCTGCGCAGCAACAGTGCCAGCGTGCGCGCCCAACCGGGATCCCCATAGAATTTATAGGCACTGAGAATGCGCTCCCACGGAAAACCATAGTCTACCGCTGCCACACAGGCATCCAACGGCGGCGGCTGGCGCACGCAGTGTTGGCACTGGGTTACACCAACGGGCACGGGCAAAGCACAGGTGCGACAGCGCAAACGCGGCTGGGCAAAGCGGGCTACGCAGTCTTGGCACAGCCGCTGGGCCGGCCAAGCGCGGCACACCTCGCACTGGCTGGGAATGCGCGCCAGCCAACGCTGCCAGAGCGGAGAAACCTTAGCGAAGAACGGTTGGTGCATGATGGTGTCCAATATACGCGCTGCTGCTTCTTGCTGTGATCCATGCCATCGTCTGCTTCCACTCCCCATCCGCAAACACCGCCCACCATCGACCCAGTGGCCGCGCACCGCTGGCACCATGCTGCCAACCCACCGACGGCCACGCCGATGGCCTCACCTTGGCTGCATGAAGAAGTGGCCCGGCGCATGGAACCACGCCTCGGGTGGATACGCCAAGCCCCTACCAGTTGGTGCCACTGGGACCCCGTGCGCGGCGGCCTGCAAGCCCATGCCCTGCTGCGCCAGCGCTACCCGCAAGCCCCATGCTTTGTCTATGAAACCGCACCCGAACGCCAAGCCAATGCCCAGCAAGCTCTGACCCCACCTTGGTGGAGCGCTGCGCGCTGGAAAGGGGCTGCACAGCAATTTGGCCCGCCTGCCGATGCAGCCGTACAAATGCTTTGGGCCAATATGGCACTGCACATGCACCCACAGCCACAAGCCTTGCTGGCCCAATGGCACCGTGCTTTGGCGGTCGATGGCTACCTGATGTTCTCTTGTTTAGGGCCAGATACCCTGCGCGAGCTGCGCCCCCTGTATGCTGCTTTAGGCTGGCCGCCCGCCAGCCACGACTACACCGACATGCACGACTGGGGCGATATGCTGGTGCATACCGGCTTTGCCGAGCCCGTGATGGACATGGAACGCATCACCCTGACGTTTGCCAGCCCCGAACGCCTGTTGCAAGAACTGCGCGAACTCGGGCGCAACCTACACCCACAACGCTTTGCAGGTTTGCGGGGCCGCCGTTGGCACCGCCAACTGTTAGCCCAACTGCAAACGCTGACCCAACCCGCAGAAAATGGTGCTTTGGCACTCACCTTTGAAATCATCTACGGCCACGCCTTCAAACCTGCGCCGCGCGTACGCGTAGCGGCAGAAAGCGCCGTCTCATTACAAGACATGCGCGCCATGCTGCGTGGCGGCGCGCAAGCAGAATAAGCACCATGCAAAAAAGACCTTTTCTACGCCTACTAGGCCTCAGTGCCATCGCGTTGACCAGTGCCGCGCTGCTCGGGGGGTGTACCCCAGACGGGCCACAGTTTCGGGGCGTGAACATCACCGGGGCCGATTACGCCCGCGACTTTGCCCTGACCGACCACCACGGCCAGCTGCGCCGCCTACAAGATTTTCGGGGCAAAGTGGTGATTGTGTTTTTTGGCTACACCCAATGTCCAGACGTTTGCCCGACCTCGTTGCAAGAGCTGGCCCAAGCCAAAGAACTGCTCGGCCCCGAGGGCGACAAACTGCAAGGCATCTTCATCAGTGTAGACCCCGAGCGCGACCAGCCCGAGATGCTCAAAGCCTACATGGCCAATTTTGATCCCAGCTTTATCGCCCTGCGTCCCACGCCTGAACAACTGGCGGCGGTAGCGAAAGACTTTAAGGTCTACTACAAAAAGGTAGAGGGCCGTACCCCCACCAGCTACACCCTCGACCACTCGGCTGGCAGCTATCTGTACGACCCCACCGGCCAACTGCGCGTGTATGCCCGCTATGGCAGCGGTGCCCAAGCGCTGGCCGATGATGCCCGGATACTGTTGCAACAAAAAGTATCTACTAGCCCCTGAGTGGAAAGTGCATGGCAAAGCAAATTGCCAACTAGATCACATTTGCGCACGGTTGTGGGCCACAAAGCCGCCGGGTTACGGGATTTCCCTATAGTTTAGGCGCGCAACTTGCTTAGAGTGGGGATAAGTCTTTACCCCCGCCCGGCCAGTGGGCTGATGGCAGCCGTGCTAGTTGGGCGCGGTTGTGGCAGAACAGGAGCCGCACCCATGCACATTTTTGATCTTCCAGCACTGCGCGACAACAACAGCCCGACTGCCGCCCCTGCACGGCGTTGCCCCTTTCACCACGGCAACAGCACCCCCACGCTCTACAGCGAGGGCCTGCGTGACATGCCCGGCGGTTGGTTAGAACAAGTAGCTATGCAAGCAGCACCCGATGGTATTTTGTTGGTCGATCGCGATGGCACCATCATCATGGCCAACCCAGCCATACAGATCATTTCCGGCTACTGCACCGAAGAGTTGATCGGGCAATCGGTCAGCCTGTTGCTTGCGCCCCATTTAGGTGCGAAACACGACCAGCAAATGCGCAGCTACTTTCAAAATCCCACCCGCCGCCCGATGGGCATGGGGCACGATCTGTGGTTGCACCGCAAAGACAACAACCTGATTCCGGTGGATGTGGCGCTGGGGCACTCCGAAGCCTATGGCGGTGCTGCCGTGGCCTTTGTGCGCGACATCTCCGAAGTCAAGCGCTTACAGGCGCAAACCTCTTACCAAGCGGCCCACGACAACCTGACCGGGTTGGTCAACCGCTGGCAGTTTGGTCAACGGCTAGAGCAAGCCATCCAACGCGGCGATACCGAAGGCCAAGCCTTTGCCCTGTTGTTATTGGATTTAGACGACTTCAAAGCCATCAACGATGGCTACGGCCATGCCGCAGGCGATCAGGTGCTGGTGGAGGTGGCGCGTCGCCTCAAAAGTGTGCTGCGCACCGGTGACGTGGTCGGGCGCTTAGGCGGTGATGAATTTACGGTGCTGCTGCCGGTGCTGACCCATGTGCAAGAAGCACAAAACATTGCAGCCCAGTTGTTAGCACTGCTGCAAGAGCCTTACCGGGTGCAAGGCTTTGAACTCAATTGCGGTGCCAGCGCTGGTATTGCGGTGTTTCCGTACGATGCCCGCGATGCCGAAACCCTGATGCGCTATGCTGACATCGCCATGTACCACTCCAAAGGGCGGGGGCGGGGCCAATTTGCCCTCTATACCCCCCCTATGGGCGAAAAAATGGCCGAGAAAGTGCTGCTGCACGACCGGCTCAAACTGGCACTGGCCTATGGTGGCCTGTCTTTGCACTACCAACCCCAAGTCGATGTCTTCAGCGGTGAAGTCATCGGGGCCGAAGCCCTGTTGCGCTGGACCGACCCGACTTTGGGCGAAGTACCCCCTTCGCGCTTTATTCCAGTGGCCGAAGCCACCGGGCTGATTTTGCCGCTGGGCCAATGGGTGCTGAACGCGGTATGCCGCCAAATTTTGGCCTGGCAACAAGCAGGTACGCCACTGCGTGTGGCGGTGAATGTATCGGTACAGCAGTTGCAACAAGCCGACTGGCCTGAACAACTGCAAGAGACACTGCAACGCCACGGTGTACCGGCTGATCTGCTAGAGCTAGAACTGACCGAATCCGAAGCTATGTCCGACCCGGTGCTGGCCCGCCACTCGCTGGCCCGCATCCAAGCGCTGGGCATCCATGTGACGCTAGACGATTTTGGTACCGGGCACTCCTCGCTGGCTTATGTGCAACAGTTGCCCATTTCGCGCATCAAAATCGCACGCGACTTTATCGAGCCCATGTTACAAGGTGACAACCAAGCCGCTTTGGTGCGCGCCGTGATTGACCTATCACACACCTTGGGCCTGACGGTGGTGGCCGAGGGGGTGGAGTCCACCGATCAACTGCGCCGTTTGCACCGCTATGGCTGCGACATTGTGCAAGGCTGGCTGTATGCCAAGGCCGTGCCCGCGCAAGAGATGCCGCGCTGGATGGGTAGGCCGGTCTCGTTTGCCGCCTTGTGCGCTGCTGCCAGCTGCCCTACCCCTTAATCCCCCGCCACCGGAGCCGTTGGAGTTTGGCTTTCACCGCAGCGGGCCAACAAGGGCGCACGGCGGATTTCGTAATCGCGCTGGTTGTGGCGCACCACACAGGCTTCGAGTTCAAACTGGCGCAAAGTGCGTGCAATGCTTTCGCGGCTGGTGGCTAACAAAGCTGCCAAGGCCGTTTGACCGGGCAAACGCACCAAAGTGGTGTGCTGCAAGGCGGCCAACTGCAACAAGGTGGCAGCCACCTGACCGGCCACCGTAGGAATACGCATCACCCGGCCCCAATCGGCCATATGGGCATTGGTTTGGGCGTAGGTGGTGGCCAATTTCCACAAAAAATCCTGGTTGATGAGGCCCTTGGCCCACAAAGGTGCAATCGGCACTTCGCACACGCGCACCGGCGACATGGCAATGCACGACAACAGTGCCGGTTGCCCCAGCAGCATGGTAGAACCCAAGGCTTGCCCATGCCCACACAGGCCCACCGGACGCTCGACACCAAACTCTGAGCTGCGCAACAGCATGGCGGTGCCCAATTTCAGCACACGAAACACCGCCAGCGCTTGCCCTTGGCGCAATAAACCACTGCCTTTGCGAAAAGCGCGCTCAACCACCAAGGGCTGCCAACGCAAACGCACCTCGGGCTCCATTTGGCCCAGCAGGCACAGGTGCTGGCAGGCGCAATCCGCACAATCCACTGCCGCACCCGGCCCCGGCACATTTTCGGGGTTGGATAACGGTGAGAAAGCAGCAGCAGGCAAAGAGGGCTCCTGATTGAGTTGCACCTTCATGGTGCATCTCGTATTATCGCCAGCTGCTGCCGTTTTGGGAGCTTACTCAAGCATAAGCGCTGAGGGCCTTGCGCATTTTTTTCATGGCAGCGGCCTCAATTTGGCGGATGCGCTCGGCACTGACCCCATACACCGCAGCCAACTCGTGCAAGGTCATGCCGCCCGAGCCATCGTCGTTCACTTTCAGCCAACGCTCTTCGACAATGCGGCGGCCCCGCTCGTCCAAACTGGCCAAGGCGGCGGCAATGCCATCGCTGGCCAACAGATCGCGCTGGTGCGACTCAATCACGGCGGTTGGCTCGTGGGTGGCATCGGCCAAATAGGCAATTGGGCCAAAGGCTTGTTCGCCATCGTCTGACGGGGCCGGATCAAGCAACACGTCACCACCCGACATACGGGTTTCCATCTCTATCACTTCTTCGCGCTTGACCTGTAGTTGCTGGGCCACTTGGTCAATTTCTTGATCGGACAAACTGTTGCGGTGCGTGTCTTGCGCATCGGTTTTGAAGCCCTGCTTCATGGAGCGCAGATTGAAAAACAGTTTGCGCTGCGCCTTGGTGGTAGCCACCTTGACCATGCGCCAGTTTTTCAAAATATATTCGTGGATCTCGGCCTTGATCCAGTGCATGGCATAGCTGACCAAGCGCACGCCTTGGTCTGGGTCAAAGCGCTTGACGGCTTTCATCAGGCCGACATTGCCTTCTTGGATCAAATCGCCCTGTGGCAAGCCATAGCCCAAGTATTGGCGCGAAATAGAAATCACCAGCCGCAAATGCGACATGACCAAACGCCCCGCTGCCTCGACATCGTTGTGGTCACGCAGGCGGCGGGCATAGTGTTGCTCTTCTTCATGCGTGAGCATGGGCAGGCGGTTGGCTGCCGAGATGTAAGCGTCCAGATTGCCCAGCGACGGCACCACCGCCCACGGGTTGACCGATGCCAAAGCCGCCGATGCAGAAACTGTCATGCGAGAAGTCCTTTCTTCCAAGTCTTCAGGATATTAGCACTCTGTTAGAGAGAGTGCCAAGGCCAGAAGTTCCCGCCACTTCGGCCCAAGGTTAAACACTTAAATCGACATGCTGTACCGTGCCAGCGCTGCCGTCTTCCTTCAGGTACACACTGCTGGCGCGCACCGTGCCCAAGTTTTGCTGTTGGCTATCGCGCAACTCAAACGGTGTACGGGCCGCAGGGGTATAGAGCGCACCCACCCCCGCTTCTTGCAGGGTTTTGAGGCTACCGCCGCCCTCGGCCTGTGGCATCCAAACCCGCAATTGGGCAAAGGCGGGGTCGGCCTCGTCAATCCAAGCGTTGCCATCGCTATCGAGCTGGGCCAACTCGGCAAAGCCTTGGCCGCTGGCCGGGCCAAACAATTCACTGCCATCGTCAATGCGGCCATTGGCGTTGCGGTCTAGCGCCAAATAACCCCGGTTCCCCGCCAGCATGGCGATTTGTTCGGTGTCGCCGTCGGCATCCAAATCAAAGGCAAAGCGTTGTTCTTGCAGTTGCGCTGCTGTGCCATCAAAGTTAATCACCAGCGGATCTTGCTGTTGCACCGCCGCCGCACCACCCCGAATGACAGTGCTGAACTCCACACGGAAACTGCGCTGCATCTCTAAGCGCAGGGCAAATTGGATTTCTTGCCCATCGCTGGTGCGTACCACCCCCGAGGCAGCAAAACGGGTGCTTTCGGCTTCTTGGTAGATTTCGGTTTTTTCGTAAATCCAGCCCAGCGCAGGGGTGGATGCTGCCGGGGCGGCGGGCGTGGCAGCATCGGCCACGGCAAAACGCACCCGCCCCTGACCCGCGGCTGCTTGGGCCGAGGGTGCATCGGCATCACCGTAGACACGAATGGCGCGGCCTGTCAGGCGCTCTAACAACTCACGCAGTGCAGCCAGTTGCGGCGGCAGTTGGGCGTTGCGCTCGTCTGGGGTGCCCGAAACCTCGGCCGTCTGAGTGCTGGCCTCGGGGGCGGAGCGGCGTGGGCGCTCCATGACCACTGGGGCTGGGGTCGCCCCCAAAGGCTGCGGGGCGCGTGACAACGCGGGCAAACGTGCTGCCACAGGCTGCCCACCACCGCTGCTGATACGCAAACGCTCGGTACTGGTTTGGGATTGGCTGGCGCTGCGCTGCGCTTGCAACTGCACCTGCGAGGTTTGGACTTTCATGGCGGGCACCCCCATTCAGGATATACCCTGTTATCGGCCAAAACCATTTAAGGTTCAAGCCTTGTTACACCTATTGCACCACTTGGGCTGCTTTTTAGGCCAGCAAGGCTTGGGCAAACTCGCGCGCATTGAAGGTTTGCAGGTCTTCGAGTTTTTCACCGACACCGATGAAATAAACCGGCACCGGGCGCTCTTGGGCAATGGCGGCCAGCACACCGCCTTTGGCCGTACCATCCAATTTGGTCACCACCAAGCCCGTCAGTTGCAAGGCATCGTCGAAGGCGCGCACTTGGGCCAAGGCATTTTGGCCGGTGTTGCCATCAATCACCAGCACCACCTCGTGCGGGGCCGTGCCATCGGCTTTGGTGACGACGCGCTTGATTTTTTTCAACTCCTCCATCAGGTGCAACTGCGTGGGCAGGCGGCCTGCAGTGTCGACCAACACCACATCTTTGTTGCGCGCCTTGCCCGCCGTGACTGCATCAAAACTAACCGCTGCCGGGTCTCCACCTTCTTGACTGACAATTTCGACCAAATTGCGGTCGGCCCACACGCCCAATTGCTCACGCGCCGCAGCGCGGAAGGTATCAGCTGCTGCCAGCAACACCGAGGCACCTTCTAAGGCCAAATGCTTGGTCAATTTACCGATGGATGTGGTTTTGCCCGCGCCATTCACGCCCGCCACCATAATGACGGTGGGCGTATGCTCGCCAATCACCAGCGGCTTTTCTAGCGGTGTCAGCAAGTCGGTCAGGGCATCGGCCAACAGCGCCTTCACCGCTGCCGGGTCAGTAGTTTTGCTCTCTTTGACGCGGCGCTTGAGATCATCGAGCAGCCATTGGGTGGCTTTAACCCCGGTGTCGGCCAACAGCAAGGCTTCTTCGAGTTCCTCGTACAAGGCTTCGTCGATTTTGGTGCCGGTGAACACGGTAGCGATGCTGCTGCCGGTTTTGCGCAAGCCTGCCTTGAGCTTGTCGATCCAGCCTTGGCGCTCGGGCTTGGCGCTGGGTTCTGGGACAGACAAGGCTACAGCGGTAGCGGGTACAACAGCTTCTACCACGGCTGCGGCGGCCTCTGCTGCGGGGCTGGCTTTGCTGGCAAAGGGGTTGCGCAACCAACTGCGCTTGCTTTCAGCGGCGGAGGCGGGTTCTGCACTGGAGGCCGGGGCTGGTGGAGCGGCGGCTTCGGTTTGAGCCAGAACCGGGGCGGGGGGTTTCTTTTTGAAAAAACTGAACATTGTGAAATTGTGAGGGCCTATGCGGTCGGGCGATGATGCCACCAATGACCGTGGTTTGGACACGGCCCAAGGCTTCTAGGGTTTATGACAAGGTGAGGCCGTCTTTCTTCTGCAGGCAACAGCGTACAACCTAATTCAAGCAGGTTGGCGGGGAAAAGACAGAATAGGGAAACTGAGGTCAACATGCCCGCCGTGATAGCCACGGTCTCTTCCCAACCGGGAACATTACAAGCTTCTTAGAATCGAGCTACCCATGAAACACGCTATTCCCCTCTTGGGCCTCTTGGCCTGTTTTGCAGCTGGAGCACAAACTCCGGCCCCCGCTCCCCACTCACCTAGTGCCGCCAGTATGGCCGTGGCGGCGGCTTTGCCTGCCAACACCGCGACGGCCAATGCCGCACAGCAGTTCACCCTGCGCAACGGCATGACGCTGATCGTACAAACCGACCGCCGCGCGCCCACCGCCTTGCACATGGTGTGGTTGCGTGCTGGAGCAATGGACGAAGTGGACGGCCTCTCAGGGGTGGCCCATGTGTTGGAACACATGATGTTCAAGGGCAGTGCCAAGTTGCCGCCGGGCGAGTTTTCGCGCCGCGTAGCGGCCTTGGGCGGCCAAGAAAATGCCTTCACCAGCCGCGATTACACCGGCTACTACCAGCAAATTCCATCCGACAAGTTGGCCGCTGTGATGCAATTAGAGGCTGAACGCTTTGCCCACAACCAATGGCCGGATGCAGAATTTGCCAAAGAAGTCGAAGTGGTGAAAGAAGAGCGACGCCTACGCACCGAAGACAAGCCGCGTGCTCTGCTGATGGAACAACTCTATGCCACCGCCTTTAATGCCTCGCCTTACCGGCGACCCATTATTGGTTGGATGGGGGATTTAGAGTCTCTCACTGCCAACGATGTACGCCAATTTCACCGCCAATGGTATGTGCCGGCCAATGCTGCCGTGGTCGTGGTAGGGGATGTGGACGTGCAACAGGTACGCCAACTGGCCGAAAAAACCTATGGCCGCATTCCAGCCCGGGCTGTGCCCACACGCAAACCTCGCCCCGAACCAGTACAACAAGGTTTGCGCCGGGTAGAAGTCAAAGCACCGGCAGAACAAGCCTATGTGGCCCTGGCCTTCAAAGCCCCGGCGTTGCGCCACTTAGAAAACCCGACCGAAACCGATCGCGATGCCTTGGCGCTGATCGTGCTGTCGGCATTGCTCAGTGGCTACGACGGTGCACGGCTAGAGCGCGCCCTGACCCAAGGCCCACAACGGGTAGCCGATGCCACCTACAGCGGGGTCGATATCATGGGCCGCGGCCCCGGTTTGTTTGTCCTGATGGGCATTCCGGTACAAGGCAAAACCGCCGCTGAGGTCGAAACCGCCTTGCGCGCCGAAATCACCCGCATCGCCCAAGAAGGTGTCAACAGCGCAGAGTTGGAGCGCGTGAAAACCCAATGGATGGCCAGCACCATCTACGAACGCGACTCACTGCACAGTCGGGCACAAGATTTGGGCAGCTCGTGGGTGCAGGGCCTACCCTTGGATGCCGAAGACCGGCTGGTAGCGCTGTTGCGTACTGTCACCCCCGCCCAAGTGCAAGCCGTGGCGCAACGCTATTTTGGCGATGAGCAGCTCACCGTTGCCACGCTGATTCCACAGCCACTCGACCCGCAGCGCAAACGCACCCCCGGCCCGGCCTTGGGTGCGCGCCATTGAACACTGCAGCCAAAGAAACAGCCCCTATGTTGATCGCTCAAAAATTGCTGGCCCGCACCTGTGTGCTGGGCGCTGGTTTGCTCTTGTCGGTGCAGTCCGCTTGGGCCTTGATTCCCATACAACACTGGGCCGAGACCAACGGAGCCCAAGTCTGGTTGGTCGAAAGCCCGGCCATCCCGATGGTGGATGTACAAATTCGCTTTGATGCAGGCAGCCGCCGTGACCCGGCTGAACAAGCCGGACTGGCCCAAGCCGTGGCCAGCATGATGAGCAAAGGCGTGCGGGCGGTCGAGGCCGCCCCGGCTTTAGACGAAAACGCCTTGGGCGAAGCGTGGGCCGATTTGGGGGCCAGCTTCAGCGCCCATGCCAGCGAAGACGCGTTGGATTTTTCTCTGCGTTCCCTCACGGCCCCGGACTTGCTGCAGCAAGCCGCCCAATTGGCCGCACGCCAACTGGCCGAACCCGCTTGGCCGCAAGACATTTGGCAGCGCGAACGCCAACGCTGGAGTGCTGCTCTGCGCGAAGCCCGCACCCGCCCGGCCACCATCGCCCAAGAGGCGTTTGAACAAGCCGTCTATGGCAGCCACCCCTACGGCTACCGGGTGACCGATGAAACGCTGGCGCGCATCCAAGTGGACGATATGGCACAGTTCCATGCCCGCTACCTGCAAACCTGCCGAGCACGCGTACACATCGTGGGCGCTTTGAACAAAACCCAAGCACACACCTTGGTGCAGACCGTGTTAGCGCGTCTACCGGCCAGCAGCCACTGTGCCCCCTTACCTGCCGTGCCCGAAGTAGCCGCTTTAACACAAGCGCAAGAGCAAAAAATTGCTTTGGCCTCGGCGCAAACCCATATCTTGCTCGGCCAGCCCAGCATGCCGCGCAGCGACCCCGACTTTTTACCGCTGCTGGTAGGCAACCATATTTTGGGCGGCGGCGGATTTGTCTCGCGCCTGATGCAAGAAGTGCGTGAAAAACGCGGCCTGAGCTACAGCGTTTACAGCAGTTTTGCCCCTGGCCTGCACGCCGGGGCTTTTGTCGTCGGCTTGCAAATCCGCCCCGACCAAGCCGAACAAGCGCTGCAAGTAGCGCGCGACGTAGTAGCCCGTTTTGTAGCCGAAGGCCCAACCGAAGCCGAATTGCGCGCCGCCAAAGACAACCTGATTGGCGGCTTTGCGCTGCGCATCGACAGCAACCAAAAACTGCTGGGCAATGTGGTCAATATCGCCAGCCACGGCCTGCCTCTGGATTATTTAGAGCACTGGCGCACCAAGGTGCAAGCCATCACCCGCGCAGACATCAAAGCCGCGCTGCAACGCAAACTGCAACCGGCACACATGGCAACCATCATCGTGGGGGGCCAACAGCCATGAGCCGCCACCGCCTCACCCCGGCCCAAATGCAAGCCGCCTTGCGCGCCCCCAGCACCAGTGCCGCTGTCAGCAGCAAGCCCGGCAAACCGGCCCCCACCGCTAAAACCACCCCAGCCGGGGCTGGAGAAATCCGCATCATTGGCGGTCAATGGCGACGCACCCGCTTGGCCGTGGCGCACCAACCCGGTTTGCGCCCCACCCCCGACCGGGTGCGCGAAACCCTGTTCAACTGGCTAGGGCAAGACTTGACCGGCTGGCATTGCTTGGATACCTTTGCGGGCACCGGGGCACTCGGCTTAGAGGCAGCCTCACGCGGGGCCGCCAGCGTGCAATTGGTGGAGCAAGATGCTGCTTTGGTGGCTGCACTGCAAAGCCTGTGCCAACGCCTACAAGCCAGCATGGTGCAACTGCGCCGGGGTGATGGCATCGCGCAATTGCGCCAATGCCCGGCGGGCAGCTTAGATTTGGTGCTGCTCGATCCACCGTTTGACAGCGATTTATTCTTGCCCGCACTGCAAGCGGCTGTGCCCACGCTCAAACCACAAGGCTATATTTACCTCGAAGCCCCTCAGGCTTGGGATGATGCAGCCCTAGAACCCTTGGGCTTGGCGCTGCATCGGCACCTCAAAGCCGGGGCCGTGCATGCCCATTTGTTGCGGTTGCAACCGCTCTGACCTTTCTCAGCACAGGAGACCCATTTTCATGGCCAACGATATTCTGGCGATTTACCCCGGCACCTTTGACCCGATCACCCTCGGGCACGAAGACATGCTGCACCGCGCGGCCCGCATGTTTGGCCGCATCACCGTGGCGGTGGCTATCGCACACCACAAAAAAACCCTGTTCACGCTGGAGGAGCGCCTGGACATGGTGCGCCAAGCCATGCAAGACCACCCCCATGTTCAGGTGGAACCGTTTGAAGGGCTGGTGACCGAGTTTGCTGCCGCCCGAGGCGCACAGGTCATGGTGCGTGGTTTGCGCTCGGGCACCGATTTCGATTATGAGTTCCAGTTGGCAGGCATGAACCGCGCACTGCGCCCAGAGATTGAAAGCGTCTTTCTGACCCCCAGCACCCAATACCAACACATCAGCAGCACCTTGGTGCGCGAAATTGCCATGCTGCGCGGCGACACGGCCCAGTTTGTCTCGGCCGGGGTACAACAACGCCTGACCGAAAAATTGCGCCCAGCAGCCTAAAAACAAAGCGTACAGCGGCTTTAACTCTCGGGTGACCAGCGTTGCTGCTCGTGGATGCGGATAAATGCCTCCACCACGTTGGCAGAGAACTTGCTGCCCTTGCCGCGCTCAATCTCTTCGATGGCGACTTGGATACCCAACGATTTGCGATAAGGCCGCGCCGTGGCCATCGATTCGACCACATCGGCCACGGCAATAATCATGGCTTCTAAAAAAATCTCGTCATTTTTCAGGCCGTGCG
Source organism: uncultured Simplicispira sp. (assembly GCA_964478155.1). Taxonomy (GTDB): domain Bacteria; phylum Pseudomonadota; class Gammaproteobacteria; order Burkholderiales; family Burkholderiaceae_C; genus Simplicispira. The sequence goes on from CAYZGT010000013.1 coordinate 32,070, forward strand.
GATAGCCCGAGCCATCCAAGCGTTCGTGGTGCTGCATCACGATGTTGGCAATCGGCCACGGAAACTGGATGTTCTTCAGAATATCAAAGCCCGCCATCGCATGCAGCTTGATAAGTTCAAACTCTGCCGGGTCTAGGCGGCCGGGTTTGGTCAAAATTTCAGCCGGGATGCGAATTTTGCCAATGTCGTGCACCGAGGCTGCAATCTGCAAACCTTCTAAAGCAAAAGCATCCAAGGCCAACTCTTGCCCAATCAGCACCGACAAGGCTGCCACCCGCCGCTGGTGGCCCGAGGTGTAGGGGTCACGCACCTCAATCGTCGCTGCAATCGCACTGACCGACTCGATCAAACTGGCGTGCATTTGCTCATGGTGTGCCGAGTGCTGCTTGAGCAACAACTCGCGCTCGGTACTGAGCTTGCGCTCTTCTTCTAGCAGGGCCTTGGATTGGCGCTCGACCTCTTCTTGCAGTTGACTATTGAGCTGTGTGAGTTTGATTTGCGTCGCGTGCAGCAGTTTGTTTTGCTCTAGCGCATTGTGGTAGGTCGACAGCAGCAAATTGAGCATTTGCTGTGGCCCGGCGTGGACCTGAAAGCGCCGCCCGTCCGAGGTCGCTTCCAAAGCCAGTTTTTCTTCCCGGAAGGCTTGGCTGGGCCGGTACAGGGCATCTTGCACCCGTGCCAACAGCATGGTGCTATCAAAGGGCTTGGTGACGTAGTTATCGGCCCCAGCATTCAGGCCGTGAATGATGTCTTTCACCCCGGTCATGGAGGTGAGCAAAATCACGGGCAAAGAGCGCAAGGCCGGGTCTTGGCGAATGTGGCGACACAACTCAAAGCCATCCATCACCGGCATAGAGACATCGCTGACCAACAAATCGGGGCGCTGGGCGCGCGCCATTTGCAGCGCTTGGGCACCATCGGGCGCTACCGCCACTTGGTAGCCCGCCTCGACCAACAGGTGGTACAGCATATCGGCTTGCACCTTGCTGTCTTCGGCAATCAGTACGCGGGTTGCAGTGGGCATACCGGCTTTCCTCCTCTGTGTCCAGAGTAGTAAGCCTACCATTGTTTATTGGCAAAAGTTGGGGTTTAAGGTAACACCTGTTTACCCTCCACACACTGTACATTCAGGGTTGTGCGGTATGGGCAAACTGCGCCAGTGCATGGTCTGGGCATCCAGCATTGTCAATTGCCCCGTTAAGGCCGTGCCAGCACCGCACAGCAGTTTGATAGCCTCTGCCGCCTGCATAGCCCCTATGATGCCCACCAACGGAGCCAACACCCCCATCGTGGCGCAGCGCACATCGGCAAACTGCTCGTCTGGGGCAAACAGACAGGCATAACACGGGGAAGCCGCCTGGCGGGGGTCTATCACCATCAACTGGCCCTGCCAACGGCTGGCCGCCCCGGCCACCAAAGGCACTCGCTGGCGCACACAGGCCGCATTGACGGCGTGGCGCGTGGCATAGTTGTCACTGCAATCGAGTACCACCGTCACTTGGCTGACCGCTTGCGCCAACCAAGCTGCATCGGCCCGCGCCTGCACGGCATTGACTTGCACCTCGGGGTTGATGTCGTGCAAGGCTTGCGCCATCGAGGCCACCTTGGGCTGGCCGATGCGCGCCGTGGTGTGGGCAATTTGGCGTTGCAGATTGGTTAAATCCACCACATCATCATCGACCACGGTGATACGCCCCACCCCCGCCGAGGCCAAATACAGCGCTGCGGGCGAACCCAAGCCGCCCGCCCCCACCACCAGCGCATGGGCTTGCAACAACTGCTGCTGGCCCTCGATACCTAAGCCGTCGAGCAGAATGTGGCGCGAATAGCGCAACAATTGCTCATCGGTCATGGCGTGGCTTTTTTCTCGTCCTTGCGCTCGCTTTGGGTTTTGCTGGCTAACACCGGCTGGCCCTTGAGCTGGTTGAGGGCTTGGCCGAGTTGGAAGTCTTTGTCTGAACCAAACTCGGGCAACTTGCGTTCGGCCAAGGGCTTCTTCGCCTCTTCTTCAAGGCGTTTGCGCGCCTCTTCGCGCGCCTGCTCACGCGCCTCGTCTTTTTGCTCTTGGCTTTGGCCGTTACCTAGGTGTTTTTCTAAGTCGGTCTCGCGCACCCGCAAAGCGGCAAACACATCACCCTCGGCGGTTTCGTCCAACATGATGTCGGGCACGATGCCCTTGGCTTGGATGGCCTTGCCGCTGGGGGTGTAGTAGCGCGCGGTGGTCAGCTTGATGCCGGTATCCGGGCCCAAGGGGCGCACGGTTTGCACCGAGCCCTTGCCAAAAGTCTGGCTGCCCATGATGGTGGCGCGTTTGTAGTCTTGCAAGGCACCGGCCACAATCTCGCTGGCCGAGGCCGAACCCTCATTCACCAACACCACCAGTGGCACGGTTTTCAGGGCAACTGGCAGGCGCTTGAGCGGATCACCACTGCCACGGCGGGCATAAAACTCAGGCGAGGCCTTGTAGACCGCCTTGCTTTCAGCCAATTGGCCGTTGGTGGAAACCACCGTGACATCGGAGGGCAAGAACGCAGCCGACACGGCCACAGCGGCATCCAGCAGACCACCGGGATCGTTGCGCAAGTCCAGCACCAAACCCTTGAGCTTGGGGTCTTCTTTGTACAGCTCTTCGATCTTGCGTACAAAATCGTCCACCGTACGTTCTTGGAACTGGCTCAGGCGCACCCAGCCATAGCCCGGCTCGATCATTTTGGCCTTGACCGACTGGGTTTTGATTTCTTCGCGCGTGATCGTGACCGGGAAGGTGCGGCCCTCGTCTTTGCGCAAAATCATCAAGGTGACTTTGGTGCGCGGCTGGCCGCGCATTTTCTTCACGGCATCGTTGAGCGACAAGCCTTTGACCGCGGTGTCGTCAATTTTGGTAATCAAGTCGTTGGTTTTGAGGCCCGCACGAAAAGCCGGTGAGCCTTCAATCGGTGAGACCACCTTGATCAGGCCGTCTTCTTGCGTAATTTCAATGCCCACGCCGACAAACTTGCCCGTGGTGCCCTCACGAAATTCGGCAAACGATTTTTTATCGAAATACTGCGAGTGTGGATCGAGGCTAGAGACCATGCCCGCAATCGCATCGGTAATCAGCTTTTTATCATCCACCGGCTCGACATAGTCGGTCTTGACCAAGCCAAACACCGCAGACAACTGCTGGATTTCTTCCAGCGGCAGGGGCGACATGGCGCTGCGCGCCACGGTCTGTAACGACACCGTGGTCAGCGCCCCGGCCACCACGCCTATCGACACCCACCCTGCAATTTTGAGTTTGTGGCCCATAGAACACACCTTTACCGTTTCAATTATTCCCTTGGAGGGGCCGTGTCGGCACCAGTTCCCGGTGCCGACACCTTGTACTTACTTCAATGCTTTGTGGAGGGGGTCGCTGTAGTAGGACGCTTTAAGCCTTGCCTTGCGAAGCCACCGCCGCTGCTGCTTTCGCTGCCGCTTCGGCATCGCCCAGATAGTAGTGGCGAATCGGTTTCAAGTCTGCGTCCAGCTCGTATACCAGCGGGATACCGTTGGGAATATTCAGGCCCACAATGTCTTGCTCGGAGATGTCGTCCAAATACTTGACCAAGGCGCGAATCGAGTTGCCGTGCGCGGCCACCACTACACGCTGGCCGCTGCGAATCGCCGGGGCCATGACCTCGTTCCAAAACGGCAGCACACGGGCCACGGTGTCTTTCAGGCATTCGGTCAGCGGGATTTGCTCCGGGCTCAGACCCGCATAGCGACGGTCTTCGCGCTGGCCGCGTGGGTCATTGGCCTCCAGTGCTGGGGGTGGGGTATCGTAGCTGCGCCGCCAGATCAGCACCTGCTCATCGCCATACTGCTGCGCCATGTCGGCTTTGTTCAGGCCCTGCAAAGCACCATAGTGGCGCTCGTTCAGTCGCCAGCTTTTTTGCACTGGCAACCAAGTGCAATCCATTTCGTCTAAGGCATACCACAGGGTATGGATGGCACGTTTGAGCACGCTGGTGTAGGCCAGATCAAACTCGTAGCCTTCGGCCTTGAGCAGTTTGCCCGCCGACATGGCTTGCGAGACACCGGTGGGGGTCAGATCAACATCTGTCCAGCCGGTAAAGCGGTTTTCCAGATTCCAAGTAGATTCGCCGTGGCGGATCAGAACGAGTTTGTGCATGGTTTCCCTAGAGAGAGCGGGTCAAAACCGTACATTCTAAAATTGTCGCTGTTTGCCAACCCAAGGAATAACGTGAATTTCATCGTCGAGAACTGGTATTTGATTCTGCTGGCCGTGGTTTCCGGCGCTATGTTGCTCATGCCCGCCCTGAAAGGCGGTGCTGGAGGCTTGAGTACCGCCGCTGCGGTACAACTGATCAACCGCGAAAAAGGCGTGTTGATTGATGTGTGCAGCGCCGATGAGTATGCCGCCTGCCACGCGGTGGGCGCGAAGAATGTGCCGCTGCCCGAACTGGAAAGCCGCCTGCCCACCGTGGTGAAAAACAAAGCCTTGCCGCTGGTCTTGGTGTGTGCCCACGGGAGCCGCGCACAACGCGCGGCCTTGGTGGCGCAAAAACTGGGCTACAGCAACGTGCAAGTGCTGGCCGGGGGCCTGAAGGCCTGGCAAGAGGCCAGCTTGCCCGTAGAGAAAAAAGCCTAAGCCATCCGTCATCCGCCCCCCCCTCTCCCTGCAAGCCCCTGAAAGGAAAAGCCCCATGCAAGCCGTGAAGATGTACACCACCGCTGTCTGCCCCTACTGCATCCGCGCCAAGCAGTTGCTCAAGAGCCGGGGGGTCGCGCAGATTGAAGAAATCCGCATTGACCAAGACCTGGCTGCACGCCAGCAAATGATGGAGATCACCGGGCGGCGCACCGTGCCACAAATTTTTATCGGCAGCACCCATGTAGGTGGTTGCGATGACTTGATGGCCCTCGATAGCCAAGGTGGGCTGCTGCCCCTGCTGGGCACTGCATAATTGGCCTGCTGTGTGTCCGCTGTGGGGTGGATTCATCCCCGGCGGCTTTTTTACGCTGCCTACTTTTAAGAAAGCTATTTTCCTATGTCCGATCAAGCTGCAAGCCCGGTGTTCCAAATCCAGCGCGTTTACCTGAAAGACGCTTCGTTAGAGCAACCCAACTCGCCCGCCATCTTGCTGGAGCAAGAGCAGCCCACAGTAGACATTCAACTGGGCGTAGAAGCCACCCCAGTGGCCGATGGCGTTTTTGAAGTGGCTGTCACAGCCACCGTGCAAACCAAGATCAAAGACCGCACCGTGTTTTTGGTCGAGGCCAAGCAAGCGGGTATTTTTGAAATCCGCAACATCCCCGAAGAGCAAATGGGCCCCATCATGGGCATTGCCTGCCCGCAAATCGTCTATCCCTACCTGCGTGGCAATGTGGCCGACCTGATCACCCGCGCTGGTTTCCCACCCGTACATTTGGCCGAAATCAACTTCCAAGCCATGTACGAGCAACAACAGCAAGCCCAAGTGGAAGGCCAAGCGCCCTCTACCCTGCTGCCACAGTAATCTCCCTCTGTCCTAGCTACTCCGGCCCAATTGCCGGGGTAGTGGTGTAGTGCTTCCTGATGAACATTCTTGTCCTTGGTGCCGGTGCATGGGGCACCGCGGTAGCGATCAGCGCAGCGCAGCATCCTGCAGGCCATGCCGTCAGTTTGTGGACGCGCGATGCTGCACAGTGTGCCGCCATGCAGGCCACACGCTGCAATGCACGCTATCTGCCCGATATGCTGCTACCGCCCAGCTTGGGTTTGGTGAATGGGCCGGTGCCACTGCCCTTGGCGACTGCGGCTGACTTGGTGATTGTGGCGACACCCACGGCTGCGCTGCGCGAATTTCTCACCCTGTTGCGGGATTGCCCAGCCCCGGTGGTGTGGCTGTGCAAAGGTTTTGAAGCAGCGGCGGCCAACACTGGGCACTTTGGCCTGTTGGCCCACGAAGTACGCGCCGAAGTAGCGCCGCTTTTGCGCGCTGGCGTGCTCAGTGGCCCCAGCTTTGCCCAAGAAGTGGCGCGCAGCCAACCCACCGCCTTAGTGGCCGCAAGTGAACATGCCAGCGTGCGCGAGGCCTTGGTGCAAGCCTTGCACAGCCCCAGTTTGCGTGTCTATGCCAACGAAGACATCGTGGGCGTGGAAGTGGGTGGTGCCGTGAAAAATGTGTTGGCCATTGCCACCGGCCTGTGCGATGGCTTGGCGCTGGGTTTGAATGCCCGGGCCGCCCTCATCACCCGTGGTTTGGCTGAAATGACGCGCTTGGGGCTGGCTTTGGGAGCCAAAGCCGAAACCTTTATGGGGCTGTCCGGCTTGGGGGATTTGGTTCTGACGGCCACGGGCGATTTGTCGCGCAACCGCCGCGTGGGCCAATTATTGGCGCAAGGGCAAACCCTGCAACAGGCGGTGGACTCTTTAGGCCATGTGGCCGAGGGCGTGTACAGCGCGCGCACCGTAGTGCAACGCGCTCGCCATCTGGGGGTAGAAATGCCCATCAGCGAGGGCGTGGTGGCCCTGTTGGATGGGCAATTGCGGCCTTTGGATGCCGTCTCGATCTTGATGGAACGCGATCCGAAAGAAGAAAGCGCTTAAAAAAGCACAACCGCCAACTTGGGCGGCGGTGCAGTGGTGTAGCTTATTTCATGGCCTCTTCTTCGTAGCGCTTGACCAGTTTGTCTAGCTCGCCCGAGTCTTTCATGGCCTTGATGGTGGCCGAAATTTTAGGGGCCCAGTCTTTTTTGCTGGGGTTGAGCGAGTGGTACAAATCTAGGCGGGCAATCTCGCCCACATGGCCGATGGTGTTGTTCAGACCCATTTTCTTGAGCAGAATCGGGCCGCTGATGCCTTCGTCCACCACTACATCAATCCGGTCACCATCCAGCATCTTGTAAAGCTGCTCATACGAGGCCGCTAACTGCACCCCTTGCATCCCTTCGGTAGCGGCTTCGCCGTGGGCAATGCCGCGCACAATACCCACCTTGTACTTCTTCAAATCCTCTTTTGATTTGATGACGATACCCTTGTCTTTTTTGGCAAAGGCCGACGAGGACAGGTAGTAATGCGAAGGCTCGACTTTAATCAAGCTAGGGTTTTTCAGGTAATAAGCCCCGATGCGCCCCGCCTCGCCGTCTTTCTCGCCCGACAGGGCCATTGCATTGGCACGTACCCCCGGCACTGGCACAGCGGTGGCACTCATGCCCGCCTTTTTGTAAATATCGGTGATGAGCTTGCCAGCAATGGTTTGCCCGACCGCATTTTCGTTGTACACCAGTTGGGCCGTTTGTGCGCTGACCGAGGCACTGGCCATCAGGCCCGCAGCGACACACAGGGTAGAAAGCAGACGTTTCATCATCGATCAACTCCTTGAACAAGGTGGAAAAAACTAGCGCAGGGCCAACCTACGGCCCGAGGCCGGGGCCTCAGAAAGCTTGAACATCCCCACGGCCGCTGCCAATTGGGTGGCTTGGTTTTGCATCGAGCTGGCTGCAGCGGCAGCCTGCTCGACCAGCGCCGCATTTTGCTGTGTGCTGTCGTCCATTTGCCGAATGGCTTCGTTGATTTGGCTGATGCCCAAGGTTTGGGCATCGGTAGCGGCATGGATTTCGGCCATGATGCCCGTGACCTTGCTCACGCTGTCTTCAATCTCGGTCATGGTGGCCCCAGCCTGATCGACCAAGCGGCTACCGATGTCCACATTCGTCACCGACTCGTCAATCAAGGCTTTGATTTCTTTGGCTGCCGCTGCCGAGCGCCCGGCCAAGCTGCGTACCTCGGAAGCCACCACGGCAAAACCCCGGCCTTGCTCGCCCGCCCGTGCGGCTTCTACTGCGGCATTCAGGGCCAAAATGTTGGTTTGGAAGGCGATGCCATCAATCACGCTGATGATGTCGACAATTTTGCGCGAAGAGGCATTGATCGCCCCCATCGTCTGCACCACCTCTTTCACCACCGTGCCGCCGCGCGCTGCCACCTCGGCGGCGGCACCGACCATGTGGTTAGCCTGCTGGGCACTTTCGGCATTTTGCTGCACGGTGTGGGTCATTTCTTGCATCGAAGCGGCAGTTTGCTCTAACGAGCTGGCCTGCGACTCGGTGCGCGAAGACAAATCCAAGTTGCCACGGGCAATCTCGCTCGACGCATCCGAGATGGTGGTCACGCTCTGGCGAATTTGCAGCATGATGTTTTGCAAATGCTCAACAAAGGTGTTGAAGCCCTCAGCCACATCGTTAAATTCGTCGGTGTTGGCACGCGGCAAGCGGCGGGTTAGGTCGGCATCGCCTTGGGCAATCTCACGCAACGCGTGGCCGATATGGGCCAGCGGATTGAGCACCATCGAGTTGAGGATGGAAGACAGGGCAATCACAATCACCACATCCAAAATCAGCACCTGTGCCAAGGCACGCCACAGCTCGTGGGCCAAGGCATCGCGAATCTCGGCGGTCGAGACATACACCGTAGCTTTGCCCACCGGGTTGGCTTTGCCATCTTCTTGGTAAAACAGCTCTACCTCGCGCGAAAAATCAGCGGTGGGGGCGGCAGTGGCGGCCACCGCTTGACCATCGGCACCGCGCGCCACACCGGCCAGCACCTTGTCACCACTGCGGATGAGGATGCCGGTGACAAAGCTGGCCGACATCTCAGAATGCAAATTCTTGCTGATTTGCGTGCTGTCAAAACTCCAGAGCAGACTGGGCAAGTTGGTGGACAAGCGCTCCAGTGCCATTTGCACCTGATGGGTGTTGTCGCGCTCTAAGGCCGCTTGGGTTTTGAAGTAGTTGACAGCACTGAACGCCAGCAATAAGACTGAAATAATGACAACAAATAAAACATTGAGCCGTAGTTTGATGCTGGTCATTTTCATCTTCAAAATCTCGCTCTGCCTGCGTCACCGTGGATAAAGAACAGCCAAGCTGGCGACTATCGGTTTGTCTGAAAAATACAGCCCGCACCACCACCGCCCCAGCGCACTGCGGGCCAGCAGCCACCTGACTGTAGGCAGGGTTATACCATGCTGGTATGGGCGCTGTTGCTGGTTTGTGCTAGAGCAGCGACCACAGCCCGCTAGGAGCGGGCACTGGGAGAAGTTGATACTTTTTGTTGCAAAATGGGTGCTGCGCCAGAGTAGCGCACAGTCGCATGGCAGCGACACCTAGAGAAACCCAACACAGCACCAGAGCCGAGAGCGTAGCCCCGAAAAGGCACCACCGGATGTGCAATAAAAACCGTTTATTGGTTTTGCTGCTCTTCTATATACAAAGCGCTGGCCAACAATTTCACTTTGCTGGCATAGTAACGGTCTAACCGCCATTCTTTAATCACTTCGACCGCGATTTCAAAATTTTTATAATCTAATTCGTACAAGCGATGCAAAGCAAACGGGGCGTTTTTCTCTAGCGACAAAACCAATTCAGAAAAAATGGAGGCGGCAGCAGAGTCCATCTCCCGCTGAATGATTTTTTGCGCTTTTTTGATGGCAATCATTGTGACTCCTGATAAGGCTTTATGCTGATAAAAAATGAAACATTTATGTGCAGTTTGGCAGCATTCTAGCAGCACTTTTACCATATGTTGCAGCGCAACATAATTAGTATGTCATTCATGGCCTTGTCATATTTCAGGCTTAGAGTGGGTTTCCCTTAGCCACTTTCAACCATCCCCATGTCAAACTCTGTACGTCCGTTTGCCGCTGCCACCGAGTCGATCAACTTCTTTCAGCACCTGACGCGCAAAACCAGTGAAGGCTTGGCCCAAATGTTGAGCCTGAATGTACAAACAACACAATCGGTCTTGAATGCCCAAACACAGCACTGGAGCCAACTGCTCAAGGTGCAACGCTTGGACGAATTAACTACCTTGCAAGCTGGGCTGGTGCAACCCTTGGCCCAGCAAGCGAGCCGCTATGGCCAAGAGCTGTACCAAATTGCCAACCACCTGGGCCAAGAGTGGAACAACCATAGCCAAACCCAGCTGGGCGATGTGCAAACCCAGTGGGCACGCATGCAAAACAACGTCCAGAGCATGCTCAAAAGCATGCCCATGGCAGCGCAAACCCTGAGCGCTAGCATGAAAAACAGCTTGACCTCGGCCAGCCAGGCCGTAGGAGCGTTGCAACAGGTCGTGAGCCAAGCCAGCGATGCTGCGCAAGCCAATTTGTTGGCCGCTGCTGCCCAAGCCAGCCAACCCAACGCTGCCTAAACCGCAGCTTGCTCCACTGGCCGACACCGTGCTGCGGCCAGTGCGCTGTGCACCCAGCCCATCCTGTTAGGGCTGGTGCCGGTAAATGCTGGGTAACTCTGGCACCAAGGCTGCATGCAAGCCTTTGAGTGATTCCGAATGGCCCACCACCAAGTGACCACCTTCTTTTAAGAAGGGCACAACATTAGCGATGACTTTTCTACGCGTCTCTTGGTTGAAGTAAATCAATAAATTGCGTAAAAAAATCACATCAAAACGGCCCAATCCTTGCGGTGGATGAAGCAAGTTTCCATGTAGAAACTGCACGCGCTCACGCAACTCTCGCACCACCAACAGGGTACCATCTTGCTGGCGTATGCCTTTGCGACAATATTTTTTCAATAATGGCAGAGGAATGCCCTCGGTACGCGTGAGTGGGTAATGGCCCCTTTGGGCGGTGGCCAACACTTTGGTGCTGATGTCCGTGCCCACCACTTGCCACGCTTGCTGGCCCAAAGTTTCGGCCAATACCATCGCCATGGTGTAAGCTTCTTCGCCACTAGAGGCGGCAGCACTCCAACTGCGAAAGGGGCCTTGGCGGCGGCCATGTTGTTGGGCGCGCTGCTGCAGAAAATCAAAATGTTTGGGTTCGCGGAAGAAATAGGTCTCGTTGGTGGTGACTAAATTCACCATCGCCTGCAATTCAGCCGCATTTTTGCGCTTGCTCAGGTAAGCAAAATAATCGGCAAAACTGTGGCAACCCAGTGCTTGCACACGCCGGGCCAAGCGCCCCACCAACAGGTTTTGCTTGGCCTCTGACAGGCTGATGCCGGTCATCTGAAAAATCAGGGTCTGAAAGGCAGCAAATTCCTTGCGTGATAGCCGCGTGACCAGCGCTGGCAAAGGATGCGGGCGTGTCATGCTGGGGAAATCGCCAGTTCGGGCAAAGACAAAATACGCTCCAAGTCCAGCAGGGCCATAAAACGGCCCTCCATGCGCGCCATCGCCCGGATAAAGTCTTGGCGCAGATGCGTGCCAAACTCGGGGGCCGGTACTTGGTCAGTGGCCGCCAGTGCCAGCACCTGCGATACCGCATCCACCACCAAGCCCAGTTTGTAGCCGCGCGGCCAGTGGCTGGCCTGCGCTAACTCGACCACGACAATGCAGCTGCGCTCTGTCACAGGGCTGGGGGCACGGCCTAAGCGCACGGCCAAATCCACCACAGGCACCACTGCGCCGCGCAAATTGATCACGCCCCGAATCACTGGCTTGACCAACGGCACGACCGTGAGATCGCGGTACTCCAAAATCTCACAAATGGCTTCAATACCCAAGGCAAACATTTCGTCGCCCACCTGCACCGTAAGGCACTGGGGCTGCAGTGCTGCCAAGGCCGCCCCGGCGGGGGCGGCAGCATCCTCCATCAAGGCTGTGCTGACTGGCATCGCTCTTGGCCTCGGGTGGTGGTGTTAGAACGAGACGAAATCATCTTCGTTGGCTTGGGCACTGGCCAAGGCTTTGCCGCCCAAAGCCGGAGCTGCCATACTGGGCAAGCGCACTGCTTTAGGCAGGGTGGTATGGGATGGGCCCCAGCGGTGCGTACCGTGTTCTTGGCCCGCGACCGAGAAAAAGGCCATCACCTCTTGCAAATTGGCCGCCTGTGAGGACATCTCCTCGGCGGTGGCAGCCAACTCTTCCGAGGCACTGGCGTTTTGCTGGGTGATTTGGTTCAGTTGCCCCATCGCCACGGTGATTTGACCGGCGCTCACGCTTTGCTCTTGCGAGGCGGCAGCAATCTCTTGCACCAAATCGGCGGTTTTTTGCGTAGCAGGCACAATCTCATCTAACAAGGCCCCAGCCTGCTCGGCCATGCCCACGCTGTTGATAGCCAGTTGGCTGATCTCTTGCGCTGCCACTTGGCTGCGCTCGGCCAGCTTGCGCACCTCGGCTGCCACCACGGCAAAGCCGCGCCCATGTTCACCGGCCCGCGCAGCCTCAATGGCCGCATTCAGGGCCAGCAAATTGGTTTGGTAGGCGATGTCGTTGACGACGCCAATTTTGCGCGCAATTTGCTGCATGGCACCCACGGTTTCGCTCACCGCTTGGCCGCCTTCGGTGGCGCGTTGGCTGCCTTGGGCTGACATGCCATCGGCAATTTTGGCGTTGTCGGTGTTTTGCTGGATCGAGGCCGCCATTTGGTTGATAGAGGCCGAGGTTTGTTCGACCGAAGCCGCCTGCTCGCTCGAGGCTTGGGCCAAGGATTGCGAGGTGGCGGATACCTGCGCCGTGGCCGAGACCAAATTGGAGGCGGTGGTGTTGACTTCCACAATGGCCTGCGACAACTTGTCCACCGTGTTGTTCACCACGTCTTTAAAGTCACGCAGATCGCCCCGGTAGTCGCCCTGAATTTTGCGTGTCAGGTTGCCACGCTCCATTTCTTTGAGTACACCCACCGCTTCATTCACCGGCAGCACAATGCCATCGAGGGTTTGGTTCACGCCTTGCACAATTTTGCGGAAATCGCCTTGGTGGCGGTTGGCATCGGCGCGGGTTGACAGTTGCCCTTGGGCAGCAGCGTCGGCCAACATGGCGGCATCCTGCACCAAGGCCTGCACGGCATCAATACAGCTGTTCAGGTTGTCTTTCAGGGTATTGAAGTCACCGTAGTAGGTGTCGGTGATGCGCGGTGGAATGCTGCCATGTGCGATGTCATCGACATAACGGGCGGCCACGTTCAGCGGGCCAATCACCGCATCCAGTGTGTCATTCACCCCTTGCACAATTTTGCCGAAATCGCCTTGGTGGCGGCTGGCATCGGCGCGGGTGGCCAGTTTGCCTTCTACAGCGGCCTGCGAGAGCAACTTGGCATCGGCCACCAAAGCCTGTACCGCATCAATGCAGGTATTGAGGTTGTTTTTCAGGGTATTAAAGTCGCCTTGGTAGGGATCGGTGATGCGCGGCGGAATATGGCCTTGGGCAATGCGTTGCACGTACCCAGCTGCCACATTCAGCGGGCCAATCACGGCATCCAAAGTGTGATTGACTCCCTGCACAATGGTGCGGAAATCGCCTTGGTGTCGGGTTTCATCGGCCCGGGTGGAGAGTTTGCCTTCTAGCGCGGCCTTGACCAACAATTGGGTATCGGCGGTCATGCCATGCACAGCGCTGTGCAAAGCGCGCATGGCTTGGGCCAGCTGGCCGATTTCATCTTGGCGCTGCAAGGTGATGCGGTGGCTAAAGTCGCCTTGGGCCATTTGCTCGACACTGTGCACCAATTGGCGTGTTGGGCTGGTGATGCTACGGGTAATCAACACCCCAAACAATACGCTCAGCAGTGCAGCCAGCGCCCCCAAACCCAACAACAGCCAGCGCGTGTCTTGGGCTTCGGTCATGGCATGGCTGCCAATTTGGCGCGCGGTTTGCGTCACCAAGGCAATCAAGGCATCTACGCTTTGGACATAGGCGGTTTGTGCCTCCAACCCCTGCCCCAAAGCCTCCACGGCCGCTTCTTCGGGCTTGCTGGCGCGCAACAAAGCCACCACGCGCTTTTGGGCCTCGCGGTAGCTTTTGCGCGCCTCGGCCACCTTGGCCAATTGCTGTGTCTGTTTGGGCCGCTGCAACAAACCTTCCAGTTGCTGGTAACGGTCGGCAATTTTTTCGCCCACAGCGGTCAATTTGTCCAGTTGGGCTTGGGTATCGCTGTCGGCCCGCAACATGGCATACAAAATCGCGCTGTTGAGGGTGCGGGCTTGCAGGTTGATGTGGTCAATCATCTCATTGGCCAGCACCACTTCTGTTAAATGCTGATGAGACAAGGCATGGACATCGTGGCTGATCGTGCCGATGCGGTTCATGCCCACGGCCACAATGGCCAGCATCAAGGCCAAGGCGGTGGCAAAGCCCAGCCCCAGCCGTGTTCCTATCTTGAAGTTTGCGAACATGATGATGGTACTTTCTGGATTGGAGTGAACGGAACGCTTGTCAAGCCGTGGTGATGGGGGTGGGCAAGCAAGGGGTACTGTGGTCAGCGCTGTGGCGGCTGGCCGCTGTGGTGAGCAAATGGGGCACATCGACAATCAACGCCACCCGGCCGGTGCCCAAAATGGTGAAGCCGCTCATGCCGGGCAAACCGTGAAACACTGGCCCCAAGGGGCGAATCACGGTTTGGTATTCGCCCTGCAAGGCATCGACCAGCAGCCCAGCGCGCTGGCTGCCGCAGCGCACCACCACCAAGTTATCGCGTGCCTGTGGGTCTTGCCACGCCATCGCACTGGCAAGGCTGGCAAAACCCGTGGGCACACTGTGCCGCTCGGGCCAACCAAACAGGGGGCGCAAGCGGATGATGGGCAGCAGCTCATCGCGCAGCGGAAATACGTCGTGGCCCTTGGTTGGTTGCACGCTGTCTGGGCTGAGCTCAATGCACTCCTCCACCATCTCGAGTGGAATGACCAAGGCGCAATCGCCCACTGTGACCAAGAAGCCGTCAATAATCGCCAGCGTCAGGGGCAAACGGATGCGGATGCTGGTGCCTTGGCCTTCGGCACTTTGGATGTCGATGCTGCCACGCAAAGCGGTGATATTGCGCCGCACTACATCCATACCCACCCCCCGGCCCGAGAGGTTGTTCACTTGCTCGGCGGTGGAAAAACCGGGCTCAAAAATCAATTGTTGGATTTCGTGCGCGCTCAGGCTTTGGTCTGGGCGTACCAAACCACGCTCAATGGCTTTGGCCAAAATGCGCTCGGACGACAAGCCGCCGCCATCGTCCGACACCTCAATCAAAATACTGCCTGCATCGTGGCAAGCATGCAAGCGCACCCGCCCTTGGGCTGGTTTGCCACGGGCCACGCGCACGGCCACGGGCTCAATGCCGTGGTCAATCGCATTGCGCACCAAATGGGTGAGTGGATCGCCAATTTTTTCAATGACGGTTTTGTCCAGCTCGGTCTCGGCCCCGCTGATCTCCAGTGCGATGTCTTTGCCGATTTCTTGCGCCACCTCGCGCACCACGCGCTGAAACTTGTTGAAGGTGGCCCCGATTTGCACCATACGCAATTGCAGGGCCGAACCGCGTACCGATTCGACCAAGCGCGCCAATACCGACGCGGCCTCTTGCAACTGCGGCTGGCCGCTGCTGGCCACGGCCAAATGCAATCCGGCGCTGGCAATAATCAGTTCACCAATCAGGTTGATATGGGCATCCAAAGCCTCGGCCTGCACCCGAATCAGCGCCGCCTCCCCTGATTTAGCGACTGGAGCAGCCGCAGGGGCGGCGGCTTTTGGCACAGCAAGTGCTGGTGGTGTGGGTGTGGAGGTGTCCGTGGGGACGTTAGAAAGCGCAACCGGCTCGCGGGTAGCTTCCGGTTGGGGCGGCCACAACAGGGCCAGCTCTTGCGCGCTCAAGCTGCCACAGGCTTGCAGTGCCTGCACCCACGCGGCATGGCTGGGGCTGGCGGGGTCGGTGTCTGCAGGGATGGCTTGGTGGTACTGCTGCAGGGGGCTGTGCGGGGGCAGCAGGCACACTTGGGCACAGTCGCGCACAAACTCGAACACACCCTCGATGGCTTGGGCGCTGGCATCACTTTGGTAGCGCAGGGCAAAACCAAGGTAACAAGTCTCTGGATTCATCTCTGCCACGTCGGGCAGCGTGTGACTGAGCGTGACCAAACCCACAATGCGGCCCATACCAGCCAAACAATGGAACAGGGCCAGCGGCTCCATGCCATCGCGTAGCAAATCGGGGCCAGCGTACAGGCTGATATGCCAGTCGCTGGTAGCGGCCAAGGGCAATGCCTCTGCGGACGTTGGTGCGTTGGCAGGGCTGGCAGCTTCATCCGGGCTGCTGGATACTGGCGCTGCGGGTTGCTGGGCTGGTACCAGCGTTGCCGTGGCCACCGGATTACAGGCTTGCAGCGCCTGCATCAATTGGTGGCTGTGGGCATGGATACTGGCATCGGGGGCTGTGCCCAGCTCCACATGGTCGATCAACACCGCCAAATGGTCGCGCACTTGCAACAACAAGGCCACCAAATCACGCGACAGCTGCAGTTGACCGCCACGCACTTGGTCTAGCACATTTTCGGCATGGTGGGTAAAAGCCACCAGATGCTCTAAGCCAAACAGCCCCGCAGACCCTTTGATGGTATGGGCTGCACGAAAGATGGCGTTGAGCAACTCGGCATCGGCCGGGGCCTGCTCCAATTGCAACAAGGCTTGCTCCATGCCTTCTAGCAACTCCCGACTTTCAATAATGAAAGTCTGCAAAATTTCATCCAGATTCATGGCGCTTGATGGCTTGGTCTGCGGTGCTGCACAGTGACACGATCAAGGGGTGACCAAACGCGACACCACCGACAACATTTGCGCAGGCTGAAAGGGCTTGTTCACCCACGCCTTGGCCCCAGCAGCGCGGCCTTTCTCTTTCGAGCTGTCGCTCGATTCGGTGGTCAGCATCACTACGGGGGTGAATTTGTAGGCCGGAATTTGCTTGGCCGCTTTGACAAACGAGATGCCATCCATGCGCGGCATGTTCACATCGCTGATCACCAAATGGATTTTTTTGCCATCCAGATGCTCCAGGGCCTCTTGGCCATCACTGGCCTCTATCACCTCAAAACCAGCACCGCGCAAAGCGATGCGTACCACTTGGCGCAAAGAGGCCGAATCGTCAACGATCATGATGGTTTTCGCCATGGAAGACTCCAATCAAATCTGCTATAGCCTTTGAAGGT
Organism: uncultured Simplicispira sp.; assembly: GCA_964478155.1. Taxonomy (GTDB): domain Bacteria; phylum Pseudomonadota; class Gammaproteobacteria; order Burkholderiales; family Burkholderiaceae_C; genus Simplicispira. The sequence goes on from CAYZGT010000013.1 coordinate 48,957, forward strand.
AGCCGCTATTTGTGACAGTGGTATGGACAACAAAAAAGGGCACTGGCCTCACGCCAGCGCCCTTTAAAGGTAGGTAGATTGGTTTAGATTTCGAAGTTATCAATCAAGCGGGTGCTACCCAGCCGTGCAGCCCCCAATACCACCAAGGCCCCTGCGCCATCACCGGCTTGGGGGGCTTGCAAATCGGTGCGGCGGCGCACCGTCAGGTAGTCGGGCTGCCAGCCACGCCCTTGCAAGGCTTGCAGGGCTTGGGCTTCTAGTGCCACGGCTTGCACGGGCAAAGTGTCGCCCGCAGCCAGCGCAGCACGCCCCAAGGCTTGCAGCGCCAGCGAGAGCTGTACGGCCTCGGTGCGTTCTGTCTCGCTCAAGTAGCCGTTGCGTGAGCTCAGGGCCAGCGCATCGGTGGCCCGTTGCGTCGGGCCAGCCACCACGTTAATTGGCAGGGCAAACTGTTGCACCATGCGGCGCAATACCATCAGTTGTTGGTAGTCTTTTTGCCCAAATACCGCTGTGCCTTGGGCCTTGCCCGCAAACACCGCACTGAACAGCTTCATCACCACGGTACACACGCCGGTAAAGAAGCCGGGGCGAAACTGGCCTTCCAAGATGTCGGCCAATTGCGGGTCGGGTTGCACTTTGAAGGTTTGGGGCGCAGGGTACAAGTCTTGCTCGCGCGGGGCAAACACCACATCGCAGCCAGCGGCCTTGAGCTTGGCGCAATCGGCCTCCCAGGTGCGCGGGTAGCTGTCAAAGTCTTCGTGCGGCAAAAATTGCAGCCGGTTGACAAAGATGCTGACCACCGTGGCATCGCCCAGTGGTTTGGCTTGGCGCACCAAAGAGATATGGCCCTCGTGCAGATTGCCCATGGTAGGGACAAAAGCGGGTTGACGGCTGGATGCCAGAGCGGCACGCAACTCAGGAATGGTATGGACGATGTGCATAAAACAAGGGCTGAAAATCGGGAAGCAGCCAATGGATGGATTGGCTTTTCGCCTTCCATACAGCATGGTACGCTTGCCGCACCAGCAGGGCGCGGTGGTATGGCCGGAGCAGGCGCTTTAGCGCGCCCGAATAAAGAATTTTACGTGTTAAGGGAACAACACATGATGAATGCCTTTCAACTCGCCTCTATCAAGGCAAAACTCATGGGGTTGATTATTGCTATCTTGGTAGCTTTGTCCGTCTCGGTGGTACTGATGGAGGCTTCGGTGACGCGGGCGCTCAACCGCACCATGGACAGCGTGGCCAAATACGAGTCAGGCATCAAGCTGGCACTGGAATGGAAAGGGCTGATCGGCAACAACCTACAGCGCGTGGTCGCGATTGCCGTCAGTGCCGACGAGAACGTAGGCCAGACCTTCGGTAGCCTCATCAAGGCCACGATTGCCGACATCGGTCAGGTACACCAACAAATTGAAAAGACCACCGAGGATGCACAGGCCAAGCAGGCCCTGGCCGACGTGAATGCCTTTCGCCAGCCTATCTTGGCGATGGTGGGCCAAATCAACACCCTGAAAAAGGAACAAAAGTTTGACGAAGCGCGCACGCTGGCCACAGGGCGTTTGATGCCACTGAGCCACGACTATTTGGAATCTCTCAAAAAATTCATCACCATCCAAGAATCGCTGCGCGATCAGGCCCGCAGCGAGGGGCTACAGGCCGTACAGACGGCCCGACTGCTGGGCAGCTCGGCCATTGCCGTGGTACTGGGCCTGAGCTTGTTGGGGGCTTGGTGGATTGTGCGCGGCATCACCACCCCACTGGCCCGCACTGTGGAGGTGGCAAAAACCATTGCCCAAGGCGATTTGAGCGCCCACTTGGCATCAGAGCGCAGGGATGAAATCGGTCAATTGATGAACGCTGTCGGCACCATGAATGGCCGTTTGCGCGATTTGGTGGCGCAGGTGCGCTCTGGCACCCAGTCCGTCACCGGGGCCTCAACCGAAATTGCACAAGGCAACCTCGACCTGAGCCACCGCACTGAACAAACAGCCACCAACTTGCAGCAGATGGCTGCTGCGATTGATGAACTGACCCGTATCGTCATTCAATCCACCGATTCGGCCCAGCAAGCGGCCCGTTTGGCACAAACCGTGTCCAACTCCGCCAACTTAGGAGGTGATGTCGTAGCCAAGGTAGCTGCGAACATGTCACAAATTACCGAGCACTCCAAACACATTGGCGACATCGTGGGCATCATTGATGGCATTGCTTTCCAAACCAACATTCTGGCCTTGAATGCCGCCGTAGAAGCCGCACGTGCAGGCGAACAAGGCCGAGGGTTTGCCGTCGTGGCTTCTGAGGTGCGTACGTTGGCACAACGCAGTGCCCAATCGGCCAAAGAGATCAAAGAATTGATCCAAGCCTCAGAAACTACGGTAGAGGCTGGGGCCAACTTGGTGGCGCAATCGGGCGATGTGATGCGCGAAATGGTGCAGGGGGTGCAGCAGGTCAGCCACCTGATTGCTGAAATAGCCTCGATGGCGCAATCGCAACGCGACGGCATTGGCCAAGTGCAAACGGCGGTGAATGAACTCGATCAGATGACGCAACAAAATGCGGCGCTGGTGGATGAATCAGCGGCAGCGGCCCACTCAATGAGCGAGCAAGCGCAAAAGCTCTCGAGCATGGTTGGGCAGTTCCGGCTCTAACCGCTGCCCCCCCGCCGCGCACTTACCAAGCGTGGCGGGCGTTGTCTGGAAAGGTGCCCGCCTTGACAGCACGCACATAGGCTTCCATCGCGCCGCGCACACTGCCTGCATCGTGCATAAAGTTGTGCACAAACTTGGCCATCTTGCCCAAATTCATGCCCAACATATCGTGCAGCACCAACACCTGACCGGCGGTACCGTTGCCTGCGCCAATGCCAATGGTGTGGCAGTGTTGTAACTCTTGCGTCAGCTCGGCCGACAGCTGCGCTGGCACCATCTCTAACACCACCATACTGGCCCCGGCATCTTGCAGCTCATGGGCGTGCTGGCGCAGAATTTGTGCCGCTTGCTCATCCTTGCCTTGCACGCGGTAGCCACCCAAAGCATGCACAGTTTGGGGTGTCAGGCCCAAATGGGCACACACCGGAATGCCACGCTCGACCAAAAAGCGCACGGTGTCGGTCGTCCAGCCACCGCCTTCTAGCTTGACCATGTGTGCCCCGGCGTGCATCAGGGCCGAGGCGCTGCGCATGGCCTGTTCTTTGGACTCGTGGTAGCTGCCAAAAGGCAGGTCACTGACGACCCACGCCGTGCCCTGCACCCGGCGCAAGCCACGGGCCACGCTATCGGTGTGGTACACCATCGTCTCGAGGGTGACACCAACGGTGCTGCCCAGCCCTTGGCATACCATGCCGAGCGAATCGCCCACCAACAGGCACTCTACGCCCGCCGCATCGGCTACGGCGGCAAAGGTGGCATCGTAGGCCGTGAGCATGGTGATTTTTTCACCCGCTTCGCGCATTTGTTGCAGGCGCGGCAAACTGACCGGGCGACGCTGCGGCAGCGGTGATGCTGGTGGCAGGGTGCCATAGGGGGTGGCAGCGTTGCTAGAAGCAGGGGAGGAGGTGGCAGAAGATGTCATCGGGGCCGACTCACAAATTGCATAAGGTTTGCGAGTGTAATATGGCCCTTTCTGCGAAAAAATCGTGGCCTGCTGTGGCAGGCTGCGCTTTACAAGTGCCACAGCAAAGGAGACCCTCCTATGGAAGCATCCAGTTTTTCGGGTGATGTGTCCGCACTGAGCGGGCTGGCCGTGGCTTTGGGCTGCGGTTTGCTGATGGGCATTGAGCGCGAGCGGCGTAAAGACGGCCAATCCAAACAGGTGATGGCCGGGATGCGCTCGTTTGCCCTGGCCTCGCTCACCGGGGCTTGCACGGCCTTTTTAGGCTCGCAAACACTGATGGCTGTAGGGGGCGCTTTCGTGGCACTCATCAGCATTGTGGCCTACGCCTACGACCGCTCGGACTCGCCGGGGGTGACGACCGAAATCGCTCTGTTCATGGCCTATTTGATTGGCGTGATGGCTGTGCAAGCACCGATGTTGGCTTCGGGCCTGACGGTGATCGTTACCAGTTTGTTATCGGCACGCGATAGACTGCACCAGTTTGCGCGCAATTGGCTACGCCCTGGCGAAGTGCAAGGCGGCTTGATTTTGGGAGCCCTGGCGCTGCTGGTGATGCCACTGCTGCCCGACCGACCGCTGTGGGGCCCCGTGTTGAACCCGCAATTGGTGATGAAGCTGCTGATTGTGCTGCTGCTGATCCAATCGCTGGCCCACGTGGGGCGGCGGCTGCTACAAGCGCGCCAAGCCGTGGCACTGTCGGCACTGGCTTCGGGCTTTGTGTCGAGCACCGCCACCATTGGCAGCTTGGGCATGGAACTGCGCAGCACGCAAGGCTCGTACAAACTGCAAGCGGGGGCGGCCCTGCTGTCGTGCGTGGGCACCACCACCCAGATTTTGATCATTGGTGCCACCATCCAACCAGCTTGGATTTTGTCGCTCTGGCTGCCTGCGTTGGTGGGTAGCGGTATCGCCGCACTCTGGGGGGGCTGGATGGTCTGGCGCTATGCCGCCCCGGCCAGCAACGAAGCCACGACCAGCACCCCCGACACCGACTTGTTCCGCTTGCGCGATGCGGCCTTGATTGTGCTGCTGCTCACGGCCATCCAAGCCGGGGTGCATGGCTTGCGCCTGTGGCTGGGCGATGCCGGGGTGATGGTGGGTACGCTGATTGCCGCGCTGGCCGACATCCACGCCGTGACAGCTGCCTTACTGACGGTGGGCGTACCGGGTAGCCAAGAAGCAACCCAGATTGTCTGGGCGCTGTCAGCAGCGATGGTGGTACACGCCTTTAGCAAAAGCACCGTGGCTTGGGCCAGCGGTGGCTGGCGCTATGCGCTGGCCTTGGCACCGGGCCTGTTTGCGCACACGCTGGGCTTTGTCGGCAGCTTGGTGGCCTTGGCACTGTAGCGGCTACCCAAGCGCGGGCTGGTGGCCCCTGCCGCGATAATCGGGCGCATGACTTCCACCCCCGCGCACCGCGCCACCGATTTCAGCGCCTTGGCGCTCAGCCCAGCCACCTTGGCCAATCTGCAACAACTGGGCTACCTGCACATGACCCCCATCCAAGCGGCTAGCTTGCCGCTGGCTTTGCAGGGGCAAGACCTGATTGCCCAAGCCAGCACCGGCAGCGGCAAAACCGCCGCCTTTGGCTTGGCTTTGCTGGCCCGCCTGAACCCGCGCTGCTTTGGCGTGCAAGCCTTAGTACTGTGCCCCACGCGCGAGCTGGCCGACCAAGTGAGTGCCGAAATCCGCCGCCTAGCCCGCGCCGCAGACAATATCAAGGTGGTGACGCTGTGTGGCGGTGTGCCGCTGCGTGGGCAAGCACAAAGCCTGTCGCATGGCGCGCACATTGTGGTGGGCACACCGGGGCGGGTGATGGACCACCTAGAGCGTCAATATCTGTCTTTAGAGCAGCTCAACACCTTGGTATTGGATGAAGCCGACCGGATGTTGGACATGGGCTTTTTTGACGACATTGCCACTGTGGCCCGCCAATGCCCCAAAGAGCGCCAAACGCTGTTGTTCTCGGCCACCTACCCCGAGGGAATTGCCAAACTGAGCCAGCAATTCATGCGCAATCCACAGCAAATTACTGTGCAGGCGCAGCACAGCGCCAACAAAATTGACCAGCGTTGGTTTGAAGTGAAAGAAAGTGAGCGTCTGCACGCCGTCGGGCAATTGTTGGCACATTTCCGCCCCGAATCCACATTGGCCTTTTGCAATACCAAACAGCAATGCCGTGACTTGGTAGCGGTGTTGCAAGCGCAAGGGGTCAGCGCCTTGGCCTTGTATGGTGAGTTAGAACAGCGCGAACGCGACCAAGTGCTGGTGCAGTTTGCCAACCGCAGCTGCTCGGTGTTGGTGGCGACCGATGTGGCTGCACGCGGCTTGGACATTGCCCAACTGGCCGCCGTCATCAACGTGGATGTGACCCCCGACCCCGAAGTGCATATCCACCGCATTGGCCGCACCGGCCGAGGCGATGCGCAAGGCTTGGCGCTCAATCTGGTCAGCATGGACGAGATGGGCTATGTCGGCAAAATCGAAGTGCTGCAAGGCCGCCCGTCCGAATGGACGGCTTTGACCAGCTTGCAACCCGCCCCCGGCGGCCCTTTGCTGCCGCCGATGGCGACGGTGCAAATCATTGGTGGGCGCAAAGAAAAAATCCGCGCTGGCGATGTGTTGGGCGCACTGACGGGCGAAATGGGCTTTACACGCGAGCAAGTGGGCAAAATCAATGTGAATGAGTTTTCTACCTATGTGGCGGTAGAACGTGGCATTGCCGAGCAGGTGGTGCATCGCTTGAACACCGGACGCGTCAAGGGGAAGAACGTTAAGGCAAGGTTGATATAAGGCCAGTATCTGCCACTTTCCTCCTGCGCTATGTCCAGCACTGAGCCCACCACGCCTGCGTCACACCACAAACTGTTAGCAAAACTCACCCCCCATCGGCTGTTATGGGCCTCGGTGGCCATGGCGTTGACCACCATGGCGCTGAAAACGCTGGCGTGGTACGTCACCGGCTCGGTGGGTTTGTTGTCCGATGCGATGGAGTCGCTGGTCAATTTAGCCAGTGCCTTGTTTGGTGTGACGATGGTGACGGTGGCCGCTCGCCCCGCCGACGACAACCACCCCTACGGCCACCACAAGGCGGAGTATTTCGCCTCGGGCTTTGAGGGCATGTTGATTTTTGTCGCCGCTGGGGCCATTTTGTGGACAGCTACCCAGCGCCTGTTGGATCCGCAACCGCTAGAGCAAATGGGCTGGGGGCTGGCGCTATCGGTGTTTAGCTCATTGCTGAATGGCGCTTTGGCTTGGGTGATGCTACGGGCCTCACGCCAGCACCGCTCGATTGCGCTGGAGGCCGATGCCCGACATTTGTTTACCGATGTCTGGACTTCTGCCGGGGTGGTGTTGGGGCTAGGGGCGGTAGCCCTGACGGGTTGGAACTGGCTCGACCCCGTAGTGGCAATAGGGGTGGCCTTGAACATCCTGAAAGAAGGGGTGCATCTGGTCTGGCGCTCCTCACAGGGCTTGATGGACGAAGCAGTAGAACCCGAAGTGCTGAACACGATCGAACAGACCTTGGGAGGCTTTTTAAGCCAGCACAACGCCCACGCCAGCCCCGGCTTTTCTATTCGCTTTGACCATATCCACACCCGCATGGCCGGGCAGCGCCGTTTTGTGGATTTGCATATGCACATTCCAGGCCATTGGAGTTTGTCCCATGCGGCAGACTTGCGCGGCCAAGTAGAACAAGCCCTGATGGCCGCTGTACCAGGCCTGCGCACCAGCATACAGTTGCTGCCCATGAACGTTGAAACTTACTTAGAGCCGGGAACTGCTCCCAGCCCCTCTGTGCCTTGACATCCTCGCCGCACTAAAGGACGGCGATTCCCTCTACAAGCGCTCGATGTCCCGAGCGGGCGCTGGATTGATTCAGGATATTTTTGGCAGCATTCACATCACGGTCATGCTCACAACCACATTCCGAACAAACCCAGCGCCTTATTCCAAGGTCTGCGATACCTCTCGGCCTCGAATCGGGCAATGTGCCGCAATTCGAGCAGACTTGGGAAGAAAACGCTTCATTCACTTCTTCATACCAGGCACCATTCGCAACCGACTTGTACGCCAGCATGGTTTTGAAAGAATGCCAAGATGCGTCGTAAACACTTTTAGCCATCTTGGTTTTAGCCAGTTTGCCGCTGCTGACATTACCCACGGTAATGTAATCAAAGCGGCACACGATGTCCGTGCTGGCTTTGTGCAAGAAGTCCATGCGGCAATTGGCAATCTTGGCATGGATATTCGTCACTTGACGCTTTTTATGCGCCCGTTGCGCTTGGGCCAGTTTGGCTTCCAGTTGACGCAAGTAGCGCGGGTGCTCGATTTTCTCGCCCGTGGACAGAGTAGCCAAATCTTTCAAGCCCAAGTCAATCCCGACACCGCGCACAGGCTGCCGGGCCGGTGCATCCGGCATTTCGACCACGATATTGAGGAACCAGTTGCCACGCCGGTCTTGAGCAAAGCAGGTGCCATCCTTTATCTTGCCTTCAGGCAATGGGCGCGAATCAAAGACACGGAAGGTGTTGCCGGCAAAGCGAAAGGCGTTGCCCTCGCGCTTCAACTCCCGGCCTTTAAGTGGTACCCAGCCCAGCGTGCGTTTACCTCGGTAGCGCAAGTAAGGCCGTTTGAACTGTTGGCGCGACTTGGCGTATTGCTCACACACAGCGTTCACTGTGCCCGAGTGGATGCCCAACTCTTTACTGCTTCCGGTCGTGAGCTTGTTCAAGTCAAAGCCAGTGGGCCAAGGCTTGCGCCACTTCAAGGCGTGCTTTTGCGTGTCGTTGCAGAAGTTCCAGACAAAGTTCACCACACGCGCCTGCTGGTTCAGCAAACCGTTCAAAGACTTGACGCGGTAACGGTACACCTTGGTGCTCATCGGAGCATGGTAGCCGATTTCTCCAGCCCAGTGCAGCCTATCGGCTGCGCTCCTTTCCTCCCCGGCATGAATGCCGAGGTTTCTCGGAGCATTCGATGAAAGTATGAGCTTTGAAGATTTTTGGCACGGCAAGACACTACACGACGAATACCCGATTGCAGAACTATCGGCGGCTGATATGTCGCTGCTGGGGGCTCAGACGGCTATAGTTTGGCTTTCGCGTGCATCGCTCTGCGCCCACGTTGCCAAACATCCAGAAATTGGTATCGCTGATTACCAGCGCATCCCGCACATCATCCGTGATGGTGAAATATACCGACAAGGGGACAAGAGATTCGCCTTACTTCACATGGATGGGGTGCTGTACCGTGCTGCCATCAAGATAACGGCAGATGCAAGCAAGATTTACCTGCTAACGCTGTTTAGAACCACAGAACAATTGGCTCAAATACAGATTAGGAACAAGTTTGAGAAAGTAACACGCAAGTGTTGAGGGGATAGCAACCCCGATTGGCTCATCAGTGCATCAGCAAAGGCCAAGTCAGCTTGACCAGCACTTGCGTGTTGCGGCTAGTATAGCAATGGGTAATTTACCCAGCAACCGCAGCATCAACTTTATGATCAGTCTATTGCAACGGGTACGCCACGCCCATGTCGAAGTGGAAGGCCACACCATCGGCCAGATTGGCCCCGGTTTGCTGGTACTGCTGTGCGCCGAGCGCGGCGACACCGCAGCCCAAGCCGACCGCCTGTTAGCCAAATTGCTCAAATTGCGTATTTTTAGCGATGAAGCGGGCAAGATGAACCGCAGTGTGCAAGACATCGGCGGTGGCTTGCTGATTGTGAGCCAGTTCACCTTGGCAGCCGATACCAGCAGCGGCAACCGGCCCAGCTTTACCCAAGCCGCCAGCCCACAAGACGGCCAGCGCTTGTACGATTATTTTGTGGCCCAAGCCCGTGCCTTGCACCCCATCGTACAAACCGGCCAATTTGCTGCGGATATGCAGGTGCATTTGCTCAACGACGGGCCAGTCACGGTGCCGCTGCGCATTGCGCCAGACAACACCAGCTCTTTAGCCCTCTAACTCGGCCAACTCCTCCACTGGGGCCACCGTCACGCCCACATGCAGGGTGTGGCGCGTGCCGCCATGAATCACGCCGCGCATGGGGGCTACATCGCTGTAGTCGCGGCCCCGTGCCACCGTCACGTAGTCTTCACCCGGCGTGCCCCAGCCATCGCGGTTGTTGGTCGGGTCGAGGTCGTACCAACCTTGGCCGGGGTGCTCAGCCTGCACATCGGGCAGATACACCTGCGCCCAAGCGTGCGAGGCATCGCTGCCAATCAAACGCGGCTTGCCCGGCGGGGGCGTGGTCAGCAGGTAGCCACTGACGTAGCGCCCCGGCAGCCCCAAACTGCGCAGACAAGCAATCAAAATTTGGGCAAAGTCTTGGCACACACCCTTGCGCTGCGCCAAGGCGGTGCGGGCGGGGGTATTGATCTCGGTGCTTTGGGCGGCATAGGTAAAGTCTTGGTAGATACGCTGCATCAGCTCACGCGCAGCCTCTAGCAAGGGGCGGCCCGCCCGAAAACTAGGCTGTGCGTAATGGACAAATTCGCTATGCCGTGGAATGTAGGCCGATGGAAAGGTGAACTCTACCGCCGGGTCATACACCATGCCATGCTGGTAGCGTAGCCCCTCACGCACAGCCTCCCACGGTTGCTGGCTTTGCACCGGGGCTGGGGGCTGGGTTTGGATGGCACTGTGCGCCACCACGCGCAAGGTTTCGTGCGGGCTTTGCATAGAAAACTGGCACTGGTGGTTGCCAAACACGTCTTGGCGCTCGCTGCGCGAGGCTGGCCGTGGGTGGATGTCCAATTGGTGCTCCAGCACCTGCTGGCAGGCGGTTTGGATGGGGCGCAAACACAGCACATGCTGCGCTGTCTCTACCGCCGGTTGATAATCGTAGCGAGTTTCGTGGGTGACTTGTAGCAACATACCTTAAGCCCCAAGGCTGCGAGAAGATTCGTGGGTGTGGGTGAAGTAGCGCAGGCTGATACCGTCCGAGACGCGCCAAGTGGCGCTGGTGCAGCGCTCTAGCAATTGCGCCAATGCGGGCAGTGGGGCTTCCTCATCGCACAACTGGGCCAAATTCCATTGGTTCGGGTCAGGGGTCAGGGCCAGCAAGCTGTCATCGGCATCGGCAGCCAGCTTGGCCAAGCGCCCACGCAGGGTTTGCACCACCCAGCCCAAAGAGCGCGGGTTCTCGCGGCTGATGACCAGCAACTCCAGCAGAGCAGCCGCATCGCGGCTGCGTTGGTATTGGGCGTGGAAAGTGATGCTGCTGTCAAACAGGGCCAGCACGGCCTCAAAACCGGCCGATTCGGCCAGCACACCCGCTTCTACTGCCCGCGCCAGTGCGGTGCTTAAAAAGTCCAGCCGCTCTAGTTGTCGCCCAATCGAGAGCAAGCGCCAGCCATCGTCGCGCGTCATGCGGTCGGTTTGGTCGCCGGTCATGGCGGCTAAATTCAGGCTGACCGAATCGAGCACGCGCAACACATCCAGCGTGGCATAGTCGCTGGCGACCAGTTCGGCACAGCGCTCCATAAAGTGCTGCTCGGTACGCAAAATCAGGCCCCAATGCTCTTGCGATAGGCGCTCCCGAATCGACGAGGCCACTTGGCGCAAGGCCCGCAAGTTAAAACCGACGCTGGCCGTGCTGTCGGGCTGGCCCAAACCCGCCACCAAAGCCCGGGTAAAGACACGCCGGGCCAGCATGGGCGAGGGCACATCGGCCGGAACCAGCGAGCACGAAGCGGCCAAGCTGCCCAACCACTTGACCAGGGGCAAGCAAGATTGCCCAGCACTGCCCAAGGTGGACAAGGTTAAGCGGGCCAAGCGCAGGCTGTTTTCGCTGCGCTCGGTGTAGCGGCCGAGCCAGAACAGGTTTTCAGCCGCACGGCTGGTGACCACGCGCCGGTAGTGCGCTACGGTGGCCGGGGTGATGCGCTTGTTCAGCAGGGTAGTGCGGTCTACCGTGTGCCCGCGTTCGGCATCGACACGCACCCACACATCGGCGCTGCTGCCACCGCGTTGCAGGCTCAACACACTGTCTTGGGTACTGACGATGCGCCCCAGCCCGCCGGGCAACACGCGCCACGATTGTTGGCCGTCGGTCAGGGCAAACACGCGCAGCATGACCTCGCGCGGCACAATACGCGGCGGTTGCGATTGGGCATCCCAAGTGGGCATTTGCGACAGCGGAATTTCTTGTTGCAGGGTAAATTCTTCGCCGGATTGGTGCAGGCGGTCTAACCATGCTGCCTGCTCTTGGGCCTCCAAACTGCTGCATTGCAGCCCAGCAAACGGGCTGTGCAAGGCCGAGCCGGTGTAAGTGGGCTTGATGGCGCATTGGGCCAAGTGTTTGGTGGCTGCTTGCAAAGCCGCGTGTTCGCCACACCACCAGGTAGGCCAAGAGGGCAACAACAACTCTTGACCGAGCAAACGCCGCGACAACTCGGGCATGAAGCCCAACATGCCCACCGATTCCAAAAAGGCCGAGCCGGGCATGTTCGCCATCAGCAGGTTGCCACTGCGCAAGGTTTGCAGCAGGCCGGGCACGCCCAAAGAGGAGTCTGCACGCAACTCCAGCGGGTCGCACCAGGCATCATCTACCCGTTTGATCAGCACATGCACTGGCTCTAGGCCGCGCAGGGTGCGTAAAAACAGCCGGTCGTCGCGCACGGTTAAATCGTTGCCTTGCACCAAGGTAATGCCCAAGTAGCGCGTCAGGTAGGCTTGCTCAAAGTAGGTTTCGTTGTACGGGCCGGGGGTCAGCAGGGCGATATGGGCATCGGCTCCAGCGGGTGACATGCTGCGCAAGCCGTTAATCAACGCCCGGTAGCTAGAGGCCAGCCGCTGCACTTGCAGCGATTCAAACGCCTGCGGGAACAAGCGCGAGATGGACAGGCGGTTTTCTAACGCATAGCCCAAGCCCGAAGGCGCTTGCGTGCGCTGGGCGGCCACCGCCCAACGGCCATCGGGGCCACGCGCCAAATCAAAGGCACACACCTGCAGCCGGTTGCCACCCACCGGGGGCATACCGTGCAGCGTGCGCAAATAACCGGGGTGGCCCTGTACCAAGGCCGCAGGCAACAAGCCATCGCGCAACAGTTCTTGCGGGCCATACACGTCGTGCAGGGTGCGCTCTAGCAGGCGCACCCGCTGCAACACGCCCGCCTCAATCTGTCGCCACTCGTCGGCCTGCACAATCAGCGGAAACAAATCCAATGACCAAGGCCGCTGCGGGTTGCTGCTGTCGGCATAAACGTTGTAGCTGATGCCGTTGTCGCGAATTTGCCGCTCCAAACTGGTTTGGCGACGGTTCAGGTCAGACAGATTTTGCGTGCCGGGGTGGGCAAAAAACTGCCGCCACGCCGGAGCCATGCCACTGCCGTCGTCGTCCGCCTGAGCGGTACGGCCACGCAGTTCATCGTAATGCCCCGGCTGGGCCGGGGCGGCCATCGACAACGCTACATCAGCAGAAGAGGCCATGGGGGCTAAGGCCGGGGATGGAGGTGAGAGGAGGGTCACAGCAACAATGTTTCAGGTACAGGGCAGGGCGCAGCTTTAGCGCACGCGGCGCAAATCCAGTGTGAACGGGAATTCGCGGCTGCCGGGCAGATCGATAGTGGCGGGCGGCACTTGCATCACACCGGGGGTATGGCCCATGCGGGAAAAGCGTGCCAAACGTCGGCTTTCGGCCTCGTAGGCATTGACGGGAAATACCTCGTAATTGCGCCCGCCCGGATGGGCGACATGGTACTGGCAACCGCCAATGGAGCGTTTCATCCAAGTGTCCACCATGTCAAAGGTCAGTGGTGCGTGCGGCTCGATGCTCGGGTGTAGGCTCGAGGGTGGGTTCCATGCCTTGTAGCGCACTCCGGCTACATATTCACCGGCCACGCCGGTCGATTGCAGCGGCAAGGGCTGCCCATTGCAGGTAATGACATAACGGCTTTGGTTCAGGCCAGTCACGCGCAGCTCGATGCGCTCCAGCGACGAATCGACATAACGCACTGTACCCCCGGCAGAGCCTTCTTCCCCCATGACGTGCCACGGCTCAAGCGCGTTGCGCAGCGTCAGCTCGATACCCATGCTTTGCACCTGCCCCACCAGCGGGAAGCGGAATTCAAAGTGCGGCGCAAACCAGGCATCGTCAAAGGCAAAACCAGCTTGGCGCATATCGGCCAGCACATCGGCAAAGTCCATTTTGACAAAGCTGGGCAGCAGGCAGCGGTCGTGCAGCTCGGTGCCCCAGCGCGTGGCCGGTGCCAGATAGGACTGCTCCCAGAAGCGGGCCACCAGCGCGCGCAACAGCAACTGCTGCACGATGCTCATGCGGGCGTGCGGAGGCATTTCAAAAGCGCGCAACTCCAACAGACCCAAGCGGCCCGTACTGCTGTCGGGCGAGTAGAGTTTGTCGATGCAGAACTCACTGCGGTGCGTGTTGCCCGTGACATCAATCAGGATGTTGCGCAAGGTGCGATCGACCAACCACGGCGGCATGTCTACGCCAAACTTTTGCCGATTGGCATGGATTTCTTGCAGGGCAATTTCCAACTCATAGAGCTGGTCGTTGCGGGCCTCGTCCACACGCGGGGCTTGGCTGGTCGGGCCAATAAACATGCCACTGAACAGGTAACTCAGGCTAGGGTGGTTGTGCCAATACAGCACCAAACTGGCTAACAGCTCGGGGCGGCGCAAAAATGGGCTATCCGCCGGAGTCGCCCCGCCAAGCACAAAATGGTTGCCACCACCCGTGCCGGTGTGGCGGCCATCGGTCATGAACTTCTCGGCGCACAGGCGCGATTCGTAGGCCGCTTGGTAGAGAAACTCGGTGTGCTGCACCAACTCGCCCCAGTGGTGGGCTGGGTGGATGTTGACTTCAATCACGCCGGGGTCAGGAGTGACTTGCAACACCTTCAGGCGCGGGTCGCGTGGCGGGGGGTAGCCCTCCAGCACAATTTGTACGCCCAAGGTTTCCGCTGTGGCTTCTACGGCGGCCAGCAGGTGCAAGTAGTCTTCTAGGCGCTCTAACGGTGGCATGAACACATACAACGCGCCACCATCACGGGCAAAGTTGCCGCCATGTTCCCGTTCGGCCTTGGGGCCGTTGGCGCGCATCGGGTCACGCGCTTCGACACAAATGGCCGTACGAATCGTGCCGTGTGCCGAGGCAAAACGCGCTGGTACTTCGCTATTGGATGCTGTGCTGTCAGGGCCAACGTGTCCTTGGCCTTGCACGGCCACACTGCCACCTTCGGCAAAACCACCGCCCACGCTGTGCGGTGCATATTGGGCACGCAGTTGGCTGGCTTGTGGCAGCGTGTTGCGCGGCGCAAACGGGTCTTGCTCAAGCAGATAGGGGTAGTCGGCTTGCTTGACCCATGGTAGTGCATCCAATGGCAAGCGGTAGCCCATTGGCGAGTCGCCCGGAATCAGGTACATACGTTCATCGCGCAAATGCCACGGGCCGCTGCGCCATGTGGTGCTGTCTGCTTCAGTCCCCGGTTCGGCCTGCAAGGGCAGCACATAGCCCACCACGCTGTCGAGTTTTTGCTCAAACACCCGGCGCAAGCGCATGCGCTCCATTTCATCGTCTAAGCGCGAATCAAACGGGTCGACGTTGATGGGCAACCGGCGCTCACGCCACAGGTAGTACCACGTATCTTCATAGCCGGGGGTGATGTGCTGACCCTCTACGCCCAACTTACCCGCCAAGGTTTGCATAAAACGCTGGGCATCAGCGCTGGTGTAGTGCTGGGGTTGGCGCTCGTCGGCAAACAAAATTGGGTAGTGCCAAATGGGGTCGCCATCGGCACGCCAATAAATGGACAAGGCCCAACGCGGCAATTGTTCACCGGGGTACCATTTGCCTTGCCCAAAGTGCAGAAAACCACCCTGCCCATATTCGGTGCGCAGTTTATGCACCAACTCGGTGGCATAGCCACGTTTGGTCGGGCCCAGGGCATCGGTGTTCCACTCTGGTGCATCGCGATCGTGGATGGAAACAAAAGTCGGCTCGCCACCCATCGTCAAGCGCACATCCCCAGCTTGCAATACTTCATCCACCTGTTGGCCCAGCGCCAGCACCTCGCTCCATTGCTCTTCGGTGTAGGGCTTGGTCACGCGTGGCGACTCATAAATGCGCGTGACTTCCATCGCGTGGTGGAACTCTACTTCGCACTCATCCAGTGCGCCCTCAATCGGTGCTGCACCGGAAGGGCGCGGCGTACAAGCCAGTGGAATATGGCCTTCACCGGCCAACAGGCCCGATGTGGGATCAAGGCCAATCCAGCCTGCGCCGGGCAAATAGACTTCGCACCAAGCGTGCAGGTCGGTAAAGTCCACTTCGGTGCCGCTGGGGCCGTCCAAAGACTTGACATCGGGTTTGAGCTGAATCAGGTAGCCCGAGGCAAAACGTGCGGCCAGCCCCAAGTGGCGCAGCAGTTGTACCATCAGCCAAGCCGTGTCACGGCAAGAGCCAGAGCGCTTTTCCAGCGTTTCTTCCGGGGTTTGTACGCCCGGCTCTAAGCGAATCAGGTAGGCAATATCGCGTTGCAGACGCGTATTCAAATCCACCAAAAAATCGATCGTGCGCCGGGGCGTGACATCCACTTGCTCCAGATACGACTGGAGTCGCGGCGTGATGGCTTCGGTAGCCAGATAGGGGGCTAGCTCTTCGGTGGTGGCACTGTCGTAGCCAAACGGAAATTGCTCGGCCTGCGGCTCTAAAAAGAAGTCAAACGGGTTATAGACCGCCATCTCGACCACCAAATCGACCGTCACCTTGAACTCGGTGGTTTTCTCAGGAAAAACAAAGCGCGCTTGGTAGTTGGCAAACGGGTCTTGCTGCCAGTTGATGAAGTGCTGCGCTGGCTCTACGCGCAAAGAGTACGACACCACCTTGCTGCGGCAGTGCGGTGCAGGCCGCAGGCGAATCAACTGTGGCCCCAAATTGATGGGGCGGTCGTATTGGTAGTGGGTAACGTGGTGTAGGGCAGCGTGTATCGACATAAGAGCAAAAGGGGATAGGGTTTTTGCAGGCACGCCCCAAGGCGCGTTGTAAGAGCCCCTCAAGCAAAAGCTGCGCCAGCGTGTGGCCTGTGCAAGCTGGCCCGCTCCTTGCTTTAAGCCTCGGCAGGAGAAAACACCATGCTGAAATTCGACGAGATGTATGCCACCCTTGCCCCCTTGCCACACGGGGGCGGGCAGGTGCAACAACAGGGTTTGCGGTGTGGCACCCAAGTGCGCCCCGGTTACGCTGCCTATGCCCAATGGCTAGAGCGCCAACCAGAGGCGGCCATGCGTGCGCGCCGTGAAGAGGCCGAAATGATTTTCAGGCGTGTCGGCATCACCTTTGCGGTGTACGGGGCCAAAGACGAAGACGGTGCAGGCACCGAGCGCCTGATACCGTTCGATTTGATTCCACGCATCATTCCGGCACAAGAGTGGAGCCAAATGCAAAAAGGGCTGGTGCAGCGCGTTACGGCACTGAACCGCTTTATCCACGATGTCTACCACGACCAAGAAATCCTCAAGGCAGGCGTGATTCCGCGTGAACAGGTGGTGAACAACGCCCAGTTCCGCCCCGAGATGATGGGGGTCAACGTGCCCAATGATGTCTATTCGCACATCAGCGGGGTTGACATTGTGCGTGCCCCCGACAGCGCCGGTAACGGCCAATACTACGTGCTCGAAGACAACCTGCGCGTGCCCAGCGGCGTGAGCTACATGCTCGAAAACCGCAAGATGATGATGCGGTTGTTTCCGGAGCTGTTCAGCCAAAACCGCATCGCCCCAGTGGCCCATTACCCCGACCTGCTGCTCGAAACCCTGCGTGCCAGCGCCCCCACCGGCGCGTCCGACCCCAATGTGGTGGTGCTCACCCCCGGCATGTACAACAGCGCCTATTTTGAACACGCCTTCTTGGCACAACAAATGGGTGTCGAGCTGGTACAAGGCCAAGACTTGTTTGTGCGCGATGGCTTTGTCTATAAACGCACCACCAAGGGGCCAGAGCGCGTGGATGTGATCTACCGGCGCGTGGATGATGACTTCCTCGATCCCGCGGTGTTCCGCGCCGATTCAGCCTTGGGTTGCGCCGGGCTGATGGATGCTTACCGCGCAGGCCACGTCAGCATTTGCAATGCCGTCGGCACCGGGGTGGCGGACGATAAATCCATCTACCCCTATGTGCCCAAGATGATTGAGTTCTATCTGGGCGAAAAACCCATCCTGAACAACGTGCCCACTTGGATGTGCCGCAAGCCTGAAGACTTGCAATATGTGCTGGCTAACCTGAAAGACTTGGTGGTGAAAGAAGTGCATGGCGCGGGCGGCTACGGCATGTTGATTGGCCCCACCGCCACGCAGGCCGAGATTGCCGAGTTTGCCCAAGTGCTGCGTGCCAACCCGGCGGGCTACATCGCTCAACCCACGCTCAGCCTATCGAGCTGCCCCACCTTTGTGGAGCAAGGCATTGCGCCGCGCCACATTGACCTGCGCCCCTTTGTGCTGAGTGGCAAAACCGTGCAGATGGTGCCCGGTGGCCTGACACGGGTGGCGCTGAAAGAAGGCTCGCTGGTGGTCAACTCCTCGCAAGGGGGCGGCACCAAAGACACCTGGATTATGGAAGTTTGAGAGGAGTATGGATGTTGTGCCGAACCGCTGACCACCTTTTCTGGATGTCCCGCTACATGGAGCGGGCCGAGAATACCGCCCGTATGCTCAATGTGGGCTACGAAACCGCCCTGCTGCCGCAATCGGCAGCGGTGGCGCAAACCAACTGGCAGGGGCTGCTGTCCATCAGCGAACTCATGCCGGCCTACCAAGCCAAGTATGGCGAGATCAGCGCGCGCAACGTGCTGCAATTTATGGTGGCGGACGAGAGCAATCCAGCCTCCATCCTGTCTTGCTTGCGCGCCGCGCGCGAAAACGCCCGTGCCGTGCGCGGCTCCTTAACCACCGAGGCTTGGGAGATGCAAAACCAAACTTGGTTGGAGGTCAACCGCCTGCTGCGCAGCGGCCAGTTAGAGGCCGACCCGAGCCAATTTTTTGAATGGGTGCGCTTTCGCTCGCATTTGTCGCGCGGGGTCATGCTGGGCACGATGCTGGCGGATGAATCGCTGCATTTTTTGCGCTTGGGTACTTTTTTGGAGCGGGCCGACAACACGGCTCGGCTGTTGGATGTCAAGTTCCATGCCTTGGGCAGCGAGTTCCACGGCACCGACAATGGCCGCGACCAAGAGTACGACTTCTACCACTGGAGCGCCGTGCTCGGCAGCTTCTCGGCCTTCGAGATTTACCGCAAGGTGTACCGCAACGGCATCCAGCCCGAGCGGGTGGCCGAGTTGTTGATTTTGAACCCCTCCATGCCGCGCTCCTTGTTGGCCTGCATGTTGAAAGTACGGCAAAACCTTGACCGGGTAGCCAACGGCCAATCGCAGGAAACCCAGCGGCTGGTGGGTCGCCTGCTGGCCGATTTGCAGTATGGCCGTATCGACGAGATACTGGACACCGGCCTGCATGCCTACCTGACGCAAATTTTGGAGCGCATCAACGATATTGGTGTGGGCATTGGGCGCGACTTCTTGGCCGCTGCTTAATCGGCCACCAGGGGCCGATGGCGCTTGGCCCAGAGTGCATGCCCAACAAAGGCTGCCAGCAAGCCCAGCGCATCCGCCCACCAGTCGGCCCAATCGCCATAGCGCCAACCGGTGGCGGCTTGGGCCAACTCAATGCCACCGCCCAGCAGCAACAAACCGCACAGCAGGGGCAGGCGTTGCTGCGGGTAGGCCAGCAGCCCCAAGCCACCCAATGCTATGAAGCCCAAAGCATGTTGGGCCTTGTCCCACAGGCTGAAGGCTTGCGGCGGTAGGTAGTCGGTAGGCAGCAAAGACAGCACCACCACCGCCAACAGCAAAGCCCAAAAGCCCCAGCGCAAGCCCTGCTGGCTTTTTTTCATGGGATCGCGGTGGCCGCGGCCACCGGGTGCGCCTCGCGCAAACGCACCAAGGTGTGCAGCAGCCGATTGACCGGGGTGGCAATGCCCAGCCGTTCGCCTTGGCGCACGATAAAGCCGTTCAAATGGTCGATCTCACTGCGTTTGCCACGCGCCAAATCTTGCGCGGTAGAAGATTTTTGCGCTGGCATGCTGGCTGCCAATTGCAGCACCTTGTCCAGCGTATCGGGTGGCAGATCCACACCGCTGGCTTGGGCCACCGCCAAGCATTCATGCACGATGTCACGCACCGTTTGCTCCACGCCAACCCCGGCCAACAGCGGGCCATAGCTCAAATCGGTGATGGCCGATAGTGGGTTGTAGACGCAATTGAGCACCAATTTAGCCCACAAAGTAGCGGTCACATTGTCCGACTCGTCCACGCTCACGCCCGCTTGGCGTAACGCAGCCAACAAGGGGGCTTGGTCGGCATGCGGCCCCACCTGCAATTCACCACGGCCCAGATGGCGCACGTGCCCGGCCCCCGCCATCTGCGCGGCCACATACACCACCGCAGGTACCACCGGGCGCTGCAACACCTGCGCCAAGTGCTGGGCATTGTCCACCCCATTTTGCAAGCTCCAAACCACGGCTTCAGGGGCCAGATAAGGGGCCATGGCTTGCCCCGCACTTTCGGTATCGTTGGATTTGGTACAAAACAGCACAAATTGCGCCCCGGCGATAGCACTGGCTTCGCTGCTGGCATGCAGCGACACCAACCCGGTAAAACCGCTGCTCTCCAACCACAGCCCCTGGCGCTGCGCAATCGCCTGCACATGCGCTGGCCGGGCAATCAGCGTGACCTGGTGTCCGGCCAGCGCCAGCCGGGCACCGTAGTAACAGCCCACCGCCCCGGCCCCCATCACGGCAATGCGTAGCGCCGCCATGTTCAGTACACCAGCCGTTCCGGTTGCAACTCTTGCAAGATGGTGGTGGCAATCTCTTCAATCGATTTGGTGGTGGTCGAGAGCCAGCGGATGCCCGAACGGCGCATCATGGTTTCAGCCTCAGAGACCTCGTAGCGGCAGTTTTGCAGGCTGGCATAGCGCGAGTCGGGGCGGCGCTCGCTGCGGATTTCTGATAGCCGCTCAGGGCTGATCGACAGGCCAAAAATCTTTTTGCGGTGTGGCACCAAAGCCGGTGGCAATTGGCGGCGTTCAAAATCTTCGGGGATCAAGGGGTAATTGGCCGCTTTCAGGCCGTGCTGCATCGCCAAATACAAGCTGGTTGGGGTTTTGCCGCTGCGGCTGACACCGACCAAAATCACATCGGCCCCGGCCAAATCGCGGTTGCTTTGGCCGTCGTCGTGCGCCAAGCTGAAGTTGATCGCCTCGATACGGCTGTGGTATTCCTTGCTTTTGCTGATGTCCGAAAAACGCCCAACGCGGTGGTGCGATTTGATACCCAGCTCTTGTTCCAACGGGTGCACAAAGGTGCCAAACATGTCCAACAACATGCCCTTGCAGCTGTTTTGGATGATTTTCAGCACATCCATGTTCACCAGCGTGGTGAACACGATCGGGCGTTTGCCCTCCACTTCACCCGTGTGGTTAATTTGGCGTACCGCCTGATGCGCCTTGTCTTCGGTATCGACAAACGGCAGGCGCACGCGGCGCGGCACCATTTCAAACTGCGCCAAGATGGCATTGCCAAAGGTTTCGGCGGTGATGCCCGTGCCATCAGAGACAAAAAAGACGGTGCGTGTGTGCATGAGGACTTTCTAAAGGGAGGAGCCTACAATTGCGGGATTATCCAAATTCTGCGCCCAGCATGGGCCGCGGCCTATAACAACAACGACAAAGCTGCTTTCCTGCTGGGGGTGTTGCCTTGCCCGCTGCACAGTGCGGGCATGGGCTTTTGAGCCGGTTTTAACTTCTGGAGCACTCCTATGTCTGCACTTTTCAACCCCACTGCTTTGGTGGTACCGTTTGAAAACCTCCGAATGACCGATGTCGAATCGGTCGGCGGCAAAAACGCCAGCTTGGGCGAAATGATCTCGCAACTGCCCGAGGGCGTGCGCGTGCCTACCGGCTTTGCCACCACCGCCCATGCCTTCCGCGAATTTTTGGCCTTTGAAGGACTGGCCGACAAGATCAGCGCCAAACTGGCTGCCTTGGATGTGGAAGACGTGCGCGCTTTGGCTGCCGCAGGCGCTGAAATCCGCGGTTGGGTCGAAAGCCACCCCTTCCCGGCCGATTTAGAAGCCGCGGTGCGCGCAGAGTTTGCCAAGCTCTCCGCTGGCAACCCACAAGCCAGCTTTGCCGTGCGCTCCTCGGCCACCGCCGAAGATTTGCCCGATGCTTCGTTTGCCGGTCAACAAGAAACCTTCCTGAACGTGGTCGGCATCGAAGACGTGCTGCACAAAATGAAGGAAGTGTTCGCCTCGCTCTACAACGACCGCGCCATCTCCTACCGCGTGCACAAGGGCTTTGCCCACGACGTGGTGGCCTTGTCCGCCGGTGTGCAACGCATGGTACGCTCCGATTTGGGCGCTGC
>CAYZGT010000014.1:0-65356 GCA_964478155.1 uncultured Simplicispira sp.
CGGGGCCCTTAGGAGCGACCATGATCACATCCAGATCAGCGCGGGGCACGACTTGGTTGTAATGCACGTTGAAGCCGTGGGCAAAGGCCAAAGTGGCACCTTGCTTAATGTTGGGTTCGACGTTGTTCTTGTAGACCTCGGGGATGTTCTCGTCGGGCAGCAAGATCATGACCAGATCGGCGGCCTTGACAGCTTCGTCCACTTCCATCACGGTCAGGCCAGCCTTGGCCACCTTGTCCCAAGAAGCGCCACCTTTGCGCAGACCGACCACGACTTTCACGCCGCTTTCGTTCAGGTTTTGCGCGTGGGCATGGCCTTGGCTGCCGTAACCGATGATGGCGACGGTCTTGCCCTTGATCAGGCTCAGATCACAGTCTTTGTCGTAGAAAACTTTCATATTGGCTCCAGTGTTGAATAGGGTTATGGGATAAAAAGAAAAAATCAGACGCGCAAAATGCGCTCACCACGGCCAATGCCACTGGCCCCGGTACGCACCGTTTCCAAGATGGCGGTGCGATCCAACGCTTGCAGGAACGCATCGTTCTTGCTTTGGTCGCCAGTCAGCTCGATGGTGTAGCTCTTATCGGTCACGTCGATGATACGGCCACGGAAGATATCAGCCATGCGCTTCATCTCTTCGCGCTCTTTGCCCACCGCACGCACCTTGACCATCATCAACTCGCGCTCGGTATAAGCGCCTTCGGTCAAGTCCACCACTTTGACCACTTCGATCAGGCGGTTCAAGTGCTTGGTGATTTGTTCAATCACATCTTCAGAACCCGTGGTTTGGATGGTCATACGCGACAGCGAAGGATCTTCGGTGGGCGCAACCGTCAGAGACTCGATGTTGTAACCACGGGCAGAAAACAACCCCACCACGCGCGACAGCGCACCGGGTTCGTTTTCGAGCAAAACGGCAATGATGTGTTTCATAGCAAATTCCTCTTTTTGCCGCCCTCCCCTGCTGCCGGTAAGCCGCAGGCTTGGCGGACAATAGATTCATTCAAAAAAGTGAGAGAAAAGGCCCGAGTTACAGTTCTTCCGAACCCAACAGCATCTCGGTGATGCCCTTGCCTGCTTCCACCATCGGCCAGACGTTTTCGGTCGGGTCAGTGCGGAAATCCAAGAACACGGTACGGTCTTTGATGGCACGGGCTTCGCGCAGGGCGGGCTCTACGTCTTCAGGGCGCTCAATCAGCATCCCCACATGGCCGTAAGCCTCGGCCAGTTTGACGAAATTGGGCAGCGCATCCATATAGCTGTGGCTATAGCGGCCTTGGTAAATCAGCTCTTGCCACTGGCGCACCATGCCCAAATAGCGGTTGTTGAGCGAGATCACCTTGACGTGCGTGCCGTACTGCTGGCAAGTGGA
Source organism: uncultured Simplicispira sp. (assembly GCA_964478155.1). GTDB lineage: Bacteria > Pseudomonadota > Gammaproteobacteria > Burkholderiales > Burkholderiaceae_C > Simplicispira. The sequence goes on from CAYZGT010000014.1 coordinate 1,373, forward strand.
CAGCTCTTGGATGTTCATCTGGATCGAGCCTTCGCCGGTAATACACCAGCAATCAGCTTGCGGCTTGGCCAGCTTGATGCCCATGGCATAGGGCAGACCGACACCCATCGTGCCCAAACCACCCGAATTGATCCAGCGGCGGGGCTCATTGAACTTGTAGAACTGCGCGGCAAACATTTGGTGTTGGCCCACGTCCGAGGTGATGTAGCAATCATCGTCCTTGGTCAGGTTCCACAGCGTTTCAACCACTTTTTGCGGCTTGATAACTTCGGTGTTGGCACGGTCGTAGGCCAAGCAGTCTTTGACGCGCCAGCCTTCAATCGTGTCCCACCAAGCGCCCAAGGCGGCAGCATCGGGGCGTTGCGGTGTCTCTTTGATCATGGTGATCAATTCGCTCAGCACGTCTTTGACATCGCCCACAATCGGCACATCCACCTTCACGCGCTTGGCAATGCTGGACGGGTCAATATCAATGTGGATGATTTTGCGCTCGACCGAAGCAAAATGCTTGGGGTTACCAATCACACGGTCGTCAAAGCGCGCACCCACGGCCAACAGCACATCGCAATGCTGCATGGCATAGTTGGCCTCAACGGTGCCGTGCATACCCAACATGCCCAAGAATTTCTTATCGGTGGCAGGATACGCGCCCAAGCCCATCAGGGTGTGCGTGACCGGGTAACCCAGCATATCGACCAGCGTGCGCAGTTCGTTGCAGGCATTGCCCAGCAACACACCACCGCCAGTGTAAATGTAGGGGCGCTTGGCATTGAGCAACAGTTGCAACGCCTTGCGAATCTGACCACCGTGGCCCTTGCGTACCGGGTTGTACGAGCGCATGGTGACGCTCTCAGGATAGCCGTGGTAGGCCGTTTTGTTGAACGACACATCCTTGGGCACATCCACCACCACCGGGCCGGGACGACCTGTGCGCGCAATATGGAAGGCCTTTTTCATGATGTCGGCCATGTCGCGCACATCTTTGACCAAAAAGTTGTGCTTGACGATGGGGCGGGTAATACCGACGGTATCGCACTCTTGGAAAGCATCCGAACCAATGGCAGCGGTGCCCACCTGGCCCGAAATAATCACCATCGGGATGCTGTCGGTGTAAGCGGTGGCAATGCCTGTCACTGCATTGGTCAGGCCGGGGCCAGACGTTACCAAGGCCACGCCCACCTCGCCGGTGGCACGGGCAAAACCGTCGGCAGCATGCACGGCTGCTTGTTCGTGGCGCACCAGCACGTGCTGGATGGTGTCTTGCTTGTAAATAGCGTCGTAGATGTAGAGCACCGCGCCGCCGGGGTAACCCCAAATTTGTTGTACGCCTTCGGCTTGCAAAGCACGCACCAAAATCTCAGAGCCCATCAGCTCGGGGGCATCGGTAACGGGGGAAGTAGTGGCGTCAGCCTTGTTAATTTCCATGATGAACCTTTGTGAATTTCTCTAACGAAAAACCTTGGGTGCCCCTTGCACGCGCTCTCGTGAAGCCGGCTCGGAACTTGAGGCCAAGGACATGGGCGAGATGATTGCCGCGCCGGACCGTGACCCGTTTGCGTTTGAGTATGCAGGCGCGATTATCGCACTGCAACATGATTCTTGAAGCCAAGACACCAAAAAAGCGACAGCAGTGCGATAATTAACGCCTTTTGCATGGCGCATGCTGCGCCCCACGACCCTCCGCAGGCGCGTCTGTCTTGGCCACCGAACAAGAACTCTCTGATTTCCTCAAAAGCGTGGAAAAGCGCGCCTTCAAGCGCTCGCTCTACCACGTCCGCAACGAGGAAGCCGCCCTCGACATCGTGCAAGACAGCATGATGAAGCTGGCAGAGCATTACGGCGACAAACCAGCCAACGAGTTGCCGATGCTGTTTCAGCGCATCCTGTCCAATTGCACCCTGGATTGGTTTCGTCGACAAAAGCGCCACCACGCCTTGTTCTCTGACTTGAGCGATTTTGAGGCCGACGGCAATGACACCGATGGCTTTGATCTGCTAGAAGTCTGGAGTGACAACGACCCGGAACAACAAGCCTACAGTGCCGAAGACACTGCGCAACGCAACCAAACCTTGCAAGGCATCGAAGAAGAGATCCAAGCCCTGCCTGCACGTCAACGCGAAGCCTTCTTAATGCGTTATTGGGAAGAGATGGATGTCGCAGAGACGGCGGCAGCTATGGGTTGCTCTGAAGGCAGTGTCAAAACCCATTGCTTCCGCGCCATTCAAGCCCTCAGCAAAGCCCTGCGGGCCAAAGGAATCAAGCCATGAACACCAATCTACACCTGCCCCCTGACGAACAGGTTTTGCATACCCACGCCTATGCGCGCCGCGTGGTCGCGCGCTTAGACGAAGGCACCAGTGCCTTGCCCTACGACATTTCCGAGCGCCTGCGTGCCTCGCGCGAGCAAGCCTTGGCCAAGCGCAAAAAAGAAATATTGGTACACACACACCAACCCGCCACCTTGGTCGTGCCTTCGGGTGGTGCGGCAGCCTTGGGTGGCTGGCGCAGCGAAGGCGGTGGCTGGTGGCAATCTTTGTTGGGTGCTATTCCCATGATGGCCCTGGTGGTAGGCTTGGTAGTCATCAACACAGCACAAGATGAATATGGCCTGGCCGAGGTGGTTGAGGTGGATGCCGCCCTGTTGACAGATGATTTGCCCCCGGAAGCCTACGCCGACCCCGGCTTTGTCCAGTTCCTGAAAAACGGGGGCAGTCAGCAAAGCTATTGAGTATTCATTCAGCTGCCCTTTGTTGCGAAACTCTGTCCGACTGCATGTTGCCATCTTCTGCCTCTGCCCCCCCTCCACGCACGCGTCTGCGTCTGCCGTTGCTCTTGGCGGGGGTGGTGCTGGGCCTCATGGCTGCCTATGGCAGCCAAGTGCTGCAGCAGGTACGCATGGCCCCAGGCACGGTGTTGGTGGCCGAGGCACTAGCACCCGCCCGGCCTAGCGGCAGCAAGGAAGAGACGCGCAGCGTGGAAACACGGGTACTGGCTTCTGGCCCGGCTTGGAGTGCTCTAGAACCAGGGCAGCGGCAGGCACTACAACCCTTGGCCGCTCGTTGGGGCTTACTGAGTGAATTGCAAAAACGCCGCTGGTTGGTGTTGGCACAAACCTTCGCCACCCTGCCCGCAGCAGAGCAAGCCAAACTGCATGACCGGATGAGCGAATGGGCCAGCCTCAGCGCCCAGCAACGTAACCAAGCCCGGCTTAATTTTGCGACCGCCAACAAACTGGCCCCCGACAACAAGCGGGCACAATGGGAAGCCTACCAAGCCCTGAGTGCCGAAGAAAAGCGCCGTTTGGCCGCCGCCAATGCCAACCCACGCCCGAAAGGCGCAGCCACTGCTTTGCGCCCGGTGCCTGCGCGCAAACTGGTACGTGTGCCTGCGGCCATAGCCAGCAATGCCAACCGGGCCAACCCGCCCAAAATTCCGCCGCAAACACCTGCGGCTATCAGCCCCCCGCCTGAAAATAAGGCACACACTCCTAGCCCGTCCACCGTAGGTGTAGAAACCGCCCCTGTCACGGTACCCAGCAACCCGGTCACACTGGCCCTGCCACCTTTGGCCGAGCCAGCCGCCCCCCTGACCACCCCGATTGCCCCCATGACATCGGTAGCCCCAGCCACTGAATCTGCAGCCCCCAACACGCCGACCGTAACGACCCACGGGCACTGATCTTCTCGCCATGCACGACGACACACCCTCTGCCCCTGCTACCCCAGATCCAGCCACTGTGGCACAAAGCCAACGCTTGCAAGCCCCACCCTTGTGGCGGCGCATGGCTTGTTGGCTCTACGAGGGGCTGCTCATGTTTGGTGTGGTGTTTATTGCGGGCTACCTGTTTGGCACCCTCAGTCAAACACGCCATGCACTAGACAACCGACACGCCTTGCAAGGTTTTTTGTTCATCGTATTTGGCATTTACTTCACCTGGTTTTGGGCCAAAGGCCACACCTTGGCGATGAAGACTTGGCATATCCGCGTGGTCGATGCCCAAGGCCAAGCCCTGACACAAACCCGCGCCTTACGGCGCTACTTGTTGAGTTGGCTATGGTTTTTGCCGCCTTTACTGGGCGCAGCGCCCTTTGGGCTCTCTGCCGCAGAAATTACCGTGTTGCTGTTTGGTTGGATCGCCATTTGGGCCGTCCTGAGTCGCTTTCATCCCTTAGGCCAGTTTTGGCATGATGCGCTGGCGGGCACCCGGTTGGTGCATTTTGTTCACACCCGCACGCCCAAAAAAGCATGAACAGCACCAGCCCCCCCCCAGAAGCCCCGCAGGCCCAAAAAAGCCGCACTGGCCTGCACCGCTTATGGCATGCAGGGCGCTACTCGCTACATGGCTTGCACGCAGGTTGGGCCGAACCGGCCTTCCGACAAGAGGCGATAGCCGCTTTGCTGCTGGTGCCTACCGCCTGCTGGTTAGGACGAAACTGGGTCGAGGTCGCCTTGCTGGCTGGCTCGGTGGTTTTACTGATGGTGGTAGAACTGCTCAACACAGGTATTGAAGCCGCCATTGACCGCATCGGCCCCGAATGGCATCCCTTGTCCAAACGGGCCAAAGACATGGGCAGCGCAGCCGTCTTACTCACCTTGCTGCTGTGTGTTGGCATTTGGAGCGGTGCCCTCTTGCAAAGATTTCTTCATGGCTGAACCCACTTTTTCTCTGGCCGTGTACTGTGGCTCTCGCACAGGCGATGATCCGCGTTTTATTGAAGCGGCCCAGCTGGTTGGGCACTGGATTGGCAGCCACGGCGGCCAGCTGGTCTACGGTGGTGGCCACAGCGGTATGATGGGTGCAGTGGCCGATGCTACCCAAGCCGCTGGAGGGCGGGTGGTGGGGGTGATTCCCGAAAGTTTGGTCGCCAAAGAACACGCGCGCCAAGCCTGTGACGAGCTGCACGTGGTGCAAACCATGCACGAACGCAAAGCCCTGATGGCCAATCGCAGCGATGCCTTTTTAGCCCTGCCCGGCGGTATTGGTACGTTTGAAGAGCTGTTTGAAGTCTGGACTTGGCGACAACTGGGTTACCACCAAAAACCCATTGGTCTGCTGAATGTGGCCGGCTACTACGATGGTCTGCTCAATTTTGTTCAGCACAGCGTAGCGCAAGGCTTTATGGGGCCGTGGCAATTGGGGCTGCTGCAAAGCAGTACCGATGGCCCCACTTTGCTGCGCGACTTGGTACAGGCGGCGGGTTGCCGCGCTGCCGAAGTCCATTTAGAGTCGGTACTGTAAAGGCGGCAAGCCCAACCGCCCAACACGGCAGGCTTAAACGGCGTTGTCGTCCAAATCGCCCGTGCGGATGCGCACCACGCGCTCGACGGGCGTAACAAAAATTTTACCGTCACCAATTTTGCCGGTGCGTGCTGCATTCACGATGGCATCGACACAGCGATCCACATCGTCCGATTTCACGACCACTTCGACCTTCACCTTGGGCAGAAAGTCGACCACGTATTCTGCGCCCCGATACAGCTCGGTATGGCCCTTTTGGCGACCAAAGCCCTTCACTTCGGTCACGGTCAAACCAGTCACGCCACACTCGGCCAAAGCTTCGCGCACTTCTTCCAGTTTGAAGGGCTTGATAACGGCGGTAATCATTTTCATAAAGACAAACTCCTGTAATGGTGAAATTGGCGGGCCTGCACCAGCTCAGGCCCGAAAGCGGTTGGTAATGGGGTAGCGCCAGTCTTTACCAAAACTGCGCCGGCTCAGACGTGGGCCAGGCGGCGCTTGGCGACGCTTGTACTCATTGATCTGGATCAGTCGGGTCACGCGCTCCACATCTGCAGCAGTAAACCCAGCCTCAATAATGGAAGCAATAGGCTCATTGTTCTCCATGTAGCGCTGCACAATGGCATCCAGCACCTCATAGGCAGGCAGGCTGTCTTGGTCGGTTTGGTCAGGGCGCAATTCAGCACTGGGTGGCCGGGTAATGATGCGCTCTGGTATAGGCTCAAGCCCGGTTCCATAAGGATCGTTGGCATTGCGCCAACGGGCCAAAGCATAAACGGTGGTTTTGAGCACATCTTTAATCACCGCAAAACCACCGGCCATATCCCCATACAGGGTGCAATAACCAGTAGCCATCTCGCTTTTGTTGCCCGTGGTGAGAACCATTGCACCAAATTTATTCGACATCGCCATCAGCAAGGTACCTCGGATACGGGCTTGGATGTTTTCTTCCGTCGTGTCTTCTGCGCGACTTTCAAACACCCCAGCCAACGCCTGCCGAAAACCATCAAATTGTGGCGCAATCGCAATTTCATCGTAACGCACCCCCAAGCGGGTTGCCATATCACGGGCATCGATCCAACTGATATCGGCGGTATAGGGCGATGGCATCATCACGGTGCGGACTTTATCTGCACCCAAGGCATCTACGGCAATCGCCAGTACCAAGGCCGAATCGATACCACCAGAGAGGCCCAACAAAACCCCAGGAAAACGGTTTTTGCCCACGTAGTCGCGCACTGCCAACACCAAGGCGTTCCACAAATCAGCTTCAGGATCGGCATGAGGCACGATCTCCGCCTGCCAATGCGCTCCGGCAGAACTCCACTGCAGCTGAGTAAAAAATAACGTCTCTTGAAAACCTACAGCCCGCCCAGCCACAGCACCATCGGCATTCAATGCAAAAGAGTGGCCATCGAACACCAACTCATCTTGCCCCCCCACCATATGGGCATATAGCACCGGCAGCTGGACTTCTTGGGCACGCTGGCGCAAAACCTGTTCCCGCTCAGCCGGTTTACCCGCATGAAAGGGCGAGGCATTGAGCACGGCCAACACCTGCGCTCCGGCAGCAGCCGTCATACGGGCCGGTTCTGGCCACCAAGCGTCTTCACACAGCAACAACCCTACGCGCACGCCTTGCAACTCAAAAACGCACGGCTGGTTACCAGGAGCAAAATAACGCTGCTCGTCAAACACGCTGTCATTGGGCAGCATCTGTTTGGCATAGGTTTGCTCTATTTGGCCGTTGCGCAACACACTGGCCGCATTGTGTGGCAGACCAGCACCAGCGTTGGCTTGGGGATGGCCTAACACCACCACCAAACCGGGCCAGTCCACACTGGCTTGGACTACTGCACGCACCGCCTCATCACAAGCGGCTTGGAATGCCGGACGCAGAAACAAATCTTCTGCCGCATAGCCACAAATGGCCAGTTCTGGGGTGAGCAACACATGGGCCCCGGCTGCAAAAGCTTGGCTTGCGGCTGCAATGATTTTTTGTGCGTTGCCGGACAGGTCACCGACGACTAAATTAAGCTGTGCGCTGCAAAAGGAAAGCGTCATGGAGAAGAAAGCAACGACGGGACGATGAAATAGAAAACGGCCACATCCGGCATACGAAACTCGCAGCCGCTGCAAGCCAAAGCTTCCGATTATCACCCGCCTACCGGCTTTGTGCTGATGGGCTAGCCCGACAAGGTCGCTCTGCCTTGCAGCACTAGGCCGATACCACAACCAATCGAGGCGTTAAGCAAGCCTTGTTTTTTGCGTTATCCCCCTTGAAATTCAGCCCCAATCGGCTTATCTTGCAAAGGTGTTTGTGCCGCGTTGGCATTTGTTTTCATCTGTTTTAAAGGAGCATCCTCATGAACGCATTGATTGGTCGCGGTGGTCTGTTAGATGAAATCTTTAAAGATGTAAACCCCGGTTTTTATGTTCGTCCCTTGCATGGCGATCCGCTGCCTTCGCCCTCGCAAATGAAGGTCGATGTCAAAGAAACCGACAGCGGTTATACCGTGCAGGCAGAAGTGCCTGGTGTGCCCAAAGAAGACATCCATGTGTCGGTCGAGGGCAACGTGGTCAGTTTACGAGCCGAGGTGCGCCAACTCGATCAACAGGTGGAAGGCGAAAAGGTGCTGCGCTCCGAACGTTATTTCGGTCAAGTGGCACGCAGCTTCCAATTGCCTGCCGACATTGACGCAGCACAGGCCAAAGCCAAGTACGACAACGGGGTGCTCACCCTGACGTTGCCGAAAAAACAAGGTGGCAATGCCCAACGTGTAGCCATCGAGTGACACCACCACCCGCTCAGAGGTGTGCAGCGTGTAGGTGTTTTAGTACCTGCTGTACGAGTTGTGGCACAGCATTGGCTTGATCGCACACAATCGTCTGGCGCTGGGGCATGCTGCGCAGCCAAGTGATTTGTCGCTTGGCTAATTGGCGCGTGGCAGCCAAACCGCGTTCGCGCAGCGAAGCACAATCTAAATTGGTGTCACTGCCTTGGCGCGTTTGTTCGTCCAGCGCTTGCCATACTTGCCGATAGCCCACGCAACGCATAGAGGGCAAGTTTGGATGCAAGTCGCCACGCGCTCGCAGTTGGCGCACTTCGTCCACCAAGCCTGCTTGGAGCATGGCATCGAAACGCTGGGCAATACGCTGGTGCAGCCAAGCGCGGTTTTCTGGCTCTAAAGAGAAGAAGGCACCAGCATCCACAACGCCATCAGCCTTAGCTCCATGGTGCTGCTGCGCTTGGTGGAAATGCGACAGCGGCTGTCCAGACACCTGCCAGACTTCTAATGCCCGCTGAATGCGTTGGCTGTCCGCGGGCGCTAAGCGTGCGGCGGTGATGGGGTCTACCTGTGCCAATTCTGCATGCAGGGCAGGCCAGCCTCGTTCTGCCGCTTGTGCTTCAATGCGCGCACGCACAGCGGCATCGGCAGCGGGCATCTCGTCTAAACCATCGAACAATGCCTTGAAATACAACATCGTGCCACCGACCAGCAATGGCAACGCGTCACGGCTGCGGATCTCGGCCACCAAACGAAGGGCATCGCGCACAAATTCGGCCGCACTGTAGGCATGCAACGGATCACGAATATCAATCAAGTGGTGTGGCGCGACCGCCAACTCTTCCCGACTTGGCTTGGCAGTGCCCACATCCATCCCACGATAGACCAAAGCCGAATCAACACTGATAATTTCTACCGGCTGACCTTGGGCCGCCAGCGCCTGGGCTAAGGCCAAAGCAGCCGCCGTTTTCCCTGATGCTGTGGGGCCTGCCAGCGCAATACAAGGCAAAGAACTGTTCATGATTTTTGTGGTTCACCAAATTTCTGTACCAACGTCCAAGCAGCAACTGCAGCACAAGTCCCCCAAAACCAAACCCCGAAAGCCAAGGGCAACACCGTAGCGTTCATGTGCTGGCCTAACCAGTGGCCTATGGCAAAAGCAACCACCATCGTTACAGCCCCGTTGACGGCAACCGCTGTGCCTGCTGCCTGTGGAAATGGCCCCACCGCACCACTTTGACTGCAAGGCATATAGATGCCATGCGCGATGATGTACAACCAGAAGGGCAGAATATAAGCCCAAGCACTGTCCACCCCAAGCAGGGCCAAAATCCCCATCAGTGAACCACCTGTCAAACTCAAAACCCCAGCCAGCTGCACACTGCGACGCACACCCCAGCGCACCACCAAGCGGCGACACAGCACCGTACCACTCACGTAAAGCAAGCCATTGCACGCCAGCAACAGGCCATAAGCAGTACTGCTCCAACCTAACACCTGGATAAAAGTGAACGAGGATGTGGCCAAATAAGTAAACAACCCCGCATAGGTGCATGTGGTGATGGCGGTAAAAGCCAAAAACGTTGGATGCTGCAGTATGCGGCCCCAAGTGCGTAACAAATGGACAGGTTGCAAGGCTTGCAGACTGGGCTGGCGCAAGGTCTCCTGAAAACGCACAAAGACCAAGACCCAAGCCAAAATGCCAAAAACCGCCAACGCTGCCATGGTGGCCCGCCAACCCAACTGCCCGGCCAACCACCCACCCAACGGCGGACTCACACAAGCAATAACACCCAAACCAGTTAAGGCACGCGACATAGCCTGCGCACCCTCTACAGGAGCGTACAAATCGCGCACCACAGCCCGCGCACCGATCACAGCGGCTCCCATAGCTACGCCCTGTACGGCCCGCCACACAATCAAAATATCTATCGATTGCGCCAGCGCACAACCCAAAGCGGCCAACACATAAGCCGATAAGCCCAACAGCAAGATCGTGCGCCGCCCCCAGCGATCTGACAATGGCCCCCACACCAATTGCGAACAACCAAAGGCCAACAACAACGCCGTCAGCGTTAATTGGGATTGGGCCATACTGGCCCCGAGCTGCCCTTGCAGGGCAGGCAAAGCGGGCAAGTACAAATCGGTGGTGATGGGCTGCACCCCCAACAACAACGCCAACATGACCACGATCAGGGCTGCTGGCATCGGAACCACCTTGCCAGATCCGGCACCAGGATCTGGCCTGAATCTCGCCATCACAGATAAGAGATCAACACCTGCCCAAAACCAGAACAGCTCACTTGGGTAGCACCATTCATCAGGCGTGCAAAATCATAGGTCACCTTTTTCGAGGCAATTGCTTGCTCCAGTGCCACAATGATACGGTCAGCCGCTTCTGTCCAGCCCATATGGCGCAACATCATCTCTGCAGACAAAATGGCCGAACCTGGATTGACATAATCCTTACCCGCATAGCGCGGCGCTGTGCCGTGCGTAGCTTCAAAGCAGGCCACCGAGTCTGACATATTGGCCCCTGGTGCAATCCCAATACCCCCGACTTGGGCTGCCAGGGCATCGGATAAATAATCACCATTCAGGTTCAAGGTGGCCACCACCGAATACTCTGCCGGGCGTAGCAAAATTTGCTGCAAGAAAGCATCGGTAATGCTATCTTTGATAATGATTTCTCGGCCTGTTTTCGGGTTGGTCAGGTGGCACCACGGGCCACCGTCCATGAGTTGGGCACCAAACTCGCGCTGGGCCAAGGCATAACCCCAATTACGGAAACTGCCCTCGGTATATTTCATGATGTTGCCCTTGTGTACCAAGGTCACACTGGGCTTATCATGGTCAATCGCATACTGAATCGCCTTGCGCACCAACCGCTCAGTGCCTTCACGCGACACCGGCTTCACCCCAATGCCCGAGGTTTCAGGGAAGCGGATTTTTTGCGTACCAAGTTCTTGCTGCAAGAAAGCGATCAATTTTTGCGCTTGCTCCGAGCCTGCTTCAAACTCAATGCCAGCATAAATATCTTCCGAATTTTCTCGGAAGATAGCAATATTGGTTTTTTCGGGCTCTTTCAAGGGCGAAGGCACGCCCTTAAAGTAACGCACCGGCCGCAAGCAAACATACAAATCCAACGCTTGGCGCAAAGCCACATTCAAAGACCGGATTCCATCACCCACAGGAGTCTCTAACGGCCCTTTGATCGACACCACATAATCACGCAATGCCGTCACAGTTTCTTCAGGCAACCATACATCGGGGCCATAAATCTGGGTAGCTTTGTGGCCTGCATAGACCTCCATCCACTGAATTTGGCGTTGCCCACCATAAGCGCGCTCTACTGCTGCATTCACCACCTGCTGCATGACGGGTGTCACATCCACCCCCACACCATCACCTTGGATAAAAGGGATGATAGGCTGGTCTGGCACCTGAAGTGACAAGTTATTGCTCAGGGTGATGGGCTGGCCTTGGTCAGGCACCTGAATATGCTGATAGCGGGTCATGGCAGTAAGAATTGAAAGGAGACCATCAAAAAACAACAGGCTGGGCAAATGCCACAGCCTGTGCGCTTGTTTTATTTTAGCCGTAGCCGGTGGGTTGCTCGTCTAAGTGGCGGCCAAGGTCTCAGGGCGATGGCGCACCAAATAACGAAAGACAAAGCCCGGAAAAGCCAGTGTCAAAAACAATGTTCCGGTGACTGCGTAAAACTCCCAGCCTTGTACTGCGACCTGTCCGACACGCCGCTCCAGCCCAAGCGCCAAAAGCCCCACCAAACCATACCAAACCAACAACTCTAGCAGATGGCCCCACCATGCTTTGCCCCGTGGTGGCATTGGCCCCAGCAACAAAACCCGACGATGGAAAAAGGGCAGGTTGGCTGCTAGCACCGCCAGCAGCACGACCAACCACACAGCGCCCGTCTGGCTCATGAATGCAATCTCAGGTAGCCAAAGAACGGACGATAGCATCCGTGCACAGCGACATCAAACCGCCAGGCAAAATACCCAAAATCAGCACCAAGGCACCATTGATCGTCAGCACCACACGCACTTCTAACGGTGCAGAGACACGGGTAGCGGTCAGAGGTGCATCAAAGTACATCACCTTGACCACACGCAGGTAGTAGAAGGCACCGATCAGCGACATGATGACAGCAAATACGGCCAAGCCAATATAAGCCGCCTGACCAGAAGCCATCAACGATTGCAACACCGCCAACTTGGCATAAAAACCGACCAGCGGAGGAATACCAGCCATAGAGAACAAACAAATGGCCAACACACCAGCATACAGAGGGCTGCGCTGGTTTAGACCTGCCATATCGGCAATCTCTTCGCTCTCAAAACCTTCGCGGGCCAGCAGCAAAATGATACCGAAGGCAGCCAAGGTCGTGAGCACATAGGTCACGACATAAAACATGGCCGAACTGTAGGCACTCTGGATAGTAGCGGCTTCTACATTGCCATCAACCACACCAGACATCAGGCCCAAGAGCACAAAGCCCATCTGCGAAATGGTGGAATAAGCCAACATGCGCTTCAGGTTGGTCTGTGCAATCGCGGCCAAGTTACCCACCAGCAGCGATGCTACAGCCAGCACACCCAACATTTGCTGCCAGTCAATCGCCAAAGGCAACAAACCATCCACCAACAAACGCATCACAATCGCAAAAGCGGCCAGCTTGGGTGCGCCACCGATCATCAGGGTGATAGCGGTAGGTGCGCCTTGGTACACATCAGGCACCCACATATGGAACGGCGCTGCACCCAGTTTGAAGGCCAAACCAGCCACTACAAACACGACACCAAACACCAACACTTGGTGGCGAATTTGACCAGAATTGACTGCCTTAAAGACTTCACCAATATCCAGAGAGCCGGTAGCGCCATAAATCATGGACAAACCGTACAGCAAGAAACCGCTGGCCATGGCACCCAAGACAAAATACTTCATCGCAGCTTCGGTGGCCGTTGTATGGTCACGGCGCAAAGCCACCATGGCGTAACCAGACAGGGTGAGCAATTCCAAGCCCAAATAAATGAGCAAGAAGTTGTTACCACCAATCATGACGAACATCCCCAACAGGGAGAACAACGCCAAGGTGAAGAATTCACCACCGCGCAGCATGTCACGATCCCCCGCATAGGGGCGACCATAGATCAGGGTCACAATCATGGCCACTGAGGCAAAGCATTTCAGCCAATTGCCCATCGGGTCACTGACCACCATATTGCCAAAGCCATAGAAAGTATTGCCACTGCTGGCATACACGCCTTGCAATACCGCCAACACCACCAAGGTCAGAATGGTGAGAACATAGGTGCCGGTACGGCGCGCACTGTTCACACCCAGATCGGCCAAAGCGATCACGCAGGTCATGACCAGTAGCAGTATCTCCGGGTAAATCGCAAGCCAACTGATGTTGTCAATCATCTCGGGTCTCTCAGTTCAGTATGCTCAGTTCAGCTTGGACAAGGCCACGTGCTTGAGCAGCTCAGCCACAGAAGCATCCATCACATCAGTGAAGGGACGGGGATACAAGCCCATGTACAACACAGCCACAGCCAAAACAGCCATGATAAAAAATTCGCGGCTACCAATGTCCTGCAAAGCCTTGACATGGTCATTGCCTACAGGGCCTAGATAGACGCGCTTGAACATCCACAGGCTGTAAGCAGCACCCCAGATCAGCGCCGTTGCAGCGCCCATGCCAACCCAGAAATTGGCTTTGACAGCGCCCAGAATGACCATCCACTCGCCCACAAAACCAGCCGTACCAGGCAAGCCAGAATTGGCCATAGTGAACAACAAGGCAAAGGCAGCAAACTTGGGCATGGTATTGACCACACCACCGTAGTCGGCAATTTCGCGCGAATGCATACGGTCGTACAACACGCCAATCGACAAGAACATGGCACCAGATACAAAACCGTGGGAAATCATTTGCACCAAGCCGCCCGACACGCCCAAATCATTGAACAGGAAGAAACCCAAGGTGACAAAGCCCATGTGTGCTACCGACGAGTAAGCCACCAGCTTCTTCATGTCTTTCTGCACCATCGCCACCAAGCCGACGTACAACACCGCCAGCAAAGACAAGGCAATCATCAACCAAGCCCATTCACGCGAAGCATCTGGGGCAATCGGCATCGAGAAACGCAGGAAACCATAAGCACCGAGCTTCAACATGATGGCTGCCAGCACCGCTGAGCCACCTGTAGGGGCTTCCACGTGCACATCTGGCAACCAAGTGTGCACAGGCCACATGGGTACTTTGACCGCAAAAGCCGCAAAGAAAGCAAAAAACAGCAGCGTTTGTGCGTGGGCACTCAAGGGCAGTTTATGCCAGGTTGCAATATCGAAACTACCGCCCGACTTATGGTACAGGTAAATCAAAGCAATCAGGGTAAGCAAGGAACCCAGCAACGTATACAAGAAGAACTTGAACGCTGCATAAATTTTGCGTGGGCCACCCCAGATACCAATAATCAGGTACATCGGAATCAAGGTTGCTTCGAAGAAGACGTAGAACAACATCCCATCGAGCGAAGCAAACACACCGATCATCAAGCCTGACAAAATCAGGAAAGCGCCCATGTACTGGTTCACACGCTCCGTGATCGACTCCCAAGAGGCCAGCACCACAATGACGGTGATAAAAGCGGTCAGAGGGACAAACCAGAAGGAGATTCCATCCACCCCCAAGTGGTAAAACACATTGAAGGTTTCAATCCATGGTGTTCTCTCGACAAACTGCATGGAAGCAGTGCCAGTCTGAAAACCAGTGTACAAAGGCAGAGTGACCAAGAAGCTGATCAGCGCGCCAATCAAGGCCAGCCAACGCACGGCCCGCACCTGCTCTTCACGGCCAAAAGCCAGCAGTAGCGCACCAAACGCGATGGGCGTCCAGATAGCAAGACTCAACAAACCCATTTTTGTTTTTCTCCTACTTGTTGAGCCAGACGAACCAAGTCATGAGAGCGAAGATGCCCAGTAACATGACCAAGGCATAGTGGTACACATACCCTGTTTGCACACGGCGAACCAGCCCCGCAATCCATCCGACCAGCTTCCAAGAACCGTTGACGACGGCACCGTCGATCAGCATTTGATCGCCGCCCTTCCACAAACCAACACCCAAACCACGCGCACCGCGGGCCAAAATGTTTTCGTTGATCCAGTCCAGATAGTACTTGTTTTCCAACAGTGTAAAGATCGGCATGATGGCCTTCTTAATCGCTGCAGGCACTGCTGGATTGATCATATACATGTAGTACGACAAAGCAACACCTGCCAGAGCCAACCAGAAAGGTGCTGTTTGCAGACCATGCGTGGCCATAGCAACTGGGCCGTGGAAAATTTCTGCCAACTTCGCCATAGCGGGGTGCTTGACTGCGTCGACAAAAATAACATCTTTGAAGAAATCACCGAACAGCATCGGCTGAATGGCGATAAAACCAATCACTACCGACGGAATAGCCAACAACACCAAGGGCAGCGTCACCACCCAAGGCGACTCATGGGGCTTACCATCGCCATGCCCGTGGTGGTCATCATGCGCATGGTGATCATCATGGTGCGCATCGGGGTTCTGATCGTAGCGTTCCTTACCGTGGAACACCAAGAAATACATACGGAAGGAATAGAACGCGGTGACAAACACACCCGCCAACACCGCAAAGTGGGCAAAACCTGCTGCTGGCAATTGGCTGAAATGCACCGCCTCAATAATACTGTCTTTGGAATAAAAACCAGAGAACAGGGGCGTACCAATCAAGGCCAACGATCCAAGCAGCGAGGTGATCCAAGTAATGGGCATGTATTTACGCACACCACCCATCCAACGGATGTCTTGGTTGTGGTGCATCCCCATAATGACCGAACCTGCGCCCAAGAACAACAGCGCCTTAAAGAAGGCATGGGTCATCAGATGGAACACCGCCACCGAGTACGCAGAAGCGCCCAAAGCCACGGTCATGTAACCCAACTGAGACAGCGTTGAATAGGCGACCACACGCTTGATATCGTTTTGGATGATGCCCAAGAAGCCCATGAACAAGGCTGTGATAGAACCAATCACCAAAATAAAGTTGAGGGCTGTATCGCTCAGTTCAAACAGGGGCGACATACGTGCCACCATGAAAATACCAGCCGTTACCATTGTCGCTGCGTGAATCAGCGCAGAAATGGGCGTTGGGCCTTCCATGGAGTCGGGCAACCAGACATGCAGTGGAAACTGTGCCGATTTACCCATCGCACCGATGAACAAACAAATGCATGCCACCGTTACCAACATCCAGTTGGTACCAGGGAACGAGATTGCAGCCAACTCGGTGGTTTTGCTAAAAATTTCGCTGTAATTGAGTGTGCCTGTATAGGCAGCAATCAAGCCAATACCCAAAATGAAACCAAAGTCACCCACCCGGTTGACCAAGAAGGCCTTCATGTTGGCAAAAATGGCCGACGGTTTGTTAAACCAGAAACCAATCAACAGGTAAGAGACCAAACCGACTGCTTCCCAACCAAAGAACAATTGCAGCAGGTTGTTGCTCATGACCAACATGAGCATGGAGAAGGTAAACAGCGAGATGTAAGAGAAGAAGCGGTTATAACCGTCATCCTCTTCCATGTAGCCAATGGTGTAAATATGCACCATCAACGAGACGAACGTCACCACACACATCATCATGGCAGTGAGCGAATCGATCAAGAAGCCCACTTCCATCTTCAAACCACCCACCACCATCCAGGTGTAAATGGTTTCATTGAAGCGGGCACCATCAACCAATACGCTTTGCAGCGTCATGGCCGACAGCACAAAAGCAATCAGCACACCGGCAATGGTGAGCATGTGCGAAGCACGGCGACCAATCCAGTTGCCGCCAAAGGCGGTACCAAAAATGCCGGCAAGCGCAGCACCGACCAGCGGGGCTAGCGGCACGGCCAACAGCGTTGAAGCAGAAAGGGTTTGACTCATTGTGGAGAACCTTGCATATCCGGCATGTCAACCGCGAAGGGTGTCGAGGGATTCCGCATCAATGTTCGACTTATTGCGGAACAGCAGCACCAAGATGGCCAAGCCGATGGCAGATTCTGCTGCCGCAACTGTCAAGATGAAGAACACAAACACTTGCCCATGCATATCACCCAGATAGTGGGAGAAAGCAACGAAGTTCATGTTGACTGCCAACAGCATCAATTCGACAGCCATCAACAGCACAATCAGATTTTTTCGGTTCAGAAAGATACCAATCACAGCCAATGCGAACAACATGGCTCCGAGAGAAAGGAAATGCCCCAAAGTGAGTATCATGCTTTTTTCTCCTCACTGACTGCAACCGACTCGGCGCTGGCTTGCTTTGTAGCCTCCAGCTTAATCAGACGCACACGGTCTTCAGCCCGAACACGCACTTGAATGGCGGGATTGATGGTTTTGGTATCTTTACGCCGACGCAGCGTCAAGGCGATGGCCGCCACCATGGCCAACAACAAAATGACCGCTGCAATTTCTACTGGGTAGAGATATTCGGTGTACATCAAGCGGCCCAGTTCGCGGGCGTTGGAATAAGGCACAGCATTGCCTGCAGCATCCACCGCAGCCACCATCGCCTTAGGCTCGTCAATGCCACCAAAACCACCCATCAAAACCGCTGTCATTTCCAGTGCAATCAAAGCACCCATGGCAGCAGCGACGGGAAAATGCTTCCAAAAACCTTGGCGTACTTCATCGACCTTGATATCTAACATCATGACGACGAACATGAACAGCACCATCACGGCTCCTAGATATACTAGAACCAAGGCGATGGCCAAAAATTCAGCTTTCAACAGCAGCCAGATACCAGCCGCTTGAGAAAAAGCCAAAATCAAATGCAACACGGCATGTACCGGATTGCGCGCAGTGATGACCCGGAAGGCTGAATAAAGCAGCACCACCGAGAACAAATAGAAGAAACCTGTCGTGGCGTCCATGAATCGGTCTTTTTAGAGGTCTGACGGATGGGGATGCAACTTAGCGGTATTTGGCATCTGCTGCTTTGGCGGCAGCGATTTCAGTCTCATACCGATCACCCACGGCAAGGAGCATATCCTTGGTGAAATAAAGATCGCCCCGCTTTTCACCGTGGTATTCGAGAATTTGTGTTTCCACGATCGAATCGACCGGGCAACTCTCTTCACAAAAGCCACAGAAAATGCACTTGGTCAGATCAATGTCATAGCGTGTGGTACGGCGCGAACCATCAGCACGCACATCCGACTCAATGGTAATAGCTGTGGCTGGGCACACAGCCTCACACAATTTACAGGCAATGCAACGCTCTTCGCCATTGTCATAACGACGCAAGGCGTGCAGTCCACGAAAACGCGGCGATAACGGAGTTTTCTCTTCTGGAAACTCGATCGTCACTTTGCGCCTGAAGGTGTAGCGACCTGTCAGGGACATCCCCTTGACCAGCTCCACCAACATGAAACTTTTGAAAAAATCCTTGAAGGAAAAGGATGCAGCAGCGGCAGACATTCGTGTATCCCCGTTCATTTCCAGATATTCCAAGGCGAGAGCAACCAGCCACCCACCAACACCAGCCACACCAAAGTGACGGGAATGAAAATTTTCCAGCCCAGACGCATAATTTGGTCATAGCGGAAACGTGGGAAGGTAGCGCGAATCCAAATGAACATGGACACGACGATAAAGGTCTTCAAACCCAGCCAAATCCAGCCAGGGATGAAATCCAAGGCAGCAATAGGAGACAACCAACCACCCAAGAACATCAACACAGCCACCATGGACACCAACCACATGCTGGCGTATTCGGCCAAGAAGAAGATGGCAAAACCCATGCCGGAGTATTCAACCATGTGCCCAGCCACAATTTCGGCTTCGCCTTCGACCACGTCAAAAGGATGGCGGTTCACTTCCGCAACCCCTGAAATCAGGTAGACCAAGAAAATTGGGAACAGTGGCAACCAGTTCCAGGAAAGGAAATTCAGGCCATAAGAGGCCGCCATGCCAGAGGCTTGGCTGGTCACGATAGCACTCAGGTTCATGCTGCCCGAGACCATAATGACCACCAAGAAGCAAAAACCCATGGCGATTTCGTAGCTCACCATTTGTGCCGACGCACGCATCGCCCCCAGGAACGCATACTTGGAGTTGGAAGCCCAACCGGCAATGATGACACCATACACTTCAATCGAAGTAATGGCCATCAACAACAAGATGCCGACGTTGACGTTGGTCAGTGCCACATCTGGGCCAAAAGGCACCACCACCCATGCAGCCAACGCAGGCATGATGGCCATGATGGGGCCCAAAATGAACAGGCCTTTGCTAGAAGCGGAAGGCTGAATAATTTCTTTGGTCAGCAGCTTCAGAGCATCTGCGATCGGTTGCAGCAAGCCCTTAGGGCCAACTCGGTTAGGGCCGACACGCACTTGCATAAAACCGAGCAGTTTGCGCTCCCAGAGCGTGAGGTAGGCCACAGCACCCATCAAAGGAGCCAACACAACCACAATTTTCAGCAGAATCCAGAGCACTGGCCAAGCTGCTGTCGTCCACCAAGCTGCAGAGGACAAGCCCAAACCGCCGTTGTAAATTGCATCAATCATGCCTGCACTCCTGTAGAAGCCAGACGTGCATCTGCCGTCAGCTGCAAAGAGGGTGAACGCCGGACCAATCCATCCAGCTGATAAATAGCAGCCACCACTGGATCGGCCACAGGCACAGTGGCTACGGCTGTCAAGCTGGCCTTGCTGCGGTTGTTCAACTCAGCAGCGGGCACAAACTCCATCCGATCCCCTTGGGGAGCATGGGTGGCTTTTTCCAGCACTTCTTGTGAGGTTTGGAAATGGATGCCAGGAATATTCAACAGGTTGGCCAATACACGCAGCACTTTCCATGCTGGACGAGCATCACCCAAGGGCCGTACCACGGCGTGGAAACTTTGTGCCCGGCCCTCAGCATTGACAAAAGTACCAGAAGTTTCGCTGAACGGTGCAATCGGCAACAGAACGTCGCTGAACTCTAAGTTCGTCTTGAAAGGGCTCAGAGTGACGACCATATCCACGCCAGCCAAAGCGGTGGCAGCCTTGGCACCGGCCGCGCTGTCAAAAACCGGCTCGGTGTTCAACAATAAAGCAGCTTTGAGACGACCTTCCAACATCTGTGCGGCATTCAAGCCCTCAGCGCCAGGCACTGCCTTCATCCACTGGGCACCCACGGTATTGGCCGCTTCGGTCAGATAGCCAACGGTAGCACCGGTTTGTGCAGCAACCCAACCGGCCAAAGCCAACAAGGAAGATGCCTGGGCGTGGTGCGCTGCCGCATTGCCCAACAAAATGGCTTTCTGTTCGCCTGCCAACAAGGCTGCAGCGATGGCGGTAGCAACGGCACCTGCTTGGCCATGGGCATTGGGTGCATCGACACCCTTTTGTTGCGCCACAGCAGCGGCCACATCAGACAGTGCTTGGAACCACTGTTGGGGCGCAGCCACCAGCGTTTGTGCCACCGGCAAAGCCCAATCACGCACGACCGCATCAATTGCTGTGACAGTACAACCTTTGCGCGTGGCCTGACGAATACGCTGGGCAAACAAGGGATGGTCTTTACGCAAATTAGAACCAACCACCAACACCGATTGCAAACTAGACAACGAGGCAATCGAACGCCCCAACCAACGCACACCTTCAGGGGCCGAGAAATCGGCGTGGCGCAAACGGTAGTCGATATTTTGGCTGCCTAAACCACGCAGCAACTCTTTGGCGAGGTAGATTTCTTCTACTGTGCTGTGCGGGCTCACCAAAGCCCCAATCGCTTGGGCACCATGTTGGTCTTTGATATTTTTCAAACCATTGGCAACGTATTCGAGTGCGGTTTGCCAATCCACTTCTTTCCAAGTGCCACCCTGTTTGATCATGGGTGTGGTCAAACGCTGATCGCTGCCCAAGGCTTCGTAAGAAAAACGATCACGATCGGCAATCCAGCACTCGTTCACCTCTTCATTTTCAAAAGGTAAAACGCGCAGCACCTTGTGATTTTTCACTTGCACCACCAAATTGGCACCGGTGGAATCATGCGGACTGACAGACTTGCGGCGCGACAACTCCCAAGTGCGGGCGCTATAGCGGAAGGGCTTGCTGGTCAAAGCACCCACCGGGCACAGATCGATCATGTTGCCCGACAATTCGGAATCGACCGTCTCACCAGTGACGGTAGTGATCTCGGAATGTTCACCACGGTGAACCATGCCCAGCTCCATCACACCAGCGACTTCTTGACCAAATCGAACACAACGGGTGCAATGGATACAACGGCTCATCTCCTCCATCGAGATCAATGGGCCAACATCTTTGTGCAAAACAACACGTTTTTCTTCTTCGTAACGCGAAGAAGTGCCACCGTAACCAACGGCCAAATCTTGCAATTGGCACTCGCCACCTTGGTCACAGATCGGGCAATCCAGCGGATGGTTGATGAGCAAAAACTCCATCACCGATTTTTGTGCTTGGATCGCCTTAGGGCTGTTGGTGCGTACCACCATGCCTTGGGTTACCGGCGTGGCACAAGCAGGCATAGGCTTGGGGGCTTTTTCCACCTCTACCAAGCACATCCGGCAGTTGGCCGCAATGGAGAGCTTTTTATGGTAGCAGAAGTGCGGAATATAGACACCCGCCTTGTCCGCAGCGTGCATGACCATGCAGCCGGGGGCGACTTCCACCTTCTGACCATCCAGTTCAATTTCAACCATATGCTTTTCTCGCGATCAGGCAGAAGCTACAGCCTGCGGGGTTTTTTTCTGGATTAACGCCTCGAACTCGGGACGGAAATGCTTGATCATGGCACGTACTGGCATGGCGGCGGCATCACCCAGCGCGCAAATAGTGCGTCCCATGATGTCACTGGCGACAGAATCCAGTACATCCAAATCTTGCGGACGGCCCTCACCACGGTGAATACGATCGACCAAACGCCAGAGCCAACCTGTACCTTCACGGCAGGGAGTGCACTGACCACACGATTCGTGCATATAGAAATACGACAAACGCTTGAGCGATTCGACCATGCAACGGGTATCGTCCATCACAATCACGGCACCAGAACCCAACATGGAACCAGCTTTGGCAATCGAGTCGTAATCGAGGGTGCACTCCATGATGATGGAAGCGGGCAACACCGGAGAAGAAGAGCCTCCCGGAATCACTGCCTTGAGTTGACGACCCGGACGCATCCCACCCGCCAGCTCTAGCAACTTAGAAAACGGTGTGCCCATAGGCACTTCATAGTTGCCTGGGCGTTGTACATCGCCACTGACCGAAAAGATTTTGGTACCACCATTGTTCGGCTTGCCACAGGCCAAATAGGCTGCACCACCATTGCGTATGATCCAAGGAACCGCCGCAAAGGTTTCGGTGTTATTGATGGTGGTGGGCTTACCGTAAACACCAAAGCTGGCCGGGAATGGCGGCTTGAAACGTGGCTGGCCCTTTTTACCTTCAATCGATTCGATCAATGCCGTTTCTTCACCACAGATGTAAGCACCAAAACCGTGGTGGGCGTGCAACTGAAAGCTGAAGGAACTTCCAAGGATGTTGTTGCCCAAATAGCCAGCTGCTCTGGCTTCTTCTAGGGCAGCCTCGAAACGCTCGTAAACTTGGAAAATCTCGCCGTGGATGTAGTTAAAACCAGCACTGATGCCCATTGCATAGGCGGCAATGATCATGCCTTCAATGACAATGTGCGGGTTGTACATCAGAATGTCACGGTCTTTGCAAGTGCCGGGTTCGCCCTCGTCCGAATTGCAAACCAAGTACTTTTGCCCTGGGAACTGACGCGGCATGAAGCTCCACTTCAAGCCGGTCGGGAAACCAGCACCACCACGCCCACGCAACCCGGACTCTTTCACCGTGGCAATCACTTGGTCTTGGCTCAGGCCTTCAGCACCGTCTTGACCCAGCACTTTACGCAGGGCTTGATAGCCCCCGCGGGCCTCATAATCTTTGATACCCCAATTGGTACCGTCCAGGCCAGCATAAATCTGTGGCTCGATATGGCGGTCATGAAAGCAGGTTTCAACGCCTGCAGCCTGAAACTGCGCCAGAATCTTGGCAGCTGCTGCACTGGTTGTCATTGCTTACCCTCCACAGCACGCAGGCTATCGACCAACTGGTCTAGCTTGTCATTGCCCATGAAACTGCACATATTGCGATCATTGACTAGCATCACAGGCGCATCAGCACAAGCACCCAAACACTCACACTGCTGCAAAGTAAACAGGCCATCTGCGGTGGTGTCTCCCATCGAGACACCCAGTTTATGTTCCAAATGCTCTAAGGCTTTACCGCCATCACGCAACAAACAAGGCAAATTGGTACAAACTGCCAACTTGTACTTGCCCACCGGTTGCTGGTTGTACATGTTATAGAAAGTGGTCACTTCGTGTACCGCAATCTGTGGCATGCCCAGATACTCAGCAATTTCGGCCTCGCTGGCTTGGCTAACATAGCCTTGCTCTTGCTGCACAATCGACAGACAAGCCATTACGGCAGATTGTTTTTGCTCGGGTGGGTATTTAGCTACCTCACGCGCAAAGCGTGCTTTTGTCGCTTCAGAAATCATCGGTCAATTTCTCCGAACACGATATCCATCGTGCCAATGATGGCTACAACGTCGGCCAGCATGTGACCACGGGACATTTCATCCAAGGTGGACAAATGTACAAAACCAGGAGCCCGAATCTTCAAACGGTAGGGCTTATTGGCCCCATCGCTGACCAAATAGATACCAAACTCGCCCTTGGGATGCTCTACGGCAGCATAAGCTTCGCCCTCGGGCACATGGAAACCTTCGGTAAAAAGCTTGAAATGGTGAATCAGCTCTTCCATGTTGGTTTTCATGGATTCGCGGCTGGGTGGTGCGACCTTGTGGTTGTCTGTAATCACAGGGCCAGGGTTGGCACGCAACCAATCAACACATTGCTTAATGATGCGGTTGGACTGACGCATTTCTTGCACACGCACCAAGTAACGGTCGTAGCAATCACCGGTAACACCTACAGGAATATCAAAATCAACCCGGTCATAAGCATCGTATGGCTGCTTTTTGCGTAAATCCCAAGCGATACCAGAACCACGCAACATCGGGCCAGTCATACCCAAATTGATCGCCCGTTCGGGTTGCACCACACCAATACCCACGGTACGCTGTTTCCAGATACGGTTATCGGTCAGCAGCACCTCATACTCATCCACACAGGCGGGGAAGCGCTGGGTGAAATCGTCAATGAAATCTAGCAGAGAACCTTGGCGATTTTGGTTCAATTCATCCATCGCCTTGGCGTTGCGAATCTTGCTCGCTTTGTATTGCGGCATGGTATCCGGCAAATCACGGTACACACCACCCGGACGGAAGTAAGCCGCATGCATACGAGCACCAGAAACAGCCTCGTACATATCAAACAAGTCTTCACGTTCGCGGAAGGTATAAATCAGAATCGTGGAGCTGCCACAATCGTTACCGTGCGAACCCAACCACATCAGGTGGTTGAGCAAGCGGGTGATTTCCGAGAACATCACCCGAATGTATTGGGCACGCAAAGGCACCTCAATGCCGAGCATCTTTTCAATCGCTAAGCAATACGCGTGCTCATTGCACATCATAGAAACATAATCCAGTCGATCCATATAAGGCAGAGACTGGATAAATGTTTTATGTTCGGCTAATTTTTCAGTGCCACGGTGCAATAAGCCAATATGGGGATCAGCACGTTGCACGACTTCGCCATCGAGCTCCAACACCAAACGCAACACACCGTGTGCTGCTGGGTGCTGGGGACCAAAGTTGAGGGAATAGTTTTTAATTTCAGCCATGATGTACCACAGAAGGCCTAAAACGCCTTAGTGCAGGCCTCCATATTTATCTTCACGGATGATACGGGGGGTAATTTCGCGCGGTTCTACACTGACAGGCTCGTAAATAACCCGGCGCTGCTCATTGTCGTAGCGCATTTCCACATGACCAGACAATGGGAAATCTTTACGGAAAGGATGACCCACAAAGCCATAATCGGTCAGGATACGGCGCAAATCGGTATGTCCTTCAAACAACACCCCGAACAAATCAAAGGCTTCGCGCTCGAACCAACCAGCACCTTCCCACATGGGCATGAGCGAGGCAACCACTGGCAAATCATCATCAGGACAGAAGACCTTGACGCGCAAACGCTGGTTCAGGCTAACCGACAGCAAATGCGAGACCACTGCATAACGTGGCCCTTCCCAGACGGTATCCCGGTAGGTGGAATAGTCAATCGCGCACAAATCGACCAGTTGCTCAAACTTGCACCCTGGCGCTTCACGCAACAAACGCATGGACTCGAAATAGACATCTGCCTCGACCAGCAGCGTGACTTCACCCAACGCGACCTCTATTTGGCGCACTCTCTTACCCAAGGCAGCGACAACAGCTTCCTTGATTTTTTCGGGGGCAACAGCAACAACAGTCATGACACCCTTTCAAGCACGCGCAATAGTGTTGGTTCGGCGGATTTTTTGCTGCAGCTGGATGATTCCATAAATCAAAGCCTCTGCAGTAGGAGGACAACCGGGCACATACACATCGACGGGCACGATACGATCGCAACCACGCACGACGGAATAGCTGTAGTGGTAATAACCACCACCGTTGGCACAAGAACCCATAGACAGCACCCAGCGTGGCTCAGACATTTGGTCGTACACCTTACGTAGAGCGGGGGCCATTTTGTTGCACAACGTACCGGCCACAATCATCAAATCGGATTGGCGTGGGCTAGCACGAAACACCTCAGCACCAAAACGGCTGATGTCGTAACGCGCAGTAGCAGCGTGCATCATTTCGACCGCACAACAAGCCAACCCAAAGGTCATGGGCCACAACGATCCGGTTTTGGCCCAGTTGACCACCGTATCGAAACTGGTGGTCACAAAGCCTTCTTTCATCACGCCTTCAATCATGGCATCTATCCTTGTGCAAACGATTTGTTGCTAGACTTATTCCCAGTCTAGGGCGCCTTTTTTCCATTCGTAGGCAAACCCAACTACCAGAACCGCCAAGAAGATCAGAACGGCCACAAAACCTGTCATACCCACATCGTGCAGCGAGGCTGCCCAAGGAATCAGGAAGGCAATTTCGAGATCGAACAGAATGAAGAGAATGGCCACCAAGTAATAGCGGACATCAAACTTCATGCGGGCGTTTTCAAAGGCTTCGAAACCGCACTCGTAGGGGGAATTTTTTTGAGCATCTGGTCTGTTAGGGCCAAGGATATAGCCCAGAGCGAGCGGAATAACACCTACCGCTACGCCTACCAGGATGAACAGAAGAACGGGGAGATATTGATCGAGGTTCATCTTCTGGATGCGCTCACCGCTTGAACCGTGCATGCCACAGCTGAAAATAACAGCAGTGACTACAGGTTTGTTTGTTTGGTGCCGTCGGCGAGACTCGAACTCGCACAGCTTTCGCCACTACCCCCTCAAGATAGCGTGTCTACCAATTTCACCACGACGGCTTTTTTTGTGTTGTCTGAGGTGGCTTGAGGAACTTTTGTTTGCTGCCTCAGACAGTCCGTAATTCTAACCTGAAAAAATTGACTTCCGGGCTTGAAAAGCCACGGACAGGCATTATTTTGCAGGAATCTGTGCAGCTCCTTCCGCAGGCGTGGCTGGAGTGGGCACGGTTGCTGGTGCGGCTGGTGCGGCTGGTGCGGCTGGTGCGGCTGGTGCGGCTGGAATAGCCGCCGCTGACCCTTCTAGCACGCTGCCCGAAGTAGCAGGACGCAAGTTACCAAAATAGGCCAAGGCCAGCGTACAAACAAAAAAGGTGGCGGCCAAACCGGCTGTGGTACGCGACAAGAAATTAGCGCTGCCACTGGCCCCAAACAGACTGCCTGAACCACCGCTACCAAAAGCGGCACCCATGTCGGCCCCCTTGCCATGCTGTATCAAGATCAGGCCAATCATGGCCAGCGCAGCCAGCATTTGTATGCCCAAAATCACGTTCACCAACATACTCATTGTTATTCACTCCTCGTTGAACAGCCCTGCTGAACCATGATATCCAGCGGACTTAGTGAGACTGCGACTGGGCAGCGGTCACAATCTGCAAAAAGTCTGGTGCTTTCAGAGCAGCACCACCAATCAAGCCGCCGTCAATGTCTGGCTGAGCCAGTAACTGTGCTGCATTGGCGGCATTCATGCTGCCACCATAGAGCAAGCGAATACGCGCTGCTTTATCACTGGCAGCCGTCAGTTGTGCCCGCAACACCGCATGCACCTGTTGTGCTTGCTCTGGTGTTGCCGTCTTGCCAGTGCCAATGGCCCACACAGGCTCGTAAGCCACGACCACCTCACTAATGCAGTGGCCGTTCAGGTGGATAACAGCAGCCAACTGGCGTTTGACTACAGCTTCGGTCTGGCCCGCTTCGCGCTCGGCCAAAGTCTCGCCCACGCACACAATCGGCGTAATGCCTGCAGCCAAGGCGCGCTGGGTTTTTAAGGCCACAGTCGCATCGGTTTCGCCGTGGTATTGGCGACGCTCAGAATGCCCCACCAAGGCATAGCGCACAGCAAAATCACGCAGCATCGTGGCAGAGACCTCTCCGGTATAGGCTCCTGCTTCGTGGGCAGACACATCTTGCGCACCCAGCGCTACCGCAGAACCAGCAACCAGGGACTGTACCTGCGCCAAATAAGGCGCAGGCACTGCCACCGCCACCTCACAGGCCAAAGCAGATGCTGGTGGAAGCCCAGCCAACACTGCCTGCAGCAATGCTTGGTTGGCAGCCAAGCTGCCATTCATTTTCCAGTTGCCCGCAATCAGTTTTTTGTTCATATCGTTATCCAAAAACAAAATGCCCAAGGAGAGATCCGTGCCAATGCGCAGATTTAGACCTGTGCGTCTGGCGGGGTTGCCGCTTGCAAAGCAGGCACCGCCTCTGGCTGCGGCTCGCGGGCTACAGGAGGAGCCTCACGACGCTCTTGGCGTTCGCCACGTTCTTGGCGCTCAGGACGTTCACCACGCTCTGTGTAGGCAGGGCGCTCGGCCAATACCTTCATCGACAGCTTAATACGGCCCTTCTCATCGGTCTCCATAACCTTGACTTTGACGATTTGGCCTTCTTGCAGATAGTCCGACACGCGCTCGACACGCTCGTGGGCAATTTGGCTGATGTGCAACAAACCATCTTTGCCCGGCATGAGGTTGATCAGCGCGCCAAAATCCAGAATCTTGGTCACAGGGCCTTCATAGACCTTGCCGATTTCTACTTCAGCCGTAATTTGTTCAATGCGGCGTTTGGCTTCATCGGCTTTGGCAGCCTCAGCTGCAGCAATGGTGATGGTGCCGTCTTCTTCGATGTTGATTTGGCAACCGGTTTCTTCGGTGAGAGCACGAATCACAGAACCACCCTTACCAATCACATCCCGGATTTTTTCCGGGTTGATTTTCATGGTGTAAAGCTTGGGTGCAAAGCTGGACACCTCAGCACGTGCTTCACCCACGGCTTCTTGCATTTTGCCCAGGATGTGCAAACGTGCCTCTTTGGCCTGGGCCAGTGCCACTTGCATGATTTCTTTGGTGATGCCTTGGATTTTGATGTCCATTTGCAAGGCAGTGATACCCGCTGTGGTACCCGCCACCTTGAAGTCCATATCACCCAGATGATCCTCATCACCCAAGATATCAGTCAACACGGCAAAACGGTTGTCTTCTTTGATCAGCCCCATCGCAATACCCGCCACATGGGCCTTCATGGGCACACCGGCATCCATCAGCGCCAAGCAACCACCACAGACCGAGGCCATCGAGGAAGAACCATTCGATTCGGTGATTTCAGACACCACACGCATGGTGTAGGGGAACTCTTCTTTGCTCGGCAACACGGCGGCCAAGGCGCGCTTGGCCAAACGCCCATGCCCGACTTCGCGGCGCTTGGTGCTACCCATGCGACCCACTTCGCCGGTAGCAAAGGGAGGCATGTTGTAGTGCAGCATAAAGCGGTCTTCGTATTCGCCCGCCAAGGCGTCAATGCGCTGCGCATCGCGCTCGGTACCCAAGGTGGTAATCACCAAGGCTTGGGTTTCGCCACGGGTAAACAGACTAGAACCGTGGGTACGCGGCAACACACTGTTGCGAATTTCAATCGGGCGCACGGTGCGGGTATCACGGCCATCAATCCGTGGCTCGCCCGCCAGAATCTGACCACGCACCAGACGCGCTTCAATATCAAACAAGATGTTTTCTACTTTGACGCTATCGAATGCCACACCGGCTTCGGTCAGGTCGGCCATCACCATAGCGTAGGCCTCGCGGCAAGCGTGGGTACGGGCTTGCTTGTTGCGGATTTGGTAGGCAGCACGCAGTTTTTCTTCGGCAAATTGCGTTACCTTGGCAATCAAGGCTTCATCTTTGGGTGGAGCGCTCCAATCCCATGCTGGCTTGCCAGCATCGCGCACCAATTCATGGATGGCATTGATAGCAATTTTGCCTTGTTCGTGACCAAACACCACTGCACCGAGCATGACCTCTTCGGGCAGTTGCTGTGCTTCAGACTCGACCATCAGCACAGCGGCCTCAGTACCCGCCACCACCAAATCCATTTGGCTGTTTTTGCGTACTGTTTGACCGGGGTTGAGCACATACTCACCATTGATATAACCTACGCGCGCCGCACCAATCGGGCCAGCGAACGGAATACCCGACACGGCCAAGGCAGCGCTAGAGGCAATCATGGCAGCGATGTCGGCATCCACTTCTGGGTTGAGCGACAGGGTATGGATCACCAAATGCACTTCGTTGTAGAAGCCTTCGGGGAACAGCGGACGGATAGGGCGGTCAATCAGACGGCTGGTGAGGGTTTCCAACTCGCTGGGTTTGGCTTCGCGCTTGAAGAAGCTACCGGGAATTTTGCCTGCAGCGTAAGTCTTCTCAATGTAGTCGACTGTCAGAGGGAAGAAATCTTGGCCGGGCTTAGCGCCTTTGGAAGCGACAACGGTAGCCAGCACCACCGTGTCATCGATATTGACCAGCACCGCACCGGTGGCTTGGCGGGCAATTTCACCCGTCTCCATGATGACGGTTTTATCGCCCCATTGGAAGGTCTTGGTAACTTTATTAAAAATGCTCATGGTTGCTCCTGAAAAACACTGGCCCACAGTGGCCAGCAAGCGCCAGTGAAACATTCAGAACACGATGCCATTCCAGTGAAGCCGCACGCGACCCTTCAGTGGAATGACACAGCTTCGCTCTGACAACGCACACTGGCAAAGTAAAAAACGCCTGAGCTAGCACGCTAACCCAGGCGTTTTGCAAAATCACAAGGGCTGATGCTTACTTACGCAGGCCCAGCTTGGCAATCAAAGCCACATAACGCGCGCTGTCTTTGGCCTTGAGGTAGTCGAGCAGCTTACGGCGACGGCTCACCATGCGCAGCAAACCACGGCGACCGTGGTGGTCTTTGGCGTGGGTTTTGAAGTGGGGAGTCAGTTCGTTAATGCGGGCAGTGAGCAAAGCCACTTGTACTTCGGGGCTACCAGTATCGTTGGCAGAACGGGCATTGGCCTTGACGACTTCGGCCTTGATGGAGGATGCGATCATTGGGTTTTCCTAGATTGCGAACAATTTGATAAACAAAATTGTTGCGAGTTGACTTGCGTGGGCCACTGGAATGCTGGCCGACGTGCGCCGTGCGACATGCAAAGCCTTTGAATTATAACCTAGCCCATCGGCATGGGCTAGGCACAAACCACACAAGCTACCCTGCGCTTACGATACACGTCCGTTTTTCTTCTCAGGAGATTGTCGCGTGACTCGCCAGCATTTATCTTTTAGTGCTAGTTTGCACTCTGTCGATTGCGGCACACACAACATTGCCCGATGGTGGGTATGGTGGGCTGCCGTGGTTTGTTTACTGTGGGCCAGCTATGGCAGCGATGCCCAAGCGGCCAAACGTGAGAACGCATCCAGCAGCACTTCTACCAGCAGCCCCAAAAAACCCCAGGTGCATGTACGCACCCGTACCCAACGCAGTAGCTCAGAAGAAACCCAACGCGAGCGCGATCAACGCCTGCGCCGCGAATGCCGAGGTCGGCCAGATGCCGGGGCCTGTTTGGGTTATGCGCGACGTTGAACCGTTTATCTGTGCCAATGTGCCATTCGTCGGCATGGGTATGTACAACAGAGAAAGTGTCGCTAGGATGGACTCATGACACAGCATGGCACCCCTCTCCCAACCCACTTGGCGCAGCGGCCCTCGTTTGCCCCTAGATTGGTGGGCGGCTTTACCGCCATCGAATTAATGGTGACCGTAGCTATCATGGCCGTGTTGATGGCTTTGGCAGCGCCGAGTTTCACCCCGTTGATTGAAGGCTGGCGTGTGCGCCAAGCAACAGAACAACTTCAATCCACACTTTACTATGCCCGCTCTGAAGCCATTAAGCGGGGTGGACAGGTGGTGGTACAAAAACTGCCCAATGGCACCAACAGTTGCACTACTGCCAGCACCACTGCCGCTTGGGGCTGTGGCTGGGTTGTTTGCCATGACTCTAATAACAGTGGTACCTGCACCGGTGCTGACACTGAATTGCAACGCTACGACACCCCAAGCCAAATCGAAATTCAACGTACGGCCAACGGGGCTACCATCCAATTGAATCGATGGGGTTTGGTTTCTGGCACTTTCGTTGGCTTTAGCTTACTGCCCAAAGGCAAAAGTATTTCAGACCCTAATGCACGTGGCGTTTGCATGAGTTCCGGTGGACGTATTCGTATCATTCGTTCAGAGGAACTGCCATGTACCAGCTGAGCCCACTGAATTGCAGCACTCCCATGACAATACCCACTGCACGCACGACTACGAAATTTCAGCGGGGCATCACCCTGATCGAATCTTTGATTGCGATTGTGATTGCTGCTTTAGGCATCTTGGGTATTGTGGGGGTGCAAATGCGCACCCTAACCGATACCTCGACCACCGTGCGCCGTGCCCAAGCTATTCGCTTGATTGAGGATCTGAGCGAACGCATGAAGGTGAATCCTAATGCATTGGCAAATATCAATGCTTATGTATCCGGATTTTCGGACAGTCCCACGATCATCAGTTGCAGTACTGGATGCAATCCCGCGCAACAAGCCAGCTACGACATAGCCATTTGGAAAAAAACTGTGCAAGAAACATTACCATTGGGACAGGCCAATGTTTTTATTCCAGATGCCGAGAGCGGCCTTACTGCTGGAGAAAGACGACAACTGGGCGTGATGTTGGCTTGGCGCCAAAACGAACGTGCAGATGCCGACGCATCCTTCAAAGACAGTATAGATGCGACCAAATTCCAAGATGGAAGCACATTCAAAGGACTAGGTGGTAACGCAGCCTCTTGCCCAGACGGCTTTGTTTGTCATGTGCAATATATACCTGTGGTTGGACGCTGTGCCCCCCACACACCGGGCTCTAACTCTTCTTTGTATTATTGTCCGGGAGCCTAAGAGATGTTTTCCAAATCTATTTCTATTGGCACAGCCCAATTTCAAACTCTTGAGCAGCCATTAACTCAAAGGCATTCAACTCACCGCTCCAGCCAGTATGGCGTTTCTCTAATGGAACTCATGGTTGGGATTGCTGTTGGTTTGTTGGTAGTGGCGGTAGCAATGGGGGCCCTACTGGTGTCGCGGGGTGTATCAGGTACTGTGAGCGATGCCAGCAATATTCAACAGCAAGCAGCTTACACCCTGCGAGTTATTGGCACACAACTGCGCCAAGCGGGTTCTATGCGCCTAAACTTGAATCCGGGCACAACAGCCGCAGCCGAAGTGTACATGGTACCTGTAGCATTTGAAACAACCATTACTGCTACTGCCAGTACCGACCCGATGGACAGCATTAACCCTACTACCAATACCCTGAGCGGAACAGACTCTCCTGTAAACTTAACCGTGGGCTCACACCGATATACGGAATCCGTCTTTGGCAGTAACACTGAGCAAGCATTTGTACGCAATTGTGTGGGTACACCAGCAGATAACAGCACCAATGTGCGCCTAGAAAGTGTGTTTACTTTGAATGGCAATGAATTGCGCTGTGCTGGCAATGGTGCAGCAGCACAGCCGATCGCCAATAACGTAGCTAATTTTCAGGTACGGTACGTCGTACAAGATAACACCACAACCCCTGGCATACCTACCATGAAAACAGTGAACGCCAGCGCAGTCACCAGTTGGGGCCAAGTGCAAGCGGTAGAGGTGTGTTTAGTATTTTATGGTGCAGAAGCGATCGACTTACCTAGCGGCAGCAACTACATCGATTGTGATGGCACTGCCGTAGATATGAGCACTCTGACAGGCACACGTGCCCGACACATGCATTTTGCATTTCGGAACGTGTTTCAATTGCGTAGCCAAGGGCTGATTGGCTCAGTGCTTTAACCCTTGAGAGACGAGCCATGATGCAACCTACTGCCTTCCAACGGCGTTTGCACGCACAACAACGGGGCGTGGCGCTGTTTGTAGTGATTGTGTTTGTGATGTTGTCAATGTTGTTAGCATTGTGGGCTTCACGCACCTCCCTGTTTAATGAGCTGGTAGTTGGCAACGATGCCGATTACCAGCGTGCTTTTGAAGCAGCCCAAACACTGCTACAAGATGCAGAATTGGACATTCGTGGAGAAAAGGCTGACGGCACCCCTTGCACAGCTAGCCAGTGCCGCGACAAAATCAGCGCCGCACCTAAAATTCCACTAGAAGGTCAAGATGTAGCATTATTGCTCGCAACATTGGATAACCAAACCACCAAATGTAGCTATGGATTATGTGCCAAGCGCACAGGGCGGCAAGATTTTTGGAATTACACTGATAGTACTTCCCCAGCACCCAGTAATTTACAACCTGGCGAGGTCAAACTGAAAGAAATGACCAAACCGAATATCGGCGCACGCTATGGGGAGTTTACCGGAGCCGCCTATGGTGCGAATGGCACAGCCAATCCCATTTTGGCAGATCGTAGTGCCGATGACCGAGGGGGTTGGTATTGGATTGAAGTGTTGCGCTATGACGAAAGCAGTAAGAATTCTGGTCTGATTGTACGTGATACCATCAGTACCAACAGTACCAAGGTTACTGACTTTCTCAGTTTGAACCTAACGCCCAATGTGGTATATCGGGTGACAGCCTTGGCCTACGGTCGCAAGCCTGGGACGATGGCAGTATTACAACAAACCTACGCCCGCCAAATGCGTAAAGACTGATTTATTGGCATCTAACTCTTATTTGATCAAAGGAGCACGCTATGCCCCGCACCGCGGCCCCCCGTTTTCGTAAACACCTGATTGCTTTGGCCGCTAGTGCGGCATTGGCCCCACATGGTGCTTGGGCACTGGATTTGGCCACGGCACCGCCTGGAAGTGTGGAACCCTATGTACGCCCCAACGTCATCATCTCGATTGACGATTCAGGCAGTATGGATTTTTGTTTAAACAAAGAAAGTACTGCTGACTGTGTAGGCTCAACCGATGCCCAAAACAACAGAACACCCAACGCCGACGGTACTTGGCCGCTGACCAGCCGCCGTATTAACGTGCTGAAGTATGCACTGATTGGATACAACGGAGTGGGTGGGGTTATTCGTGATACTGGCTTGCTACCAGATAAAAAAATCCGAATGGCTTGGCAAGCTATGCACAATAATGCGGGTGCGTCTGGTGCGAGCAATGTCAACAGCACCAGCATGAACACCAATTCTATGCGTGTGTTAGACAGCACCCATCGCAACAATTTCATCAGTTTTATTAATGGGTTGGATGCCAACAATGGGACACCAGCCCACGAAATGTTCAGCCAAGCTGATGCCTATATGCGTCAGCCTCTCGGACGCAACAGTCCTTGGGCCTCTGAACCAGGGGTCACGGGTGCGCCTTATCTTGGATGCCGACGCTCTTACCACATCCTGATGACGGATGGTCGGTGGAACGGAACTGCCATTGCCGTGCCAGACACTACCAAACGCGACAATGCCACCAATCTAACCTTGCCTGATGGTATGGTGTACGGTGGTGCTACAACAGCAGACCAAGCAAAATCGGCCCTTTATCGTGACAACCGCAACGGAACCACCCTTGCTGATTGGGCTTTTTATAGTTGGGCCGTTCCTCCCTCTTTTGCCAGCAGCATGACTGGCACCATGCAACCAGCTGCCGACTACCGCAAAGCCCCAGCCACTGAAAACTTTGGTACTACTACCTCACCCGCTATTCTCGACCGCTACTGGAACCCACGCTACAACCCTGCTACTTGGCCACACATGGTCACTTACACCATTGGCTTTAGTGCTATGGCGACCACTTGGCCGGGGGCATCCACCATTATCAGCCCGACCAACCAAGTACCCTTTGGCTATGACGGCAGCTTTCCGGACTTCGTAAGGGGTACACAGACTTGGCCGTTGATGGATGCAGAAAATAAACGTTCTTTGGATTTATGGCATGCTGCCCTGAACGGACGTGGTCGTTTCTATGCGGTAGAAGATGGTGCCGATCTCGAAAAGGCTTTCCGTGACATTTTCGGCCAAATCAATACGGCCACTGACCCAGATTTGAGTGCCAGCGCTACCAGTGGCTCGAAC
This sequence comes from uncultured Simplicispira sp., assembly GCA_964478155.1. Lineage (GTDB taxonomy): Bacteria > Pseudomonadota > Gammaproteobacteria > Burkholderiales > Burkholderiaceae_C > Simplicispira. Next base: position 37,063 of record CAYZGT010000014.1, read on the forward strand.
GTCTCGCGCAGCGAAGTAGGTAAATATACGGCCTCTTATGAACCTCTCAAGGCATGGAAGGGTTCTATCAGCGCTGACCGTGTCACATCCAATGGCACCACTACGCCAGATCCAGGTTGGGCTGGTAAAAATACCGCAGACAAGCTCGATGCCCTCAGCAGTATTGGTAGTCGTTTGATACTTAGTTGGAGCGATAAGTGGGAAACCAGCCAATACAAGGGCGGTGTACCATTTCAATGGGCTTCCGATGAAACCAAGCTGAGTGCCGCACAGAAAGTTTGGTTACAAAAAAATACAGGCGGCACTACTGAAACTACTACCAAGGGTGAGCAGCGGCTAAACTATATCCGGGGTGATCGCAGCCTAGAAGGTGTTGATCCAGATGGTTACACTACCAGCAAACCCTACCGCCAACGCTATAGCCGCCAAGGCGACATTATCAATTCAGACGTATGGTATACAGGTGCTCCAGCAGCAGACTACCTGCTGAAAGGGTATACGGCTTTTGTACGCAACCACAGCACGCGCCCCGGCATGTTGTATGTGGGTGGTAACGATGGCATGCTGCACGGCTTTGCGGCCAACAATGGCGAAGAAAAGATCGCCTATGTGCCCCGAGGTGTCATTCCTAGCCTCACCTATCTGACTGACCCCACTTATAACGAATCGCACAAGTATTTTGTCGATGGCTCTCCTATGACTGGGGACGTGGACATGAACGGTGGTCTGCAAGACCCTGACGATCCTGGCTACGGTACCTATACCCCCGATTGGCGCACCTTGTTGGTGGGTACATTGGGCTTGGGTGGTAAAGGCTATTTTGTGCTGGACGTGACCAACCCCACCGCTAATACCGTTCAAGGGATTGCTGGTTTTTCCGAGGCGAATGCATCCCAACTGGTCAAACTGGATCGTACCCGTGGTTCACAAGAGCCGGCACCGAATTGTGCGGCTATGAGTGCTGGCCTAGAAAAAACAACTTGTGAACAAGTGGTGACAGAAGACAAAGACATTGGCCACATCACAGCCAAACCCGTTTTACACGACAATGACAACATGCGTAGCAGCCAAATTACACGCATGAATAACAACCGCTGGGCTGTGGTATTGGGCAATGGCTACAACAGTACCAACCAACGCCCAGTACTGCTGATCCAATACCTTGATGGCAACAAAGAATTGGTGCGTATTCCCACCACCACCGAACCAGCAGGTACTGGCAACGCGAATGACAATGGCTTGGCCGCACCACGCGTGGTGGACTTGAACGGCGACAACCGTGCCGACATTGTTTATGCAGGTGACAATTTAGGTAATTTGTGGAAATTTGACCTCACCAGCTCCAATGCAAGCAGCTGGAAAGTGGCTTTTGGCGGTAACCCATTATTCACCGCACGAGGGCCAGCCGCGTTAGGCTCGACCACACGCACCAAAATTCAAGCAATTTCTGGCCCCCCCACGGTGCGTGCTAATGATCGTACTATGACCACTGGTAGCGGTAGCACAGCCAAAACCGTGCGTGTGGGCGGCATGATGGTAGCTTTTGGTACAGGTCGCAATATCACCCGCACTGACCCTGAAAGTATAGATGTGCAGAGCCTGTATTCAGTGCTGGACAACACTCGTTACAAGGAGGTTGGCGCTGGTGAAAGTAAGCGACTGGAAATTCATCCTGGGGGCAGCGGTGGCATCCCAGCACCTGCGGCCTTGGGCACTGGCGTTACCACAGCCAAATTAGCACAGCAAACCTTTGAAGAGGTCGGCGGTGGTGATTATGGTGCCATCAAGCCAGTGAGCAGTTCACAGGAATTAAAGAAGGAAACTTGGGCCAGCTTCAATGGCTGGTATGTAGATTTACCAGCCGTGGGTGAGCGCGTACTTAAGCCCATGGGGTTTTACGATGCCAGCAATGTCTTGACTGTCTGGTCGCAAGTTCCAGCCAAGGGCTCAGATGTAGACCCCAACATAGAAAGCTGTGAATCCAGTTCGGTGGACGAAGAACGTCAATTCCGAACCTTTGTGAACATCATGGATGGCAAAGCCCCTACAGTACAGGTGGTGGATAAGGATAAAAATGGTAAATTTGACATGGCCAATGGCGATGGAATTTTGGTCAATGGTAAATACATTGGTATCTCACGCGCTAAAGTGACCAAGGGGCCACACGCTATCATCAGTACCAGCAGACACCAAAGTGTGGACATTGATGCAAAAAATAACCAAGAAAAATTGGCGCGTATGCCTGAAGAGTCTCTGCGTCCAAGCTGGCGCCAAATTCAGTAACAGGGTTGTAACATGCACACCATCATCAAAAAGACAGCCCCAACGCAGCAAAAAGGTTTCACCCTGATTGAACTGATGATTGTGATAGCTGTCGTCGGTATTTTGTCGGCCATTGCCTACCCCAGTTACACCGAGTATGTACGGCGGGGGCACCGGGCCGAGGCCCGGGCTAGCTTGTTGCAAGCAGCACAGTGGCTAGAGCGGGCGGCTACGGCTACCGGCACTTACCCACTCACTGCGGCTTTCCCTGCGAACCTGAAGAAAGCACCCAACGACCGGTACGATATTTCAATTGTCTCCACCGATGGGGCAACCTATACCCTGACAGCTACGCCCAAGGGATCGCAAAGCGGAGATAAATGCGGCAACTACACTCTGAACCAGGCTGGTTTGCGTGGGGCCAAAGGGGTTACCACGGGTGACATCGTGACGGAGTGCTGGGGTAAATAAGATGGGCCTGCGCTACCATCGCAGGTACCATGACCACACCCGCCTCTTTGATGTCGCACGCGCTTGGGTTAGCCGCCCAAGCGCTTTTTCTTTCCAACCCCAACCCGCGTGTGGGTTGCGTGATTGCCGATGCCACTGGCAAAGTGCTAGGCCAAGGTTACACCCAGCAAGCCGGTGGCCCCCATGCCGAAATCATGGCACTGCGCGATGCAGCTGCGGCAGGCCATGATGTGCATGGCGCTACGGCTTATGTGACGCTGGAGCCTTGCGCACACCAAGGACGCACCGGGCCTTGCTGTGATGCCTTGATAACGGCAGGCATAGGTCGGGTAGTGGCCTCAATGCAAGACCCCAATCCACTGGTGGGCGGCCAAGGTTTTGCCCGTCTACAGGCTGCTGGCGTGACCGTGGAAGTGGGGCTAGGAGCTGTGGAGTCTCGCGCACTGAACATTGGTTTTTTGAGCCGCATGGTACGGGGCATACCTTGGGTGCGCCTGAAAGTGGCCGCTTCGTTGGATGGTGTGACGGCACTGCACAATGGAGCCAGCCAATGGATTACCTCTGCCGAGGCACGCGCCGATGGCCACGCTTGGCGAGCGCGTGCCTGTGCCATTCTGACCGGTAGCGGCACCATACTGGCCGACAACCCGCGTTTGGATGTGCGCGAGCTGCCTACGCCACGCCAACCACAGGTAGTGATTGTTGATAGCCAATTGCAAACGCCCCCCAACGCTCAGCTGTTCACCACCGAGCGAGCGGTGCTCATTTATACCAGCGCCAGCCAAGAGGCTGGTTTTTTGCAACGCCAAGCCGCACTGCAGGCGCAAGGGGCCACCGTGGTGCCCCTACCGACCCCAGAAGGACAGGTCGATTTGGCGGCTATGCTGCGCGATTTGGGCCAGCGGGGCATGAATGAACTGCATGTGGAGGCGGGACAGAGGCTCAACGGAGCCTTGCTACGTGCTGGGCTGGTGGACGAGCTATTGCTGTATTTGGCACCGTTGCTCCTCGGACAAGGCAGAGGCATGAGCGATCTAGGGCCATTGCAAGCACTGGCACAAGGACAAGCCTTGGAATTCACAGCTGTAGAGCAGGTCGGGCCTGATGTGCGTCTGTTAGCGCGGCCACCCGGCAGGGCCGATTTTTAGGCACAATCTGCGCTATGTTTACTGGAATTATCACGGGCATGGGGCGTATTGCTGCCGTGCAACCCTTGGGCGCTGCGCCTTCACATGGCAAACGCCTCACCATCACCACCCCAGCGGGCTATTTAGACGATGTGGGCTTGGGCGATAGCATCGCCCTGAACGGTGCTTGCATGACGGTGACGACGCTAGACGTAGCGCAGCAGCAATTCACCATCGACATTTCGGCAGAATCGCTGGACAAAACCACCGGCTTAGATACCGAAGGCCCAATCAACCTAGAAAAAGCCCTGCGTGCCAATGACCGGCTGGGCGGCCATTTGGTGTCCGGTCATGTGGATGGCTTGGGCCAAGTGACCCACTTTGGGCCAGTGGGGGAAAGTTGGGAGTTGCGCGTGCTGGCCCCGCCAGAGTTAGGCCGTTTTTTGGCCTACAAAGGCTCTATCGTCATCAACGGCGTGAGCTTGACAGTCAACCGCACCACCGATAGCGCCCAAGGCTGTGAGGTCAGCATCAACCTGATTCCGCACACGGTACAAAACACTGCTTTGCAGTATTTGCGCGTGGGCAGCCAAGTCAATTTAGAAGTGGACTTAATTGCCCGCTATGTGGCACGCATGCTGGAAGCCGCACCTGCGGTGCAGCCTCCATCCCAGCCCTGCTGCTGAGTTAGAACGCGTCTAAGGCCAGTGCGGTGACGCTGGCAGCGCCGCGCACGATGCTATCGCGCAAGCTGCTGGCCTTGACCAAGATGTGCTCAGCGTAGAACTGTGCGGTGGTAATCTTGGCCTGCATAAAAGCTGCGTCTTGGCCGTGGGTCAATTGCTCTTGTGCCACTAACAGGCTACGGGCCAATTGCCAACCAGCCACCAAATTACCCGCCAACATCATGTAAGGCACGCTACCGGCATAGACGGCATTGGGCTGGCTCTTGGCGTTGGCCAAAATGAACTCGACCACTTCGGTAAAGGCTTGGCGTGCCAGTTGCAGGTTTTGTGCTACTGCCATTGCCGCCGGAGTGCCACTGTCTTGCAAGTCTACTTCGGTTTGGGCAATTTGCGTGGCAATGTTTTGCGCGGTTTGACCGCCATCGCGCACCGTTTTACGGCCCACCAAATCATTGGCTTGGATAGCGCTCGTACCTTCGTAAATCGTCAAAATACGGGCATCACGGAAGTACTGGGCAGCACCAGTTTCTTCGATATAGCCCATGCCTCCATGCACCTGTACGCCAAGCGAGGTCACTTCAATGCTGGCCTCGGTGCTGTAGCCTTTGACCAAGGGCACTAAAAACTCGTAAATGGCGGTGTTTTGTTGGCGCACCGCCGCATCGGGGTGGTGGTGTGCTGCATCGTACGCACCTGCGGCCACAATCGCCAAGGCGCGGCAGCCCTCGGTCGTGGCACGCATGGTCATGAGCATACGGCGCACATCGGGGTGGTGGATGATGGCAGCGCTGGCCTTGATGCTGCCATCTACCGGACGGCTTTGCACACGCTCGCGGGCGTATTGCACGGCCTTTTGGTAGGCACGCTCTGACACGGCAATGCCTTGCACCCCCACGGCGTAGCGGGCCGAGTTCATCATGATGAACATGTACTCTAAGCCTCGGTTCTCCTCGCCCACCAAGTAGCCGATAGCGCCACCGTGGTCGCCAAACTGCAACACGGCGGTGGGGCTGGCCTTGATGCCGAGTTTGTGCTCAATGCTGACGCATTCGACATCATTGCGCGCGCCCAAAGAACCGTCGGCATTGACCAAGAACTTAGGTACGACAAACAGGCTGATACCCTTCACGCCCTCGGGTGCGCCTTGCACCCGTGCCAGCACCAAATGGACGATGTTCTCGGCCATGTCGTGTTCGCCATAGGTGATAAAAATTTTGGTACCAAAAATTTTGTAGCTGCCATCGTCTTGCGGTTGGGCGCGGCTACGTACAGCGGCCAGGTCGGAGCCTGCTTGGGGCTCGGTCAGGTTCATGGTACCTGTCCATTCACCGCTGACCAGCTTTTCTAGGTAGGTGGCTTTGAGTTCATCGGAGCCAGCAGTGAGCAGGGCTTCAATCGCGCCATCGGTCAACATAGGGCACAGAGCAAAGCTCATGCTGGCGCTATGGGCCATCTCGGCGCAGGCAGCACCGATGGCTTTGGGCAAGCCTTGGCCGCCAAAATCCACCGGGTGTTGCAGGCCTTGCCAACCCGCCTCGGTAAATTGGCGGTAGGCTTCTTTGAAGCCGGGCGAGGTGGTAACGTTGCCATCTTGCCAGCTAGAAGGGTTCTTATCACTTTCCCAATTGAGCGGAGCCACCACGTTTTCATTGAACTTGGCGCACTCTTCTAGCACTGCTTGGGCGGTGTCTAGGCCAGCATCTTCAAAACCGGGAATCTGGGCAATTTGCTCTAGGTGTGCCAAATGCTCGATGGCAAACAGCATATCTTTGACGGGAGCGGTGTAACTCATGGCGCAATTTTCCTGAACAACAAAACAAGGACAGGCCCCAACCCACAGAAATATCGGTTTGCCCTACGGTAGGAGCCCCTGAAACACAAAAGGGGGCCTGTTGCCCCCCTGTCGTCGTGTTAGCGACTTAGAGCTGTTTCACCAGCTCAGGCACGGCTTGGAACAAGTCGGCCTCTAGGCCGTAGTCAGCCACACTAAAAATAGGCGCTTCGGGGTCTTTGTTGATCGCCACAATCACCTTGCTGTCTTTCATGCCGGCCAAGTGCTGGATGGCACCCGAAATACCGCAGGCAATATACAACTGGGGCGCAACGATTTTGCCGGTTTGACCCACTTGCCAGTCGTTGGGTGCATAGCCTGCATCGACAGCAGCGCGGCTGGCACCGATGGCTGCGCCCAGCTTGTCCGCCAAGGGGGTGATGACTTCTTGGAACTTCTCAGCGCTGCCCAAGGCGCGGCCACCCGAAACGATAATTTTGGCGGCGGTCAGTTCAGGGCGGTCGCTCTTGGCAATTTCGCTGCCAACATAACTGCTGCTGCCGGCATCGGCCACGGCAGCCACAGTTTCCACAGCAGCGCTACCACCAGTAGCCGCAGCGGCATCAAAGCCAGTACCGCGCACGGTAATCACCTTCACGCTGTCGCTGCTTTGTACGGTGGCAATGGCGTTGCCAGCGTAAATTGGGCGCTCAAAGGTGTCTGCCGACACCACTTTACTGATTTCGCTGATTTGGGCCACGTCCAGCAGGGCGGCGACGCGGGGTGCAGCATTTTTACCGTTGGCTGTAGCAGCAAACAAAATGTGGCTGTAGTTGCCCGCCACGGCCAGCACTTGGGCGGCAACGTTTTCGGCCAAGGCATGGGCCAACGCTGGGCCATCGGCGTGCAATACCTTGCTCACACCGGCAACTTGGCTGGCCGCTTGGGCCGCAGCACCCGCATTGTGACCAGCCACCAGCACATGGATGTCACCACCGATAGCAGCGGCAGCGGTGATGGTGTTGAGGGTTGCGCCCTTGAGGCTGGCGTTGTCGTGTTCTGCAATAACGAGGGTCGTCATGTTTTTATCCTTGATGCTTCGCAGTTTTTTACAGTACCTTGGCTTCGGTCTTGAGCTTGGCTACCAGTGTCGCCACGTCGGCCACTTTGACACCCGCGCCGCGTTGCGGTGGCTCGCTCACTTTCAGGGTTTTGAGGCGCGGAGCCACATCGACACCCAAATCGGCGGGCTTGATGTTTTCCAGCGGCTTCTTTTTCGCCTTCATGATATTGGGCAGGGTGACGTAGCGCGGCTCATTGAGGCGCAGGTCGGTGGTAATCACAGCGGGCAGGCTCAAGGACAGGGTTTCTAAGCCGCCATCCACTTCGCGCGTGACTTGGGCTTTGCCATCGGCCAGTTCTACTTTGCTGGCAAAGGTGGCTTGGGGCAGACCGGCCAAAGCAGCCAGCATTTGGCCGGTTTGGTTGGCATCGTCGTCGATGGCTTGTTTGCCCAAAATGATGAGGCCGGGTTGTTCTTTGTCCACCAGTGCCTTGAGCAGCTTGGCCACGGCCAGCGGTTGCAGTTCGGCATCGGTTTCGACCAAGATGGCGCGGTCAGCGCCGATAGCCATGGCAGTACGCAGGGTTTCTTGGCATTGGGCCACACCGCAAGAGACGGCCACCACTTCGGTCACCAAACCCTTTTCTTTCAGGCGCACCGCTTCTTCAACAGCGATTTCGTCAAACGGGTTCATGCTCATTTTGACGTTGGCGATGTCCACGCCCGTTCCATCAGACTTCACGCGGACTTTCACGTTGTAGTCCACCACGCGCTTGACTGGGACCAATACCTTCATAACTGCGGCTCCTAAGAGGGTTGTTGATTAAATGGACGTTGAATTGACGTTTACGTAAGATGCAACATTCTATGCTGTACGGCGGACTTAGGCAGCCCCAGCCAGCACAGAAGCCGTTGGCACACCAGCTGGAACAGGGCCATTGAACTGCACCACCCGCTGTGGATAAGGGATTTCGATGCCGTGGTCGCGCAAAGCACGCAAGATAGCCAAGTTGATTTGGGAGCGCAGGCCGAGCAGGCCGTTTTCGGGGTCGGCAATCCAAAAACCGACGGTAAACTCTAAGCCATCGGCCCCAAAGGCCGACAGGGCCACGCTGGGGGCTGGGTCGCGCAATACGCGCTCGCTGACCAAAGCCGCTTCTTGCAACAGCCGCATGACCAAATCGACATCGCTTTCGTAGGCCACACTGACCACGGTAGAGTGCCAAACCCGTGGATCGGCCAGCGAGAAGTTTTCGACCCGCTGGGTAATCAGCATCTCGTTGGGCACAATCGACTCGCGCCCAGCACCCGAACGAATCACGGTGTAGCGTGTCGTGATGTCGGTCACGCGGCCTTCAAAATTGTCGATACGCACGTTGTCGCCAATGCGGACACTGCGCTCGGCCAAAATCACAAAACCACTGACATAGTTGGCCGCCAATTTTTGCAAACCAAAACCAATGCCCACGCCCACGGCCCCACCCAACACAGAGAGGGCTGACAAGTCGATACCGACGGTAGAGAGCGCAAAAATCAGGCCGATAAAGACAAACACCGCCCGCGCTACGTTGCTCAGGGCTTTGCGTACCGATAAATCACTGCCACTGGCCGAGCGCAGCAAACGGGCCTCAATAGCGGCAGAGACCCACAGGGTCAGAATTAACACGGCACCCGACGTGAGGATGCCTTCCAAAATGGTGCGTAAAGACAGGGTGGAGCCCCCCACCTTCCAGCGGATGTCTTCCAAGTCTTGCAACACCAAGGGCAACAGATCGGTCACCCACAGCACCATACAACCCCAAGCCAGCCAAGAGATGCTGCGCTCAATTGGCACCACCCAAGTAGCACGTGGAAAGGCCACCTGCAACACCTTCACGCCAATGCGAATCACCACCAAGGCCATCAATACCGGAATGGCAACCTTGAACACCGCCAAGGCAAGCCATTGCGTGAGCAGCGCTTGGGCCACGTAGCCCAAGCCCAACAACAGCAGCGGAAACAAAGCGCCATCGAGTATTTTTTGCCCAAACCAGATCGAAGGGCCATCGCCCTGGCCGATGGCACGGCGCAGGCCAGAGACTACCAGCCAAGCCAGCAGCACACACAGCGCCAGCGAGCCCAATTCAATCAACACGGTGGGCTGTAGGAACGACTGAAACCAGTTGCCTACATCATCGAACATCACTGGCGGGGGGCTTGCTTTGGCCATTGTTTGCTGTGTTTCCTTTTTAAGGGGTGGTGGGCTGCTTCCAAGCGGGTGGGCGCTTTTCGGCAAAGGCGCGTGCGCCTTCTTGCGCGGCAGCGTCCATCATATTGACGGCCATGGTTTGGCCTGCCAGTTGGTAAGCGGCATCGAGGCCCAATTCGCGCTGTTGGTACACCAAGGCTTTGCCCATGGTGATGGCGGTGCGCGGTTTTTGCACGATGGCTTGCACCAACTTTTCTACTTCGGCATCCAGCATCTGCGCGGCTACCACCCGGTTGAGCAGCCCTTGCTCGCGTGCCGTAGCGGCATCGATGAAATCGCCTGTCAGTAGCATTTCCATCGCTTGCTTGATAGGCAGATTACGCACCAAGGGCACACTGGGGGTGGCGCAGAACAGGCCGTAATGGATGCCGCTGGTGGCAAAGGTGGCTTGCTCGACAGCCACGGCCAAATCGCATTGGGCCACCAATTGGCAGCCTGCAGCAGTCGCCATGCCTTGCACCTTGGCAATCACGGGCACGGGCAGACGCTGAATCGACAACATCACCTTGCTGCACTGGGCAAACAGGGCTTGGTACCAAGCCAGCTCGGGGTGGGCTGCCATATCTTTCAGGTTATGCCCAGCACAGAAAGCCTTGCCATTGGCCGCCAGCACCACCACGCGCACGCGCTCATCTTGGGCGAGGCTATCGAGTGCGGTTTGCAAAGCCGCCAGCATCTCGGCCCCTAAAGCGTTAAAGCGGGCTGGATCGTTGAGGGTGAGCGTGACCACGCCCCGCGCGTCTTGCTGCACCAGCAGCAGGCCCGAGGGGGTGTCAGAGACATCAGAAACCATGCTGCTGCTCCGCTTACAGATCGGCCAACACGCGCAAATGGGCTTCGACGCTGCGTGCCAGGGCGCTGGGCACATAGCCACCCTCAAGGCAAGAGACGATACGGCCTTGCGAGAAGCGCCGGGCAATGTCTTTGATGCGCAGGGTAATCCACGTGTAGTCTTGCTCTACCAAGCCCAGTTGGCCCATGTCATCCTCGCGGTGGGCATCAAAACCAGCGCTGATGAAAATCATTTCGGGCTGGAACGCCTCTAGGCGCGGAATCCAAGTGGTTTCGATGATTTCGCGGATGTCCATGCTCTTGGTGTAGGCCGCTACGGGCACATTGAGCATGTTGGGGGCTGGGTTTTTATCGCCGTTGTACGGAAAGAACGGATGCTGGAAAAAGCTGACCATGAGTGCGCGCTCATCACCGGCCAAGATATCTTCCGTGCCGTTGCCGTGGTGTACATCAAAGTCAATCACCGCCACGCGCTTGAGGTTGTAGCGGTCCAAGGCATACTTGGCGGCAATGGCGACGTTGTTGAAGAAGCAAAAGCCCATCGCTTTGTCACGGCAGGCGTGGTGTCCGGGCGGACGGATGGCACAGAAGGCGTTTTCCAACTCACCCGCCATCACAGCATCGGTCGCCCCCAAGGCTGCACCAGCCGACCGCAAAGCGGCCTTCCAAGTATGCACATTGATAGAGGTGTCGGGATCGACTTGGGTGTGTGCGGGGCCACCAGCGGCGACCTCTTCACGCAACCAATCGGTCAAACCGCGGATGGATGCAATATGCAAACGCCCATGCGCCAACTCAATGTCGGCCAAGGCGGCTTCATCGGCTTCGTAGCGCTCTAAGGCATCCATCACGCCGGTAATCAGCAGGCGGTCTTCAATCGCATCAAGGCGCTCGGGGCACTCGGGGTGGCCGGGGCCCATTTCGTGTTTCCAGCAATCGCGGTGGGTGTAATAACCTGTCTTTCCCATGGGATGTCTCCGTCGGTCGGTTTTTTTCGGATAACGTTGCGCCATGCAAGCACAGCAAAAAATTAAATCACTTTTGGATCAGCTTAACACGGTGATTGTGGGTAAGTCGGCCCGCGTCCAAGATTGTGTGGCCTGCCTGTTGGCAGGGGGCCACCTGCTGATCGAGGATGTACCGGGTGTCGGCAAGACTACTTTATCGCACGCGCTGGCACACACTTTTGGCTTGCAGTTTGCCCGGGTACAGTTCACGGCCGATTTGATGCCGAGTGATTTGATTGGGGTCTCGGTGTACGAGCGCGGTCAGGAGGCCTTTGTCTTTCACCCCGGCCCGGTGTTTACCCAAGTGCTGTTGGCCGATGAGATCAACCGTGCCAGCCCCAAAACCCAAAGCGCCCTGCTGGAGGCGATGGAAGAAAAACAAGTGTCGGCTGAAGGCGAAACCCGCCCCTTACCACAGCCATTTTTTGTCATTGCCACGCAAAACCCGCAAGACCAACTGGGTACGTATGCCTTGCCCGAATCGCAATTGGATCGGTTTTTAATGCGAATCTCCTTGGGCTACCCCGACCGGCAATCAGAACGCCTGCTGCTGGCGGGCAGCGACCGGCGGCATATGGCGGCCAGCGTGACCCCAGTGCTCTCTGCGGCTGAACTGGCCGAGCTACAGCAAGCCGTCTTGGCGATTCACGCCGCCGATCCACTGTTGGACTATGTACAGGATTTGATTGCTGCCACGCGCTCTGGGCGCTGGTTTGTGCAGGGGCTATCGCCACGGGCAGGTATTGCCTTGGTGCGGGCCGCCAAAGCACAAGCGCTGATCAGTGGTCGCGACTATGTAGCCCCCGATGATGTGCAAGCCATCATCGCGCAAACCATTGCCCACCGCTTGGTTCCGGTCGGCAACGCGGGGCGCGGGGCAGTAGAGCAGGTGTTGGCGATGGTCGATAGCGTACCGTTACCCTGACCCCATGCGTGGCCCTTTGTTCTTTTTACGCCAGCGCTGGCATCAATGGTGGCTGGCCCGTTTGCAGCCCAACGATACCCTGACGCTGACACAGCGCAATGTGTATATTTTGCCCACCGGCCCCGGCTGGATGTTGGCGCTCACGCTGCTGGTGTTGCTGGTGGCCTCGATCAACTACCAACTCAATCTGGGTTATTTGCTCACTTTTTTGTTGGCCGGTAGTGCTGTCGTGGGTATGCACATCTGCCACGGCACGCTGCGCGGCCTTACGCTGCATTTGCAGCCGCCAGAAGCGTATTTTCTGGGCCAAAGTGCTGTGTTGGATGTCCAATTGAGCAGCGAGCGGCGCAGCACCCGCTTTGGTATTGCCGTGGCAGTGCAGGGCAGCCAACAATGGGCCTGGACGGATGTGCCCGCCCAAGGCAGTGCCAAGGTGCAAGTGGCTTTTGCGCCCAGCCATCGGGGGCGACATTCCCTGCCGGTGCTAACGGCAGAAACCCGCTTTCCGTTGGGCACTTTTCGCGTTTGGGCCTTGTGGCGACCAGCAGCACAGGTCTTGGTCTATCCGGCCCCCGAAGTGCCGCCCCCCCCTTTGCCACCCGGTGAACCCCATGCCAGTGGCACCGGCAGTGCCCACAGCCAAGGCATGGGCGATTTTGAAGGCGTGCGCGCCTACCGTCGCGGAGACCCGCAACAACTGGTCGTCTGGAAGAAGGCCGCCCAAGCCTTGGCTACTGGCAGTGACAACCTGGTCAGCCGTGACAGCCTGCAAATGCAGCGCCACGAGTTGTGGTTAGCCCCAGAACGCACCGGCCTAACAGACCCGGAGGCCCGGCTGTCGCGCCTAACAGCATGGGTATTACAGGCCGACCGCCTTGGGCTGGACTATGGCCTGCGCCTACCCGGCATAGAGATTGCCCCCGGCAGTGGTGCCACCCAGCGCCAGCGCTGTTTAGAAGCACTGGCTTTGGCTTAAGTGCCCTCTGTATCGCCCTATGAACGCTACTGCAAGCACCGACCGAACCAGCCTGCGCCACACCCTGGCCACCTTACCGCGCGACGCGCGCGACACCCTGTTTATGTTGGGCGTGATTGCATGGGTGATTGCACCGCAAATCGCCCATTTGCCGTGGTGGGCCAGCAGCTTGGCGGCAGGCTTTTTGCTCTGGCGCGCTGTGTTGGCATGGCAGGGTCAGCCACTGCCACAACGCTGGCTGCTACTGATCGCGGTGACCATCGCCGTGGGAGCTACCTTGTTGACGTACCGCACCATTCTGGGCCGCGATGCAGGTGTGACCTTGGTGGTGCTGTTGCTCACCCTCAAAACACTAGAACTGCGCGCGCGGCGCGATGCGCTGGTAGTGTTCTTTTTGGGCTTTTTCACCCTGTTGAGCAATTTCTTTTTCTCGCAATCGCTGCTCACGGCAGCGGCCATGTTGGTGGCTCTGATGGGTTTGCTCACCGCACTGGTGAATGCCCATATGCCCGTGGGCCGCCCGCCGCTGCTACTGCCATTGCGCACGGCCGCCATGATGGCAGCGTTGGGCACCCCGATCATGCTGGCCTTGTTCATGTTTTTTCCGCGCATGGCCCCACTGTGGGGCTTGCCTAACGATGCCCTGACCGGACGCAGTGGCTTGTCCGGTACGATGGAAGTGGGGAATGTGGCAAAGTTGGCTCTGGACGATAGTGTGGTCATGCGGATTCGGTTTGACACCCCAGAGCAAAAAGCACCAGCCGCCTCCCAACTGTATTTTCGCGGGCCGGTGTTGTCAGACTTTGATGGCCGCCAATGGCGTGCGCCCTCGGTACGCCAAGATCCATTCGCAGAGCAATGGGCTTTACCCGCCAATTTGCGCGTGCGTGGCGAGCCCGTGCGCTACACCGTGACCTTGGAGCCGCACCAACGGCCTTGGCTGTTACTGATGGAGGCCGCGAAAGCCAGACCTGCACTGGCGGGCATGCACAGCCTGATGGGCCCTGATCTGCAATGGCTGTCTAGCCGCCCGATCAGCGATGTGGTGCGCTACAGCGCCGAGAGTTACCCTGATTTTCTGCACGGCCCCACGCGCCCGAGCCCCGGATTGCAGGCAATGGCAGCCCTGCCATCGACATCAAACCCGCGCACCGTGGCTTGGGTGCGGCAACTGCGTGCCGAGCCTGCCATTGCCGCCGGCGGCACCCCGGCATTGGTGGCCGCACTGCTGGCACAGCTGAAAACCGGCGGCTACAGCTACACCCTAGAACCGGGCGTGTACGGCACCGACAGCGCCGATGAGTTTTGGTTTGACCGTAAAGCTGGGTTTTGCGAGCATATTGCGTCTTCATTCGTGATTGCCCTGCGCGCGGCCGGAGTACCGGCCCGCATTGTCACCGGCTACCAAGGCGGTGAACTCAATGGTGTCGATGGCTACTGGACCGTACGCCAAAGTGATGCCCATGCCTGGGCGGAAGTGTGGCAAGAAGGGCGTGGTTGGGTACGTGTAGACCCCACTGGGGCAGTCGCCCCGAGCCGCATCGGTCTGTTCCAGCGCTTGGCAGCACCACAGGGTATCTTCGGGGCGGCTGTAGGCAGTGTCATCAGCCCCGGCATGGTGCAACAACTGCGTGCCGTCTGGGAGGCCATGAACAACCACTGGAACCAGTGGGTGCTCAACTACACCCAAAGTCGCCAACTGGACTTGTTAAAAGCACTGGGTTTTAGCACCCCGAGTTGGCAAGACTTAACACGCATTCTGGCCGGGCTGCTCGGACTGGCAGCACTGCTCGGGGCTGCTTGGACTTTGTGGGAGCGCCGCCAGCACAACCCTTGGCTACGGCTGCTGGCACGCACGCGCCAACGTTTGGCCCAAGCCGGGCTGTCACTGCCCGACAGCACCCCACCACGCGCCATCGCCACCCAAGTACAGGCCCATTTTGGCCCTAGCGCCCAACCCCTGTGCGCCTGGCTGCTAGAGCTGGAACAATCGCGCTATGCCCCACCCCAGCAAGCTGTGCCCACGCTGCGCAACTTGCAACGGCGCTGGTCACAACTACCCTGGCCTGTGGCACGCTCTTCCTAATTTTTTGTCTGTTCATGCACCCCAGATTTTTCACTGCCTCCCTGTTACTGTGCTGCACATTCAGCAGTGCTCCTGCCCATCCAGCACTGGCACAGGCACCGCCCAAACCCACCCCTGCGGCAGCTGCCACACACAGCCCGCGTTACGCCCAGCATAGCGAAGCCATGCAGTTTGCCCAAGAGCTGGCCGAGCGCCGCCAGTGGGATATAGACTGGGTGCGCAGCACCATTGGCCAAGCACGTTTTCTGCCGCGCATTCCGCCGCTGATGTTGCCCTCTGGCCCCAGTGGAGAAAAAAACTGGCGCGCTTACCGCAGCCGTTTTGTCGAGCCGGTGCGTATCCGGGCCGGGGTGCGCTTTTGGCGCGAACACCGCGCCACTCTGGCCCAAGCCGAGCGCCGCTACGGTGTCCCCGCCGAAATCATCGTCGGCATCATTGGGGTGGAAACGCTGTATGGCAAACAAATGGGCAATTTCCGGGTGCTGGATGCACTGGCTACATTGGCTTTTGATTTTCCAGCAGCCCACCCACGCGCAGCAGCGCGGCAAGCCTATT
This sequence comes from uncultured Simplicispira sp., assembly GCA_964478155.1. GTDB lineage: Bacteria > Pseudomonadota > Gammaproteobacteria > Burkholderiales > Burkholderiaceae_C > Simplicispira. The sequence continues at coordinate 53,032 of CAYZGT010000014.1, forward strand.
TTCAGGGTGAGCTAGAACAATTGCTGGCCTTGTCACAGCAGAATGGCATCGACCCGGCACAACCACGCGGCAGCTATGCCGGTGCCATGGGCTTGGGCCAATTCATGCCCTCCAGCTGGGTGCGTTATGCCGTGGATGGCGATGGCGACGGTCAGATCGACCTGTTTAGCAATGTGCAAGATGCTATCCACTCGGTCGCCAACTACTTTGTTGCACATGGCTGGCAACCAGGCTTGCCCACGCACTACCCATTGCAATTAGACCCGGCTGGGGTCGATTTGCCTGCCCTGCTAGCGCCAGATATTCGACCCAGCTTCAGCGCCCATGAAATGGCCGAACATGGGGTGCAATTAGACCGCGCCGGACAAAACCACAGCGGCATGCTGGCGCTGATCGAACTCAAAAACGGCCCACAACCGCCCAGCTATGTGGCAGGCACAGACAATTTTTACGCCATCACGCGTTACAACTGGTCTAGCTACTATGCGTTGGCCGTCATTGAGCTAGGGCAAGCCGTACGCACAGCGCTGCAACAGCAGCGCAAATAACGGTTGGCGTTGCGCGTAAACTGGCTTCCTCTCCGCCGCCGTGGCTTTGCCGGGCGTTTATTGTCTGAATCTTCTTTTCCATGATCTCTATCTACGACCAAGACCTGTCACGCAACGCTGCCAACTTTGCCCCACTGTCGCCCTTGGGCTTCATTGAGCGTACCGCCGAGGTGTACTCGGATCGGCTGGCGATTGTGCATGGCGATTTGCGTCAAACTTGGGGCCAAACCTATAGCCGCTGCCGTCAATTGGCTAGCGCCTTGCAACGCGCTGGCATTGGCAAGAACGATACCGTGGCCGTGATGCTGCCCAACACCCCCCCGATGGTAGAAGCCCACTTTGGTATCCCCATGGCCGGTGCGGTGCTCAATACCCTCAACACCCGACTCGACCCCGAAGCCATCGCCTTTATGCTAGACCACGGCGAGGCCAAGGCGCTGATCGTCGATCCCGAATTTGCCAGCGTTGTCGCCAAAGCCTTGCCCTTGCGCCAAAGCAGTGCGCCCCTGCTGCTGATCGATGTCGAGGATGCCCTGTATGGCCCAGCAGCGCAACGCCTAGGCAGCACCACCTACGAAGACTTCGTGGCCAGTGGTGATGCCCAGTTCGCTTGGGAGCTGCCTACCGATGAATGGGATGCCATTGCCCTGAACTACACCAGCGGCACCACCGGCAACCCTAAGGGCGTGGTCTATCACCACCGGGGCGCGGCCATCAATGCCATCTCCAATGTACTGGAATGGGACATGCCCAAACACGCCGTCTATCTGTGGACGCTGCCCATGTTCCACTGCAATGGCTGGTGCTTCCCTTGGACTGTCGCAGCCCGTGCAGGCGTGAACGTCTGCCTGCGCCGTGTCGATGCCCAAGCCATTTTTGACGCGATTCGCAACCACGGTGTCACCCACTATTGCGGTGCCCCGATTGTGCAAAGCCTGCTGGTAAATGCCCCCGCCGCCATGAAAGAAGGCATCCCTGCCGGAGTCAAAACAATGGTGGCCGGTGCTGCGCCCCCCGCATCCATGATTGAAGGCATGGAAAAAATGGGCTTTGACCTGACCCATGTCTATGGCCTGACCGAAGTCTACGGCCCAGCTACCGTCTGCGCCAAACACGACGATTGGAACACCCTCGACATCGGCGAACGCGCCCGCCTGAATGCCCGCCAAGGGGTGCGCTACCACCTGCAACGCGCTGCCATGGTGCTCAATCCCGAAACCATGCAACCCGTGCCGCACGATGGCGAGACGATGGGTGAAATCATGTTCCGAGGCAACATCGCCATGAAGGGCTACCTGAAAAACCCCAAAGCCACCGAAGAAGCCTTTGCGGGCGGCTGGTTCCACAGTGGCGATTTGGCGGTGCAATACCCCGATGGCTACATCAAAATCAAAGACCGTAGCAAAGACATCATCATCTCGGGCGGCGAGAACATCTCCTCGATTGAGGTAGAAGACGTGCTGTACCGTCACCCCGACGTACTGGCCGCAGCCGTGGTGGCCAAGCCCGACCCGAAATGGGGTGAAACCCCCTGTGCCTTTATCGAGCTGAAACTGGGTGCTACCACGACGGTAGAAGACATTGTGGCGCACTGCAAACTGCATTTGGCAGGCTTTAAAGTGCCGCGCCACGTCATTTTTGGCGAAGTGCCCAAGACCAGCACCGGCAAAATCCAAAAATTTGCCCTGCGCCAACAAGCGGGCTCACAAAGCGCCATCAACGTCTAAAGTGGACTGCCACCATCATGGCCATTTACTGTATTGGGGACGTGCAGGGCTGTGACGAGGCGCTAGAGCGGCTGCTAGCGCAGATAGACTTTTCTCCTAGCCGAGATACGGTCTATTTGCTCGGCGATTTGGTCAATCGGGGGCCAGCTTCGGTGCAGGTATTGCGCCGCTGTATGGCTGCCGATGGTGCCCTGCTCAGCCTTTTGGGCAACCACGACCTGCACCTGTTGGCCGTAGCGCATGGGGCGCGTAAACCCTCAGCGCGTGATACCTTGGCCCCGGTGCTGCAAGCACCCGACCGCATGGTGCTGCTCGATTGGTTGCGCCAACAACCCTTAGCACGTCAGGTAGAACACCACGGGCAAACCATGCTGCTGGTGCATGCGGGTGTCTTACCACAGTGGGACATAGAGCAAGCCTTGACCTTGGCCCAAGAAGTGCACACGGTGTTACGCAGCCGAGATTTGCCCCTGTTTTTGCGCCAAATGTACGGCAATGCCCCAGACCACTGGAGCTACCAACTGCAAGGCATCGACCGACTGCGTGTCATTGTCAACGCCCTAACGCGTCTGCGCTTTTGCTCTGCGGCCGGGGTCATGGACTTTGCCAGCACTGAAAGTGCCACCGCCACGCCGCCGGGCCTACTACCGTGGTTTGAGCTGCCAGAGCGGCGTACCCGGGGCCAATTGGTGGCCTTTGGGCATTGGTCTACGCTGGGTTGGCTCAATCGGCCCGACGTGCTGGCGCTGGACACGGGCTGTGTGTGGGGCGGTTGCCTCAGTGCGGTGCGCTTTGGCACCACACTGGCCGAACGCGAGCTGCTGCAGGTGCGCTGCCCGCAGGCGCAAAAACCCGGTTAAGGCTGGCTACTGGAAGGCGGCTGTGCCGTACCCAAGCCTGCTTCTGGCACAGTTGGTGCCGGGGGTATGGTTTGCGGTTTGAACAGCGCTGCCAACTTGCGCTTGGGCTTGATATTATTCGACTGGCCGCGCACGGCTGGCGTGCGGCTGGTGTCCCATTGGGCCACCACGTTGGCCGGTGGCGGTTCGTAGGGTTTGTCAAAAAATGGGTCACGCGAGGGCATGGCTGGCCGGAAACCACCACGTTGTAACGGACGGGCGGCGCGCTCAAAACGTTCCGGACGTTCATAACGCTCGCTGCGGCTTTCGCTGTGGCGGCTGCGCTCAGACACCACCTCATTCAGTGGCAGGGTTTCGACGTTGAGCTTGGTTTTGAGCAGCTTTTCGATGTCGGCCACTAAACGGGCATCACTGCCGGATACCAAGGTAACGGCCAAGCCCGAAGCACCCGCACGGCCAGTGCGGCCAATCCGGTGGACGTAGTCTTCTGCATTAAAAGGCACATCAAAGTTGAATACCGCTGGCACATCTTTGATGTCCAGACCACGCGCGGCCACATCGGTACAAACCAGCAAATCAACTTCGCCCTGTTTGAAGGCTTCTAGCGCTTTCAGGCGCTCATCTTGGCTCTTGTCGCCATGCAAGGCGGCGGTCTTCAGGCCCTCACGCTCCAAACTGCGCGCCAAGCGGCCACAACCGAGTTTGCTGTTGACAAAGATAAACGCCTGTTTAATACCCCGGTCTTTCAGGACTTGGTGGATGATACGGCGCTTGTCTTCATCGGTAGCGGTATAAAAACGCTGCTCCACCGTGGAGGCAGTTTGGTTCGGGCGGGCCACTTCGATAGTGACCGGGTTCTGCAAATAGCTGTTGCCCAAGCGTTTAATTTCGGGCGAGAAAGTCGCACTGAACAATAGCGTGGTGCGCTGCTGCGGCAAATAACTGAGGATGCGCTGCAAGTCGGGCAAAAAGCCAATGTCCAACATGCGGTCGGCCTCGTCCAGCACCACATACTCGACTTGGTTGAGTACCGCATTCTTGGCTTCAATGTGATCGAGTAGGCGGCCCGGTGTCGCCACCAGCACTTCGACCCCTTTTTTCAGCTCCAGCGTTTGTGGCTTCATGTCCATGCCCCCAAACACCACCGCGCTGCGCAGTTTGGTGTACTTGGCATAGAGGGCGATTTGCTGGGCTACTTGGTCAGCCAACTCGCGCGTGGGCAGCAACACCAAAGCCCGCACTGGGTGGCGGGCTGGCGAGGTCGAGGCATTTTCGTGCCGTAGTAGGCGCTGTAACAGCGGCAGCGAGAAAGCGGCGGTCTTGCCGGTACCGGTTTGGGCCGCCCCCATTACATCTTGGCCCGTGAGTACCACCGGGATGGCTTGCTCTTGGATGGGGGTCATGGACTCGTAGCCCATTTCGGCTACAGCACGCGCCAGCGGCTCGGCCAGCGATAAATTGGAGAAGGAACTTGTCATTGGTGTGCAATTGTCGCACCAGCGCCGCCAAAACGGTATCGAAAACGCGATAGCCTAGAGGTTACGGGCCGAAAAAGTGTCGCAAGCTTGCACATTGCCTTTTTGGAGCCCTTGCTGAAACCAACGCACGCGCTGGGCACTGCTGCCGTGGGTGAAGCTATCCGGCACCACGCGGCCTTGGCTGCGCCGTTGCAAAGCATCATCACCAATTTTGGCGGCAGCGTTCATGGCCGCTTCGATATCGCCCTGCTCCAAAATTTGCCGTGCTGCATGGGCATGGTGTGCCCAAACCCCGGCCAAGCAATCGGCTTGCAACTCTAACCGTACCGAGAGTTGGTTGTATTGCACCTGGCTGACACGGCCCCGTTGTCGATCAACCTGATCGCTGATGCCCAACAGGTGTTGCACATGGTGGCCGACCTCGTGCGCGATCACATAGGCTTGGGCGAACTCGCCAGGCGCGCCCAAATCACGCTTCAGGGTCTCGTAAAAGCCCAAGTCGATATAAACTTTTTGATCGGCCGGGCAATAAAACGGCCCCATCGCCGCTTGGCCGGTGCCACAAGCAGTGGCAGTAGCACCACGAAACAATACCAAGGTCGGGTCTTGGTAACGGCTGCCACCTTGGCGAAACAGGTCTTTCCAAACGTCTTCGGTATCGGCCAGTACGGTCGAGACAAACTGTGCCATGCGGTCGTCCGCCGGAGGTCGTTGCGCTGGAGCCTGTTGCTGTACCACGGCCGGGGGTGCACCACCACTGAGCAGGCCCAGCACAGTGAGCGGGTTGATGCCAAACAACCAGCCTGCCAGCAAAGCAATGACAATGGTGCCCAAGCCAATGTTGCGCCTACCCAATACCGGTTGGCTATCGCTGGAGTCAGCGCCCCGGCGGTCTTCTACATTGTCCGACTGGCGGTTGCCTTCCCATTTCATGCTACGCCTCCGGGTGGGGATCCAAAATTTAAGCGCGTGGCAAAGTTACGCCATGCTGGCCTTGGTACTTACCACCCCGGTCTTTGTAACTGGTTTCACACACATCGTCCTTGTCGCTCTCGAAGAACAGCACTTGGGCGCAGCCTTCACCGGCATAAATTTTGGCCGGTAAGGGTGTGGTGTTGCTAAATTCAAGGGTCACGTAACCTTCCCATTCGGGCTCGAAAGGCGTTACGTTCACGATGATGCCGCAACGGGCGTAAGTGCTTTTTCCCAAGCACACCGTCAGCACATTGCGCGGAATGCGAAAGTACTCCACCGTGCGCGCCAAGGCAAAGCTGTTGGGTGGGATGATGCAGTAATCGCCATGAAAATCGACAAAGCTTTTTTCGTCGAAGTTTTTCGGATCCACCACAGTGCTGTGGATGTTGGTAAAAACCTTGAATTCTGGAGCGCAACGGATGTCGTAACCATAGCTGCTAGTGCCATAGCTAATGACTTTTTGACCATCGACTTGGCGCACTTGGCCGGGTTCAAAGGGTTCGATCATGCCGTACTCGGCAGCCATGCGGCGTATCCATCGGTCGCTTTTGATGCTCATGGGGGCTCGGTTCCTGTAAAAACGCCGCTGGTGTGGGCAAGGGTGCTATTTTGCGGGAAAAAATGCGCCTGCGAGATGACAGTGCGCTCGATGGTGCGGTCATCGCCCAACACGATCAGGGCAAACAACAACTCCTCTAGGCTGTGCGCTTGGGCCGTGCGCCGGGCCAACAAGGGCGTGGCCTGCGGATTCAACACCACAAAGTCGGCTTCGCAACCCACTTCCAAGTTACCCACCACCCCCGCCAAACCCAAGGCCTGTGCGGCTCCGGCGGTATGCAGCCACCACAACTCAACCGGCGATAAACCAATGCCCGGCTTGCTTTGGTTTTCTCGGCCTGCACCATAAGCGGCCAACATGGTTTTGAAGGGCGAAAAACTGGTACCCGCCCCCACGTCACTGGCCAGTGCCATACCTACACCGGCCTGCCGCGCAGCGGCAAAATCAAAAAAGCCACTGCCCAAGAACAGATTGCTGCTCGGACAGACGGCGGCGGCGGTGCCGGTAGCCTGCAACAAAGCCCGATCGGCACCATCGATATGGATGCAATGCCCCAACACAGCGCGCAGACGCAACAGGCCAAACTGCTCGTAAATCGCCAAATAACTGCGCGCCTGCGGAAACAAGCGCTGCGCCCAAGCCACTTCATCGCGGTTTTCCGCCACATGCGATTGCACCCAGACATCGGGGTAGCGTGCGGCCAACTCGCCCGCACCGTGCAATTGCTCGGGCGTACTGGTAGGGGCAAAACGTGGCGTGATGGCATAGCCCAGCCGGTCGGTGCCATGCCAACGCTGCAACAGGTTTTCGGTGTCGATCAGGCTTTGCTCGGTGCTGGAGTCGCAAATGCCGACGGGTGAATGGCGGTCTTGCAATACTTTGCCGCTGATGAGGCGCAACTGCCGCCGCTGCGCCTGCTGGAATAAGGCCTGCACCGAATTTGGGTGTGAGGTGGCAAACACCAGCGCGGTGGTGACACCTTGGCGCAGTAGCTCATCTAAGAAAAAATTTGCCACCTCGGTCGCATAAACGGCATCGGCAAAACGGGCTTCGTGTGGAAACACATAATGCTCCAGCCACGGCAGCAAACCCGCAGCGGGCGCACCAATCACATCGGTTTGTGGGTAATGCACATGGGCATCAATAAAACCGGGGGCCATGATACGCCCCGGCCAATGGGTGACCGGTAGGTCGGCATACTGGGCAGATAAAGCCTGCCAACTGCCTGCGGCCCACACCCGCTGCCGACCTGTGCTGTCAGGGACTATGGCTAACAGGCCATCCGTGTCATACAAGGGGCTGCCATCAGGGGCAAAACGCAACAGGGCGGCTCGAAACAGCGCCATACGCGGGTTGGATGGCATGTGGGGCCTTGGCTCAAAACTCCCAGACCGTGCCCACGCTACCCATACGGCAGCCATTGCTGCGCCCGACAGCCAGCGACAGCTTCAGCCCTTGGGTCCATTCGTAACGCAGACCCACCTGGTGGGCAGGCTTGCGCTGCTGCTCGCCAAAAGCTTCTAACATCCACTCCCACGGCCCCGCCAGGGGGCCATCGCTGCCCAAGCCCCAGAAGGTCACCGGGTGGTGACCGCGCGTCCAGCTTTTGCCGATATTCAAGTGCAGGCGTGGCCCTGCCGCCGCCCAAGCCCAGCTGACCAGCCCAGACAGCGCATGGACATGGCGCATCGCACGCTCACTGTCGAGATGCTCTCGGGTATAAGCGTATTTCAATCCCCAGGATAGCCCCTGCTCGGCCTGCACTGGCACCCATTTGAGGGCACCGCCCAGCGCACGGTGCATATCGCTGGAAGTGAAAGGCCGGTCGCGGGCATGACCACCGTCGATTTCGACTTCAACAGCCCGCCACGGGCTATAAGCCAGCGTGGCATCCCAGCCGCGGTGCTCTGCATCCCGGCTCCAGCCCCATTCGACTTGGGCTTGCTGAGGCTCCAGTGTGCTGGCATCTTCGACCACCATGGGCCGCTCGGCCCAGGCCGATGCGGCAGCACCAGCCAAGCAGCCTTGCAGCAAAACGCTACGCCAATGCATAAAAACTCCTAGCAGCACCAGGTAAGGGGGCAAATCAGCGCGCCATTATAGAAATGAGAAATTTTCTCCATGGTTAATCTGATTACCATGCAGGTGTCTGTCATCACCACGACAGCAACCCACACGACAAAAGGAGACCATCCATGCCCATGTTTGTTGATACTTCCCCACCGGGCGAATGTATTTTTTGCCGCTTGGTGGCTGGAGACATCCCAGCAGCCCGCGTCTATGAGGATGCACTCACCATTGCTTTTATGGACATCGGGCAGGTCAATCCCGGCCATGTGCTGGTAGCCACCAAACGCCATGCAGCCACACTGCTGGACATTACCCCAGCAGAAGCTGCCGCAGTGATGCAAACCGCACAGCGCGTAGCCAGTGCCATACAAGCCACTTTTGACCCGCCCGGCATCACTTTGCTACAAGCCAATGGGCGCGAAGGTGACCAGACGGTGTTCCACTTCCATTTGCATGTGGTACCACGCCATGCCCAAGACGGCATTGCGCTAAGCTGGCCGCGCAAGAACCCCGACGCGGCCACCTTGCAAGACTACGCCGCGCAACTCAGTCGCGCCATTGCACCCACGCCCTGAGCAGCGGCACCAGCTCAATAGTCGTGTTCAACAAAGCGCTCGAACACCTCTTTGAGCTGATGTTGCCACTGGCGTTTGTCCGCCTCCGGGGCAAAACTGGCTTCAAAGCTATTGCTGGCCAATTGGTAAGCGTGGCGAGCGGTCATGCCGGTGGCCGCAAACACCTGCACCAAGTTATCGTTGAGATAGCCGCCAAAATAGGCCGGATCATCTGAATTAACGGTAGCGCACAAGCCTGCCTCTAGCAATTGGGGCAGATTGTGGTGTTTCAAATCAGGAAACACGCACAGCTTTTGGTTGGAGAGTGGACACACCGTCAAGGGCGTGCGCTGCTGTGCCAGCCGTTGCACCAGCACCGGGTCGCGCAGTGCTTGTACCCCGTGGTCGATACGCTCGGCTTGCAGTACATCCAGCGCACTCCAAATGTAGGCTGGCGGCCCCTCTTCCCCCGCATGGGCCACTACATGCAACCCTAGCTCTCGGCAACGGGCAAAGACGCGGGCAAATTTTTCTGGCGGGTGGCCCACTTCGCTGCTATCCAGACCCACACCAATGAATTTATCTTGCCAAGGCAGGGCTTGCTCTAGCGTGGCAAAAGCATCCTCCTCACTCAGGTGACGCAAAAAGCACAGAATGAGTGTGGCACTGATGCCAGATTCGGCGCGTGCATCTTGGCAGGCGCGGTACAGGCCATGAATGACGGTCTCCATCGGCACACCCCGTGCCGTGTGCGTTTGGGGATCAAAAAAGATTTCGGTATGAACAATATTGTCTTGTACTGCCCGTGCCAGATAGGCGCGGGCCATGTCGTAAAAATCCTGCTCGTGCAGCAACACGCTGGCCCCAGCGTAATAAATGTCCAAGAAGCTTTGCAGGTTGCTGAAAGCATACGCACTGCGCAAAGCTTCTACGCTGGCATAGGGCAAGGTGATGCCGTTGCGCTGCGCCAAGGCAAAAATCAATTCCGGCTCCAACGAGCCTTCGATATGGATATGCAACTCGGCCTTGGGCATAGCGCGCAACAACGCGGGCAGACGGGCGGCTGGTAAGGCGGGAACTTTGAACATGGCAAACGTCTCCTGGCTGAGAAAAATAACAATCCCCTGCCAGCTTACATGCTCTATGGGTGTGTGCGTATGGCATTTTTCCAGCGCAGGGCCTGCGATTCAATCGCGTACCAAGAAATCAAGGCCGCCAGTACCGATAGCACCACCGAGGCCGTCAGCACAGCCCAACCATTCCAACCCGGATAAAAATGCACCACCGTTTGCTGAATCGGAAATCCATACAAGTAGACACCATAAGACAGGTCGGGCCAAGTAGAAGGCTCCGGCCAGAGGTGACTAAACGCAGTGACAGCGCTGATCAAGAACCAAGCCAAGGTGGCCACGCGCAACAAATCTAACCAAGGCAAAAGCAAGCTGTCAGCTGGGTGGTACCACAAAGCCGTGGCAGCCACCAGCATCAGCACAGCCGGAAGTACCCATCCCTGTGGAATCCATGCCCGCCCTTGGTAGAGCAACATGCCGCAGACAAAAGCCGCGTAATAGCGCGGCAATGCTTGGGGCAAAATCGTAGCGTCGAACAGATTGAATTGGCTGCCCCAGAGCGTGGCGGCCAGCAAGGTAACACCCCCGATCAAAAGACTCCATCGGGGTGATTTCAACACCCCTAAGCCCCCCAGCAGCAACACGCCCAAATAGCAGGTCAGTTCAATCGGCAAAGTCCAAAATGTTCCGGTCACGCCCGCCGTGACCGGATTGCCTTGGAACACGCCTGGCAACTCCAGCACATTACGCATCAACAAATTGCCAACGACATAGTGGGCCGTTTGTGGATGCGACCAATAAGCTGCACTGGACAAGCCCGACAAGCCCCAACCCAGCAACAAAGCAAACACCATACAACCCCACATCCCCGGCATGATGCGTAAACAACGGTGCCAGATAAAAACGACCAGATTGCCGTGGCGGTGCCAACTTTGGGTGATCAAATAACCACTGATGATGAAAAACACCATCACCCCGAAGCTAGAGATGCCTACCAACATCGGAAAGAGTTGCAACAGTGCCTGTGGTGGCTTGTTGCTCAATTCAAAGGAATGGGCACACAACACACAAAACGCGGCAAAGTGCCTCAATAGCCAATAGTTCTGCTTTGGGCTAGTCAGACCCATCTCCACATCATTGAAAATTTTTTGCATGTAACGGTTGAAATTCGGTAGTTTTGCCGTGTTTTTCCGGCTTTTGGTGGGTGTGATTGTGCTGTAACAGCCGTGTCACTCAACCACGCTATGGTCTCTACCATCGGCAACACGCAGGACACCAGCACATGGCTTCTATCGCTCCCATAGCTTGTGAACAAGTGCTCACCTTTCTGTCACCCGCCTTGCGCCACGGCCACGGGCTGCTGGCCAAGTTGGTACGCTCTGGACGGCTGCATTGTGTGTTTCAACCGTTGGTTGATTTGCGCTCCGGCAGCATCCATGCCCACGAAGCCTTGATCCGAGGCCCGGAAGGTACCGGCTGGCACAGCCCCGATGCACTGCTCGAGATCGCCCGGCGCGAGCAACTGTTGCAAGATTTTGAATTGTTTTGCGCATATACCGCCCTGCAAAACTGGGGCACGATGGGAGTGCCTGGCACTCTGTTCGTCAACATCAGTGCCAATGCCTTGGTGCAAGCACTGGCACTGTCGGGCACACCTGGATTAGCCCGCATGGTGCGTAGCTGGGGGGTCAATCCGCGCTTGGTGGTGCTGGAAATTACCGAGCATGAACGCGTGACCGATATGGCCCGGCTGCGCTACGCCGTACAAAGCGTACGTGCCGCTGGCATGCGTTTGGCCTTGGACGATTTTGGTGATGGTCGCTCCAGCCTGCGTGTATGGTCTGAAATTCGGGCCGATTTCGTCAAAATCGACAAATACTTTGTGCGTGACATCAGCGCACAGCCCCAAAACTGGCAAATGGTGCAAGCCATCAAAGGGATTGCCCAAGTCTTTGGCACCACATTGATCGCCGAAGGCATAGAAACGGCAGCCGATTTGCAGGCCATGCGTGACCTAGACATTCCGTATGGCCAAGGCTGGCTGTTGGGGCGACCCGCACGCCACGCGAAGCTGCTCCTACCTTGCAACGATAGCCAACCACCCGAACAAGAAGCACTGGCCGCCTAAAACCTCATGCTCCCTACGGCCCAACGGGGCCATCGTCCACGGCTTGGGCAAGTCCATGCTGCATCGCTAAAATCGGGGGTTGGTCTTTGCACCGCACCCTTTCAGGCGCTGCTGCCTGTACTTTTTCCGTTTTCATCCCCTTCCAAGGACTCACATGTCTCTGTTCACCGCCGTCGAAATGGCCCCCCGTGACCCTATCTTGGGCCTGAATGAGCAATTCAACGCCGACACCAACCCCAACAAGGTCAACTTGGGTGTGGGCGTGTATTTCGACGACAACGGCAAGCTGCCCCTGCTGGCCTGCGTGCAAAAAGCCGAAGAGGCCCTGATGGCCAAGCCCACCGCCCGTGGCTACC
>CAYZGT010000015.1:0-59094 GCA_964478155.1 uncultured Simplicispira sp.
CCAAGCCCAGCCCGAGTGGGCGGCCTTGGGGGCGCAGTACCTGGAGGCAGGAGGCAGCTGGTCAGGGATTTGGTTGGCTTTGGCGCGCCACCAGCAACATGCAGCCGCGCTCACTGATACCCACGGCAACGTACAGTTGATCGACCAGCCACTGCACGAGACGGGCTGGTCAGCAGTTTCAGGAGACAACACTTTGCTCGGCGGTGCAGGCAACGACGTGTTGGTGGGTGGCAGTGGCAACAACATACTCGACGGTGGCGAGGGTATCGACCTTGCGGCGTACGTCGGAGCGTTATCCGACTATGAAGGAGCGATTACTCCCCGTGCCACGGGGTTTGGACACGATGGCCTGCTGCGTAACAAGCTCACGGGTACGGTGGATGTGGTACGCAATGTAGAGTTTCTACAAATTGGTGGGACGCTGTACCAAGTGCCTGTGGGGCAATCACAACCTGCAGACGACGTGTATGTGGAGCTGAAGGACCATGTGCAGCCTGTGGGACAGGTGCTAGTGGACGCTTTGGTTTGGTATCCAGACTGGTTATCTTGAGGCCTAGATACAAGTACTCAAGCTGCACAATGACTTCGGCCCTGACTAGGGCCGAAGTCATTGTCTTTGTGGTGAGACAGCAGCCGCTACGTACTTTCCTTAGCCGCGCTCAAACGCCACTTGCCCACCCACGAGCGTATAGCGCACCCGTCCGGGCAGTTCGTAGCCACCAAACGGAGTGTGCTTACCTTGGCTGCACAAGGTAGCACTTTCTACAGTCCAGTAGGCTTCTGGATCGACGATACACACGTCACCTACGCCGCCCTCGACCAATTGGCCGACGCTGGCTTGCAGTGTGCCCAGAGCCTGACCCAGCACGCGTGCGGGTTCGTGTGTGACCACGGCCAGTGCGCGCGCCAAGGGTACGTTGTGGTCGCGTGACCATTTCAGCGCCAAGCTCAGCAGCAACTCTAAACCGGTAGCACCGGGTTCGGCCTCGGCAAAGGGCAGGGTTTTGGCATCTTCGTCCACGGGGTTGTGGTCGGAGACCAGCGCGTCAATCGTGCCATCGAGCAGGCCTGCTTGCAGCGCGTCGCGGTCACGCTGCTGGCGCAGCGGGGGCGACAGGCGGGCGCGGCTGTCAAAAAAGCCAATGTCGTGGTCGCTCAGGTGCAGCGAGTTGATGCTGACATCACAGGTGACGTGCAAGCCTTCGGCTTTGGCTCGGCGCACCAAATCGACCCCAGCGGCACTGCTGATGCGGCACAAATGTACCCGCGCCCCGGTGCTTTTGAGCAGTTCAAAAATGGTGTGCAGGGCAATGGTTTCTGCAGCGACCGGAATGCCCGATAGCCCTAAGCGTGTCGCCAGCGGGCCACTGGCTGCTACGCCTTTGCCCAAGTGCATCTCTTGTGGGCGCAGCCAGACGGTGTAGCCAAAGGTGTTGGCATATTGCAGCGCCCGTTGCAGCACCTGGGTGCTGGCCAGCGGTACTTCGGCTTGACCAAAGCCGATGCAACCGGCTTGCGTCAGTTCGGCCATTTCGGTGAGCACTTCACCCGCCAGATTGCGTGTGAGTGCCCCCTGTGGAAATAGGCGTGCTTGGTGCAGCTTTTCGGCGCGGAACTTGAGCATGGCGACCAAGCCGGGTTCGTCCAGCACTGGGTCGGTATCGGGCGGGCACACCAAGCTGGTTACGCCACCGGCTACGGCAGCGGCCATTTCGGACTCCAACATACCCGCGTGTTCTTGACCCGGCTCCCGCAGGCGGGCGGCCAAATCCACCAAACCGGGCAGCACGATACAACCGCTGGCATCAATGGTGCGGTGCGGGGCAAAATCAGGGGCTACTTTACCCACACCAATGACGCGCCCAGCCGCAATGGCAATGTCGCACTGCTTGTCCAAGCCGCTGGCAGGGTCGATGACGCGGCCATTTTGAATCAGGATCTTCATGGTTTTTTCCTCAAGCGTCGTTGCCGGCCACAATCGACATCACCGCCATCCGCACCGCAATGCCAAAGGTGACTTGCGGCAAGATGACACTTTGCGGCCCGTCGACCACGGCGGAGTCAATTTCTACCCCTCGGTTGATGGGGCCGGGGTGCATGACGATGGCATCGGGCTTGGCCAAGCGCAGCTTCTCGGGGGTCAAGCCAAAGCTCTTGAAATACTCTTGGCTGGAGGGCAGCAGCGCACCGCTCATGCGCTCGTTTTGTAAGCGCAGCGTGATGACTACGTCGGCATCTTTAATGCCCTCTTCTAGCGTGTGGAACACGCGCACCCCCATGTGCGATAAATCGCCCGGTACCAAGGTGCGTGGCCCGACCACGCGCACTTCGGCTGCGCCCAAGGTGGTCAGGGCGTGGATGTCGGAGCGGGCCACGCGCGAATGCAGCACGTCGCCCACGATGGCCACCGTCAGGTTGCTGAAGTCTTTTTTGTAGTGCCGGATGGTGTACATATCCAGCAGGCCCTGCGTGGGGTGGGCGTGGCGGCCATCACCGGCGTTGACCACATGCACATGTGGGGCCACATGCTGGGCAATCAGGTAGGGCGCGCCGGATTCGCTGTGGCGCACGACAAAAATATCGGCCGCCATCGCTGAGAGGTTGTCGATGGTATCGAGCAGGGTTTCGCCCTTGGCGGTGGAACTGCGCGCAATGTCCAAGTTGAACACATCAGCGCTCAGGCGCTTGGCGGCAATTTCAAACGTGGTGCGGGTGCGCGTGCTGTTTTCAAAAAACAGGTTGAATACGCTTTTGCCACGCAACAGCGGCACTTTTTTGACCTCGCGGTCGTTCACGGACACAAAGTTGGCCGCAGTGTCGAGGATGTGCGTGAGAATGTCGCGTGGCAAGCCTTCGATGGAAAGCAGGTGCTTTAGCTCGCCGTGGCTGTTAAGTTGGGGATGGCGCTTGTGCAACACGGCTCAAACCTCCTGAACATGAAAATGAAAACTGCCGCTGTCGGTTTGCGCCAGCGCCAGCGATTGGGTGGGGGGCAGGGCGACCTTGGCCGCTGCAAAATCTGCTTGGATGGGCAATTCGCGCCCGCTGCGCTCGACCAGCACCGCCAAACGCACCCGCGCTGGTCGGCCATAGTCGTACAGTTCATTGAGCACCGCACGCACCGTGCGGCCGGTGTGTAACACGTCATCTAGCAGCACCATGTCAGCACCGTTGACATCAAAGTCCAATTGGGTTTGGGCGCTGGTAGCCAAGCCACGCTGGGCAAAATCATCGCGGTGCAGGGCCGAAGACAACACCCCGACCGTGCCGGTCAAACCCAAATCGGCTTGTAGGCGCTGCGCCAGCCAGACACCGCCCGAGGCAATGCCCACCAAGCGGGTTTGTGGCCCACACAGGGCGCGCACGCCCTGCAGCAGCTGGGCGTACAGGGCTTCGGCATCGGGCAAGGCAGCGCCCGTGGCAGTAGCGGAAGGGGGATGGGTCATGCAAGGCTCCGGAAAAATTGTTCCAAGATGATGCAGGCGGCAGCAGCATCGGCATCGCGTGCACCGCTGGCATGGGCCTCGGTGGTGCTGTAGCGTTCATCGACTTCAAACACCGGCAGACCAAAGCGGCCGCGCAATTGGCGGCCAAACTTGAGGGCGCGGGCGGTGTTCTCGTGGCTGGCCCCGTCGGGGTGGTAGGGTACGCCAATCACCAAAGCATCGGGTTGCCATTGGGCAATGCGCTGCGCTACTTGGGCAAAACGGGCATCGCCCTCGGCCCGGATGGTGGCTTGCGGTGTGGCCATGCCCAACAAGCGGTTGCCACTGGCGACCCCGGTGCGTTTCAGGCCAAAATCGAAGGCCAAAAAAGTTTGCAGGTGCGTTGCCACGGCGGGTGGGGTGGGGGTGCTGCTCATGCGTGCCCTGCGGTGGGGGCCAATTGCCACGCCTCTAGGCCCAACAGGCGCAGGGCTTGGTCGTAGCGCTGCTCTGCTGGGGTGTCAAAAATGATGGACAGATCAGCCGGTACGGTGAGCCAGCTGTTCTCGGCCAGTTCAGCCTCTAATTGGCCTTCGGCCCAAGCCGAGTAGCCCAAAGCGACCAGCACCCGGCGCGGGCCTGCGCCGTTGGACAACGCCTCCAACACATCGCGCGAGGTGGTCATGTCCAATGGGCCGTCGGCAATGTGCAAGGTCGAGGCGTAGGCCGATTCGCCGTTGGGGGTTTCGCCTTCGCGCATCGGGTCATGCAACACAAAACCGCGGTCGGTTTGCACCGGGCCGCCCAAAAACACGGGCGCATCGGCCAAATCGTGGCGCTGCAAGCCCAGCTCTATCGTGTCAAACAAGCCTTGCAGGCGCAGTTCGGTCGGTTTATTGATGATGAGCCCAAGCGCTCCGCGCGTACTGTGTTCACACAGGTAGACCACACTACGGCCAAAAGCCAGGTCATCCAATCCGGGCATGGCGATTAAAAAATGGTGCGTCAGGTTGGTGGGCGCAAAATCGGTGGGCATATAGTCCTGATTTTAAGGGGGAACATGCCTGCTCTGTATTCTGTTGGACTGGTCTGGCTGCGCCGCGATTTGCGCGCCCAAGACCACCCCGCTTTGCACCAAGCCTTGGGCCAATGTGCGCAGGTGCATTGCGTGTTTGTCTTTGATACCGACATTCTGGACTGTTTGCCGCGCACCGATCGGCGGGTGGAATTTATCCATGCGGCGGTGTTGGAGTTAGACCAGCAACTGCGCGACCTGTCGGGCCAGGCCAGCGGTGGGCTGATTGTGCGCCACGGCGCAGCACGGCATGAAATTCCGGCCTTAGCGCAAGCCCTTGGGGCCGAAGCTGTTTTTACCCACCATGATGATGAACCAGTCGCTTTGGCGCGCGATGCCGAAGTGCGCACCGCCCTGACCTTGCAGCGCCGTGCCTTCCACACCTTGCGCGACCACTGCATTTTTGAACGCCAAGAGCTGCTGACGCAAAGCGGCAGCCCCTATACCGTCTTTACACCGTACAAAAATGCTTGGTTGCGCCGCGTCGATGCCACCCGGCTGGCCGAGCACCCGATAGCCCCGCACGCCGCCGCCTTGGCTCCACGCCCCGCACCGTACAACCAGCCCGTGCCGAGCTTGGCCGAATTGGGTTTTGCCCCGGCTGGTTTAGCCCAGTTGCGCCTGCCCACTGGCAGCAGCGGCGCGCAGCAATTGTTCAATGATTTTTTGCAGCGCATCGCTCATTACGCCACAGCGCGCGATTTTCCGGCACTCAAAGGCCCAAGCTACCTGAGCGTGCATTTGCGCTTTGGCACCATCTCGATCCGCCAACTGGCCCGCACGGCCCATGCGCTGGCCGGCCAAGGCAATGCTGGCGCTGCCAGTTGGCTGAATGAACTGATTTGGCGCGATTTTTATTTTCAGATTTTGGCCAACTACCCGCAGGTGGTAGCGCGCAGCTTCAAACCTGCCTACGATGCGATTGCATGGGAAACTGGCTCCCAAGCCGAGGCCCACTTTACCGCTTGGTGCCAAGCACGCACTGGCTACCCGCTGGTGGATGCGGCCATGCGGCAACTGAACCAAACCGGCTATATGCACAACCGTTTGCGCATGGTGGTAGCCAGCTTCCTGACCAAAGATTTGGGCTTGGATTGGCGTTGGGGTGAACGTTACTTTGCCGAAAAACTCAACGATTTTGACTTGGCGGCCAACAACGGTGGCTGGCAATGGGCCAGCTCCAGCGGTTGTGATGCCCAGCCCTATTTCCGTATCTTCAACCCGATCAGCCAAAGCCAAAAGTTTGACCCCGATGGCAAATTTATCCGCCGCTACCTGCCGGAATTGGCGGCCTTGCCCACCGCTGCTGTGCATGCTCCGTGGTTGGCGCGGCCTTTAGAGTTGCAACAGGCAGGCATCGTGTTAGGACAGAACTATCCGCTGCCCTTGGTACAACACGAGGTGGCCCGCTTGCGTACTTTAGAACGCTATGCCGTGGTGAAAAAATAAGCGGCCCATGCTGCTGGAGTTGTGCAATGCGCATCCATACTGTTTCTGTCGCCAATATTTACCGTTTGGGTGTGAAAGAGCTGTGGAGCTTGGCGCGCGACCCCATGATGCTGTTTTTGATTGTCTACACCTTCACGCTGTCGATTTATGTGGCGGCCACGGCCATGCCCGACAGCCTGCACAAAGCCGCTTTGGCGATTGTGGATGAAGATGGCTCGCCCTTGTCAGCGCGCATTGTGGACAGTTTTTATCCGCCGCATTTTTTGCCGCCCCAGCGCATCAGCTTGGCCGAGATGGATCAGGGCATGGACAACGGAGCCTATACCTTTGTGCTGGATATTCCGCCGCACTTTCAGCGCGATGTGCTGGCCGGGCGCGCTCCCGTGATCCAGCTGAATGTGGATGCCACGCGCATGAGCCAAGCGTTTACGGGCAGCGGCTATATCCAGCAAATGGTGCAGGCTGAAGTGCAAGCGTTTGTGCAGCGCCAGCAGGGCAGCAGCCCCTTGCCCGCCGAATTGAATGTGCGCTTGCGCTTTAACCCCAACTTGGAGCCGAGCTGGTTTGGCTCTTTGACCGAGATTATCAATGCCGTCACCATGTTGTCGGTGATTTTGACCGGGGCCGCGCTGATCCGCGAGCGCGAGCACGGCACGATTGAGCATTTGTTGGTCATGCCCGTCACGCCGGGCGAAATCATGCTGGCCAAGGTTTGGTCGATGGGATTGGTGGTGTTGCTGGCCGTGTTGGTGTCCTTGCTGTTGGTGGTGCAAGGGGCGCTGCGCGTGCCGGTGCAGGGCTCGATTGGGCTGTTTTTGCTGGTGGCTGCTTTGCACCTGTTTGCCACCACCTCGATGGGGATTTTTTTGGCTACGGTGGCCCGCTCGATGCCGCAGTTTGGCATGTT
Source organism: uncultured Simplicispira sp. (assembly GCA_964478155.1). Lineage (GTDB taxonomy): Bacteria > Pseudomonadota > Gammaproteobacteria > Burkholderiales > Burkholderiaceae_C > Simplicispira. The sequence continues at coordinate 6,857 of CAYZGT010000015.1, forward strand.
GTTGGTGTTGGTGTTGTTGCCCTTGCAAATGCTCTCGGGTGGCACTACACCGCGCGAGAGCATGCCGGTGCTGGTGCAACACCTGATGGAAGCGGCACCGACCACCCATTTTGTTGCCGCTGGGCAGGCCATTTTGTACCGGGGTGCGGGGCTGGAAGTGGTTTGGCCGCAAATGCTGGCGATTGTGGCGATTGGCAGTGTGCTGTTTGTGGCGGCGTTGCGGCGCTTTCGCCAAACCATCAGTGCCATCTAAACGGCTGTATGGTGCGCCATGCGTGCATCAGTGCTCTTGTTTCTTGAGCAGCAAAATCGCCGTACCCACAATCACCGGGGCTGCCAGCAGCAGCGGCCAGAGCGAAGGCCACAGGTGGCTGATGTCGAGCGCCTTGCTAAACACCCCCCGGCTGATGGTCAGAAAGTGCGTGGCTGGGTAAATGTGGCCGATAAAGGCCCCGCTGCCTTCCAGCGACGATACCGGGTGGATCAAACCGGCAAACTGGATGCACGGAATCAAGGTGCCAATCATGGTGACAAACATGGCCGAAATCTGGCTTTTGGTGAAGGTAGAAGCCAGCAAGCCAAAGCCGGTTGAAGACACCACAAACAACAGTGCCGTGCCCGTGAGTGTGAGCAGGCTGCCCTTGAGCGGTACCTCAAATACCGTGACCGCCAACAGCGTCATCAGCGCAAAGTTGAACATCGCCAGCACGATGTAGGGCAATTGCTTGCCCAGCAAAAATTCCGCCCGCGTCACGGGGGTGACGTAGAGGTTGAGAATGGAGCCGAGTTCTTTTTCGCGCACCACCGACAGCGCGGCCAGCATGGCCGGAATCAGCATCAGCAGCAGTGGAATCACGGCAGGCACCATCGCAGGCAGGCTGCGCACATCTGGGTTGTAGCGGTAGCGGGTTTCTATTTGGCTCAAGGCTTGGCCCGTTTGCCCAAGCCGGTGCGTGGCCCAATCAGCCAGCCAAGTCAGGTGCGTGGCTTGGGCATAGGCACGGATGGTTTCGGCCCGCTGTGGCATGGCTCCATCAACCCAAGCGCCGATTTGTACCGTGCGTCCATGTTGTAAGTCGCGCGCAAAACCCGGTGGAATTTCTATCGCCAACGCAATCTCACCACTGCGCATGCGCTGGTCCAGTTCGGCATGGCTGTGCAAGGGTGGTTTTTCGATGAAGTAGCGCGAGCCCGACAGGTACAGTGCATAGTGGTGGCTCAGGCTGGTTTGGTCTTGGTCTAGCACAGCGTAAGACAGGTCTTCCACATCCATGTTGATGCCATAGCCGATGATGAACATCAGCAGTGCCGTACCGAGCAGGGCCAAGGTGGCACGTACCGGATCGCGGCGCAGCTCTAACCATTCGCGCCACATGTAGCTGATGGCCCGTCCCCAACTGAACCAGCGTGAAGGGGGGGGCGCTAGGGCTGGGCTGGTTTCCGGTTGGGTTGGCTGGGGGGTGGGTGGGTGGGCGGCGTGGTGGGTTTCTTCTTCTTGGCTGGCCGTGCGCAGATGGGTGATGAAGGCTTCTTCCAACGAGGCTGCAGCGCATGTGCGCACAATCTCGGCGGGCGGCGCACTGACCAGCACTTGCCCGGCGTGCATGAGCGAGATGCGGTCGCAGCGCTCGGCCTCGTTCATGAAGTGGGTGGAGATAAAAATAGTGACTCGGTCGCGCCTTGACAGCTCGATCAGTAAGCGCCAAAAGTTGTCGCGCGCCACCGGGTCTACGCCCGAGGTCGGTTCGTCCAAAATTAGCAGTTCTGGGCTGTGTACCATCGCCACCGCCAGCGATAGGCGCTGGCGCAGCCCCAAGGGCAGGGCATCGGGCAGGCTGTGCTGCACTGCTTGCAAGCCAAAGCGCTCTAGCATGGCTTGCACGCGCACCGGAATTTGGGCTGCGGGCACATGGAACAGGCGTGCGTGCAGTACCAGGTTTTGCAGCACGGTTTGTTCGCCATAGAGCGAGAATGCCTGCGACATATAGCCGACACGGCGGCGGGTATCAATGTCTTTCGAGTCTACCGGCTGACCAAACAGCCAAGCTTGGCCCTCGCTGGCGGGCAGCAGGCCGGTGAGCATTTTCATCGTGGTCGATTTACCACAGCCATTGGAGCCCAGAAAGCCAAAAATTTCGCCACGCTGAATGCGAAAATCCACCCGATTGACCGCGACAAAATCGCCAAAACGCATGGTCAGCCCTTGGGCCTCAATCGCGATATCGTGCCCTTCGGTGGCGGTGAGTGGGCGCATCTCTACCGGGGCGTGGTCTTGCTTCTTCTCGGGCGGTAGCAAGGCGATAAAGGCCGCTTCTAAATGGCTGCTGCCGGTCTGGGCCAGCAGTTGCTGTGTGCTGCCAGTGGCGAGCACCTGTCCGCTGTCCATCGCTATCAGCCAATCAAAGCGTTGCGCTTCGTCCATGTAGGCCGTAGCCACGATGACGCTCATTTGTGGGCGCTGCTGGCGGATACCGGCAATCAAATCCCAAAACTGCGCCCGCGCCAGCGGATCGACCCCGGTGGTGGGCTCGTCCAAAATCAGCAAATCGGGGTCGTGGATCAGGGCGCAGCACAGGCCCAATTTCTGTTTCATACCGCCCGAGAGCTTGCCTGCCGGGCGGTCTAAAAACGGGTGCAGGCCGGTGTGTTGGGTCAGGTGGTCAATGCGTTGGCGGCGCTCGGCGGCGTGGTGACCAAACAGGCGGCCAAAGAACTGTAGATTTTCTTCCACCGACAGGGTGGGATACAGGTTTTTGCCCAAGCCTTGTGGCATATAGGCAATGCGCGGGCACACAGCATCGCGGTGGGCCGGGCTGCGCATATCGCCGCCCAACACCTGGATGTCGCCTTGTTGTAAGGCACGGGCACCGGCCAACAACGAGAGCAAACTGGATTTGCCCACGCCATCTGGGCCAATCAAACCGACCATGCAGCGGGCGGGAATCGCCAGCGTGACTTGCTGTAGGGCAGCCGTGCTGCCGTGGTGCAAGCTCACTTGGGTCAGCTGGGCCACGGGGCTGGGGTGGGCGGCTGCCACGCTTTACTCCGGTAGACGGATAGCCAAATGGGCGGGCCACGGCTGGGCCGCATCCGGCTTGAGCCACGCTACGCCGGGCAGGCCGACTTTGCCCAGTGCGGGGTGCTGTTGCAGCAGTTCGGGGGCCAATTGTGCTTTGACACGGAACATCAGCTTTTGCCGCTCGTTGCTGGTTTCTACCGTTTTGGGCGTGAACTGGGCCGTGCTGGCGACAAACGATAGCCGTGCAGGAATCACATACTGTGGCAGTGCATCCAGTACCAAGCGCACCTCACTGCCTAGCACCAGCTGACCGGCAATGGTTTCGGGCACAAAAAAGCCCATGTACACATCGGACAAATCCAGTAGATTGAGCACCTTGCCACCAGCCCCGAGCACTTCGCCCGCTTGGGCAATGCGGTATTGCACCCGGCCACTGCGGGGTGCTGTCAGGGTGTGGTCGGCGATTTCGGCTTGCAAGCGCGCGACCGTGGCTTGGGCGGCGCTGACGCTGGCTTGGACTGAGGCGATTTGGCTGCGTGCCGCATGGATGGCGGCGCTGCTGGTATCGACCTGCGCTTGGGCGGCGCTCAGGGCCGCTTGCAGGTTGCGTACCCGCGCTTGGTCGTCGTCGGCCTCTTGGGCCGAGGTGGCTCCGGCTTGCACCAAGGCACTGGAGCGCGTTAGGCGCTGCTGTGCCGCTTGCAACTCGCTTTGACGCTGCACCACCAGTGCTTGGGCAGCGCGCTGCTCGCTTTGGCGCATCAGCAGTTGGGCTTGGGCACTGGCTACGGCGGCCACGGCCTGTTGCTGGTGGGCGCGGGCTTCGTCCAACGAGGCTTGCAGGGTGTCGACCTGCATCTGTGCCAAAGTTTGTCCGGCCTGCACCAGCTCGCCCTCTTGTACGGCAATCTGTTGCACGCGGCCACCCAGTTTGGTGGCAATGTCGATTTCGGTGGCCTCGGTGCGGCCATTGCCGCCAACTAACCCTGCCGTAGGGTGCTGGCGCTGCTGCCAATCTTGCCAAGCGTATTGGCCTGCACCAGCCAGTGCCACGGCGGCCAGTGTCCAAGCCCACCAGCGTTTTTTAGGGGGGGTGCTCATCGTGGGCAAGCGTTAAACTGTTCTCACGCCCACGCTAGACAGGTGGCGGGGTTTGCCCCGCCCTAAAAACGATACCCGTGCATTGGCTGTGCGCATGGTGGTTCCTTGTCTGGAGTAGCTGGCTGCCCGCCCCAAAAGCCTCGCCCACAGCGGGGCTAGATTGTTGAAAAAATCGGATGAATGTAAACACCCGCTCGCCTGCTCCCCGCCCGATCGACATCGCCTTGTTGGTCAGTGTGTTTGTTGTTGCCGCTTGCGGGCTGCTGTACGAGTTGGCCGCCGGGGCCTTGGCATCGTACCTGTTAGGGGACTCGGTACTGCAATTTTCTACCATCATTGGCACCTACCTGTTTGCGATGGGCATCGGATCGTGGTTGTCGCGCTATTTGGAGCGCCAATTACCCGCCCATTTTTTACGGATTGAACTGCTGGTGGCCTTGGTGGGGGGTAGTTTGCCTGCCCTGTTGTTTGTCGCCAATGCCTATGTGCCAGGAGCATTTCGGTTTTTACTCTACAGCATGGTGCTGTTGGTAGGCACTTTGGTGGGGCTGGAGATTCCGCTGGTGATGCGGATTTTGAAGCGCAATGTGGCGCTGAAAGATTTGGTCTCGCAGGTCTTGACGTTTGATTATTTGGGTGCGCTGGCGGTGTCGTTGGCCTTTCCGCTGTTGTTGGTGCCGCAGTTGGGCCTGATTCGCACCGGTTTGCTGTTTGGTCTGCTCAATGCTGCAGTGGGCCTGTGGGCGCTGTGGTTGTTTCGGTATGAGTTGCGCCATGTGGCGGCCCATGCCGTGGCCTGCCTGTTGGTGTTGGCCGTGCTGTTGTTGGGTTTGTTGGGCGCGGACCGTATCACTACCTTTGCCGAAGACAAGTTTTACCAAGACCGCATCGTTTTTACAGCTGCCTCGCCCTACCAGCGCATTGTGGTCACGCATGGCAGGGCTGGGCACCGGCTCTATCTGAATGGTAATTTGCAGTTTGCCCAGCGGGATGAATACCGTTACCACGAGGCGCTGGTACACCCCGCGATGGCCGCGCACGGCGGCCCACGCAAGGTGGCGGTGTTGGGGGGCGGCGATGGTATGGCGGTGCGTGAAATCCTGAAATATCCATCGGTAGAGTCGATTACCTTGGTAGAGCTCGATCCGGCCATGACGCAGTTGTTTAGCCAGCACGAAACCTTGGCCCAACTCAACAGCCAAGCCCTGAAAGATCCCAAAGTCACGGTGGTGAACACCGATGCCTTTCAGTGGTTGCAAGACACGCCAGAGATGTTCGATGTGATCGTGGTGGACTTTCCAGACCCGACCAACTTTGCCATTGGCAAGCTCTACACCAACAGCTTTTATGCCTTGCTAGAGCAACGGCTGGCCGCCAGCGGCTATGCCGTGGTGCAAACCACCTCGCCCTTGGTAGCGCGGCGCAGTTTTTGGACGGTGGTGCAAACCATTGAGGCCGTAGGTCTACACGCCATGCCCTACCATGCCCATGTGCCCAGTTTTGGTGAATGGGGGTTTGTGATTGCCAGCCGCAGGCCTTGGCACATGCCCGAAAGTTTGCCCGCTGGTTTGCAATTTTTGAACCTGCCCACGCTGGCGCTGTTGCGCGATTTTCCGCAAGACATGGCACGCGTGCCCACCGAGGTCAATCGCTTGTCAAACCAAGTGCTGGTACACACCTATGAGCAGGAGTGGGGCCAAGTGGGGCACTGAAACCATTTTTTTGTTGGGCTAACCATGCTTTTGTTCTCCTCCCTCGTTGGGCTGCTGGCCCATGCTTGATGCTTTCTTCCTCAGCGGTGCCGAGCGCCCGGTGTGGCTGTGGCCGCAACACGATCCTCGGTTGGTGGCGCTATCGGTGTTGCTGGCGATTGTGGCATCGGTCATGGCCCTGCACATGGCAACCTTGGCACAACGTGCCCAAGCGGGCATGGCGCGCCAAGTAGCTTTGTTTACCAGCGCCTTGGCCTTGGGGGGCGGCATCTGGGGAATGCACTTTATTGGCATGTTGGCCTTCAGTGCCTGCGCGCGTGGGCAGTTTGATGCCTTCTTGACCTTTTTGTCGATACTGCCCAGCGTTTTCGCCTCGTGGGTGGCTTTGGCCTTGCTGATCCGTTCAGAGCTGACGGGTAAATTGTTGTTGGGGGGCGGGGTAGTGGTGGGCACAGGCATTGGCACCATGCACTATGTGGGCATGGCCGCTTCTAGCGTTTGGCCCATGATGCGCTATGACCCTTGGGGCTTTGCCTTGTCGATCGTGCTGGCCGTGTTGTTGGCGGTAGTGGCGCTGTGGGTACGCTTTGGTTTGCAGCGCCATCTGGCATGGCACTCTTGGCCGCTCAATGGCGTGGCCGGTATTGTGATGGGCTTGGCGATTGCGGCCATGCACTACACCGGCATGGATGCACTGCGCTTTGCTGGCCCGGTGGTGACAGATGCCCCCAGTGACCCGACCAGCCAACTGCTGTTGGCTTTGGCGATTGCTGTGGTCACGGTGTTTGCCGGGGCCTTGGTGGTGGCGATCAATGTGGGGCTGCGTTTTCGGCAATTGTTCTTGGAGGCCCAACAGAGCGAATCGCGTTTGCGCGCCGTGATGGACACCGCCATTGACGGCATCATCATGATTGATAGCCGAGGCACGGTGCAGTCGTACAACAGCGCTGCCCAACGCATTTTGGGGTGGAGTGCCGAGCAAGTGATTGGGCGCAATGTACACATGCTGATGCCCGAGCCGCACCACAGCGCCCACGATGGCTATTTGCAGCACCATATCCGTACTGGCGAGGAGCGCATCATTGGCACCGGGCGCGAGGTGGAAGCCCTGCACCAAAATGGCAGCGCAGTGCCGATCCGTTTGGCGGTGGGCCGGGTGCAACTGCCGGGGCCGCCCTTGTTTGTGGGCTTCATCAGTGATATCCGCGAGCGCCGTGCCATCGAAGCCTCGCTGCGCGAGAGCGAAGAAAAATTCCGCTCCTTGATTGACAACATTCCCGGCGTGACCTTCCGCGCCCAAGTGGATGGCCTGTGGCGTTTGTTGTTCATCAGCGATGCCATCGAGGCTTTAACCGGCTGGCCCGCCGAGGACTTTTTGGCCCGGCGTATTTTGTTGGCCGATTTGATTCCGCCCGATGAATGGCAACAGGTACAAACTTGCATCCGCCAAGCAGTAGTCCAAGGCCACGCCTTTGAGGCTGAATGCCGCTTGCACCACCGCGACGGCTCTCTGCGCTGGGTGTCGGGCACGGGCCGGGGCGTGACCGACAGCCAAGGTTGTTTGCAATGGATAGATGGTGTCTTGGTCGATACCACCGAGCGCCATGCCCGCAATGCAGAGTTTGAAAGCACCGTGCATGCCATTTGGCGCTCGCAGGCGGTGGCAGAGTTTGATTTGCAGGGCCGGGTACTAACGGCCAACGCCAACTTTTTGAATCTGACCGGCTATGCACTGGAAGAGATCCAAGGCCAACACCACAGCATGTTTTGCACGTCCGGCACCGCAGAAGACCCCTCCTATGGAGCGCTGTGGGCACGATTGGCCAGTGGTGAGTTTGCCTCGGGCGAGTTTTTGCGCTTGGGCAAGCATGGGCGTGAGGTATGGATGTACGCCACCTACAACCCGATTTTTGATGCCGAGGGGCAGCCGTTCAAAATTGTCAAAATTGCCACCGATTTAAGTTTGCGCCGCGCCATGGAGCAAGAGCTGCGCCAAGCCAAAGAGCGTGCCGAGCATGCCGCTGCGGCGCGCAGCATGTTCTTGGCCAATATGAGCCATGAAATCCGCACGCCCATGAACGCCATCATCGGCTTTACCGAGGCGCTGCAAGACTCCCACCTGGATGCCGTGCAACGGCGCCACTTGGGCACAGTACACCACGCGGCCCGCTCCATGCTGCGCTTGCTGAACGATATTTTGGACACTGCCAAGCTAGAAAAAGGCGCGGTCGAACTGGAACTGGCCGATTTTTCTTTGCGCGAGTTGTGCGGACAAATTTTGGCTTCGTTGCGTATCACCGCCCAGCGCAAAGGCTTGGAGTTGCGGCTAGAGTACCCCGACACCCTGCCCGATGTACTGCATGGTGATGCCTTGCGCGTACAGCAAATTTTGGTCAACCTGTTGGGCAACGCCCTCAAATTTACCGAACAGGGCCATGTCACCCTGCATGTGGCCTACCACGCTGGTGAGTTGCTATTAGAGGTGGAAGATACTGGCATTGGCATTGCACCCGACAAGCTAGAGCGCATTTTTGACCCCTTTGCCCAAGCCGATGCCTCGACCACGCGCCGCTTTGGTGGCACTGGCTTAGGCACCACCATCTCGCGCCAACTGAGTGAGCTGATGCAGGGCAGCATCAGCGTGCAAAGCACCTTGGGCCAAGGCAGTACCTTCAGCGTGCGCCTGCCCTTGCCTTTGGGCAAGACACCGATGGCACCGTCGGCACTGCCCCAGAGCAGTCTGCGCCCCTTGCGTATTTTGGCGGTGGACGATGTGGCCGATAACCTCGAATTGTTGCAGCTGACTTTGGGCCGCAGCAACCACCATGTCACGCTGGCCTACAGTGGCAAAGAGGCGGTAGCGCTGTTTATGCAGCAGCCGTTTGATTTGGTGCTGATGGATTTGCAAATGCCTTGTGTCGATGGCTTGGAGGCCACGCGGCGTATCCGGGCTTTTGAGCAAACGCAACAACGCCGTCCGGTGCCCATCATTGCCTTATCGGCCAGTGTGTTAGAGCAAGACCGGCGCAACGCTTTGGCAGCGGGCATGGATGGTTTTGCCGATAAACCCCTGGATCCGCAGCGCCTGCACCTGGAAATGGCGCGGGTGCTGGATATTCGGCCCGTGGCGGTAGCCGCCCTGCCACCAGCGCCCACGCCACCGACGGGGCCAGATCCAGCCATTGACTGGGAAAAAGGCTTGCGCCTATGGACGCGGCTGGATTTGTTCAGTGCCGCCCTGAACCGCTTTGTGCAAGAGCAGCAAAACACCCCTGACAGCCTTGCCGCCTTGCTGGCACAGCAAGACGCGACAGCCTTGCGTGCCACGGCCCACCGCCTGCGTGGTGCGGCGGGCAATTTAGCCCTTACACAGGTGCATGCCTGGGCGGGTCAACTCGAAGCCGCAGCCCGGCAGAACGATCTGCCACAGATGCAAACCTTGGTTCCAGCGCTGTCGGCGGCTTTGGCTGCTGCGGCCCAAGCCCTGCAAGCGGTGCAAAGCCATGCTACCCCGGTAGCCCGAGACACCTTGGGCTTGATTCCCAAGGTGTTAGACCCCGAACAGCAAGCCCAAGTGCTGGGCGCATTAGAGCAACTGCAAACCGCCTTGGCCCAGGCCGAACTGCCCGAAGCCCCACTGCACACTTTGGCACAACTTTTGCCTGCCTTAAGCTTGGAGCCACTGCAACAAGCGCTAGACCATTTTGATTTTGACCGGGCGCAACACTGCCTAAAGCGCCTGCGGGCACAACTGCAACCCGCTACCACCGAGGAGCCCACCCCATCATGATGCCCGCCACCACCCCAGACCACCGCCCGCGCCTGTTGTTGGTGGACGACGAGCCGACCAACCTGCAAGTGCTACGCCACCTGCTGCAAACCGACTACCGGCTGTTGTTTGCTACCGATGGGCAGCGCGCCCTCGACATCGCCCAGCAACAACGCCCAGACTTGATTTTGTTGGATGTGATGATGCCGCACACCGACGGCTACAGCGTGTGCCGCACCCTGAAAGCGCAGCCCAGCACCGCCACCATCCCCATCATCTTTATTACCGCCCTGACCGACCACGAGGACGAAGCCCGTGGGTTAGAGATGGGTGCAGTCGACTACATCACCAAGCCCATCAGTGGGCCGGTGGTGCGGGCGCGGGTGCGTACCCATTTATCCTTGGTGCACATGGACGAACTGCGTGAGACGCGCTTGCAAATCGTGCAACGCTTGGGCCGCGCTGCCGAATACAAAGACAACGAAACCGGCATGCATGTGATTCGCATGAGCCACTATGCCCAGCGGCTGGCGCTGGCCGCTGGCTACAGCCCGGCGTGGGCCGAAGACTTGCTCAATGCTGCGCCCATGCACGATGTGGGCAAAATTGGCATCCCCGATGCCATCTTGCGCAAACCGGGCAAACTCAATGCCGAAGAGTGGGACGTGATGCGCCGCCACCCCGAAATTGGTGCGCAAATCATTGGCGAACACCCACCGGGCTTGCTGCAATTGGCTTGCTCTATTGCTCTGAACCACCATGAAAAATGGGACGGCAGTGGCTACCCACGCGGTTTGGTGGGAGAGGCCATCCCGATAGAAGCGCGTATCGTGGCCTTGGCCGATGTATTTGATGCCCTGACCGCCCGCCGCCCCTACAAAGAGCCTTGGCCTTTAGCAGACACGCTGGCGCACTTGCAAGCCCAAGCGGGCCTGCATTTTGACCCGACCTTGGTGCCGCTGTTTCTCGGTTTGGTGCCGCAGTTGTTAGAAATCCAACAACGTTGGGCTGATTAGAGCGGCGCTCCATGCAACGGCGGCATTTTTTGGGCAGTACGGCGCTGCTGGCCAGTGGTCTGAGTGCTTGCCAAGCCCCCCCGACCGAACTGCCGGGTGGCTTTACCGGTATCGATATGGCGCGCGGCCATGCGCTGCGCCAGCAGCAGCCTGCGGGCACGGCAGCAGCCAAAGAGCAGCGCACCCAAGTGTTGATTGTGGGCGCTGGCATGGCGGGGCTGGCGGCAGCGCGTGCCTTGCAGCTGGCTGGAGTGTCCGATTTCGCCCTGCTAGAGCTAGAAGACCAAGCCGGCGGCAACAGCCGGGGTGGCAGCGTGGCGGGCCTGCCCTGCCCCTTGGGTGCGCACTACCTGCCCGTGCCCGGTGACGATGCCACCGAAGTACAAGACCTGTTAGAAACACTGGGCCTGCGCCAGCGCGTGGCTGGGCGCTGGCAATACGACGAACGCCACCTGTGCCACAGCCCCCAAGAGCGGCTGTTTTTTCAGGGGCAGTGGCAAGAAGGTTTGTTACCGGTACAAGAGGTTGCTGCCAGCACCTTGGCCCAATACCGCCAATTTGCCCAAGCGGTAGAGCAGCTGCGCCAACAAGCGCACTTTTCTATGCCAGTGTTGAAAACATGGGCCAGCCAGTCTGCTTTGCACCCCTTGCACCAGCAACTCGATGCCCTGCCTTTTGCCCAATGGTTGGAGCAGCAAGGATTGAACGACCCACATTTACGCTGGTATTTAGATTACTGTTGCCGCGACGATTACGGCGCAGGCTTGGGGCGTGTATCGGCTTGGGCGGGCCTGCATTACTTTGCCAGCCGACATGGCTTTCATGCGCCGGGTGAACCCACCCATGTCGAATCGGAAGGCATTTTGACTTGGCCCCAAGGCAATGGCTGGATCAGCCAGCGTTTGGCTGCACCACTGCAAGCGGCGGGCCAATTGCACCGCGCCTGCAGCGTGCTGCAGATCGTGGAACAGCGCCACGGCATCACGGTGGATGCCTTCAACCACGCTAGCCAAAGCCGCCAGCGCTGGCAAGCACAGTGCTGCATTGTGGCTTTGCCGGTGTTTGTAGCGGCCAGAGTGTTGGCCCAGCCGCCCGATTTTGTGCGCCAAGCGGCCCGAAGTCTGCGTTGGGCCCCGTGGCTGGTGGCGAACATCCATATCGATGCACCGTTGCAAGACCGCCCCGGCGCTGCCCCAGCGTGGGACAACGTGCTCTATGCCGATGCCAACCCCGGTGGCTTGGGCTATGTGGATGCCGGGCACCAGCGCCTCGACCCCCGCCCAGCACCCACCGTGTTGACCTACTACCAAGCCTTGGGCGATCTGCCCGATGGCCGTGCCCAATTGGCCCAGCAGCCGTGGACGCACTGGCGTGACGCGATCTTGCACAGCTTGGCGATCGCGCACCCCGACCTGCGCCAGCGTGCCCAGCGCATGGACATTACCCGTTACGGCCACGCCATGAGCATGCCGGTGCCCGGCACCCAAGCGCTGTTGCGCCAGTGCAGCCAGCCTGTGGCCGGGCGTGCCACGCTGCGCGTACAAGGCGAACGTACTACCCTGCTGCCCATGCCCACCACCGCCCGGCTGGCCTTTGCCCACAGCGATTGGTCGGGTTACTCGGTGTTAGAAGAAGCCTTTACCCGTGGCCACCATGCTGGCTTGTGGGCCGCCAGCCGTTCAAGCGGATAGTGCTAGGCTGATAAGCGTTTATTTTGATGTTCTTGTACGCCAAAGAGATAGATACTGTGACGATGTCTACCAATGCTTTTCCACTGGTTGCCCAGCATACAGGGGTTGCTGCGCCTAGTCGACCTCGGTGGTGGCGCAAGCCGGGGGCTTGGGTGTGCCTGTGGGCCGTTTGGTGTTTGCTTTGGTTAGGCTATTACGCCCAGGGCGATATGTTGAACCGCTGGATTTGTCAGGTCGCACCGTGATACTGCGTTTGTTACAGGCCGAAGCCACTTACGATGGCTTGCTGTTGCCCTACCGGGTGCGGGCTGACCGCATCATGGTGCGGATGAACCTGTTTCTATTGCTGGTGTGCATGGCCTTGGCACCGTGGCGCTCCACCTATGCCGTGGTAGCGCTGGTAGGGCTGCCCACCTTGGGTTTGGCCTATGTTTTGGCGCGTGGCTGGCCGGGGCAGCTGATGACCCGGATTTTTATGGGCTGTGCGTTCATGGCCTATACCGGCCTCATCATCCACCAATCTGGCGGCGATATCGAGGCCCACTTTGCCGCCTTTGGCCTGATAGGTGTTTTGCTCTACTACCGCGACTGGCGCAGCATCGTGGCGGCTACGGTGTTCATTTACCTGCACCATTTGGTACTGGGTTATGCCCAAACCTTAGGTGTGCCGGTGTATGTGTTTGACCAGCCCAATTTTTGGCTGTTGTTTGGCGTGCATGTGGCGTATTTTTTGCCTTTCATCGCCATGATGGTCTATTTGTCGGTGTGGTTGCGGCGTGAAGGCTACGAGGCCCAGCATGTGATTGTGCTGGCCCAGCAGGTGGTACAGGGTTATTTAATGGACGATGGCGCATCGTCGGCATTGCAGGCCCATGCCAACATGCCACTGGTGGCGGCGGTGCAACAAATGAAGCAGCGCCTGCTCGATTTGCTCAAAGTGTTGCCGGTAGCGGCTGCCGTGGTGCGCATTGACACCGGAGCCATTGTGAGCGTGAATGAGGCGTGGGAGCGTCGCATTGGCCCCTTGGGGGGCAAAGATGAGCGCATTGGCGAGTCCCCCATTTGGGTAGATTCCGCCACTTGGTCAGATTTGATCGCCCGTATGCACACCGCTGCTGAAAAGTTGATCAACAAAACCGAGGTGGTACTGCGTAAAAATGATGGCACACCCATGATTTGTGAGCTGTCCATCGTGTTGCACGAGGGCGTAACCCCGGTCATGGCTATTTTGACGGTGGAGGACATTACCTTGCGCCGTCGGGCTGAAGAAACCATGAAGCGCTTGGCCTTTCGAGATGCCCTGACCCACCTACCCAACCGGGCCAGCCTGCAATTGGCACTAGAACAGGCTATGCAAGCCCGAGACCAAAAAGGCCAAGCCAGTGCGTTGGTGATGCTCGATTTGGACGGCTTCAAACCTATCAACGACCAATACGGCCACGATGCGGGTGATGAAGTGTTGCGCGCGATTGGCACCCGTTTGCAATGGCTGAATGAGCGGGCTGACGTGGCGGCCCGTTTGGGCGGCGATGAGTTTTGTCTGGTGCTCGGGCACGACACCACACCGGCAGAGGCGGTGGCCACCGCAGAACAGGTGATGGAGGCGGTATCGCAACCGATTCAGCTGAACGCGCAGGCTGGCGTATGGGTGCGGGTGGGAGCCAGTGCCGGGGTAGCTTGCCTCAGCCCTGACATGCACACCATAGAGGTTTGGCTCAAGCGGGCCGACGAAGCACTCTATGCTGCCAAGCGCAGTGGTAAAAACCGTGTCTGCGTAGCCCCAGAGTGCCCGATGGGTAAGACCTGACCGCGCTACGGCGTTTTTTAGCTGGCTTGTGCTGGCAGGCAGTGCAGGAGTTGTAGCGGTTGTGCTTGCACCAGCAATTGCCCGGCGGCATCGTGCAGCAAGGGGCACAAGGCCATGTCAATACCGTGCAGGGTATGCACCGCCAGCACCAGATATTGCTGCAGTCCGTCGGCATTGCGCACTGGGGTGGTGCCGGGCTCGGGCAGCACCGGCTCTTGCAAAGACAGGGCGGTTAAAAAACTATGCACGGCCAGCAGCACTGGGCCAATTTGTGGCTGCAAGGCAGCGTATTCGCGCGTGTTCGGGGTCAGGCTGGCGCGGATAAAGGTGGTGAGCTTTTGCAGTGTTTCTGCCGAGGCATGAAAACTGCGCATCGCTTGCGCTCCTGCTCCTGCGATGCGGCAGCTCTGAAAATCTTGCCCTTGCGCAGGTTGGCCGATCAAGAACAAGGCCGGGTCTAACTGGCCATCACGCGCCAGCAAGGTGCGGGCGATTTGGGCGCAATGGGCATAAGCCGCCTGCACCAAGCTGTCAGAAAGTGGAAAAGTAGAAGAAGTGGTCATGCGATTAATGTGGGGGCTTAGCCAGCACCGGAAAAGCGGGCAACACCAGTTGTTGGTCTACGCGGGCCACGGCTTGTTGCACGGCTGCGCGCAATTGTTGCGCCCAGGCACGGCCTAAGACACCAGCACGCAAATAATCGGCATTGTTGCCTCGGCTGGGCAAGAGCAACTGCTCATCCACCAACAGGGTGATTTGCACATAAGCACCCCCGGCGGTGGCATAACGGTAGCTCAGGTGGGCGTAAGACTGGGGCAGGCCGGGCGTTTGGGTTTGCAGCCACTGTTGCAAGGCTGGATGGTTGCGCTGCATCCACTCTGGGGTGCGATTGGCCCCACGTTTCAAACGCAAGCAGTCAATGCGTACCGGGCTGCCATCGGCAGCATCTTGCACCCAGACATCGGCTTGGGCCGGGCAGGTGTCTGTCCATAGCGTCGGGTCGGTGGCTGGGGCGCTGCGGTGCGGTGTAGTTTGTACCCAGAGCAAGGCCTGCCAAGCCTCGCCTTGGCGCAGCGCCCAGGTGCCAGTTTGCAAGGGCAAGTGGCCCCCCAGTTCGGGCAGCAGAGGCCAGCTTTGTGCCGACAAGCCCAAGTCTTGCCAATCGCCCGGTGGTAGGGCCAAGCGCATGGTGCCTACCGTGTGGCCGCTGTGGCCCGGTGGTAGGGGGGCACAGGCCACCAAGGCCGCACACAGCCCGACACTGGCGGCCAGCACACGCCAGCCACGGCGGCGGCTGGCTGCAGCCAACATCAGTTGACCACCTGGGCCAGTTCGCCACCCACGTAGCGCTTGGCCATTTGTTCCAGGGTGTAGCCCTTGATTTTGGCCCCTTGGCCTTCGCATCCAAATTCCAGATAGCGTTGCTTGCAGATTTGCTTGGCGGCTTCGCGGGCGGGCTTGAGCCACTCGCGCGCGTCGAACTTGTCGGGGTTCTCGGCCATGAACTTGCGCACCGCGCCGGTCATCGCCAAGCGGATGTCGGTGTCGATGTTGATTTTGCGCACGCCAAACTGGATGGCTTTTTGGATTTCTTCCACCGGCACGCCGTAGGTCTCTTTCATCTTGCCGCCATACTGGTTGATGATGGCCAGCAGCTCTTGCGGCACGGAAGAGGAGCCGTGCATCACCAAGTGGGTGTTAGGAATGCGCTTGTTGATCGCTTCGACGCGCGAGATAGCCAAAATGTCGCCCGTGGGCTTGCGCGTGAACTTGTAAGCGCCGTGGCTGGTACCAATGGCAATCGCCAGTGCATCCAGTTGCGTGGCTTTGACAAATTGGGCGGCCTCTTCGGGGTCGGTCAGCATTTGGCTGTGGTCGAGTTTGCCTTCTGCGCCCACACCGTCTTCTTCACCGGCTTCGCCGGTTTCGAGGGAACCCAAGCAGCCCAGTTCGCCCTCGACGGTGGCACCGATTTTGTGCGCCATTTCGACCACTTTGCGCGTCACTTCGACGTTGTAATCGAACGAGGCCGGGGTTTTGCCGTCTTCGCGCAGCGAGCCGTCCATCATCACCGAGCCAAAGCCCAGATCCAAAGCGCCTTGGCAGATGGCAGGCGAGGTGCCGTGGTCTTGGTGCATCACCAAGGGGATGTGGGGGTACATCTCGGCGGCAGCCTGGATCAAATGCTTGATGAAGGATTCACCGGCATATTTGCGCGCACCAGCGCTGGCTTGCAAAATCACGGGAGCGCCCACTTCGTCGGCGGCGGCCATCACGGCTTGCACCTGCTCCAGGTTGTTCACGTTGAAAGCGGGGATGCCATAGCGGTTTTCAGCAGCATGGTCGAGCAGTTCGCGCATCGAGACGAGGGGCATGGTGGTAGTCCGTTCTGAGGAGGAAAGAGAAGGGGGCGCAGCAGCATGGGCTGCTGGATGCCGCCGATTTTAATGGCCTTGCTGTGTGGGCGTGGGCGCAAAGTCGATCCGGTAGCAGGTAGTAAATGGCGCTGGCGCTGCGGCAGTGCCAAAACGCGCCCCATGCACGGCGGCGACCCGTGCAATGATTTCTTGCCCCAAGTGCAGGCTATCGCTGGGAGGAGCCGTTTGGGGCTGTGCCTGCGCCAAAGGCCGCGCTCCATCGTCGCATACTTGCAACCATGCGCCATGCTCTGGGGTATCGGGGCCGCATTGCACCTCAATTTGCGTACCAAGCGGGGTGTGACGCAGGGCGTTTTCAATCAGGTTGCGCAGGGCCATTTCCAACAAGACTGCATGGCCGAGCACCAGCAGTGTCTCGGGCGCTTGCACGGCCAGCGTGTCTTGGCGTTGCCAAGCGGTAGTTACATAGTCGGCGGCCAGATGGCGCGCCAAGGTGGCGACATCCACCGGGCTGGCCTGACCGTGCCATTGGCCCCGGCTGGTGCGCGCCAAGGCCAGCAACTGTTGCAGCACATGGCCTGCACGCAGGGCATCTTGGCGTATCAAGTCCAAGGCTTGGCTTTGGGCGGCTGCGGGCAAGCCAGCGGCCAAGGCTTGGGCTTGCAACACAATGGCTGCCAATGGGGTGCGTAACTCGTGCGCCACTTCGTTCGCCAATTCGCGCTCGCGCCTTAGCGCTTCTTGTTGGCGTGCCAGCAAGGTGTTGATGGAGTCGACCACGGCATCAAATTCGCGCCAGTCGTGTTGTGGGGTCAAGCGTTGTGCGCCTTGCACATCCAACTGTGCCACCTCTTGCGATAACTGGTGTAAGGGGCGCAGCCCCCGGCCAATCGCCAACCCCAGTGCCAAAGCGACCACCGGCAATAGCCACAAGCCCGGCTCTACCATTTGCCCTGCAATGTCGTGTGCCAGCCGATCCCGCTCCTCCAAACGCAACAGCACCATGATTTTGTGCGTTTGGGTGGCATCCCAGCGTGAAAAACTGCGCCACTCCTGTGCCTGTGGCCCCAGTTGCAGATTGGCATAACCCACTTCGGTGTTGAAGTCTGGCACCGGGGCTGCGCCAATATGCCATAACAGTTGTCCGTGCTGGTTCCATTGCACCACGCTCAAAGATTGCTGGTAATCGTGGTTTTTCGGCAGCGGCCAGGGGCTTGCGGGCAGCACCTGCGGCACGGGCACCCCCAACTCTAGTAGCAGTGCCGAGGCGGTGGCCAATTGGCCGTCGGTCAGCTCATCGGCTTCGTGCAGGCCGGTGCGGTAGGCCAGCGTGACAAAGCAGGCCCAGACCAGCACCAAGGCCCCCAAGCTCCACAGCAGTAGCCGCTGCGTGAGTGAGCGTTGGCTGCTCATGCCGGTTCGGGCGGCATAAAGTAGCCCACACCGCGCATGGTTTGGATGCACTGGCTGCCAAGTTTGCGCCGCAGGTGGTGGATATGTACTTCAATCGCGTTGCTATCGACCACCGAATCCCAATCGTACAGGTGCTCCTCTAATTGCCGCCGCGACAGCACCCGCCCCGGCGATTCCATCAGCAGCTGCAGTACGGCAAATTCGCGTGGCGAAATATCGATCCGCTCACCTTGCAAGCACACCACGCGCGTAGCCGGATTGAGTTCAATCGCGCCGTGGCGCACCAGCGGTTGTGCCCGGCCTGCAGCCCGGCGCAGCAAGGCGCGCAGGCGGGCTTCTAGCTCGTCCATGTCGAACGGCTTGCTCAGGTAGTCATCTGCCCCTTGGTTCAGTCCAGCAATGCGCTGTTGTACGCCATCGCGGGCCGTCA
This sequence comes from uncultured Simplicispira sp., assembly GCA_964478155.1. GTDB lineage: Bacteria > Pseudomonadota > Gammaproteobacteria > Burkholderiales > Burkholderiaceae_C > Simplicispira. Next base: position 25,193 of record CAYZGT010000015.1, read on the forward strand.
TGATGAGCACCGGGGTATTGGCATCGGGCAGCAGGCTGGTATTGCTGCGCAAACGCTGCAGTAAGCTGCTGCCATCCCCATCGGACAGGCCCAAATCGAGCAGCACCGCATCAAAAGGCTCGGCGCGCAAAGCAGCCCAAGCGCTGGCTACACCAGTGCAGACATCCACCGCATAGCCCCGCTGGCGCAAATTGGTACGCAAGCCTTGGGCAATGTTGGCATCGTCTTCAACCACCAAAACTCGCATGGTGTCCTGTGGGTAATTTGCGTGGGCGTGGCTTAGGCGGGCAGCAGCTCAAAGCTGGTGCTAATGTCAGCCATTTTTCCCAGCATGATGCTGGCCGAGCAGTATTTTTCGTGGCTCATGGCAATGGCACGTTCTACGGCGGCGGGCGGGATGTCTTTGCCAGTGACGGTAAAGTGCATGTGGATTTTGGTAAACACCTTGGGGTCGGTGTCGGCGCGTTCGCTGCTCAGTTTGACGCTACACCCGCGCACATCGTGGCGGCCACGCTTCAAGATCAGCACCACATCGTAGGCGGTGCAGCCGCCCGTGCCCGCCAGCACCGTTTCCATCGGGCGTGGGGCCAGGTTTTGGCCGCCGTTCTCGGGGCGGGCGGCATCGGGGGCACCATCCATAACCAAGGTATGGCCGCTGCCGGTTTCGGCCACAAAACCCATGCCCGAGCGCGCGCCGGTTGTGCCGGTCCAACTGACTGTGCATTCCATGTTGATTTCCTTCAGGGTTGTTTTTTAACCACAGCATTGTCGTGGATTTTGTTGCTGTGCAACATAAATGCTGGCGTTGGCTTATAATTCAAACCACGCGATGCTTGTTTTGGTAGTTACCCCAAGCATTGCACCTGTTGTCTCCTCCATCTCCTCAAAGGATGGATTCAGCCCCAAACCCTTGGTTTGGGGCTTTTTTTTGCCTTGAGCGCAGCATAATCATCTTATGACCGACCCTCTTTCCCCCCTAGACTATCTGAAAAAAATCCTCACGGCCCGCGTTTACGACGTGGCAATTGAGACGGATTTGCAAGTGGCGCGCACCTTGAGTCAGCGCTTGGGTAACAAAGTGTTGCTCAAGCGCGAAGACCAGCAACCCGTGTTCAGCTTCAAGTTGCGCGGTGCCTACAACAAAATGGCACACCTCACGCCCGGCCAGCTGGAGCGCGGTGTCATTTGTGCCTCGGCCGGTAACCATGCCCAAGGCGTGGCCATGAGTGCCGCCAAATTGGGCACCCGTGCTGTGATTGTGATGCCCACCACCACGCCACAGCTGAAAGTCGATGCCGTGCGTGCCTTGGGTGGCGAAGTGGTGTTGGCGGGCGAGAGCTACTCCGATGCCTACGCCCACTCGGTCAAGCTAGAGCAAGAGCAAGGCCTGACCTTTGTCCATCCGTTTGATGACCCTGATGTGATTGCGGGCCAAGGCACGATTGCGATGGAAATTTTGCGCCAGTTGCAAAAGCTGGGCAGCAGCAACCGTTTGGATGCCGTGTTTGTGGCGATTGGGGGTGGCGGGTTGATTGCCGGTGTAGCGAACTACATCAAAGCCCTGCGCCCCGAAATCAAAGTGATTGGGGTGCAGATGAACGACTCGGATGCCATGACCCAATCCGTAGCGGCGGGTCAACGGGTCACGCTGCCCGATGTCGGGCTGTTCTCCGATGGCACGGCCGTGAAATTGGTGGGCGAAGAAACCTTCCGCATCAGCCAAAACTTGGTCGATGGTTTCATCACTGTGGACACCGATGCGGTGTGTGCTGCCATCAAAGATATTTTTGTCGATACGCGCAGCGTGGTCGAGCCCGCCGGGGCGCTGGCCGTGGCCGCCATCAAGCAGTACGTGGCCACACACCACACCGAGGGTGAAACCTACGCTGCCATTTTGTGCGGGGCCAATATGAATTTTGACCGCCTGCGTTTTGTGGCCGAACGGGCTGAAGTGGGCGAAGAGCGCGAAGCCTTGCTGGCCGTCAGCATCCCCGAGGAGCGCGGCAGCTTCCGGCGCTTTTGCGAAATCATCGGTAACTTGCCCGGTGGCCCACGCAACGTGACCGAATTCAACTACCGCATGAGCGATGCGGCGCGTGCGCATGTGTTTGTTGGCCTGACCACGCATGGCAAGGGTGAGTCGGCACAACTGGCGCAAGCCTTCAGCCAACATGGTTTTGAGGCCCTGGATCTGACGCACGACGATTTGGCCAAGGAGCATTTGCGCCATTTGGTCGGTGGCCCCTCGGCGCTGGCACACGATGAGCGGCTGTTGCGTTTTGTTTTTCCCGAGCGCCCCGGTGCATTGCTCAAATTCTTGAGCCTGATGCAGCCCAGTTGGAATATCAGTCTGTTCCACTACCGCAACCAAGGGGCCGACTATGGCCGGATTTTGGTTGGTATCCAAGTGCCACCTGAAGATGGTGCGGCTTTTGCGGAGTTTCTGGCCACTTTGGGCTACCCTTATGTAGATGAAACCCACAATCCGGCGTACCGCTTGTTCTTGCAAGCGCCGACCCGTCCTGCATAAGCCCACTGGCACTCTGCGCTGTACCGCCTCGCACCGTTTGCGCCCATGAAGCTGCCCAACGTTCGCCAGAACCGCTCGCTCAAAACCCGCATCAGCTTGTTCACGCTGCTGATTTTCAGCGTCAGCCTGTGGTCTTTGACGTTTTATGCCAGCCAGATGCTGCGCCAAGACATGCAGCGGCAATTGAGCGACCAGCAGTTCTCGGTGGTGCATTTTTTGGCTGGAGCCATTGATGCCCATTTGAATGAGCGCTTGCGGGCGCTAGAGTTGGTGGCCGGTAGCATCACGCCCCAGATGTTGAAGCAGCCCGAGGCACTGAACCAGCGCCTAGAGAGTTTGCCGGTGTTGCAAACCATGTTCAGTGGCGGTGTGCTGATTACCGATGCCCAAGGCACGGCGGTGGCTGAGGCCCCGCGTTCGGTGGGCCGGGTGGGACTGAATTTTATGGACCGTTCTGCCGTGGCTTGGGCCCTCAGCCAAGGCCGGGCGGTGATTGGTACGGCAGTGATGGACAAGCGCTTGGGCGTGCCGGTGATTGGCATGGCTGCGCCCGTATTGGATGCCAATGGGCGTAGCATTGGTACTTTGGCTGGCGTGATGGCGCTGAAACACGCCAGTTTTCTAGACCAACTAACGCAAAGCGCGTACGGAAAAACGGGCAGCTATTTTTTAGTCGATCGGCAAGAGCGCCTGATTGTGGCCGCCACCAAAAAAGAGCGCGTACTACAACCCTTGCTGCCGCGCGGCCAAATTGCGGCCATCGACCGTTTTGTCGATGGTTTTGAGGGTTCGCAGGTTTATATCAATCCCAACGGGATTGAGGTGCTCAACTCGGTCAAGCGCTTAAAAATGGTGGACTGGGGTATTTCGGCCTCTATCTCTACTGCTGAAGCGTTTGCTCCGATTTGGGCCATGCAGCAGCGCATGGTGTTGGCTGCTGCGGTGCTGACCGTGCTGGCCGTGGCACTGACGTGGTGGCTGTTACGGCGTGAGTTGTGGCCCTTGTCAGATGCTGCACGCCGCCTGTCGGGCATGTCTTTGGCCGAAGAACTGCCGCAGCCTTTGCCGATTGTGCGCCCCGATGAAATTGGCATTCTGATTGGCCAATTTAACCATTTGTTAGAACGTGTCACCCAACAAAGAAGCTCTTTAGAGCAGCAGTTGCAGCTGTTCTCGGCCTTTTTGGATGCGCTGCCCAATCCAGTGTTTGTCAAAAACCAACAAACGGTTTTTACCGCCTGCAATCGGGCTTATGAGCAAGCGTTTGGCATAGAGCGCGCCCAGTTTATCGGGAAAACGGTGCTAGAGCTCGATTACTTGCCACAGGCGGCCCGCGAGGCCTTTCAGGCGGCAGATGTCGCTTTATTGGCCCAAGGCGGTCAAACCCAAGAAGAAATCGACATTACCTTTGCCGATGGCAAACTGCGCACGGCACTGTACCAGCGCTGCACCTTTGAGCTGGGGCCAGAGCGCGGTATGTTGGGCCTGATTGTGGATATTTCTGAGCGCAAACAGCGTGATGATTACCAACGGTTTTACAGCTATATCCTGGAAATTTTGGCCAGCGGTGCGCCGATAGAAGACATCTTGGAAGCCATTGTGTGCGGTATCGAGGCACTGCACCCCGGCAAGCTGTGCAGCATTCTGTTGCTGGACGAGGCCCGCCAAAAGGTGACGCGTTGCATCGCCCCCAGCTTGCCGACGTTTTACAACCAAGCCTTGGTGGGTTTGACAGTGGGCGTGGGGGTAGGTTCTTGTGGCACAGCGGCGTTTACCGGTGAGCCAGTGGTGGTAGAAGACATTGCCAGCCACCCCTATTGGGCTAACTTTAAAGATTTGGCGGCCCAAGCGCAACTGGGTGCCTGCTGGTCACAGCCGATCCGCTCCAGCAACAACCGTATTTTGGGGACATTTGGTGTGTACCACCGCCAGCCTTACTGCCCCAGCGAAGCGGATATGGCCTTGATTGAGCAAACGGCGCAATTGGTCAGCATCTCGATTGAAAAAAGCCGGGCCGAAGAGCAAATCCGCCATTTAGCTTACTGCGACAGCCTGACGCAATTGCCCAATCGGCGTTTGTTGGAAGAGCGGCTGGCCTTGGCCTTGGCCAGTAGCCGCCGCACCGGCCTGCATGGTGCATTGATGTTGCTGGACTTGGACAACTTCAAGCCCCTGAACGATACCCACGGCCATGCTGTAGGGGATTTGCTGCTGCTAGAAGTGGCGCGGCGCTTAACTGCCAGTGTGCGTGAAGTGGATACCGTAGCCCGTTTGGGTGGTGATGAGTTTGTGGTGGTGATTGGCGATTTGCACGCCCAAGCCGAGCAAGCACTGGCCCAAGCCATGACCGTGGCCGAAAAAATACGTACTGCTCTGTCCCAGCCCTATCGTTTGGAGGTAGCGGCCCAACCGGGCAGTCCGGCCCGTGTGGTGGAACACCACTGCTCTTGCAGTGTCGGCATGACCTTGTTTGCAGGGCGCGATGCCCCGCGGCAAACCGAGCTGCTGCGCCAAGCCGACGATGCCATGTACCGTGCCAAGCAATCGGGGCGCAATACCGTGCATCTCTAAAGCAGAGGTACTCCTCTTTTCTGGATCGTTTTTTCTATGCAAGCCGTTCGCCATTATTTGTTGGCCGTGCAGTTTTTTACCCGCATCCCTGTCACTGGGCAGCTTGCCGATTGGGTGGGCTTTAGCCCGGCCATGTTGCGCGCCAGCAGTGCGCATTTTCCGGGAGTGGGCTGGCTGGTGGCGGCGGTAGCCGTGGCCGTGTATGCAGCGTTGTATACGGCCTTGGGGCCGCAGTCGGGCACTTCGGCGGTGGCGGCAGTGGGTTGCACCATTGCCACCGTGTTGCTCACGGGCGGCTTTCATGAAGACGGTTTGGCCGATGTTGCCGATGGTTTGGGCGGCAGTTACGACCGCGAGCGCGCGTTGGACATCATGAAAGATTCGCGCATTGGCGCTTTTGGTGCGATGGCACTGGTGTTGGGCCTGTTGGCCAAGTGCAGCTTATTGGCGTTGTTGGGGGCCCACAGCCTGCCAGCGGCTTTGGCTGCTTTGTTGGGCGGGCATGTGTTGTCACGCTGGTGGCCGCTGTGGTTGGTGCGTTGTCTGCCGCATGTGGGCGATACGGCCAAATCCAAAAGCAAACCGCTGGCCGACCAAATCAGTAATGCCGCTTTGCTGGCAGCAGGGCTGTGGTGTGTGGCTCCGTTGGCGCTGGTGTGGCAGTGGCAGTCAGCGCTGTGGTTGGCGATGGCCGTGCTGTGCAGCGCTTTGGCAGCAGCCCACATGGCACGGCGCTTGGCGCGGCGGCTGCAAGGCTTCACTGGCGATGGTTTGGGCGCAGTACAACAACTGGGCGAGGTCGGGTTCTATGTGGGTGCAGCGTTGGCCTTGGGGCCGCTGGGCCGCTGGGCTGGTACATGAGTACCCTGCAGTTGTGGTTGGCTCGCCATGCCGCCCCTCTCATCGCGTCGGGGCATTGCTATGGCCGATTGGATATACCCGCCGATGCCGCTGCCACCCAAGCAGCAGCGCAAGCCTTGGCCCAGGCGTTGCCGCAGGGCGTATGGGTTTGGCATTCGCCTTTGCAACGCTGTGCCCAATTGGCCCACGCCCTGCAAGCATTGCGCCCAGACACCATCAGCCAGCCGGATGTACGCTTGCAAGAGATGGATTTTGGTGCTTGGGAGGGCAGCCGTTGGGACGACATTTCACGCGATGACATAGACGCTTGGGTGGCCGATTTTGCCCACTACCGCCCCGGTGGTGGTGAGAGTTTGCAGGCCATGCTATTGCGCGTCGACAGTGCATGGCAAGAGGCCCAAAGTATCGCCACCGAGCGACAAAGCCATGTGCTATGGATTAGCCATGCCGGGGTGGCGCGTTGCCTAGATTGGTTGCAACAAGCACCGGCTACCCAGCCGCCCAATGCGGCCCAATGGCCGCAGCAAGCACCGGCCTTGGGGGCTTGGCGTTGCTGGCCTTTGGATGTTGTTGCTTAGAACTTCTCCCAAGCCTGTAGATAGCGCCATTGCCCTTCGGGCACTTTGGCCAGTGGTACCCGGCCCAAACGGATGCGCCGCAGGCTCAGTACGCGCAGCCCCACGGCCTCGCACATGGCCGGAATTTGGCCGGGGCGAATGCCCTTGAGGGCAAAGCGCAGTCGGGTTTCATTTTGCCAACTCACCTTGATGGGTGGCAAAGGTCTGCCATTGAAGCTCAGGCCGTGGCAGAGTTTTTGCAAACCACCCTCCATGATCTGACCTGCCACTTCGACAATACATTCTTGCTCTAGCGTTTCGATGTCTTCGGCCAGTTTGCGGGCAATGCGCGGGTCTTGCGTATAAACCACCAAGCCGCTGGCGGGTGTCGGCAGGGGGGTAAAACATTGCAACTGCTTGAAATGGCGCAACAGCACGCGTGTGCCCGAGGCATCTTCCGGTAGGTGCGAAGCTGCATTCAGCAATGTCACGGCAGAGGGAGCGCCTTGGCTGCGGCTGGCATGTGCGGGGGCCGCTCCTTCCAAGCCCAAGCCAGCCTCAAAGCCGGGTGGCTTGTGCAGCAGCAGGGTGACTGGGGCCAACTCTAGCAGGCTGGCATTGGGGGCCAACTCTACCCTTTGTTCGGCCCTGACGCGCGCGCCCGGTAGTTCTACCACTTGGCCATCTACACTAACCAAACCACCTTCAATGTATTGCTCGGCCACACTGCGCGAGCAGCCCAATTGTTGCGCCAAGCGCTTGGCTAAACGCACTAGCCCGGTGGAAGCATCGTGGTGTTCAGTCATTGCCGGGTTCCATGCTGCGAATGCGTTCGACATGCGCCAACAGCGAGCGCTGTGCCACCGGCCACAGGCGTGGTGGCACATCGGCATAGGCATGGGCCACCCAGTCTTGTACGGTGCCACCGGGCAGGGCCTGCATGGCGGCCAGCACCTTGGCTTCGCGCGCTAGCCGGTGTGCTTTGAGGTGGGCGATAGCGTTGCGGGCTTCGTGCAATACATAGCCGTGTGCGGGCAAAATAAATTCCACGGCGTATTGTTGGCACAGGGCATCGAGCCGGTCGAGGGAGTCGAGGTAGTCGGCCATGTTGCCATCCGGCGGGTCGATTACTGTGGTGCTACCGTTGAGGATGTGGTCGCCCGAGAACAACAAGCCATCCTCTTCCAACAACAGGCACAGATGGTTGGCCGCATGGCCGGGGGTGTGTACCACCTGCAAGGTGTGTTGCACTGGCCCGTGTGGCCCGGTGCCGCTCAGGGTCAGGCGTTGGCCGTTTTGCAGCGTTTCGTCGGGGCTAAAGGCGCTGGCGGCACGCGCCGTCGGGGCTGATGGCAGGCCCAAAATCGCTGGCTGACCGCGCCCAGCTTGGCGGCACAAGGCTTGTAAGGGTGCGGCACCGGGTGAGTGGTCGGGGTGCGAATGGGTGCAGACAATAGCGCGAATATCGCCACCCGCAGCACGCCAGAGTTTTTCTAAATGTTCTGGGTCGGCCGGGCCGGGGTCGATGGCGATATAGCCGGTGCTGGGGTCGCCCACCAAGTAGCTGTTGGTGCCGGGGCCAGTCATAAAACCGGGGTTGGGGGCCGTCAGGCGTTGCACGTTGCGTAGCAGGGGCACGGGTGCTTCGCTTTGCCAGTCCAGTGTATGGTGGGGCGTTTGGCCGTCTGGGCAGACCAAGGCCAACTCGCCAAACGGGGCCTCGTGTTCCATGTAATGCTCTTCTTTGCCTGCCAGCAAGCCACCGCGTGGGCAAGAGACCCACAAGGGCTGTTCGTGTGCCAGACCGGCCAGCAAAGCCTCGGTGTTGGCAAAACATGCCAGCCGCTCCAAGGTGCGGATGGTGGGGAAAATCATGAAAAACTCACCGGCAGCATGGCGCTCTAAGGCCAACCGGGGCGAGACCCAAACTGGTTCAAATTGCTCTTGCTCGTCGGCCACCGGGGTTTGGCCCTCGGGCATCCGGGCCACTAAAAAGGGTACGGCAAAGCGCTTGCTCAGTTCGCGTGCGCCCGTCCAGTGGGCTAAGACATACACCGCATCTGCGGCCAAGGTCAAGCCTTGGGCTGCGCATTGCTCGGCAAACGGGGCATGGCGGCTCAGGCGCGCAATGTCTTGATCGTCGGCCATACGGCCATCGGCATGGCGGGCTAGCAAAATGCCCAGTTCTTCAAAGCTCTCGCGGATGGCAGCAATCGCTTGCGTGAGGTGCAAATCGGTTTGCGTGGGCCGACGGGCAGCGACAGCGTGGGCTTGGGCATCTTGCACATCAATGCCACCACCGGGAAAGACATAGGCTCCCGGTGCAAAGCTGGCTTTGTCGGAGCGGCGTGTCATGAGCACTTCTAGCCCCTCGGGGCCATCGCGCAGCAGCAACACAGTGGCGGCATCGCGGATCGGTGCGGGGGTGCGGGGTGGGTGCAGGAGTTGGCTGGTGCGTATCATGCCCTGCATTATGGGCGGCAACCGCACAAAAGCGCAGCACAGTGTTTTGTACGGTGCTGCGCTTTCGTGTGAAGCCGGTGGGTGTTTAGGCCGCGCCGATATGGGGCACCAGCCCCGTGGTGGGCTGGCCGTTTTTCAGGGCGGCGGTAAAGGCCAACATGCGGTCAATCGGTTGGCGTGCGCGCGGAATCAGGATGGGGTCAACCTCAATCGCGTTGCTACCGCTTTCCAGTACCTGTGCCACCCCGGCCAAGCTGTTCATGGCCATCCACGGACAGTGGGCGCAGCTTTTGCAGGTGGCGCTGTTGCCAGCGGTGGGGGCTTCGTAGAAGATTTTGCCGGGGTTGAGCGTGCGCAGCTTGTGCATCATGCCGTTGTCGGTGGCCACAATGAACTCTTGCGCGTCCAGCGTTTTGGCAGCGTGCAAAATGGCCGAGGTAGAGCCCACGGCATCGGCCAGCGCCACCACTTCGGCGGGTGATTCGGGGTGGACTAATACCTTGGCTTGGGGATGCTGGCGTTTCAGGTCTTCCAATTCAAAGGCCTTGAATTCGTCATGCACGATGCACGCGCCGTTCCAGAACACCATGTCCGCGCCGGTTTCGCGGCGGATATAGTCGCCCAAATGCCGATCTGGGGCCCACAAGATTTTGTGCCCTTGCGCTTTCAGGGCGCGCACAATATCGAGCGCACAGCTAGAGGTGACCAGCCAATCGGCACGGGCTTTGACGGCAGCGCTGGTGTTGGCATAGACCACCACGGTGCGGTCGGGGTGGGCATCGCAGAAGGCGCTAAATTCGTCCACCGGGCAGCCCAAATCGAGCGAGCAGGTGGCATCCAAATCGGGCATCAAGATGGTTTTCTCGGGCGAGAGGATTTTGGCGGTCTCGCCCATAAAGCGCACCCCCGACACTACCAAGGTTTGCGCGGCATGGTCGCGGCCAAAGCGGGCCATTTCTAAAGAATCGCTGACGATGCCGCCGGTTTCTTCGGCCAAATCTTGCAGGTCTGGATGCACATAGTAGTGCGACACCATGACGGCATTTTTCTCTTTCAACAGGCGGCGGATTTTGTCTTTCAGTGCCGCCCGCTCTGCCGGGGCCGGTTCTGCCGGTACGCGCGCCCAAGCGTGCTTGGTGGAGCAGACGCTGCCCTCGGTTGGTTGCTCGTATTCAACGTCTTTCAGGGTGTCGGGGGTGGTCATGCAAGCTCCTGCAAACGCATAGAAAAATCAATGGCCTTCACATCTTTGGTCAGGCCGCCAATCGAGATGCGGTCTACGCCAGTCTCGGCCAGTGCGCGCAAACCTTCCAGCGTGACCCCGCCCGAGATTTCCAGGATAGCCCGCCCCGCGTTGATGCGTACCGCTTCGTGCAGTTGGTCTTTGGGCATGTTGTCGAGCAGCACCATCTTGGCCCCGGCAGCCAGTGCTTCTTCCAACTGGGCCAAGGTTTCTACTTCAATTTCAATAAATTGGGCACGGGCAGCAGCTTGTTGCGCGGCTTGCAGCACGGCCGTCACGCCACCCGCAGCGGCAATGTGGTTTTCTTTGATGAGTACCGCATCGTGTAAGCCGATGCGGTGGTTCACCCCACCGCCGACCCGCACGGCATATTTTTGTGCCAAACGCAGGCCGGGAATGGTTTTGCGTGTATCGACAATCTGCGCTTTCGTCCCTTGCACGGCTTGCACATAAGTGGCGGTCTTAGTCGCCACAGCGGACAACAACTGCAAGAAATTGAGCGCGGTGCGCTCGGCGCTGAGCAGGGCGCGGGCACTGCCTTCAAACTCCAACACCACTTGGTCGGCGGCGCAGCGTTGACCTTCGGCCACCAACCAATGCAGTTGGATGCTCGGGTCTAGGGCACGAAAGGCCGCTTCGGCCCACGGTGCGCCACAAATCACAGCGCTTTCACGCGCCAGAATGCGGCCACGGGTGCGGCGGGTGGGGTTGACCAAGGCGGCAGTCAAGTCACCGCTGCCCACATCTTCTTGCAAAGCACGGGCTACATCCAACAACACTTGGGTGTGCAGGGCTTGGCGGGTTTCATCGTTCCACAGCATGAATGTCATCAAGTTGCGCGTGAAACCTCGGCCTTCATGCCGAGGAGGTAGAGCGCGGAACACATAGTGTTCCTTGCTTTGGGCTGTTACCTGCTCACGTCTGTTTAATAGCCCGATCCACAAAAATTAGTACGAGGCTTTTCACCCCGGCTGGGCCTTGCGGCTCTGCCCGTAAGGGCCTAGTGACGCACGCCTTGCGGCGTGTCTCTCCTCGACCATGTTGCGTACCGGCTTATCCCTTGCGGGCGGTTCCGATCCGTTTCGTGCTTACCCTTTCGCTTGTCTGCAACCGAAACTTTCAGAGCTTGGGACTGAGGAAGCATCCCAAGGTGAGTCTTCGCACCTGTACACCACGTAGCGCCCGCTTTACTCGGCAATGAAGCCCGGATTCAAGCATCCGGGGCGCTGGGTCTGGTCAACCCGAACTTGTCAGGCTTTCGCCCTTCAAGATCCGACCTTCCGGTCGGGGTAGTTGACCGTTGAGGTATGTCATGGGGGCTAAGCATAGCGATTTATGCCACCACTACACGGCGATGGCCACACAGCGGTTGCGGCCCTGTTGCTTGGCTTGGTACAGTGCTGCATCGGCCTGGTCGATCAACAGTTCGGGCCTTGAACCCACACAGCGTTCGAGGGTGCCGATCCCAATGCTCACGGTGACATAACCGCATGGGGCTGCCGGATGCGGGATTTTCATACCAGCCACTTCGTGCAAAATGCGCTCGGCCAGTAGGATGGCCTCTGCGTGGCTAAGGTGGCTGGCGACCACGGCAAACTCTTCTCCCCCGATTCTGGCGGCGAATTCTCCACCGCGTTGTGCATTTTTGCCTAAAACTTCGGCCACTTGCTTTAAGCAGGCATCGCCTGCTGGGTGCCCCAAGGTGTCGTTGTACCATTTGAAGTGATCGATGTCGATCATCAGCATAGACAAGCTATTTTGGTTGCGGCGCGCGCGGTTAAATTCGGTCGCCAGTGTTTCATCAAAATAGCGCCGATTGAATAAGCCGGTGAGCGGATCGGTGGTAGAGATGCGTGCCAGTTCGTTATTGGCCGACTCTAATTTGGTTGCTTGCGCCTCTAGCTTTTTCAAACTCACGGCAAGGCGGTGATTCAGGGAAATAATATAGGCGGCCAGCAGTCCACCCATCACAATGACCGCACTTCCCCAAATCAGTGCCCGGTAGGCCCAAACCGGCAGGCTATTTTCTGACAGAAATAGAAAACCATCCAGCTTGAATTTTTCCGGCATCATGCCGCTGGCGGCATAGGTTTCGCCTATTTTTTGCCAGCGCTCCCGGCTCATGTAGCCAATATCAACCACATCGGTTTGAAACAGGTTGTAGGTGGCCTGCGCTTCCAAGTTCAGCTCGCTGCGGTTCATGTCTGGCTGGTATTTCTGCAGAATTAACTCCACAATCTCTGCTTGGTGTGTCAGGGCATAGCGCCAGCCGGCAATCAGGGCATCACGCATCGCTACCACCGTTTGTGGTTGTTGCCGTGCCAATTGCTGCGAGGTGAACAGGGTATCGCCGTAAAAATTGATATTCAAATCGCGTGGATTGAAAATCTGGTAGGGAATGCTGTAACGTGCCGCCTGAAAAGGCTCGGTGGAAATATAGGCCGTCATGGCATCGACCCGATCTGGCCCAAAATCTATCAAGCTAGAGACGCTGCCACTGTGCTCTACCAGCCGAATCTTGTTCATATTGACACCGGCGATGCGGAGATACGCGGTCAATTCATCGGAATGCGATTCGCCCATCATGGCTCTGCCCTCTAAATCACGTACTGAACGCAGGGCAGGGTCTAAGCGGGCTAATATGACAAAGGGTGAGTGTTGCAAAATGGCAGCCACGGCCACGACGGGTTGACCAGCATTGAAATCAATCAACAGCGAAGAACTGCCAATACCAAATTCTGCATGGCCTGCTACCACCACTGCGGTGGGGTTGATGCGCGGGCCGCCCTCTATCAACTCTACGTCCAAGCCCGCATTTCTGAAATAACCTTGTTCAATCGCTGCGTACAAACCAGCAAACTGGAATTGGTGCGTCCACTTTAATTGGACACGCACTTTCTCTCGCTTGCTTTCGGGTTCGGGCGAGAAAGCATGGGCGGGGGACGCAAAAACACCACTGCTCAAAATGAACAAGAAAGTGAGCGCGAACTTAATTACAAACATTTTCGCACTCTAAGATGCACGGTAGTCAACATGATATGGCATCTGGCCCGTGCAAGACAACAGGCCATCCCCCCACGGCACTGGCAATCCCGAGGCAGATGCCAGCGCATGGAGCTGGGCGGGCCAAGCTGGGCGGGTGGTAGTGCCACAATCGCGGCTCCATGCAAATTCCTTACGAACTCGCCTTGGGCTGGCGTTACACCCGCGCTGGCCGTGCCACCCGGCGCAATGGTTTTATCTCGTTTATCTCGGGCGTGTCGATGCTGGGCATTGCTTTGGGGGTGGCGGCACTCATCATTGTGCTGTCGGTGATGAACGGCTTTCAGAAAGAGGTGCGCGACCGCATGTTGAGCGTGGTGTCACACATCGAGATTTTTGCTCCCGGCGGTGCTGCCCTGCCAGACATGGCACGCACCTTGGCAGAAGCACGCCAACATCCGCAAGTGGCAGGGGCCGCCCCGTTTGTGGCGGCGCAAGCCTTGTTGGCGCGTGGCGAAGACATGAAAGGCGCTTTGGTGCGCGGCATTGACCCAGCGCACGAAGGGGAGGTGACCGATCTGGCCGCTGCCAGCAGCCAGACGCTGGCCCAGTTGGTGCCGGGTGAGTTTCGCGTGGTGTTGGGCTTAGAGTTGGCGCGCAGCTTGGGCGTAGGTGTGGGCGATGTGGTCACCTTGATTGCTCCGTCAGGCCAAGTGACCCCGGCAGGCGTGGTGCCGCGCCTGAAGCAGATGACGGTGGCTGGCACGTTTGATTCGGGCCACTACGAATACGACTCGGCCTTGGTGATGTTGCACCATGACGATGCGCAACGCATTTTTCGCTTGGAAGGCCCTACGGGCATCCGGCTCAAGTTGCACGACTTGCACCAAGCACGCAGCGTGGCCCAAGCGCTGGCAGGCATGCTCAGTGGTGAGTTGTGGATACGCGATTGGACACAGCAAAACAAAACCTGGTTTGCTGCGGTGCAAATGGAAAAGCGCATGATGTTCATCATCCTGACGCTGATTGTGGCCGTGGCCGCTTTCAATTTGGTCAGTACGCTGGTGATGTCGGTGCAAGACAAACGGGCCGATATTGCGATTTTGCGCACGCTGGGCAGCAGCCCGCGCAGCATCATGTTGATTTTTGTCGTGCAGGGTGCGATGGTTGGGGTGATTGGCACCTTGGCCGGTTTGTTGTTGGGGCTGGGCATTGCGTTCAATATCGATGTCATCGTGCCTGCGCTGGAGCGCTTGTTCAACGCCAGCTTTTTGCCCAAAGACATCTACCTGATCAGCCAGATGCCGAGCAACCCACAGGCCGGTGACATTGTGCCGATTGGTTTGATTTCGTTATTGTTGTCGTTTGTGGCTACCCTGTACCCTAGCTGGAGTGCCAGCCGTGTCCACCCTGCCGAGGCCCTGCGCTATGAATAACCTGCCCACGATGGCCCATGCGCCGGTATTGCAAGCCCAAGGCCTGAGCAAACGCTTCAGCGAAGGGCGTTTAGATGTGACGGTACTGCAAGGGGTGGATTTGGCCGTCCATGCGGGGCAAACGCTGGCGATTGTGGGGGCTTCGGGTTCGGGCAAAAGCACCCTGTTGCACTTGTTGGGGGCTTTGGACACCCCCACCAGTGGCAGTGTGCATCTGTTAGGGCAGAACTTGGCGCAGTGTTCGGCCCGCCAGCAAGGGCAATTGCGTAACCAGCACTTGGGCTTTGTCTATCAGTTTCACCACCTGTTGCCCGAGTTCAGTGCGCTAGAAAATGTCGCCATGCCCTTGCGGATTCGCCGCTTGCCTTTGGCCGAATGTGAACGCCAAGCCGCGCACATGTTGGCCCAAGTAGGCTTGGCGCAGCGGGCCGAACACCGGCCCGCAGAACTCTCGGGCGGCGAACGCCAGCGCGTGGCCATTGCCCGCGCCTTGGTCACGCGGCCTGCCTGTGTGTTGGCGGACGAGCCGACCGGCAACCTCGACCGGGTGACGGCCGAAAGCGTGTTCCAGCACATGCTGGCCTTGGCACGCGAGCAAGGCACCGCCTTTGTGGTGGTGACGCACGACGAGGCCTTGGCTGCCCGTTGCGACCGGGTGTTGCGCTTGGTGGCCGGGGTACTCACTTGAGTGCCAGCAGCGCTCTCCCCATGCCGCTTTGGATCGACACCCATTGCCATTTAGATGCCCCCGAGTTCGATGCCGACCGCGATGCGGTGCGCGCCCAAGCCCGGGCCGAAGGCGTGCAGCATGTGGTCATTCCTGCCGTTAGGCTGGCCCATGCCGAAGCCGTGCGCCAATTGGCACACCAGCATGGTGACAGCTATGCCTTGGGCATCCACCCGCTCTACACTCCATCAGCAGGTGATGGCGATGTGGCGGCGCTGGCGCGCCTGTTAGAGCAGCATCAGCATGACCCGCGCTTGGTCGCCGTGGGTGAAATTGGCCTAGATTACTTCGTCCCTGGGCTGGATGCAGCCCGGCAAGAGCAGTTTTACCGCGCCCAATTGCAATGGGCGCGCCGCTTGGGTTTGCCCGTGATTTTGCATGTGCGCCGCAGTGCCGATCAACTGCTCAAAGGTTTGCGTGAGGTGCCTGTGTCGGGCGGTATCGCCCATGCCTTTAATGGTAGCCTGCAGCAGGCCCAAGCGTTTATTGCGTTAGGCTTTAAACTGGGTTTTGGTGGTGCGCTCACCTACGAGCGGGCTTTGCACCTGCGCCGCTTGGCACAGGCCTTGCCACCCGAAGCGCTGGTGCTAGAAACCGATGCCCCCGACATGCCACCCCATTGGCTCTACCGTACGGCTCAGCAGCGCGCCCAAGGGCTGCCACAGGGGCGTAATACCCCCGCGCAATTGCCCCGTATTGCGGCGCTGTTGGCTGGGCTGCGTGGCATCTCTTTAGACGAGCTGGCCCAACAAACCCGTGCCAATGCCTTGCAGGCGTTGCCCCGACTGGCCGATCTTTTGGCTGCCTAGTTTTCTCCGTTGTTTGGATGCCTACTGTTTCTCTCTATCGTTTCGTGTGTGCATGGCCGGCTTTGTCACTTTTTGGGGCGGTCTTATGGGTTGGTGTGCTGGCTTGGTACTGGCTACCGCCAGAGCTACAAGCCAGTTTATTGCGTGAAGGTGGCCCGGTCGAAGGCAGTACGGCTGCCTTGTTTTTTATCTTGGGCTTGTTCGGTTTACTCTGGCGACCCCCACGCACCGAGCGCTGGTCATGGCTGGCCGTGTGCAGCCTGTGTTGGGCTGCCGGGGCACGCGAGATGGATTGGCACAAGCATTGGACGGGCAAAAGCGTGCTCAAAGTGAGTTTCTACTGGGGTGATGCCCCGGTGCTGCATAAATTACTGGCCTTGCTGGCAGTGTGGTCGGTGTTGGCTTGCGCACTGTATTTGCTGCTGCGCTATGGCCGCCATCTGTGGCAAGCTTTCTGGCGGGGTGATCCGTTTGCGCGCACCATCGCCACCCTGTTGGCTGCCGTGGTGTTCACCAAAATCATGGACAGATCGGTCAATCTGCTGATCGAAGATTTTGGCGTATCGGTGGCTCCGACGGTGGCGATGCTGGTTAGCATGGTCGAAGAGAGCAGCGAAATCAGTCTGCCACTGATGGTAGTGTTAGCAGTTTGGCAGCACCAACATCCCACCCGTGTTTCAATGGCTTCTCCAACTCGCACTCATGGCCCGATCTAAAACCAAAACCTCCCCCAGCACCTTGCCCGATGTCAGCGTCTCCGACGATGGCGAGGTGCGCCACCTGCATCTGGGCACGCCTTGGATTCAAGGCTCCATGCGTATCAAAGCACCGTTTGAGTTAGAGCTGGAGTACGTGCAGCGCATGATGGCTTGGTTGCTGTTTATGGAGCCCGCTACGGTGGCTGGACGGCACGCCATGCAATTGGGCTTGGGGGCTGGGGCCATTACCAAGTTTTGCCACAAAAAGTTGCGCATGTGCGCCACGGCGGTCGAGTTGAATCCGCAGGTGCTGGCCGTGTGCCGGGCTTGGTTCAAACTGCCACCCGATGGCCCGATGTTGCGCGTGGTACTGGCCGATGCAGCGGCAGAAATTCGCCGCGATGAATGGACGGGCACGGTTGATGCCTTGGCGGTCGATTTGTACGATGACCACGCTGCCGCCCCGGTGCTCGACAGCGCCGAGTTTTATGCCGATTGCCGCGCCCTGCTCACGCAAGATGGCTGCATGACCGTGAACTTGTTTGGCCGGGCGGCCAGTTTTGAGCAAAGTCTGCAAAAAATTGCCAGTGCTTTTGGTGAGGATGCGGTCTGGTCTTTCAAACCCACGCGCGAGGGCAATACCGTGGTGCTGGCCCAGCGTACCCCCAGCCGTTTTAAGCGGGGCGAGTTGCTGGCCCGCTGCGAAGCCGTGCAAGCACGCTGGGACATTCCAACGCGCAAATGGGCGCGTACATTCAAATCCATCGTTACCTGATAGCCCACGATGCTGCCCAATGCTGAACCACACCTACCAGGCCCGCTGCAATGGCGGCAGATTGTGCAATGGTTGCGTGCGGATGGCGTGATTGCTGCCGAAGAGGCCCAGCGCACCATTGCCCGCTGTTCGCAAGCTGAAAGTAGCCAGCATCCCTTGGTGCGCTTAGCCAGTGTCGCCATGACCCGTGTGAGCGATGGCAAGCCCTTGGATGTAGAAACCCTGACCGAATACGTCGCCCAGCGTATTGGTATGCCCTACCTGCGCATTGACCCGCTGCGGGTCGATGTGGGCAAGGTGGCCGACACCATGAGCGCCAACTATGCCGAGCGGCATAAAGTGCTGCCGGTGCAAGTCAGTAGCAGCGAAGTGGTGGTGGCTACCGCAGAACCTTTCATTACCGACTGGGTGGCCGAGGTGGAGCGCCAGTCACGCCGCACGGTGCGTTGTGTACTGGCCAACCCCCAAGAAATTCAGCGCTACACCGCAGAATTTTTTGCCTTGGCTAAATCGGTACGCGCCGCCCAAAAGTCCGGCGGCAGCAGCGGAGCCAGCAACTTTGAACAGTTGGTCGAGCTGGGGCGCAGCAACAAGCAACTCGATGCCAATGACCAAGGGGTGGTCAAGGTGGTGGATTGGTTGTGGCAATACGCCTTTGACCAGCGTGCCAGCGACATCCACTTAGAGCCTCGGCGCGAACAAGGGGTGATTCGCTTCCGCATTGATGGCGTATTGCACCCGGTGTACCAAATGCCGCCCGGTGTCATGAATGCGATGGTGGCGCGGGTCAAACTGCTCGGGCGCATGGACGTGGTAGAAAAACGCCGTCCGCAAGATGGGCGCATCAAAACACGCAACCAACGCGGTGACGAGGTGGAAATGCGCCTGTCCACCCTGCCCACGGCCTTTGGCGAAAAAATGGTGATGCGGATTTTCGATCCAGATACCGCCGTGAAAAACTTGGATGCCTTGGGCTTTGCACCGCACGATGCCCAACGCTGGGAAGCCTTGATCCAGCGCCCGCACGGCATCATTTTGGTCACTGGCCCGACCGGCTCGGGCAAAACCACCACCTTGTATTCCACGCTCAAGCGGGTGGCGACCGAAGAAGTGAACGTCAGCACGGTCGAAGACCCAATCGAAATGATTGAGCCCAGCTTCAACCAAACCCAGGTACAACCGCAGCTGGACTTTAGCTTTGCCGAAGGCGTGCGCGCCCTGATGCGCCAAGACCCGGACATCATTATGGTAGGCGAAATCCGCGATCTTGAAACTGCCGAGATGGCAGTGCAAGCAGCGCTGACCGGCCATTTGGTGTTTTCTACCCTGCACACCAACGATGCCCCCAGTGCCATCACGCGCATGTTAGAACTGGGCATTCCGGCGTATTTACTGCAAGCGACCTTGCTGGGTATTTTGGCGCAGCGGCTGGTGCGTACCTTGTGCCCGCAATGCAAACAGCCTGACCCCGAAGCCCCCCTGCCGGTGCTGCTAGAGGCGATTAAACCTTGGAAGCTCTCTGGCGGCTACCAGCCTTATAAACCCGTGGGTTGCATCGATTGCCGCATGACCGGCTTCAGAGGCCGCATGGGCCTGTACGAGTTGCTCACCTTGAGCGATACCCTGCGCTCACATATCAGTGCCGAGCCAGTCATGGAGGCCCTGCGCCGTCAAGCGGTGCAAGATGGCATGCGCCCGTTGCGTATGGCCGGAGCCTTGCGCGTAGCCCAAGGCATGACCACGTTGGATGAAGTGGTGGCGGCTACGCCCCAGCCGTAACGCCATAGTTGATGGAAATACAGATCCACGGGGCTTACTTGCACTCTGTGTTACCGAGAGCAGCAGCATCATCAAATGCTGATGTGGTATCTACATCAAAAGGAGATCCTAGTTGGAAAACTACGGTGTCATGAGCAGCCCAAGTATCTGGGCGGCCTAACAGAAAGGTGTTGGATGTAGTCTCGCCACTAGGGGACAGACCCGTGGGGTCGCCACTGGCAAAGTCTTTAAGAACAGCGCCTGGCTTGGCAATGATCAGCGTAGCAGCCCAAAGCCCCTTGTTCAAACCAGACAGCCCGACAGAACCACCAAACAAAATCTCAGTTTGGGCACCTGTGCCCAAGTTGTCTGCCGCTGCAAGAAAAGGCCTTGCAAATCCTGCAGGTGCAGCCATTGCAGGGGTTGGCCCTTGGGTGATGTTAAAACCACCACTCAAACCAGCACCAACAGCACGGCCAATGTTGTAATAACGGGCACCAGTCAGCGCTCCAACAGTGCTTAAGTCTTGTAGCATGAAATACACATCACCAATCTCACTAGCGGCCTTTCCCGCATCGTATTTGAGGTTGATTTGTAAGTAGTCAGGGTTCTTGACGTTAGTAATACCATCCGAGAAATCGGCTGCACAGGTCGAGTGTTTTACGCCGGTAGGCAGGGTTTTATTTTTGGCGGCGGCTTCGGCAGTAGATCCCTTGGGGGCGGTAATAGTGATCTGAGCGTTGTAGTTATAAGCTGCCAGTGCAGTTGTCGATGTCAGAGAGGTCGCAGCTAGGGCTATGGCACTGAGCAGTGGATGGAAAAAGCGGGTCATAAAAACTCCTTAAAGAAGAGTAAAAAATTATTGTGACGCTTAGGCTGGGTGGCCTAAATACCTAGCGACCTAGCGGGACAGCATACCTCTAACCCCAGATGCAGCCAGGCCATAGCCACCACCACCAGGGTGAATCGCTGGTGGTGTGAAACGCTTGAGTATTGCAGCATGTACCCATAGTTTCGCCCCTGTGCCTTCCAAAATGCGCACACCGTCTCGGTGTGTATCTGTCGGCTTAGCGGCTCAACTAGCCCCTGTGTCCTGGGCGACCAGGGCAGTTCTATCTGTACGGTTTCTTGGTCTTGACTCTGCCAGCGGTTGTCTCTTTGGGCATCGGTCAGTCTAATGATGGTTTTGTCGCGGGTGGTTTTTTTGTAGGTGAAATCCACATCGGACGTGCGTCCAATTGGTCGGACAATCGCTACAGATTATTCCGTCTAGGAGACACGTTCGTGAAAATCAAAAGTCAAAAAGACTTTTTTTCTGGCCTCATGTTTATGGCGGTCGGTACAGCCTTTGCTTGGGGGGCCACTGAATACAGCATTGGCTCGGGGGCACGCATGGGGCCGGGGTACTTTCCACTGGTGCTGGGCATTTTGCTGGCCTTGATTGGTACGGCTATTGCCATCAAAGCCACGATGGTCGAGACCGAAGACGGCGACAAAATCGGCCCTTGGGCATGGCGGCCGCTGTGCTTCATTTTGGGGGCCAATGTGGTGTTTGGCATTTTGCTGGCTGGGCTGCCCAGCTTGGGCATTCCAGCCATGGGTTTGGTGGTTGCCATCTACGCGCTGACCTTTATTGCCAGCTTGGCAGGTACCGAGTTCAATGCCAAAGGGGTGTTTGTGTTGGCCACCGTGTTGGCTATCGGCAGCTATGTGGCGTTTGTCTGGGCACTGAAGTTGCAGTTCCCGGTCTGGCCCAGCTTCATCGTCGGCTAAGCAGGAGTAGCACGCATGGAATTACTCGATAACTTGGCGATGGGTTTTGGCGTTGCCTTTACCTTCCAGAACCTGATTTACTGCTTGATTGGCTGCCTGCTCGGCACTTTGATTGGCGTGCTGCCTGGCATTGGCCCGGTGGCTACCATCGCTATGCTGCTGCCTGCCACCTATGCGCTACCTCCGGTGGCTGCACTCATTATGCTGGCCGGTATTTACTATGGCGCGCAATACGGCGGCTCGACCACCGCCATTTTGGTCAACTTGCCGGGCGAGTCTTCCTCGGTGGTTACGGTGATTGATGGCTACCAAATGGCCCGCAAAGGCCGGGCTGGCCCGGCTTTGGCGGCAGCCGGTTTGGGCTCTTTCTTTGCCGGTTCGGTCGGTACGCTGATTTTGGCGGCCTTTGCCCCGCCCCTGACCGAGGTGGCCTTCAAGTTTGGCCCGGCGGAATACTTTGCCTTGATGGTGCTGGGTTTGATTGGTGCGGTGGTACTGGCTTCGGGTTCTTTGCTCAAAGCGGTGGGCATGATTGTGCTGGGCCTGCTGTTGGGCTTGGTGGGCACCGATGTCAACTCGGGGGTGGCACGCTACTCTTTTGACATCCCAGAACTGACCGATGGGATTGGCTTCGTGGCGATTGCCATGGGCGTATTTGGCTATGGCGAGATCATCGCCAACCTGTCGCGTCCGTCAGAAGAGCGCGAAGTCTTTACCGCCAAGGTTGAGGGCTTGTTTCCCACCAAAGAAGACTTTCAGCGCATGACCCCAGCGGTGTTGCGTGGCACGGCCTTGGGTTCCGCCTTGGGTATTTTGCCCGGTGGGGGGGCTTTGCTGGCAGCCTTTGCCGCCTACACCGTTGAAAAGAAAACCCGTTTGCACGCTGGCGAAGTACCATTCGGTCAAGGCAATATCCGGGGTGTGGCCTCGCCTGAAGCGGCCAACAACGCTGGTTCGCAAACCTCCTTTATTCCGCTGCTCACGCTGGGTATTCCACCCAATGCGGTGATGGCGCTGATGGTGGGGGCCATGACGATCCACAACATCCAGCCTGGCCCGCAGGTCATGACCAGCAACCCCGAACTGTTTTGGGGCTTGATTGCCTCGATGTGGATTGGCAACGCCATGTTGGTGATTTTGAACCTGCCCCTGATTGGCCTGTGGATCAAACTGCTCACCGTGCCTTACCGCTGGCTGTTCCCATCGATTGTGCTGTTCTGCGCTATTGGCGTGTACTCCACCAACAACAACACTTGGGACATTTGGATGGTGGGCGGTTTTGGCTTGATTGGTTACTTGTTCCACAAGCTAGGCACTGAGCCAGCCCCGCTGTTGCTGGGCTTTATTTTGGGGCCCATGATGGAAGAAAACCTGCGCCGCACCCTGTTGCTCTCGCGTGGTGACTGGAGCGTGTTTGTCACACGCCCGCTGTCGGCGGGCTTGTTGGCAGCGGCTCTGCTGTTGTTGATTGTGGTGCTGTTACCCGCCGTGAAAAACAAGCGCGAAGAGGCGTTTGTGGACGACTGAGCGGGCTTGGTGTTGCTGCAGTTAGGCTGCTGGCACGGTAGCCTGACTGCCGTGCAGCCCCAGCTTGGCCAGCAGCACGGCATCATCATGCGCTTCTGGGTTGCCCGTCACCAGCAGTTTGTCGCCATAAAAAATGGAGTTGGCACCGGCCAAAAAGCACAAGGCTTGCACAGCCTCACCCAACTGCTTGCGGCCCGCCGATAAGCGCACCCGTGCGCGTGGCATGGTGATACGGCACACGGCAATCACGCGCACAAAATCAAACGGGTCTACGGGGGGGCTGTCGGCCAACGGGGTGCCCGGCACCGCCACCAAGCTATTGATCGGCACAGATTCGGGGTAGGGATTGAGATTGGCCAATTGGGTAATCAACCCGGCTCGGTGTACAGGCGCTTCCCCCATGCCAATAATGCCGCCACAACACACGTTGATGCCCGCTTGGCGCACGGCTGCCAAGGTGTCCAACCGCTCTTGGTAGGCGCGGGTCGAGACTACATCGGCGTAGTACTCCGGGGCCGTGTCCAGATTGTGGTTGTAGTAATCCAAACCGGCTTGTTTCAGGGCTTGGGCCTGCGCTGGTTGCAACATGCCGAGGGTGGCGCAAGACTGTAGGCCCAAGTCTTTCACGGTACGGATCAGCTCGGCCATTTTCTCGATGTCCCGGTCTTTCGGGGCTCGCCAAGCCGCACCCATGCAAAAGCGCGTGGCCCCGGCTTCACGCGCTGCCAAGGCGGCCGCTCGGACTTCTTCAGGCGACATCAGCTTTTGGGCGGTTACACCAGTGTCAAATTCGGCGGATTGGGGACAGTAGCCACAGTTTTCTGGGCAACCGCCCGTTTTTACCGACAACAGGGTGGCCAGTTCCACCTCGCCAGCCGGCCAATGGGCGCGATGCACCTGTTGCGCTTGCCACATCAACTCATGGAACGGCAAATCCAACAGTTGCTGGATTTGTTCGATGCTCCACGCCAAGGCTGTGTGCGTTGCGCTGGATTCTTGCGCTGCTGCGGGGCGGTAAAGATGCACGGGCTGTATTGCTTGCGCCATAGAAATTCTCCGGGGTGGCGGCAGTGCGTTCTGCCGTGGAGCGCGATTCTAGGCAGCATTTCTGGCCGGATTTTGCCTTTTTGTGAAAAATAAACAGATGAAAACAGATGGCGTTAAATGCAGGCAAATTGATGTATTTATAAAAGAAGATAGTGTTTTTTGTCGGTAAATTGCTAGCTATTGCAAACCCCTTGATCGATTGTGTAGGCAACGGGTGCTTATCTCCCGCTAAATGTCTTCTATCCGGCAAAGAGGTTTGGCGGGATCCGATGAGCCATTAAAAAAGGCGCAACCGTGTGCGCCTTTTTGGGGAGGTGTGGCTGAGGCCAGCAGCCTCAGCCAGTGCGGTACTACAGCACGTCGCTGGCAAAATCGGCCAAGCGCGAACGCTCACCGCGCGCTAAGGTGATATGGCCACTGTGCGGCCAACCCTTAAAGCGATCGACTGTAAAGGTCAGGCCCGAGGAGCCTTCGGTCAGGTAGGGGGTGTCGATCTGTGCCAAATTGCCCATGCAGACAATTTTGGTGCCTGGCCCTGCGCGCGTAATCAGGGTCTTGAGCTGCTTGGGGGTCAGGTTTTGCGCTTCGTCGATGATGACGTACTTGTTCATGAACGTGCGCCCGCGCATAAAGTTCATGCTCTTGATTTTGATGCGGCTGCGAATCAACTCATTCGTGGCCGCGCGCCCCCATTCGCCGGGGTTGCCGCCTTCGCCCTTGGCCAAAAACTCTAGGTTGTCGTCCAAAGCGCCCATCCACGGCCCCATTTTTTCTTCTTCGGTGCCCGGCAAAAAGCCGATGTCTTCGCCCACACTCACCGTGGCGCGTGTCATGATGATTTCGGTGTAACGGCGCTCATCCAGCACTTGGGTTAGCCCTGCAGCCAAGGCCATCAGTGTTTTGCCCGTGCCCGCTGTGCCGGTGAGGGTGACCAAATCAATCTCCGGATCCATGAGCAGATTGAGGGCAAAGTTTTGCTCGCGGTTGCGGCTGTTCACGCCCCAGACGGCATTTTTCGCATGGGCATAGTCTTTCAGGGTACGCAACACGGCGGTTTTGTCGCGGATTTCCGTGACGCGCGCGTACAAGCTTGGTTCGCCGGGGGCCTCAAAATAGACAAACTGGTTGATCATCAACTGTGCCACGATCGGGCCGCTGATGCGGTAAAAGGTATTGGGGCCGCTTTGCCAGCTCTCGATCGCCTTGCCGTGGCGACTCCAAAAGTCGGCTGGCAAAGCCAGCGCGCCGGAGTAGAGCAAATCGTCATCGTCCAGCGCTTTGTCGTTTTGGTAATCCTCGGCGGGCAAACCCAAGGCACGCGCCTTGACGCGCATATTGATGTCTTTGGACACCAACACCACCTCACGCGGGGCATATTGTTTGCGCAATGCCTCGACCAAACCCAAAATTTGGTTATCTGCCTTGCCTTGGGGCAAGCTGGTGGGCAATTGGTAGTCCAAGGCTGAGGTTTGGAAATACAAATGCCCGGTGGCAGCGCGCTGTCCGGTGGAGTCCAGTTTCAAGCCTTCACTGATGTCGGCCCCTTGGGTGGCGGCCAGCGCATCCAGCGAGCGGCTCACTTGGCGGCCATTGCGCGCTACTTCGGTCATACCCTTCTTGTGCGCGTCCAGCTCCTCCAGCACGATCATCGGTAGGTAGATGTCGTGTTCTTCAAAGCGGAACAGGCAGGTCGGGTCGTGCAGCAGCACATTGGTATCCAACACAAACAGCTTGGTTGGCCCACTGCTGCGCGCCTTGCGGCTTCGGCTGCGTGTCTGGCTGTTTTCTGCGGGGGTGGGGGTGCTGGCGTTTGCGGCGGTGTCAGCGGTTACTGCAGTGGTGGTGGGTGCCAGCGCAGAAACAGGTGCTGGTACCAAAGCCGGTGTTTTTGGCACGTTGCGGCGGCCACGGCTGCTGGGTGTTACGGTAGATGTAGCTGTGCTGCCAGTGCTGGTGGCCTCGACAAGCGGAGCGGCTGGCGCTGCGGTAGCACTGCTGCGCCGTGTGCGTTTGCTTGCCGCTACTGCGCTCGTAGCGCTAGAGGGCAAAAGCGCCGCCGCCGTAGCCGCTGGCATGGCGGTGGCTATGTTGCTTGGCAAAGCCTGCATCTCTGGCACAGTGTCATCGGCTGCGGGCTGGTGTTTGGTGGTATTGGCTTTGCGCGCGCTGGGCTTGAACGCCTCGGGGGGCAGTTGGGCAGCACGCCGGGTCGGGGCAGGGGGCAAGGGTGGCATGGGCAAAGACCTCAAACAGGCAGGTTCAGAAAGCAAAAAGCCGCCGGGAAACCCAGGCGGCTTGGTGGTCTAGAAAAGAGCTTCGCGGATTTCAGCGGCATCGACCCATTATGCACGCCAGCGATGGCAACGCAATCAAGCGGCTTTTTTCAGTGTCTTGAGCGATTTAACGGCCTTGAGCACTTCCTCAACATGGCCGGGCACTTTCAGGCCACGCCATTCGTGGGTAAGGATACCTTCTTCGTTGATGAGAAAGGTGCTGCGCTCAATGCCCTTGACCTTCTTGCCATACATGATCTTGTTTTTGACCACGCCAAACATGTGGCACATTTTCTCTTCGGTATCGGCGATCAGCTCGAACGGCAGTTCGAGCTTTTCTTTGAACTCGTCGTGCGATTTCATGTTGTCGCGCGAGACACCAAACACCGCAGCACCGGCTTTGACAAAGTCTTTGTACTTGTCGCGAAACTGCATCGCTTCGGTCGTGCAGCCGGGCGTGTTGTCTTTGGGGTAAAAATACAGCACCATAACCTGCCCGTGATGCGAGGTGTTGGTCACCTTGATGCCGCCGGTGGCGTTGGCTTCAAATTCGGGGAGGGGCTTGTTGACAACGATCGCCATATAAACTGCAGTCTCTCGGGGGTGTGGTCGTTGGAAGCCGGAGGAACGGAGGTATTGTTCTGGATTGCCTCTGGCCGCAACCGGGCATTTTACCCCGAAACCGTTTTTACACTGTTTCAGACTGTCTCTAACAGCAGTGCAGCCACCACATTGCGCCCCTCGCCCGCCAAGATGTTGTAGGTACGGCAGGCTGCTTGCGTATCCATGGTTTCTAGCCCAATGCGCTTGGCCATCAGGGGCTGTAACCATGCCGGTGGTACAAAGCGGTTGCGCGCACCGCTGCCAAACAAAATCAACTCGGCCTCGATCTCAAACAGTGGCGCAAAATGGGCGGCGGTCAGGTCCTCAAAGCGCGCGCAATCCCACGGCAGGCGCAAGCCCCGTGCACCCAAAATCAGGCTCGAATGCACTTTGTCCGGCCCCACGGCAATCCAGCCAGGGCCATAACCGGTAATGCTGTAAATGTCTTGGCGGTCGGGCTGAAATTTCATGAAGGGGGCAGCGCACGCTATGGCGCAAGAAAATGGCGGAACTGTGGTCAAATTATAGGTTTCGCCCTGCTGCTCTGCCTGCCATGAAACCGATACGCAAATCTGCCAAGCTCGCCAACGTCTGTTACGACATCCGAGGCCCCATCATGGACGCGGCCAAGCAGATGGAAGAAGACGGCCACAAAATCATCAAGCTCAACATTGGCAATCTGGCCGTGTTTGGTTTTGATGCGCCCGAAGAAATCCAGCAAGACATGATCCGCAACCTGCCCAACTCGGCCGGTTACTCGGACAGCAAGGGTATTTTTGCCGCACGCAAGGCGGTGATGCACGAGACACAAAAACAAGGCATCAAAGGGGTGACCCTCGAAGATATCTATTTGGGCAATGGGGCTTCGGAGCTGATCGCCATGGCCACCAATGCCTTGCTCGATATCGGCGACGAACTGTTGCTGCCTGCCCCCGATTACCCACTCTGGACTGCATGCGCCAGTCTGTCGGGTGGCACGCCGGTGCATTATCTGTGCGATGAAGACAATGGCTGGATGCCCAATTTGGACGACATTCGTGCCAAGGTCACGCCGCGCACCAAGGGCATTGTGGTGATTAACCCCAACAACCCTACAGGCGCTTTGTACTCGGACGAGCTGCTCAAGGGCATTATTGCCATTGCGCGCGAACACAACTTGGTCATTTTTGCCGATGAGGTCTATGACAAGGTGCTGTACGACGGCGTACAACACACCCCAATGGCTAAACTGAGCGAGGATGTGCTCACGCTCACTTTCAACTCGCTGTCCAAGAGCTACCGCTCTTGCGGTTACCGCGCGGGCTGGTTGGTGGTCTCGGGCGATAAAAAAGCGGCCAAAGACTACATCGAGGGCTTGAACATGCTCTCGAACATGCGCCTGTGTGCCAATGTGCCCGGCCAATGGGCTATCCAAACGGCACTGGGCGGCTACCAAAGCATTAACGACTTGGTCTGCGAGGGCGGCCGCCTGCGCAAGCAGCGTGATTTGGCCCATGCTTTGATTACCGCCATTCCGGGCGTGACTTGCGTCAAGCCCCAGGCGGCGCTGTATATGTTTCCGCGCCTCGACCCGGCGGTGTATCCAATTCAAGACGACCAGCAGTTTTTCTTAGAAGTGCTGCAAGAAACCAAGGTCATGCTGGTACAAGGTACCGGCTTTAACTGGCCGCACCCGGATCACTTCCGCATCGTCTTTTTGCCGCACGAGGCCGACCTGCGTGAAGCCATTGGCCGGTTGGCTAAATTTTTAGAACAATACCGCAAGCGCCACGGCAGCACGGCTTAAGCCGTTGGGCACTTCCCTTTTTTCTCTATCTATCCAAGTATTTTTATGAAACCCATTCAAGTTGGCCTGCTGGGCATCGGCACTGTCGGTAGCGGCGTTTTTAACGTATTGCAACGCAACCAAGAAGAAATCAGCCGCCGCGCTGGTTGCGGCATTCAAATCACCATGGTGGCCGATTTGGACGTAGCGCGTGCCCAAAGCATCGTCGGTAACGGTGTACAGGTGGTGAATGATGCGCGCGCCGTGATCGCCAACCCCGACATCGACATCGTGGTCGAATTGATTGGTGGCTATGGCATCGCCAAGGCGCTGGTGCTCGAAGCCATTGCTGCGGGCAAGCATGTGGTCACGGCCAATAAGGCCCTGCTGGCCGTACATGGTACGGAGATTTTTGCTGCCGCCTCGGCCAAGGGCGTGATGGTGGCTTACGAGGCCGCGGTGGCTGGGGGTATCCCGATCATCAAGGCACTGCGCGAAGGTCTGACGGCCAACCGCATCCAGTGGCTGGCGGGCATCATCAACGGCACGACCAACTTTATTCTGTCTGAGATGCGCGACAAGGGTTTGGACTTTGACGTGGTGTTGAAAGAAGCGCAACGTTTGGGCTACGCCGAAGCCGACCCCACCTTCGACATTGAAGGCGTGGATGCTGCGCACAAAGCCACGCTGATGAGCGCGATTGCCTTTGGTATTCCGGTGCAGTTTGACAAAGCCTATGTGGAAGGCATTACCAAGCTGGGTGCTGCCGACATCAAATATGCCGAGCAACTGGGCTACCGCATCAAACTGTTGGGTATCAGCAAGCGTACCGACAAGGGTGTGGAGTTGCGTGTGCACCCCTCTTTGGTACCGGCCAAGCGCCTGATTGCCAATGTGGAAGGCGCAATGAACGCCGTAGTAGTGCATGGCGATGCTGTGGGCACGACGCTGTACTACGGCAAGGGTGCCGGTTCCGAACCCACGGCCAGCGCCGTGATTGCTGATTTGGTCGATATTGCCCGCCTGCACACGGCCGACCCCCACCACCGTGTGCCGCACTTGGCTTTCCAAGCGCACACTTTGGATGCCGCGATGGACAGTCTGCCCGTGCTGCCCATGAGCGAAGTCGTCACCAGCTACTACCTGCGCCTGCGTGTGGCCGACCAAGCCGGTGTGTTGGCCCAAGTGACTGGCATTTTGGCCGGTGCAGGCATCAGCATTGATGCCATGCTGCAACGCGAGGCCGACGAAGTGGGCGGCGAAGGCAGCACGCAAACCGACCTCATCATCCTGACACACGACACGCGCGAAGGCACCATGAACGATGCCATCGCCCAGATGCAGGCTTTGCCCACCGTGCTGGCCCCCATCACCCGTATCCGCAAAGAGGAGTTGAACTGATGTTGTACCTCTCCACCCGCGGCCACCCTGAGCGCAAACATTTCTGCGACATCCTGCTGGAGGGCTTGGCCCCCGATGGCGGCCTGTACCTGCCCGAAAGCTATCCGCGCATTGACGATGCCACCCTGACCCGCTGGCGCGAGGTCTACCATAAGCAAGGCTATGCCGAGCTGGCATTTGAGATTCTGTCGCTTTATATCGATGACATTCCCGCCGAGGATTTGCGTGCCCTGTGCCGCAAAACCTACACCGCTGCCGTGTTTGGTACGGGCGAGATTGTGCCGCTGCGCCACTTAGAAGACAGCCTGTGGTTAGAAGCCCTGTCCAACGGCCCGACACTGGCCTTCAAAGACATGGCCATGCAGTTGCTGGGCAATTTGTTCGAGTACGAACTCAAGCGCCGGGGCGAGCAGCTCAACATTCTGGGTGCTACCAGTGGCGATACCGGCAGTGCCGCCGAACACGCCATGCGCGGCAAAGAAGGTGTGCGTGTCTTCATGACCAGCCCGCATGGCCGCATGAGTGCTTTCCAGCAGGCACAAATGTTCAGCCTGCAAGACCAGAACATCCACAACATCGCTATTGAAGGCGTGTTTGACGACTGCCAAGACATTGTCAAAGCGGTCAGCAACGATTTGGAGTTCAAGCGCAAATACAAAATTGGCACCGTCAACTCCATCAACTGGGCACGCTTGCTGGCCCAAGTGGTGTACTACTTTGCCGGTTACATCCAAGCCACCAAGGACAACATCGAGCAGGTCAGCTTTACCGTGCCCAGTGGCAACTTTGGTAACGTCTGCGCGGGCCATGTGGCGCGCATGATGGGCTTGCCCATCCACAGCTTGGTGGTGGCGACCAACGAAAACGATGTGCTCGATGAGTTCTTCCGCACGGGCGTGTACCGGGTGCGCAGCAGCGCCGATACGCACGAGACTTCCAGCCCGTCGATGGATATCTCTAAAGCCAGCAACTTTGAGCGCTTTATTTTTGACCTGCTGGGGCGCGATGGCGCACAGGTGCAAGCTCTGTTTGGCGACGCTTTGAGCCAACAAGGCTACTTCGACTTGAGCCAACACCCCGCCTTTGCCGAGGCTGCCAGCCGCTATGGCTTTTGCAGTGGTAAAAGCACCCATGCCGACCGCCTTGCCACCATCCGCGACACCCATGCGCGTTTTGGCATGACCATCGACACCCACACCGCCGATGGCGTGAAGGTGGCGCGTGAGCACCGCAGCCCCGGCATCCCGATGCTGGTGCTCGAAACCGCGTTGCCGATCAAGTTTGCCGAGACCATTGTCGAAGCCTTGGGCCACGCGCCTGAGCGCCCCGCCAAGTTCTTGGGCATTGAAGAGCTGCCCAAGCGCGTGCAGGTGATGCCTGCCAATGTGGAGCAAGTCAAAGCCTACATTGCCCAGCACTGCGACTGAGCGCAAATGTCTCCGGCGCATGAAATGGGCCGGTGGCGCAAGGATGTGTTGCCATGATTGACATGCCCTTGCGCCAAGACCTGATGCAGCCATGCACACGACCAAACGCACCGGGTAACCGTGGTTTGTGATTTACGGGCGTGTGGCAACACCAGCGATATCAGTCAACCGCCGTAGGTAGTTCTGGGCATTGCCACTCTAGCAACTCTGCCAGCCGTGTGGTGATCCACGTGGCCTCGGCCACTGAGACACCCGCATCGGCAGCGCACAACCCGGTATGGATGCGGCGCAGCACCTCAAACTCGGATGGCACCTGCAACTGGTACAGCGTTTGTGCCTGCCCTACCAAGTGCCCAGCCAAATCTTCACACAGTTCGTAGCGTTCGCGCACCAAGGCTGGGCGTTCACGCAGGCGGCACCGTGCATCGCTGTACAGCGCGATAAACGAGGGGGGGACCAAAATTTGGTTTTCTAGGTCAGACATGATCAATCGGGTGTAAACAAACGTTGAAAGCGCACCAGATCGGCAAGCAGCTCAAAAGTGACCAACTGCCCCATTTTTTGATCTACTAGGCGGCAAGCGGCAAACAAGTTAGCGGCACCAACCAGGTTGTAATCGGGTAGGTGGATGAGGGCATAGGGGTAGGGCACGAACAACTCATGCGCCAACAAGGTGTTGCTGCGGTTGCGTGGCGACGGATAAAGTTGGTAAGTGGCCGTGGTGATGGTGGTGGAGGTAGCCATAGTGTGCCAATCGGCGTTGGATGGGCGGTTAAAGTGCAGTCCATGCTACTGGTATTTGCATGACAGAGACAGAAAGGTGATGATGGCACGAGGAAAAAATGAATGGGCAAGCAAAGTGTTTGCCTTGATCAAGTTGGGTCAGTTGCCCGCAGCAGTGGCACAGATCAAAGTCGCCCCGACCGTGGCCGATCTCACGCGACTGCAAACCTTGTTGGCGACCCTGCCTTCCACACCAGCACAAAAGCAGTTAGATAAAGTGCTGGCCGAAGAGTTGGTACTGTTGGCGGCCCCACGTTTGCATCGCTCGCCCTAGGTTGTGCTCGAAATCTGACGGTCTTTTTCAAGAAGAGTTTATTTCGGGTATATAATTCAATTCTTCGGTGTGTGGCGCAGCCTGGTAGCGCACTTGCATGGGGTGCAAGGGGTCGAAGGTTCGAATCCTTTCACACCGACCATTTAACAAAAAACCCATCAATCTTTCATGATTGATGGGTTTTTTTATGCGCCACGCCATCATCACGCGGATCAGGTGTGTGACGTGCTGTGGCTTTGAATCAATGCTCGCTTGGTTGTATCGCAAAAAAGCCCGTTGACTGATGGCAGTGAACGGGCTTTGTTGTTTGATTTGGTTCTTGGTCGGGGTGAGAGGATTCGAACCTCCGGCCTCTACGTCCCGAACGTAGCGCTCTACCAGGCTAAGCTACACCCCGATGCTTTGAGCGCGGCACTGTACCGATAAGGGTTTAAGTGCGGCGCTCTAAAAGTTGAGCCGCCAATTGTAGCAAACTGGCTGAATACCCATTCACAGGCAGCCGCTCTAAGGCGGCTATCGCCCGTTGTGCTTCGGCGGCGGCGGCATCACGGGCCGCCGACAAAGCACCAGTTTGGCGTACGATGGTCACAATCTGTTCCAATTGGTCCGCGCTGCCGTTTTCAATCGCATGGCGCACAATGGCCGCTTGCTCTGGTGTGCCGCGTTGCATCGCCACAATCAGGGGCAGTGTGGCTTTGCCTTCACGCAAATCGTCGCCCAGATTTTTACCCAGTTCGGTCGGATCACCATCGTAGTCTAGCACATCGTCAATGATCTGAAAGGCGGTGCCCAAAGCTTGACCATAAGTGGCACAGGCTTCTTCCACCTCTGGGCTGCTGCCTGCCAGCACAGCCGCTAGCCGGGCACTGGCTTCAAACAGTTTGGCGGTTTTGGAGCGAATCACCAGCAGATAGCCTTCCTCACTGAGTGAGGCATCGTGCATGTTCATCAACTGCAACACCTCGCCTTCGGAGATGATGTTGGTGGCATCGGCCAAGATTTCCATGATCCGCATTTGGCCTACTTCGACCATCATTTGGAAAGCACGGGAATACAAAAAATCGCCGACCAATACACTGGCTGGGTTGCCAAAGGTTTCGTTGGCCGTGGGGCGACCGCGGCGCAGGGTGGAGGCATCCACCACATCGTCATGCAGCAAAGTAGCTGTGTGGATAAATTCCACCACCGCAGCTAAAGAAAAGCGATGCGCTTCTCGGTAGCCTAAGGCACCGCTGAGCATCAGCAACAACGCTGGGCGCAAACGCTTGCCACCGGCGGCAATGATGTATTGTGAAATCTGGCCCACCAAGGGCACGCCAGAGGCAAGACGGTCGGCAATGACCTGGTCTACCGCGCGCATATCGTCCTGAATCAGGGCCAGTGGAGAGGCGGTAGTAGCAGAGGGTGGGGGGGCAGAGGCTGTCAAGGTGGTGGTCGCTAACGGTGGGCCAAATTATAGGAACTTGCGCCACGGTCTGGGCGCTGGGCAGGGCCTAGGCAACGAGGCCCTTTGGCTGATACAATCGACGGTTCTGTGGAAATTCTTTCATAGAAACCTAACTACCAAGAGGTTCACATGTACGCGGTCATAAAAACCGGCGGCAAGCAGTATCGCGTTG
>CAYZGT010000016.1:0-53855 GCA_964478155.1 uncultured Simplicispira sp.
GATGCAGTTCATCGAAGACCTGAAGAAAAAGGGTAACTTGGTGGCTTACGTCGGCGATGTGGTCGGTACCGGCTCTAGCCGCAAGTCTGCTACCAACAGCGTGATCTGGGCTACCGGCCAAGACATCCCGTTTGTGCCGAATAAGCGCTTTGGTGGCGTGACTT
The DNA here is from genome assembly GCA_964478155.1 of uncultured Simplicispira sp. Taxonomy (GTDB): domain Bacteria; phylum Pseudomonadota; class Gammaproteobacteria; order Burkholderiales; family Burkholderiaceae_C; genus Simplicispira. The sequence continues at coordinate 165 of CAYZGT010000016.1, forward strand.
TGGGTGGCAAGATCGCTCCGATTTTCTTCAACACGCAAGAAGACTCGGGCTCGCTGCCGATTGAAGTCGACGTGTCCAAACTCGAAATGGGCGACGTGATCGACGTGCTGCCCTACGAAGGCAAACTGCTCAAAAACGGCGAGACCGTGGCCGAGTTCAAGCTCAAGAGCGAAGTTTTGCTGGATGAAGTGCGCGCCGGTGGCCGTATCAACCTGATTATTGGCCGCAGCCTGACCTCCAAGGCCCGCGAGTTCTTGGGTCTGCCAGCCTCCACCCTGTTCCGCCTGCCCAGCCCCCCAGCAGAATCCAAGGCTGGTTTCACGCTGGCGCAAAAGATGGTGGGTCGTGCGGTCGGTCTGCCCGAAGGCCAAGGCGTGCGCCCCGGTACTTACTGCGAACCCAAGATGACCACCGTTGGTTCGCAAGACACCACCGGCCCCATGACACGCGACGAGCTGAAAGATTTGGCTTGCTTGGGTTTCAGTGCCGACTTGGTGATGCAATCGTTCTGCCACACTGCGGCTTATCCCAAGCCAGTGGATGTGAAAACCCACCGCGAACTGCCCGCCTTCATCAGCAACCGTGGTGGCGTGGCCCTGCGTCCCGGTGATGGCGTGATCCACAGCTGGCTCAACCGCCTGCTGTTGCCCGATACCGTCGGTACGGGCGGTGACTCGCACACCCGTTTCCCCATCGGTATTTCGTTCCCCGCTGGTTCGGGTTTGGTGGCCTTTGGTGCTGCTACTGGCGTGATGCCACTGGACATGCCCGAATCGGTGCTGGTGCGCTTCAAGGGTGCGATGCAGCCTGGCGTGACGCTGCGCGATTTGGTGCATGCCATTCCGCTGTACGCCATCAAGGCTGGTCTGCTGACCGTGGCCAAGGCGGGTAAGAAGAACATCTTCTCGGGCCGCATCTTGGAAATCGAAGGTCTGCCCGATCTGAAGGTGGAACAAGCCTTTGAGTTGTCCGATGCTTCGGCTGAGCGTTCTGCTGCTGGTTGCACCATCAAGCTGAACAAAGAGCCAGTGGCCGAATACCTCAAGTCGAACATCGTTCTGATGAAGAACATGATTGCCGACGGCTACCAAGACGCAAAGACCTTGGCCCGCCGCATCGAGAAGGTAGAAGCCTGGTTGGCCAACCCCAACCTGCTCGAAGCCGATGCCGATGCCGAATACGCTGCCGTGATCGAAATCGACATGAACGAGATCACCGAGCCTATCGTTTGCTGCCCGAACGACCCCGATGATGCCAAGTTCCTGTCCGAAGTGGCTGGCACCAAGATTGATGAATCCTTCATCGGTTCGTGCATGACCAACATCGGCCACTTCCGCGCCGCAGCCAAGCTGTTGGGCGGCCAGCGTGACATTCCCGTCAAAATGTGGGTGGCCCCGCCGACCAAGATGGACCAAAACGAGCTGATCAAAGAAGGCCACTACGCTGCCTTTGGTGCCTCGGGCGCGCGTACCGAAATGCCCGGTTGCTCGCTGTGCATGGGCAACCAAGCCCAAGTGCGCGAAGGTGCTACTGTCATTTCTACTTCTACCCGCAACTTCCCCAACCGCTTGGGCAAGAACACCAACGTGTTCTTGGGTTCGGCTGAGCTGGCTGCCATTGCCTCCAAACTGGGCAAGCTGCCTTCCAAGGAAGAGTATCTGGCCGCTATGGGCGTGATTGACGCAGACAAGTCCAGCGTCTATCGCTACATGAACTTCGACCAAATCGAAGAATACGCAGAAGCCGCCAAGGGCGTTGCCGCCTAATCAGGTACTGCGTACCGCACCAAAGCCCGCTAGGAAATGCCCTGGCGGGCTTTTTTACGCCATCGATGCCAGCATATCTCTCAGGACAATAGCCAGAAGCTGGCTGCACACCCGGCGCTGTCGCCGTAAAATCAGCCGCTCCCATGCCTGCTATATCCTTCCAATCGGTCTCTAAGACCTACACCACGGCCCAAGGGCCGTTCCATGCGCTCAACAACGTCAGTCTGGACATCCAAGAGGGCGAATTTTTCGGTCTGCTTGGCCCCAACGGTGCGGGCAAAACCACCATGATCAGCATTTTGGCTGGCTTGGCCCGTGCCAGCAGTGGCCGCGTGCTGGTGCAAGGCAGCGATGTGCAAACCGACTACGCCGCTGCCCGGCACAAACTGGGCATCGTGCCGCAAGAGCTGGTGTTTGACCCCTTTTTCAACGTGCGTGAAGCACTGCGCTTTCAGTCGGGCTATTTTGGGGTCAAGCACAACGACGACTGGATTGACGAACTATTAGAAAGTTTGGGCTTGAGCGAGAAAGCCAACGCCAATATGCGCCAGCTCTCGGGCGGCATGAAGCGGCGTGTGCTGGTAGCGCAAGCCTTGGTACACAAACCACCCATCATCGTGCTGGATGAGCCCACAGCGGGGGTGGATGTGGAACTGCGCCAAACCCTGTGGCACTTTATCGCCCGTCTGAACAAAGAGGGCAACACGGTGCTGCTGACCACCCATTATTTGGATGAAGCCGAAGCCCTGTGTGGTCGCATTGCCATGCTCAAGCGCGGCCAAGTGGTGGCGCTGGACGATACCTCCAAACTGCTGCAAGCGGTGTCAGGCAACGTGTTGGTGTTCAAAACCGATGACACCCTACCGCCCGCCTTGGCCGCCCAAGCCCGCATTACGGGCCGCGTGGTGCAGATGGTGGCCCACGATGCGCAAGAGATTGAACGCCACTTGGCCGCCCTGCGTGAGGCAGGAGTACAAGTGCAAGATGTAGAAATACGCCGTGCCGATTTAGAGGATGTGTTCCTCAGCGTCATGGCGGCCCACAGTAGCGGAGGTGCAGCATGACCGGCTGGCAAATGCTGTTTTACAAAGAAGTGCTGCGCTTCTGGAAAGTCAGTTTCCAGACCGTGGCCGCCCCGGTGCTCACGGCAGCCCTGTACCTGCTGATCTTCGGCCACGTCATGCAAGACCACGTCAAAGTGTATGACCGGATTGATTACGCCAGCTTTTTGGTGCCCGGCTTGGTCATGATGAGCGTGCTGCAAAATGCTTTTGCCAACAGCTCGTCGAGCTTGGTGCAAAGCAAAATCATGGGCAACGTGGTGTTTTTGCTGCTCACGCCCTTGTCGCACTGGGCTTGGTTTGTGGCCTATGTTGGCTCCTCGGTGGTGCGTGGCTTGGTGGTCGGTTTGGGCGTATTCATCGTCACACTGGGGTTTGCGACACCTGAGTTTGCCGCGCCGCTATGGATTGTGGTGTTTGCCCTGTTAGGCGCAGCGCTGCTGGGCACCTTGGGCCTGATTGCTGGTTTGTGGGCCGACAAGTTTGACCAGATGGCCGCGTTCCAAAACTTTGTGATCGTACCGATGACCTTTTTATCGGGCGTGTTTTACTCTATCCACTCGCTGCCACCGTTTTGGCAGCAGGTCAGCCACCTGAACCCATTTTTTTACATGATCGATGGCTTCCGCTATGGCTTTTTTGGCCAAAGCGATGCCTCTCCGTGGCTCAGTTTAGGCATTGTGGGTGTCGCTTGGCTCTTGATCAGCGCCTTGGCACTACACCTGTTACGCACTGGCTACAAAATCCGCAACTGACCTCTCCCATGACTGCCGAACAACTGCAACAACTGATTAGCGCGGGCCTGTCCTGCCAACACCTGAGTGTCGAGGGCGATGGTCGCCACTGGTATGCCACCATCGTCTCGCCCGAATTTGAAGGCAAGCGCGCCATTGCCCGCCACCAGCGCGTGTATGCCACGCTGGGCAGCAAGCTGCAAACAGACGAAGTCCATGCCCTGTCCATGAAGACCTACACCCCCGCCGAATGGGCGGCCCAATCGGGCAACTAAGACCCTGACCATGCACAAACTTTTGATTCGCGGTGGCCGCCCCCTGACGGGTGAAGTGGTAGTCTCGGGCGCTAAAAATGCCGCGCTGCCCGAGCTGTGTGCCGCCTTGCTCACACCAGAGCCGGTGCAACTGAACAACGTACCCCATCTGCAAGATGTGGCGACCATGCTCAAGCTGATTCGCAATATGGGCGTGACAGCCCAACGCGATCAGCACGGTGGCGTACAGATGGATGCCGGGGCGCTGTCCAACCCCGAAGCGCCGTACGAGTTGGTCAAGACCATGCGCGCCTCGGTGTTGGCCTTGGGGCCACTGCTGGCACGTTTTGGTCGGGCCACCGTGTCCTTACCCGGCGGCTGTGCCATAGGTTCGCGCCCAGTCGATCAACACATCAAAGGCTTGCAAGCCATGGGAGCCGAGATTGTGGTCGAGCATGGCTACATGGTAGCCCGCCTACCCGAAGGCCGCACGCGCCTGAAAGGCGCTCGCATCACCACCGACATGGTGACTGTCACTGGGACAGAAAACTTCCTCATGGCTGCCACGCTGGCCGAGGGCGAGACGGTGCTAGAAAACGCGGCCCAAGAACCCGAGATTGTCGATTTGGCCGAAATGCTGATCCGCATGGGAGCCCAGATTGAAGGCCACGGCAGCAGCCGTATCCGCATTCAAGGCGTGCCACAATTACACGGCTGCACCCACGAAGTGGTAGCCGACCGGATCGAAGCCGGCACTTTTCTGTGTGCCGTGGCCGCCACGGGTGGCGATGTGCTGCTGCGCCATGCCCGCCCCGATCATTTGGATGCCGTGATCGACAAATTGCGGGATGCAGGGGTGAATGTACAGACTGCGCCCGGTGGTATCCGCGTCTCTAGCCCCGGCGCAGACCAACTCAAGGCCCAGGGCTTTCGCACCACCGAGTATCCGGGCTTCCCGACCGATATGCAGGCGCAGTTCATGGCGCTCAACTGTGTAGCGCAGGGCATAGCCACGGTGTCGGAAACCATTTTTGAAAACCGCTTCATGCACGTCAACGAGCTGCTGCGTCTGGGCGCACGCATCCAAATTGATGGCCGTACCGCCGTGATAGAAGGCTTGGGGCACAGCGGCCACAAGCTGTCCGGTGCGACCGTGATGGCGACCGATTTACGCGCCTCGGCCAGTTTGGTGATTGCCGGCTTGGTAGCAGACGGTGAAACCACCGTCGATCGGATCTACCACCTCGACCGGGGTTACGACTGCATGGAAGCCAAACTGCGCGGCTTGGGTGCCGACATAGAAAGAATTTGACCAATGATTACCCTCGCCCTGTCCAAAGGCCGCATTTTTGATGAAACTATGCCCTTGCTGGCCGCTGCTGGCATTCAGGTGTTAGAAGACCCCGAAAAATCGCGCAAGCTGATTTTGCCCACCAACCAAGCCGATGTGCGCGTCGTTATGGTGCGCGCCAGCGATGTGCCCACTTATGTGCAGCATGGTGGTGCGGATATGGGTGTGTGCGGCAAAGATACCCTGATTGAGCACAGCGCCGAATGGGGCGGTGCCGCCCGCTCGGGCCTGTACCAACCGCTGGATTTACGCATTGCCCAATGCCGTGTCAGTGTGGCGGTGCGCGCCGGTTTTGACTATGCCGAGGCCGTGAAAAAGGGCTCGCGCCTGAAGGTCGCTACCAAATACACCGCCATTGCCCGCGAATTTTTCGCCAGCAAAGGCGTGCATGTGGATTTGATCAAGCTCTATGGCAGCATGGAACTGGCCCCGCTCACGGGCATGGCCGATGCCATCGTCGATTTGGTCTCTACCGGCAACACCCTCAAGGCCAACCACTTGGTCGAGGTCGAGCGCATCATGGACATCAGTTCGCATTTGGTGGTCAACCAAGCCGCACTCAAACTCAAAATGGCCCCCTTGCGCCGTTTGATTGATATTTTTGCTGCGGCCATTCCGGCGCAAGATTAAGCCGCAGCACTACCACTACGGCCCACGTTTATCAGGAGAGCATCGCATGATCCAAGCTACCCCTATCCGTCTGTGTACCGAGAGCGCCTCGTTTGAAGCTGATTTTGCGGCGCGCTTGCACTGGTCTGCCGATACCGATGCCGCGATTGAGCAGCGTGTGGCCGATATCTTGGCCGATGTACGCCAAGGCGGGGATGCCGCCGTGCTGGAATACACCCAGCGCTTTGACAACGTACCGGCCACCCGTATGGCCGAATTGGAACTGCGCCAAGAGGAACTGAAAGCTGCCTTCGATGCCCTGCCTGAGCAGCAACGCCAAGCCCTACAACAAGCCGCTGCCCGCGTACGCCGCTACCACGAGGCGCAAAAGCAGGCCAGTGGCGAGAGTTGGAGCTACCGCGACGAAGATGGCACTTTGCTCGGACAAAAAGTCACACCGCTAGACCGGGTCGGCATTTACGTGCCCGGTGGCAAAGCTGCCTATCCGTCCAGCGTGCTGATGAACGCTATTCCAGCCCATGTGGCCGGGGTAGAAGAAATCATCATGGTGGTGCCCACCCCGAAGGGCGAGAAAAACCCGCTGGTGCTGGCGGCGGCCTATGTGGCCGGGGTCACGCGGGCTTTTACCATTGGCGGTGCCCAAGCCGTGGCGGCTTTGGCCTATGGCACCGAAACCGTGCCCAAGGTAGACAAAATCACCGGCCCCGGCAATGCGTATGTCGCCAGTGCCAAAAAGCATGTGTTTGGCACGGTCGGGATCGACATGATTGCTGGCCCGAGCGAAATTTTGGTGCTGGCCGATGGCACGACACCGCCCGATTGGGTGGCGATGGACTTGTTTAGCCAAGCCGAACACGATGAGCTGGCCCAATCCATTTTGCTCAGCCCCAATGCCGCCTACTTGGATGCAGTACAAGCAGCTATTGACCGCCTGTTGCCCACCATGCCCCGCGCTGACATCATCGCCAAAAGCCTCAATGGCCGTGGTGCGCTGATCCAAACCCGCAGCATGGAAGAAGCCTGCGCCATCAGCAACCGCATTGCACCGGAACATTTAGAAGTCTCTAGCCAAGAGCCGCACCGCTGGGAGCCACTGCTCAAGCACGCTGGGGCCATCTTCTTGGGTGCCTACACCAGCGAGAGCTTGGGCGATTATTGCGCTGGCCCGAACCATGTGCTGCCCACCTCGGGCACCGCACGTTTTAGCAGTCCGCTCGGGGTGTACGACTTCCAAAAACGCAGCAGCCTGATTGAAGTAAGCGAGCAAGGCGCACAGGTGTTGGGCCAAATTGCCTCGGTGATTGCCCATGGCGAAGGCTTACAAGCCCATGCGCGGGCGGCTGAATTGCGCCTTATTGCAAACCGCAAGTTAGATACAGAAAGTTGAGGACATGCTCATCAAATCGGCAGACGATAAAAGCCAACGTATCGCTCTACTGGAATCCTTGCTGCAAGCACCAGAGTGGGGAAACGAACAAAAAGCATGGTTGCAGCATGAAATAAGAAATGTACGCTACGGCGTACAGGGTGAGCGCGATGCAGCGCATTACATTGACAACCATTTCGCAGATGCACCCAACCATGCTGTCATTCACGATTTACGCCTAGTACATGAAGGCGAGGTGGCACAAATTGACCATTTGGTGATTACCCGTGGTTTTGTTTTTTATTTGCTAGAAACCAAAAATTTCAGCGGTAATTTGCAGATCAACGAGTTTGGCGAATTCACAGTGAGTTATGGGCCGGACAAGGCATTTGGTATTCCATCACCCCTCGAGCAAAGCCGTCGCCACGAAAATGTCTTGGCTAAAGTGTTAGAACAATTGGGTATCACTGGGCGCATCCAAAGCAAACCCAACTTTCAGCACGTAGTGCTGATCCATCCTAAGGGCACTATCCAGCGTCCAGATGCTAAAAAATATGACACCAGTAATGTTATCAAGGCAGACCAGTTTGCCAGTTGGCATAAACAGCACATTGAAGAGGACGTTTCCACCTTCGAATTGCTAGGCTCAATGTTCAACTTACGCAGTGCCAATACAGTGCGTGAATGGGCAGAGAAATTAGTCAGCCAGCACCGTCCAGCCGATGTACTGGCTTTACCTGAATTTCTGCAAGCCCGCGCAGCAGCACCTGCTGCACCTCCGGTCTTACCAAGCCATAACATTGCCGACAGCGGCGACAAAAAACGCTGTATCTGTGCAACCTGTGGGGCGAAAATCAGCTATGCAGAGGCCAAATTCTGCTGGAACAACCCTCGGCGCTTTGGTGGTCTGCAATACTGTAGAGCACATCAGAGCACCTTTGCCTAATACTGAACAAGGCTCAAGCCGATGGTGGGCGCAGGTACAGCCGGTCTGACCAAGTCGCCAACCACTGGGGCTTAAAGGCGACAAACACGGCCGTGAGCATGCCGGTCATGAAGGCATCGCCCCAAGCCATTAGCCAATGCGCCACCATCGACAGGTCACCATCGACACCGGGCAAGCTTTGCCCTAACCATTGCGCCAACCCCGACGAAGCAAACAGGCAAATGGCCGTGCCCAAAAAGGCGCGGCCCAGCACATACACAAACAGGTGCTCCCCGGTCAGCCAGCGCAGCAAGGCCCCCAAGGCCAAGGCCAGCGTGGCCGGTAGCACGCCCTGCCACAGCGCCAAAGCCACCATGCCCTCCAGTGAGGGCACACCGCTCAGAACACCTGCAATCCCTGCCACCAACACCAGCAACAACACCGCCAGCGGCCAGCCCAGCATCAACGCGACCATACAAGCCCCAGAAAACTGCAATTGCAGCGGCATGGCATGCAACTGTGGCAAGGCCCACAGCCACGGCAATACCACCAAGGTGGCCAATACTGGGGACAGCAAAGCACCACCGCGCAACCAACGCCAAGGCCGCATCCAAAGCGCTACGGCTAAAGCACAAGCCAGCAGGCTGGCATTGAGAAAAAAATCACTGGCGGAGTTCATGGGGCTTTACTCTCAGGCTTGATCGACTGGCATGTGTGCCAGTCGACAGGCACAGGCAAGCTCCGAGTTTAAAGCCCGCTACTCTCTTTCCAGCCGCCACCCAAAGCTTTGTACAGCGCAATTTGGTTCTGCTGCTGTGCCAAACGGGTTTGCACCCAAGCCTGCTGACTGGCAAATAACGCCCGCTGGGCATCCAGCAACTCGAGGTGGCTGGCTACGCCATTACGGTAACGCAAATCAGCCAAGCGCAAACGCTCTTGTTCGGCCTCCATTTGTGCTTGCTGGGCCTGCCATTGCTGTTGTAAGGTACTTTGCCCGGCCAAAGCATCGGCCACCTCACGGAAGGCCGTTTGAATGGCTTTCTCGTACTGTGCCAACGCCGCCATACGCCCCGCTTGGGCCACTTCCAAATTGGCCTGATTGCGCCCCGCATCAAAAATAGGCAGCAGGGCTTGTGGGGCCAAAGTCCAACCCCAGGAGCCACTTTCAAACAAGCCCGATAGCGCACCGCTGGCCGTGCCCGCACTGGCTGTCAACGTAATGCGCGGGAAAAAAGCTGCCCGCGCTGCGCCAATATTGGCATGGGCGGCCAGCAATTGCTGTTCGGCTTGGCGGATGTCTGGGCGGTGTTGCAACAAGTCGGAGGGCAACCCCACCGGCACCGGACGCAGAGGCAAAGCACCAACGGCCAGCGCATCGACTGCCGGGCTTAACGGCTGTTGCATAGACTCGGGCAGTGCTTGGCCTAGCAACAGGGTCAGCGCATTCACATCCAGCGCTTGCAAGCGCTGTTGTTGCGCTTGGGCCACGCGCGCAGCAGCCAGCACCGATTCGGCTTGGCGCAACTCCAAGGCCGAAGCCACACCTTGCTCAAAGCGCAGGCGCACCAAACGCAAAGAGTCTTCACGGCTGGCCACTGTGGCTTGGGTGAGCGCCAACAATTGGCTGTTGCTTTGCCAGCTGAGCCAGGTACTGGCCACCGCTGCCACCAAACTGGTTTGCACGGCATTGCGCGCCTCTTGCGTCGCCAGCCATTGGGCTTGGGCCGCCGTTTTCAGGTTGGCAATGCGGCCAAACAAATCCACTTCCCAGGCGGTAAGCAGCAGTCCAGCACTGTAGGCGCTGGTCATATCGCCACTGCCATCGGTTTTGGGCTGGCGGTTGCCCATCACACCCGCATTGATGGTGGGAAATTGATCGGCACTGCGAATTTGGTATTGCGCCCGCGCTTGCTCGATATTGGCCAGCGCCAGCCGCAAATCGCGGTTCTGTTGCAATGCCAAAGAGACCAATTCGCGCAGTTGGGCATCGACAATGAAGTCTTGCCAAGCGGTAATATCTGCCTGCGTCTGGCTACTACTGGCATCGGCAGGTACCGGCCATTGGGCCGCGACCGGCGCGTCAGGGCGCACGTACTCCGGCGCAAAAGAGCAAGCAGCCAATCCACTGGCAGCCAGCAAAGCCAGCCCCGTGCGGAGAGAAGAAAAAGACAAGTTCAGCGGCATGGTTCAGTGTCCCTTGTGCGGCGGATGGTGGAGTGCATGGGCACTGGTAGCAGCCCCTTGATGCAGGGCGCGCTTTTCTTCTTCCGATAAGCCTTCTTCGGCTGCCGCTAAGAAGGCCGCACTGGCTTCGGCGGTAATGCCGGCCTCTTCGGCGTGGTGCTTAAAGCGCTCGCGCTGGCGGGCACTGTCTTTGAACAGGCTACGCACCACCACAAAGAACATCGGCACAAAGAACACCGCCAGCAGCGTGCCCACAACCATGCCCGAAACCACACCAGTACCAATGGCCCGTTGGCTGGCCGAGCTGGCCCCAGTGGCTATCGCCAAGGGCACCACGCCCAAAATAAAGGCCAGCGAAGTCATGATAATCGGGCGGAAGCGCAAGTGCGCCGCAGCCAAAGCGGCCTCAAACACGCTTTCGCCTTGGGCTTGCAGGTCTTTGGCAAATTCGATAATCAAAATCGCATTTTTGGCCGATAAACCAATGATGGTAATCAAGCCCACTTGAAAGTACACATCGTTGGTCATACCACGCCCGGTAATGCCGAGCAACACGCCCAGCACGCCCAGGGGCACTACCAAAATCACCGCCAACGGAATCGACCAGCTCTCGTACAGCGCGGCCAAGGCCAAGAAGACGGCCAAAATCGCAAAACCGTACAAAATCATGGCTTGCGAACCGGCCAGCTTTTCTTCACGCGATTGGCCCGTCCATTCAAAGCCAAAACCGGGTGGCAATTGGGCCGCCAAGCGCTCCATCTCAGCCATCGCATCGCCAGTGCTGTAGCCGGGGGCGGCACCACCCGAAATCCGCATCGCCGGGTAACCGTTATAGCGTACAGTTTGCATGGCCCCCGAGACCCAACGTGTGCTGGCAAAAGCCGACAGTGGCACCACCTTACCTTGGTTGTTCAAGGTCGTTAGGTTGAGAATGTCTTCCGGCTGCATGCGGTCTTTGGCTTCCGCCTGTACCACCACGCGCTGCAAACGCCCGGCATTCGGGAAATCGTTCACATAAGCCGAACCCAAAGCCGTAGAGATCGTATTGTTGATGGCAGCAAAGCTCACCCCTTGGGCATTGGCTTTGTCGCGGTCAATATCCACTTGCAATTGGGGCGCATCTTCCAAACCATCAGGGCGCACGCCGGTCAGCACTTTGCTTTGGCGCGCCATACCCAACATCTGGTTGCGCGCGGCCACCAAGGCATCGTGGCCATTACCACTGCGGTCTTGCAAGCGGAAGCTAAAGCCAGAACTGTTACCCAGTTCAGGAATCGGCGCTGGATTCAACGGAAAGATAAAAGCATCGCGGATACCCATCAAAGCCCCCATCGCACGCTTCACCACCGCTTCGGCGGTATGGGCTTCACCCGGACGCTCGGCCCAATCCTTCAAGGTAACAAAAGACAACGCCGCGTTTTGCCCTTGGCCGGAGAAGCTAAAGCCCAACACGGCCACCATGCTTTTCACCTCGGGCTGGGCCAGCATAAAAGCCTCGACCTTTTCCGCCACAGCACGGGTACGCTCTTGTGTGGCACCGGGAGGCAACTGGATATTCACCAGCACACTGCCTTGGTCTTCATTGGGCAAGAAGGAAGTCGGCAGGCGCAGATACAACACGCCCACGGCAGCGACCAGTGCCACATAAATCACCATCATGCGGCCCGAACGACGCAACAGCTTCGCAACCCAACCTTCGTAGCCTTTGGTACTGCGGGCAAAACCCCGGTTGAAAGCGCCAAAGAAGCCGGTTTTGGCGTGGGCATGGCCAGCTTGCACGGGCTTGAGCAAGGTAGCACACAGTGCCGGTGTCAGCGACAGTGCCATGAAGGCCGAAAAGGCAATCGACACTGCCATCACGGCTGAGAACTGGCGGTAGATATTGCCGACCGAACCGGCAAAGAAGGCCAAGGGCACAAACACCGAAATCAGCACCACGGTAATACCGATGATCGCCCCAGAAATCTGGCTCATGGCCTTGCGCGTGGCTTGCAGGGGCGACAGCCCCTCCTCGCTCATGATGCGCTCGACGTTCTCGACCACCACAATCGCATCGTCTACCACGATACCAATCACCAACACCATGCCAAACATGGTCAGCACGTTGATGGAGAAGCCCATCGCCAGCAAAGCACCAAAAGTACCCAGCAGGGCCACCGGCACCACAATGGTTGGGATCACGGTGTAGCGGAAGTTCTGCAAGAACAGGTACATCACCAAAAACACCAACACAATGGCTTCGAGCAGCGTCATCGCCACCTGTTTGATGGAGATTTTGATGAAGTTGGAGCTGTCGTAAGGAATCGACCAGACTACGCCGGGCGGAAAGTAGCGCTCTAGTTCGGCCATGCGTGTCTTCACCCCTTCGGCCGCCGCCAAAGCATTGCCCGAGGGCGACAACTGCACCCCCATACCGGCAGCGGGCTTACCGTTCAGACGCGCACTGGTGGCATACGACTGCGAACCCAGTTCAATGCGGGCCACATCACGCAGGCGTACGGTAGAGCCATCGGCATTGGCACGCAACACAATGCGGCCAAATTCTTCCACTGTACTTAACTGGCCCGGCACCACCACCGTGGCTGAAATAGTTTGACCGACCATGTGCGGCAATTCGCCCAAACTACCCGCAGACACTTGCGCGTTTTGCGCTTGGATCGCCGTTGCCACATCCGCGGCCGACAGGTTGTAACCCTGCAATTTGGTCGGGTCTATCCAGACGCGCATAGCCCGTTCAGCACCAAACAACTGCACTTGACCAATACCCGGCAAGCGTTGCAACTCGGGCACCACATTGCGCGAGGCGTAATCGCTCAACATCGATACGTCGATTTTTGGGTCGTTCGACGACAACATGGCAAACAACAAGAAGTTGGAACGTGCCTTGTCCACGCGCACCCCTTGCTGGTTCACCACGGCAGGCAGGCGTGGTGTGGCCCGTGACAGGCGGTTTTGCACCTCCACCTGTGCCAATTCGGCATTGGTACCGGGCTCAAAACTCAGGGTGATGGTGCCCGAGCCATTCGCCTGGCTGACCGTCTCGACATACGCCAGACCCGGTGCGCCATTCATCTCGCGCTCAATCACCGCCAATACGCTGTCTTCCAGCGTTTGTGCCGAAGCGCCAGGATAAGCAGCGGTGACCACAATCGTCGGTGGAGCCACGGCGGGATATTGGGCAATGGGTAACTTGGTGATCGACACCGCCCCCAGCACCATAATGAACAGGGCAATCACCCAAGCAAAAATCGGGCGATCAATAAAAAACTTAGCCATACCTTTGGCTCCTTAGTGCTGGGCCGCGCTGGCTGGTACAGACGCAGCGCTGTCGGCCTGCTTGCTAGGCGTTGCAGGTGCGGCGTTGCTGGCCTTGTCGGTGCTGCTGGCTGCTGGCTCTGCGGTCGGGCTGGTGGTTTTTGCGGGCGCAGGGGTGGTGGCAGCAGCAGAAGTACTGCCGTTGGCTTGCCACGGCACCGCCTTCACCGGGGTGCCCGGTGGCAGCATTTGCAGCTTCTGGAAGCCATCGACCATCACCTGCTCACCCGGCTGCAAGCCCTCTAACACAATCCATTGGTGGTTGCGTGCTGTACCCACTTTCACGCTGCGCGGTACCAGCTTACCCTCGGCGGTGACAATCGTGACCTTATCCCCTTGTTGGGTGCGTGTGACCGCCTGCTGTGGAATGCTGATGGCATCCGACACTTGGGCTTGCTCTAAGCGCACACGCACATACAGACCGGGCAACAATTCCCCTTTCGGGTTGGGCACTTCGGCACGCAAAGTGATTTGGCCGGTACTGGCATCCACGGTCAAATCAGAAAACAACAATTTGCCCGGCAAGGGGTATTCGCTGCCATCTTCTAACAGCACACGCACGCTGGCTGCCTCTTTACCGGCGGCCCGCTGCAGTTGCCCAGACTCCAAAGCACGGCGCAGTTTCATCACCTCCGCCGCCGATTGGGTGAAGTTGACATACACCGGATGGATTTGCTGCACCACCGCCAAGGGGGTGCTTTCACCTTGGCCGACCAAGGCCCCTTCGGTCACCAAAGCACGGCCAATGCGGCCTGCAATCGGGGCCGTGACGTTGGTGTGGCCTAAATTGATTTGTGCCGTTTGTACGGCTGCCTTGCCAGCGGCCACATCGGCCTGCGCTTGCTGCTGTGCCGCGACAGCGTTGGCATATTCTTGTCGGCTCACCGCTTGGGCCTCAACCAAAGGCTGGTAGCGCTCGGCCAAGGCCGTGGCTTGGGCCAAATTGGCTTGGGCACGGGCCAATTGCGCTTGGGCCGTTTGCAAGGCCGCTTCGTAAGGGGCTGCATCAATGGCAAACAAGGGCTGACCCTGTTTCACATCGCTGCCTTCGGTAAACAGGCGTTTTTGCACGATGCCTGCAGCGCGCGCGCGCACTTGCGCCACCCGTGCTGCTTCCACCCGTCCGGGCAATTCAGTCACCAAACCCACATCGCCCAAACTGGCTGTCACCACGCCGACTTCGGGTGGAGGCATTTTGCCCCCCGGTGGGCCGCCAGGGCCAGCGCTGGGGGCCTCGCCCTTGCTACAGCCCACCAACAATGCAGCCGCCACGGCGGCACCGATAGTACCCAGATGCAACCAGCGTGAAGTGGGCGGCATCGCCTGAGCAAAAGACGAAGCCGTCTGGGGAGGACGCAAAAAACCGGACATGACAGAAATCCTTTGGAGGAAAAAGGCAGTGCAGGCAGCAACCCATCGGCAACAGGCACCAGACGGCGAGCACAGCAACCCCTCCCAGAGGCAGGAGGGGAAAAGAAGCAGATAAGTATACATACATACAAGAATGTATGTATAGTATTGTCTTTAACCTTAAGTAAATCGGAGGTAAAGGGATGGCGCGACGCACCAAGGCTGAGGCGCAAGCCACACGCAACAGCTTGCTGGATGCAGCAGAACAGCTTTTTCAGGCCCGGGGGGTTTCGCGCACTTCGCTTAATGATATTGCCACTGCAGCAGGCACGACGCGCGGGGCCATTTACTGGCACTTTAAAGACAAGGCCGACCTGTTCAATGCCATGATGGAGCGGGTGACACTGCCGCTCGAGGCCACCCACGCGCAGGCCAACCAAACTGGCCCGGCAGAAGAAAGTTTAGACCGATTGCGCGCCGCACTGCTGGGTGCGCTCCGCCTGATTGCCACCGATATTTCTACGCGGCGCGTGCTAGAAATTGCCATCCAAAAGATGGAACTGACGAACGAGCTAGGGGCAGTGCAAGAGCGCTGCCAACGTATTTACCAACGCTGTGTCGAGCAAAACCAACTGGCACTGAGCAGTGCCAGCCAAGCCAGTGGACGGCCCCTGCGCATTCCGGTACGCACAGCAGCTATTGGCCTACAAGCCTTGGTCGAAGGCTTGGTACACCACTGGCTGCTGAATCCGCAAGCCTTCGATTTAGAACAAACCGGTCAGCAGGCGATAGATGTGTATCTGGCCGGGCTTATTTAGCCCCAGCACCCCGGAATGCCTTAAAGAACTCCGAAGAATTCGGGTCGAGCAGTAACACATCGCTCTTTTTGTTGAAGCTGGCCTTGTAGGCATCTAAGCTGCGGTAAAACTGGGCAAACTGCGGATCCCGACCAAACGCCTCGGCATAGATGCGGGCGGCTTCGGCATCGCCCTCACCCTTAACTTTTTGTGCATCGCGGTAGGCGTTGGCAATGGTTACTTCACGCTGGCGGTCGGCATCGGCACGGATCTTTTCGCCTTCGGCAGCACCGGTAGAACGCAACTCGTTGGCTACACGTTTGCGCTCCGCCTCCATGCGGCGATAGACCGACTCGGTAATCGACTCGACATAGTCCACGCGCGTAATCCGCACATCCACCACATCCACACCCCAAGGTTTGGCCCCACGTACCGATTCCAACACCTCGCGTTTGACATCGGCCATGAGCTGCTCGCGCTTGGACGAAAGCAATTCCTTCACGGTGCGCTTGTTGATTTCTTCTTGGAACGCATTGCGTACCACCCGATTGAGTTGGCTGGCCCCAGAGTTCTCGTCCAAACCGACGTTGCGGATGTATTCGGAAGGCTCGCTGATGCGCCAGCGTACGTACCAATCAATCACCACACGCTGCTTTTCTGCTGTCAGCATCGGTTCGGTATCGGTGCTGTCGAGGGTGAGCAAACGCTTGTCAATGTAGGTCACGTTTTGGAACGGGGGCGGCAATTTGAAGTTCAGCCCCGGCTCAGTAATCACTTCTTTGATTTGCCCCAAGGCATAGACGATACCGAACTGGCGCTGATCAACCACAAACAACATCGAGCTGGCCAAGGCCATCAGGGCCAAAACCGAGGATGCAAAAAATCCAACACGGTTCACATTGTTCTCCTAGCGGGCTTCGCGGTCGCGGGTACGGCTGTTATCACGCGCGCGCACATCCACCGGCATGCTGGCCGGTGCAGGCGTGGGGGCAGTAGCAGCACTGGCAGGTACGCCCAACAAATCCGGGGCCGAGGTGGCATGGTTTTGCAAAATTTTGTCCAAGGGCAGGTACAACAGATTACTACCTTGGCGCGAATCCACCATTACCTTGGTAACGTTGCTGTAAATTTGCTGCATGGTGTCAAGGTACATGCGCTCACGCGTCACTTGGGGGGCCTTGTGGTATTCAGCCAGCACAGCGCTAAAGCGCTGCGCATCCCCTTGGGCTTGGGCCACAATGCGTGCTTTGTAGGCTTCAGCTTCTTCCTTCAGGCGCGAGGCCGAACCCACTGCCCGTGGAATCACATCATTGGCGTAGGCTTCCGCCTCGTTCTTGGCGCGTTCGCGCTCTTGTCCGGCTTTGAGCACATCGTCAAAGGCGGACTGCACTTGCTCTGGTGGACGCACGCCCCCTTGTTGCAAGTTGATACCAACAACTTCGACCCCTACCTTGTAGCGGTCCAAAATGGTTTGCATCAGGCTGCGTACCCGTGGGGCGATTTGGTCACGTTCCTCGGCCAAAGCAGTATCCATGCGCATTTTGCCCACCACCTCGCGCACCGCAGTTTCGGCTGCTTGGGTCACGGCATCGGCTGGGTTTTTGCTTTCAAACAACCAAGCACGCGCATCATTAAGGCGGTACTGCACAGCAAACTTGATTTCGACGATGTTCTCGTCTTCGGTCAGCATGGCCGACTCACGCAGGCCAGTAGATTTAATGACCGTGTCGCGTCCCACATCAGTGGAGCGCATTTGCGTCACAAATACCAGCTCATGGCGTTGCACCGGATAGGGCAAGCGCCAGTTAAAACCAGCCCCGACAGTGCTGTGGTATTTGCCAAACTGGGTGATGACGGCCTGTTGGCCTTCCTGCACAATAAAAAACCCGGTGCCCAGCCAAATCAACACAGCAATCGTGGCAATCACGCCAATGCCAATGCCTGCACCTTTCATATCGGGGGGCTGCTGGTTGTAGGGGCCGTTATTACGGTTGCCCCCACCTTGCTGTTTATCGCCAAACAGGCCCGCCAATTTCCGGTTCAGATCACGCCAGAGTTCATCCAAATCGGGCGGCTGCTGTCCATTGTTCTGCCGCCCCGACTCCCGCCCACGGTTATCCGAAGACGGATCGGCAGCCGGAGGACGCGGCGATGGCGGTGGTGCTGGCTTGTCATCACCCGTGCTGTTCTCACCCCGGCCCCAGCGCGGATCGTTGAGATTGAACATCCCACGCAGGCGCTGCAACAGGGGTGCCCAGCCACGGACAGAAGAGGGTTGGTTCATGCAAAATTCTCTGATTCTGGTTTCAGTTAGCTTGGGACACGGGCCTCAACCTGGATCATCCGCTGCTGGCAACACTGCTTGTGCCAACAGGCCGCGCAAGTTGGCCAAACCGCTGCCGGTGCGCGCACTGACAAACACCCTGGGCGTGGGGCGGCCATCCAGGTCATAGACATCCTGCGGCTGTATGGCTTGCTGGGCTTCGGGCAAGGCATCCACCTTGTTAAACACCAGCAGCTGCGGCACATCGTTGGCCCCAATCTCGTGCAGGACTTGCTGTACCTGTTGGATTTGCTCAGGAAACTTAGGATTCGAGGCATCGACCACATGCAGCAGCAAATCGGCATCAATCGCTTCTTGCAAGGTGGCTTGAAAGGCATCGATCAGACCATGCGGCAAATCGCGGATAAAGCCCACCGTGTCGGACAGAGAAATCGAGCGCTGAATCTCGGTCAAATACAACTGGCGTGTGGTGGTGTCGAGCGTCGCAAACAACTGGTCTGCAGCATAGGCGCGGGCCTTGACCAAGGCATTGAACAGGGTCGATTTACCCGCATTGGTATAACCCACCAACGAGACGTTGAAAGTGTCGCGCCGCTCACGCTGACGGCGCTGGGTGGAACGCTGGCGCTTGACTTTGGATAAGCGTTCTTTCACACGCTTGATGGCATCGCCAATCATGCGCCGATCCAACTCAATTTGGGCCTCACCGGGGCCACCGCGCGCACCAATACCCCCCCGCTGGCGCTCTAAGTGCGACCAACGGCGCACCAAGCGCGTACTGAGGTACTGCAGGCGCGCCAACTCGACCTGCAATTTGCCTTCGTGGCTACGCGCACGCTGGGCAAAAATTTCGAGGATCAAAAAGGTGCGGTCATTGACGGGCAGCTCTAAGTGGCGCTCTAAATTGCGCTGCTGCGCGGGGCTGAGGGCTTGATCGAACAGTACCTCTTTCGCACCGTGCATTTGCGCCAGCAACCTGATCTCGTCGGCTTTACCGCTGCCGACAAACAGCGCCGGATCAGGGGCTTTGCGTTTGCACACCACCGAGGCCACAGGGCGCATACCAGCGGTTTGGGCCAACAGACCCAACTCTTCCAAGGGTGCATCAAAGTCGGGGCCACCAAAATCCACGCCCACCAACACTACGGGCGTAGCCTCTGGCTGTTGCGCGTTATCGGGGTTCAAATATCAATCTCTCTCTTGCTCAACGTTCTCGGCCACCGAGAAGCTGACGGCACGCCCCGGCACAATGGTAGAGATAGCGTGTTTGTAGACCATCTGGGTCACGGTGTTACGCAACAGCACCACATACTGGTCAAACGACTCAATTTGGCCTTGCAATTTAATGCCATTGACCAGATAGATAGACACTGGCACATGCTCGCGCCGCAAAGCATTCAGAAACGGATCCTGCAAGATTTGACCTTTGTTACTCACGATATCCTCCGTGTTAAATAAAAATACCAGAAAGGGTAGCCGAAGAAAAACGGCTGAAAGCGCCTAGAGGGCAAAAAAATAGCACAGCCTGAGCATCAGCTATCTTGATCGGCATAGGGATTTTTCGATGTTTTCATCTCTATGCGTAAAGGAGTGCCTACCAGATTAAACTCTTTGCGAAAGCGTCCCTCCAGAAACCGTTTATAGGCTTCGGTGACATGCTCTAAAGAGTTGCCATGGATGACGATGATGGGCGGATTCATGCCGCCTTGGTGCGCGTAGCGCAGTTTGGGCCGGTACATGCCCGAGCGCTGCGGACTTTGGAATTGCACCGATTCCAACAGCAGGCGTGTTAGCACCGGGGTCGGCATTTTGCACGTGGCCGAGCGGTGCGCCTGCAAAATAGCGGGCCACAGGGCTGCCAAACCTTGGCGTTTGATGGCCGAGATGAAATGCAGCGCTGCAAACTTGAGAAAGCCCAATTTCGATTCGATGGCACGCTCGACCAATTGGCGTTGGTATTCGTCCACCGCATCCCATTTGTTCACGGCCAACACCACGGCGCGGCCACTTTCTAAGATGTAACCGGCGATATGGGCATCTTGGTCGGTAATGCCCTGGGTGGCATCAAGCAGCAACAGCACCACGTTGGCCGAATCAATGGCCTGCAGGGTTTTGACGACCGAGAATTTTTCAATCGCCTCAAACACCCGGCCTTTGCGCCGTAAACCGGCGGTGTCAATCAGCTCAAATTTTTGCCCATCGCGCTCAAACGGCACTGAAATGGCATCGCGTGTGGTGCCAGGCATATCAAACGCCACCAAGCGCTCTTCGCCCAACCAAGCATTGATCAGGGTGGATTTACCGGCGTTAGGCCGCCCAGCGACCGCCAGTTTGATGGTTTTTTCTTCCTCGGCTTGGGCCTCTTCATCCGGTTCCGGCAGGGCTAAACTGTCCAAAGCCAACTCGACCAAGCCGCGTATGCCTTGCCCGTGCGCAGCCGAGACCGGATAGACCTCACCCAAACCAAGTTCATAAAACTCGGTCAGTTGCACGCCCTCGCGCATACCCTCGGCCTTGTTGGCCACCAGCAGACATTTTTTGCCCAAGCGGCGCAGGTATTGGGCGATATCGTGGTCTTGGCCGGACAGGCCCGCGCGCGCATCGACCACAAACACCACCACATCGGCCTCGGCTACGGCTTGTTGGGTTTGGCGCGCCATTTCGCGGTAGATGCCCGAAGAAGCATCGGGCTCAAAACCGCCGGTATCGATCACAATGTATTCGTGCTTGCCTTGCTTGCCACTGCCATAGTGGCGGTCGCGCGTAAGACCGGCAAAGTCGGCCACGATGGCATCGCGGGTTTTGGTCAGGCGGTTGAAAAGGGTAGATTTGCCCACATTGGGCCGCCCTACCAAGGCAATGACTGGTTTCATGGAGTTTTAGTTATTGTTATTCGGGGCGGAAGCCGTACATTTTGCCTGCCACGGTGGTCACCACCAAGGTGTTGTCGGCCAGCACCGGCTGTGCAGCAATGCCAGAGTCGTCGGTTTTCAGGCGATTGAGCAGGCTGCCATCGGCTTTGGACAGAAAATAAAGCGCACCTTCGTCATCACCCACGACCACGGAACGACCGAGCAACAAGGGTGGAGACAACTTACGGTACTTGAGCAACTCGGACGACCATTGTGGGCTGCCATTGCTGCGATTCCAAGCACGCACGATGCCATTGCTTTCCACACCATAGACGGCTTGGGCATCACCATCGACACCATGCACCCCTTGGGCTTTTTGGCTCCAACTGATTCTACCGTTGTCGGCATTCAGACAGGCCAGTGCCGACTGAAAAGCCCTGGCACAAACATTGCCACTGTGTTTGCTGATCGGGGCCACCAGTTCGACCAAACGTTCAATCTCGTTCGTGCCACGCGGAATGGACAAAGCAGACTCCCAGAGCACGCTACCACTGTCGGGTTGCAACGCCATCATGCGCCCATACATCCCGACCAACAAGGTATTACCGCTGGCGGCCAGCACGCCCGCCTGCTGCAACACCAAGCTGTCCGTGCTGGTGCCGGGGGTTTGTGTCCAAAGGCGGTAGCCGTTGCCGGCATCCAAGGCTTGCACACTGCGGTCAGTCGCCAAGACAAATACCCGCCCGCCTGCCACCAATGGGGGGGTCAAGACCGAGGCTTGCAAGCGTTGTCGCCATTTCTCTTGTCCAGCTTGCAGCACAATCAATTCGTTCTGGGCCGAAACCACGGCCACGGTCTCGCCATCGAAACCGATGGCTGCGGTGAGCGACTGCGCTAAGGCATGCTGCCATACCGTTTGGCCGTTGCTGGCATCCAACACCAGCACCTGACCATCATTGGAGGCCACGCTGACCCACTTGCCTTTGGCCTGCATCGCCAGTGGGGGCTTGAAATGCGCCCCGACCCGTGCTGTCCAAGCCTGTTGCACCCCGAGCAAGGGGGCCGCAATTTCAACCGCTTGCGGCTTGGGTGCAGAGTTGCTGCCCCACGACGAGCAGCCAGCCAACCACACCGTCAACGCCAAACCCAGCCCGATACGTGCTGCTTTGTTCATCATCCTGCAACTCCCTGACCTGCAGTGGCTACACTGGCTTTGGCCGGTTGCACACCCAAGGCGTTGAGTTTGAATTCGACCAAGCGGCGGTATTCAGGGTTGTTTTCTAATTTATCGTAGGCTTTGCGGTATTGCTCTAGCGCCTGTTCGGGCTTTTCTTGCAACATGCGAATATCACCTTGCCGATCGGCCACGATGCCTTCAAACGCGGTAGGCACAGCAAACGAGAGTTGTTTCAAGGCCTCGTCATAGGCCTTTTTCTCGATCAATAAACCCGCCAAACGCAAACGGGCAATGGCTTTGTGGCCCTCATCGGCACCGCTTTGACTGACCCATTGCAAGGCTTCCTCTGCCTTGGCGGTATTTTTTTGCGCTTGCCACGCCTGGGCCGCCTGCAAACCAGCCAACACCGATTGGTTGGTGCTGGCATATTGCTCGCGCACGTCCTTAAAGGCTTGCTCTAGCTTGGCTTCGTCTTTGGCTTGCACGGCGGTGTGTAACGCCTCTAGTACCGCAGCGGCCTGCATCGCCTGCCGGTTTTGCCAGTACTGGTAGCCATTCCAGATAGCAATCGACCCGAAAACCAGCAACAACACCGAGCTAATCAGGGTGCCCCAGGTATTCCAAAAATGCTTGAGCTGGTCTATTTGCTCTTGTTCTTCAAGATCGAGATGGTTGGCCATAGGGTGAACCCGTTTTTACCGTGTGGAAGCGGTGGATTTTAAGAGGGCGGCCCAGTCGGCCACTTGGGCGATGGGGTATTCTTGCTGTTGGCCTTGGCCATCGCGCAAGGCTTTGACCAGCACACAACCACGCGCCACCTCATCGGCACCAAAAATGAGTGCATAGCCTGCGCCACTGGCATCGGCCTTTTTGAATTGCGACTTCATGCTCCCCATGCCCTCGCCCGGCTGGGTAGGACTGTGCATTTGCACCGAAGTTCCGGCCGCGCGCAATTGTTGCAACAACACAAAGGCGGTCGGCAGCACCGCCGTATTGGGCACAATCGCATAAGCATCGGGGGCCGGAGCTGGGGGCATAGTACCTTGCTCTTTCAGCAGCTCTAACACGCGCTCTACGCCCAAAGCCCAACCCACGGCCGGGGCAGGTTTGCCACCAATTTGCTCAATCAGGCCATCGTAGCGGCCACCGCCACAAATAGTACCTTGTGCGCCCAATTGCTCGGTAATGAACTCGAACACCGTCAGGTTGTAGTAGTCCATGCCACGCACCAGACGCGGATTGATCTGCCAAGCAACCCCGGCAGCATCCAAAATGTCTTGCACAGTACGCAGGTGGGCCAACGAAGCCTCACCCAGAAAATCGAGCAACTTGGGCGCGGCCTCGACCAGCTCTTTCATGGCTGGGTTTTTGGTGTCCAAAATGCGCAGCGGGTTGCTGTACAAGCGGCGGCGGGCATCTTCGTCCAACTGCTCAGCATGGGCTTCGAAATAAGCGATCAAGGCGGTGCGGTGGGCTTGGCGCTCTTGGGGCTGGCCCAAGCTGTTGAGCTCTAGGCGCACATTCTGCAGCCCCAGTTCTTTCCACAGCGCATCGGCCAGCAAAATCATTTCAGCATCGATTTCAGCGCCCGGAAAGCCCAGCGCCTCAGCACCGATCTGGTGAAACTGCCGATACCGCCCACGCTGCGGGCGCTCGTGGCGGAACATCGGCCCCATGTAATACAAGCGCTTGCCACCTTCGTACAACATCGAATGTTCCACCACGGCCCGCACCACGCCAGCGGTGCTTTCAGGGCGCAGGGTCAATTGCTCGCCATTCAGGCGGTCTTCAAAGGAATACATTTCCTTTTCGACAATGTCAGTCACTTCCCCCAAACCCCGGATAAACAGGCCGGTGTTTTCCACAATCGGGGTGCGAATATTTTGGTAAGCAAAGCGGGCCATCAGCTGGCGCACCTTGTCTTCTAACCACTCCCATTGGGCCGATTGGGGTGGCAGGATGTCGTTCATGCCCTTGATGGCTTTGATTTTTCCAGACTTGGGGCTGGTTTTATGATTTTCTGTCGTCACGGATAGCTCTCGATTGCATTTTTTGCGCCGGGCACTGGTGCTGGCCGCGGGCGCGGATGGAGGCATTAGGCAGCAAAGCGTCGCTGAATGTAGCCATCCACCATTTTTTGAAATTCGGTGATGATGTCAGTGCCGCGCAGAGTCGCTACCTTTTGACCATCAATAAACACCGGTGCGGCTGGTGCCTCGCCCGTGCCGGGCAAGCTGATGCCAATATCGGCATGTTTGCTCTCGCCGGGGCCGTTCACAATACAACCCATGACGGCCACTTTCAGGGTCTCCACGCCGGGATATTGGGCACGCCAGACCGGCATTTGTTGGCGCAGGTAGTCGTCAATTTGCTTGGCCAACTCTTGAAAAGTGGTGCTGGTGGTACGACCACAGCCGGGGCAAGCGGTCACGCTGGGGTTGAACATACGTAACCCCAAGGCTTGCAAAATTTCAGAGGCCACCACCACCTCTTGGGTGCGTGCTTCGCCCGGTTGCGGGGTGAGCGAAACCCGGATGGTGTCGCCAATGCCTTCTTGCAGCAATACCGACAGCGCAGCAGTAGAGGCCACAGTGCCTTTGGTGCCCATGCCAGCCTCGGTCAAGCCTAAGTGCAGTGGGTAGCTGCAACGCCGGGCCAACTCGCGATAGACCGAAATCAGGTCTTGCACGCCACTGACTTTGCACGACAGGATAATTTGCTCGCCCGGCATGCCCATAGCCTCGGCAGCCTGTGCCGAATCAAGGGCCGAGCTGATCAAGGCCTCGTACATGATTTGCTTGGCATCTAAGGGGGTAACGCGCTGGGCATTTTCGTCCATCAAGCGGGCCAACAGCTCTTGGTCGAGGCTGCCCCAATTGACACCAATACGCACCGGCTTTTGCCAACGCATGGCCGCTTCAATCATTTGACCAAACTGGCGGTCGCGCTTGTCACCCTTGCCCACATTACCGGGGTTGATACGGTACTTGGACAACGCCTCGGCGCAGGCAGGATACTCGGTCAGCAGGGTATGGCCGTTATAATGGAAGTCCCCCACCAGGGGTACGTCGATACCCATGCGATCCAATTGTTCACGCACATAGGGCACCGCAGCAGCAGCTTCGGGGGTATTGACGGTAATGCGCACCAACTCGGAACCGGCTTGGGCCAGTTCTTTCACTTGGATGGCCGTGGCAATCGCATCCACGGTGTCGGTGTTGGTCATGGATTGGATGCACACCGGCGCATCGCCACCGATTTTGACCACGCGCCCGCCCCAAACCACTTGGGCTTGGCGGCTGCGGCGTGCTTGTGGAGCGGCTACCGCAATGGCAGCGCGGGTGTCGTCGTCAGGAGCAGACATTATTTGACCTCAAATCGGGCTACATTGCTTTGCGACAAGGTCGTGGTGCTGAACGGCACACCACGGATGGTGACATCGGTCATATCAGCCCGGCCCACCGTCACAGACAAGGGCGGCGCTTGCGAGATCACAGCGCGCTCACCTGCGCCCAAAGTGCGTTGCAACACAGTGGCCCCTTTCCCATCGCGCACATGCACCCAAGAGGTTGCACGGGCACTGAGCACCAACACCTCAGCTGTAGCTATCGCACTGGGGGAAGTTACGGGTGCTGCCGGAACAGACAAGGGCGCAGCAGGAGTAGCAGCAGCAGCGACGGAGCCGCTATTGCTGCTGACAGGCGGCTGTTGTGGTGCAGATGCAGGCGGCACCACAGGCACAGGCGATGCCACAGGCGGAACCACCGGCACCGTAGTAGCAGGTACTGCGGGCGATGGAGCCACCACCGCTGGTGCTGGCACAACCACCGGCGGTGCATTGCTCGGCGCTGTTGTGGGCGGGGGTTCGGTGGGCGGGGCTACCTCTTCGGTAGAGGTTTCGGGCTCTGCCTCAGTTGCCGGTCGCTCCGGCAAAAAGAACAACACCAGCGCACCCAACAGCAAGGCAAAAACAGCCAATGCAATGGGTTTGCCGCCCAGTAAAGTGAACAAACCACGGCTGCGTTCATCGCGCAAACGGGTGTTGATGCCTTCGCTGTTTTGTGCCAACCGGGGCAAAGCACCCGGTGGCAAGGCGGCCAGCACAGGTGCAGCATCGATTTTTAAGGTACGACACACACTGCCCGCAAAAGCGCGGACAAAATTGGCATCGGGAAAAGCATCAAACTGGTCGTTCTCCAGCGCCTCCAGTTTGGCTACCGAAACCTTGAGCGAGGCGGCCACCGTTTCGATGTGCAAGCCTTGGGCTTGGCGTGCTTGGCGCAACAAGGTACCGGGCGAAACACCCGGCATAGGCGTGCTGGCCACAGGAGAGGAGGAGGAAGACTGCAAATCACTCATCAAAGCGCCCTTTGTTGTACAGGGCCCACTCGGGAGAATCGGGGAAACGTTTACGCAACTGCTCGGCCAGCTGTTGCATGGCAACCGTATTGCCCATCACACGCTCTACCTTGATGCCCAACCACAGAGTTTCGGCATTGGACAGATCGCTGTTGTTAAGGCGACGGATGTAGAACTGCGCTCGCACCAACTCATTGCGCTTGAACAGCAAATTAGACAGGTGGTAAGCCACGACCGGATTGCCCGCATCCAGCTCGTAAGCACGCATCAGGGTTTGTTCAGCCGCTGCAGCATCTCCAGCCTTGATGTAGCACAGACCTTGGGCCATCAAGGTTTTGTTGCGTGCGCCATAACTGGGGCTGACCAAGGCTTGCGCGAACAACTGGTCGGCTTGTGCGTATTTTTGTTGCGAGCACAGCAACCAACCACGGTTGTGCAACAAATTGGGATCGGCTGGGCGCAACTCTAGGGCGCGCAAGAAACTGGCATCCGCTTGGGCCTCGTCATTGAGGCGCATATGGATCAGGCCTAAAAGACTATAGGCATCGGCATACGTGGGGTCTGCCGCCAAAGACTGGCGCACCTCATCCAAAGCCACGGGGGTTTGGCCCGATTCAAAATAATTGGCCGCCAACTCTAGCCGAATACGGGCGCGCCGACGTGCCTCAGAATCTTCGGACTGGGGTAATAGCGGGTCGGCTCGCAAGCCTGCTGCATGGTGGGTAGCACAACCTTGCAGGACGACCAAGCAGAGCAACAGCCCCGCCAGCACACCCCCATAACGGCGTGGTTGCAGCAACGTAGCAGGCACCATATTAGTGCTTCTCCTGAGGGGCATGGACAGGCGTGAGCGCAATGGTACGGCGCTGTGCCATGCGCTCGGTGGCGCGGGTACGGTCTTGCACCTCACCAGCCAATTGGCCGCAGGCGGCATCAATATCGTCCCCACGGGTTTTACGCACGGTGGTAACGATGCCCGCATCGTTGAGCAGTTGTGCAAAGGCCAAGACACGGGCTTGCGGCGAACGGTGCAAGCCCGAGGCGGGGAAAGGATTGAACGGAATCAGGTTAAATTTGCACCATGCCCGTCCGTGGGCGTAAGAGCGCACCAAACGGATCAGTTGCTGGGCATGTTCGGGCTGGTCGTTCACACCATCCAACATGCAGTATTCAAAAGTGATGAAGTCGCGCGGTGCGTGCTCTAGGTAGCGCACACAAGCGGGCAACAATTCATCCAAGGGGTATTTGCGGTTCAAGGGTACCAGGTGGTCGCGCAGTGCATCGTTGGGGGCGTGCAAAGACACGGCCAAAGCCACCGGGCAATCTTGGGCCAAGCGGTCTATCATGGGCACAATGCCCGAAGTGGACACCGTGAGGCGACGGCGTGATAGTCCGTAGCCGTGGTCATCGAGCATGGCGCGCAGGGCGGGCAGTAGCGCGTTGTAATTTTGCAAAGGCTCACCCATGCCCATCATGACGACGTTAGAAATCACCCGTTCTGAGGTGCCCAAACGTTGGCGTAAGTTGTGCTCGGCAAACCACAATTGGGCCAGAATTTCTGCCGTGCTCAGGTTGCGGCTAAAACCTTGGTGCCCAGTAGAGCAAAAACGGCAGCCCACCGCACAACCGGCTTGCGAAGAAACGCACAAAGTGCCCCGGTCATCTTCCGGGATAAACACCGACTCTACGGCATTGCCCGCACCGACATCAAACAACCATTTGATGGTGCCATCGGCTGATTGGTGTTCACTGACCACCGGCAGGGCGCGAATATGCGCGCAGGTGGCCAATTTTTGGCGCAGCGATTTAGCCAAATCACTCATTTGGTCAAAATCAGAAGCGCCACGCTGGTGAATCCAGCGAAACAGTTGGGTCGCCCGAAAACGCTTTTCGCCCAACTGTTCGCAAAACGCGGTCAGGCCTTCAAGATCAAAATCCAGTAAATTGGTGCTCATGTCTTTGCAAAAACGCTTTCGTGCAGGGCGCGGTTTTAGCGCGAGTAAACGTTCATGCCAGCGAAGAAGAAGGCAATTTCAACGGCAGCAGTTTCGGGGGCATCGGAGCCGTGTACGGCGTTAGCGTCGATGCTGTCAGCAAAGTCGGCGCGGATGGTACCGGCTTCGGCCTTCTTGGGGTCGGTTGCACCCATCAGTTCGCGGTTTTTCAGGATGGCGTTTTCGCCTTCCAGCACTTGGATCATGACGGGGCCGGAGACCATGAAGTCCACCAGATCCTTGAAGAAGGGACGCTCTTTGTGCACAGCGTAGAACTGTTCGGCTTCCAGACGCGACAGGTGGGCCATGCGAGCGGCCACAACCTTCAGGCCAGCGGCTTCAAAGCGGGCGTAGATTTGGCCGATGACGTTCTTGGCGACTGCGTCGGGCTTGATGATGGAGAGGGTGCGTTCGATAGCCATAGGATTTCCTAACAAAATAAAAGTGAGGTGAAAGTTTGCCCCTGTAGCACAGGGACAAAGCTTTTGATTCTAACCGGCTGCTGGTAGCCACTGGGGCTTATCGGCGGCCGCGCCCGCCGGGATTGCGCCGCTGCTCTTGGCGGTAGCGTGACAGGCTGTCGGTGCCAATGTAGCCGACCGAAGTCTTCATCGGATCGGGCTGGGCAGTGCTAGGCTGACGCGGGGCGCTGGGTTTTTCGGCATGTGCAGCCCGCGGGCCACGTCCCATAAAATTGCGCCGCGCCGGAGCGGCCGGACGCTCTGGTTTTTGTCCTAATGCGCTCAGGCCTGTCGCTTGGAGCAGGGCGTTGATGTCGCGCTCGTCCAACTCTAACCAAGCACCGCGCTTGAGGCCACGTGGCAACACCATTGCGCCGTAGCGGATACGGATCAAACGGCTGACCGCATGGCCGACCGCTTCGAACATGCGGCGCACTTCGCGATTGCGCCCTTCGGAGATGGTAACGCGGTACCAGCAGTTCGAGCCTTCGCCACCACCCTCCTCAATCGAACCAAAGGCGGCCATGCCATCGTCAAGCTGCACGCCATCCAACAAGCGTTGTTTTTCTTCTTTGCTCAAGGCCCCCAAGACACGCACCGCGTATTCACGCTCTAAACCAAAACGGGGGTGCATGAGTTTGTTGGCCAATTCGCCCGAACTGGTGAACAACAACAGGCCCTCGGTATTCAAATCCAAACGCCCCACGGATTGCCATTTGCCTTGCAGCAGCCGTGGCAGTTTGCGAAACACCGTCGGGCGGTTTTGTGGATCGTCCTGCGTGACCACTTCACCCACGGGTTTGTGGTAGGCGATGACGCGCGGTGGCGGTGGATCAATGCGGAAACGGATCGGCTTGCCATTGAGCTTGACCACATCGCCATACTGTACCCGCTGCCCAATGTGCGCCGGTTCGTTGTTGACGGAGATGCGCCCTTCCAAAATCAGCTGCTCCATCTCTAGGCGCGACCCCATACCGGCTTGGGCCAACACCTTGTGCAGCTTGGGCGTTTCCACCTGCGGCAACAAGACGCGCTTGGCGGGCACGGCTTCGGGGTTGGTGTCGTCTGCATCCAATTGGCCCGACACCACATCGGCGAACTGGTAACCCTGTACAGCCACAGCAGGCAGTGCATCCGGGGCGTGGTTGGGAGCGGCTGCTTTACGTGCTGTGGCACTGCCGGAAGTGCGCGACTTATGGCCTGCGGCTGTCGGTTTACGGGCTGGGCGGGCTTTGCTTGCCGGACGCTGGGCTGGGCCGGAAGCGGACTGGGCCTCTGGGGCCGGTTGGGCAGCGTCGCCGCCGAGAGGATTTTCTGGATTCATGGATATAGTTCGCAACGCCAAGGCATTGCCTTCGATAGACAAAAAAGAATGGCACCCTTATGCCTTGTGCCTTATGGCAGCGGGACTGGCGGCGATGCAGGTGTCGTCGTGGGCAAACCCTCGTCAGGCAAAGACGTTAAGGTTTGCAAAACTGGCAAAGCAACAGCAGGCTCCGAAGAGCCTTCTTCTAACACGGGTAACTGGCTCAGGGACTGTAGCCCCAGATCATCCAGAAACTGCCGGGTGGTGGCCAACAGGGCTGGGCGGCCCGCGGTTTCGCGGTGGCCAATGGTTTCTACCCAGCCACGGTCTTCTAGTTGTTTGATGATCAGGCTGTTGACCGTGACCCCCCGGATATCTTCGATATCGCCCCGGGTGACCGGCTGGCGGTACGCAATGATAGCCAAAGTTTCTAAAGTAGCACGCGAATAGCGACTGGGTTTTTCGGGTTGCAACCGGTCTAGAAAAGCACGCATACCCGGTTTGCTTTGGAAGCGCCAACCCGAGGCCACCTGCACCAACTCCAAGCCACGCTGCTGCCACTCTTGTTGTAACTGCAACAACAAAGACTTGAGGGTGTCCGCCCCCAAAGCGCCATCGAAGATTGCGCGCAACTCACGCAATGCCAGTGGCTGTGTACTACACAGCAGCACTGTCTCAAGCACCCGTTTGGCTTCTGCCGTATTCATTGTGCCAATAGCTCTGGATTGTAGCCCAGCCCCCAACAAGACAGTGCCTGCTGCATATCGGCGGGCAAAGGCGTACGCACATCCAGCGCTTGCCCAGTGTGTGGATGGACAAAAGCGAGGCGAAAGGCGTGCAGTGCTTGGCGTTGCATGCCAGCAGCCTCGTTGCCACCATACAAGGCATCGGCCAACAGGGGGTGGCCGATATGCGCCATATGCACGCGGATTTGGTGTGTGCGCCCGGTGTGCAAAGTGCATTGCACCAAGCAACCTAGCTCACCATTAGCCAGCAATTGGATATCGGTTTTGGCCGTTTTACCCGCATGCACCGACAAATCTACCACTGCCATGCGCAGCCGGTTGCGCGGGTCGCGCCCGATGGGTGCATCGACACTGCGCTGTGCAACGCCCTGCCACGGACGCTGCGCCAAAGCCAGGTATTGGCGGCGCACGGTGCGGGCAGCAATCATGTGTACCAGGGCATCCATCGTGCGACGGTTGCGTGCCACCACCATCAGTCCACTGGTGTCTTTGTCTAAGCGATGCACAATGCCTGCGCGCGGCAACAGACTGGCTTGGGCATCACGCGCCAACAGTCCATTGAGCAAGGTGCCTGTCCAGTTGCCGGGCGCTGGATGCACCACCAGCCCCGCTGGTTTGTGCAGCACCAGTAAATCCGCATCTTCATAGACCACTTCTAGCGCCATCGGCTCGGGGCGAAAGGCTTGGCTCTGCAGCGTGGCGCGCATCTCTAGCAACACGCTATCGCCCACTTTGATACGCTGGGAGGCTTTGCGCGCGGTTTGGCCGTTGAGCTGCACGGCCCCCTGTTCCAGCAGTTGTTGCAAGTAACTGCGCGAAAACTCGGGCACCGCATCAGCCAAGGCCCGGTCTAGGCGTTGACCGTGTTGCGCGGCCCCCATAGACAGGGTGCGCAACTCGACCTCAGTGCTGGCCTCTAGCTCAAATTCTGGCTCTGGAGCTTCTGGTGCCGCCCCTGGCAACCCTGCCGCAAGCGGCAAGGACGGTGTCGGCTTCATCGGGCGGGCAGGTAGCGAGAGGGATCCACCGGCTTGCCTTGGCGGCGGATTTCAAAGTGCAGTTTCACGCGGTCGGCATCGGTATTGCCCATTTCGGCAATTTTTTGCCCTTTGCGTACCGATTGGTCTTCTTTCACCAGCAGCGCTTGGTTGTGCGCGTAGGCGGTCAGAAAAGTGTTGTTGTGTTTGAGGATGATGAGGTTGCCATAGCCACGCAAGCCAGCCCCGGCATACACCACCCGACCATCGGCAGCGGCCAATACCGGATCGCCGGCCTTGCCACTGATATCGTAACCTTTGTTGCGGGCTTCGTCGAAGCCCGCCAACAAGGTGCCATTGGCAGGCCAGATAAAGCCCAAATCATCATCAGCCCCAGAAGCGGCCACACTAGGGGCTGGCTTGCTGGTGCTGCTGGTGGACATGGCGCTAGAAGGTTTGCTCACGCCATTGCTGCTGGAGGTGGCTGTGCCGGGCGCAATCACGGTGGTGACTACCGGGCGGCTACTGACCGTGGCCGGGCCATCGATGAGCGACGGCGGCACGACGCGCAACACCTGCCCCACTTCAATCAGATTGGCGTTTTCAAGGTTGTTCCAACGGGCAATGTCTTTCCAGCTTTGGCCGGTTTCTAGACCAATGCGGATCAGGGTATCACCAGGTTTGACCGAGTAATAGCCCGGCTTGCCCGCATTTTCAGCGCCCGGCAAAGGCTTGTCAGACACCACCATACCCGACTGACTGACGGCCACTCCCGCCGAAGTGCCCCGGTCTTCAACAGGGGCCTTGCTGAGCCGAGTACCACAGCCAGCAAGCACCAAGCTCGCCAGCGCCATAGAACCCCAGACTTTCAGGCCACGCGATACCAACATAGATCAATCCCATCCCTTTAGGCAATCCCCGATTTTAGAGGGACAAAATGCACCGACTCGAGCACGCTCTGTTTCAAGCCTTGGGCGGTCTTGTCCACCACCAGCAGCGCCTGCTTCCCGCCCGAAACCACCGTAGGGGCCACCAAGCGCCCACCCACGGCCAATTGCTCACACCAGCAAGGCGGCAGAGACTCGCCACCCGCTGCCGCAATGATGCCTGCATAAGGAGCCCCCTTGGGGTAGCCCAACATGCCATCGCCCAGCATCAGATGGACATTCACCAACTGCATCGGGCGCAAATTGACCCGCGCGCGCTCATGCAGGCCCCGCAGACGCTCCATCGAATAGACCTCGCGCGCCAAACGACTCAGAACGGCAGCTTGGTAACCACAGCCGGTACCAATTTCCAGAATGCGGCCCAAACCAGCACCGTTTTTGGCAATCTCGGCCCCCAACAGCAGCTCGGCCATGCGCGCCACAATGCTGGGTTTGGAGATGGTTTGGCCCAACCCAATGGGCAAACTGGTGTCTTCGTACGCTTGGTTGACCAAGGCCGTATCGACAAAGCGGTGGCGCTCGACTGCGCCCATTGCTTGCAACACCTGTGCCGAGGTGATGCCCGCCGCTGCCAGCCTTTGCACCATGCGCGTGCGCACCGCTGCCGAATCCATGCCCACACCCACCGGCACAGCAAATGGCAAGGGCGCAGCCGCTACCTTGCGCGCTGCGGGGGTCGGTGCTGCAGCGGGCGCGTTGTTACCCGACAGCGTTGGAATGCGGGCAGGAAATCCAGGCCGACGTTGCTGCATCAGTTCCCCTTGTCTGGCGTGGCCGAAAGACCGGCGCTCGCACCGGCGGCGTGCCAAGTAGTGCGCTGGGCCCAATCGGGCAAATGCTCGTAATCGGTGAGGTCAATACGCAAAGGTGTAATCGCCACATGGCCTTGGGCCGTGGCATAAAAATCAGTGCCCTCACCATTGTCTTTGGCAGCGCCCGCACTGCCAATCCAATACATGGTATCGCCACGCGGGCTTTGTTGGGTAATGACGCGCTCGGCGGCATGGCGACGACCCAAACGGCACCACTGCACGGAGCGCATCGCGTGCAAAGGCAAATTGGGGATATTCACGTTGAGCAACCAAGGCTCTAAACCAATACGCTGCTGGGCCTGTAATTGCAACACGATTTGGCGTGCCTGCTCGGCAGCGGCTTCTAACTCGCCCCAGCCTTTGTCCACCTGGGAAAAAGCAATCGAGGGAATGCCAAACAAGTACCCCTCCATCGCGGCCCCTACGGTGCCAGAATAAACGGTGTCATCGCCCATATTGGCACCATTGTTAATGCCCGAAACGACCAAGTCAGGCCGATAGCCCAACAAGCCGGTCAGGGCAATGTGGACACAATCGGCGGGGGTGCCATTCACATAACGGAACCCATTGGCGGCGGTGTGTACATACAGCGGAGAGTGCAGCGTCAGGGCATTGGATTTGGCGCTGTTGTTGTGTTCTGGGGCTACCACTTCCACCTCGGCCACGCTAGACAAGGCTGCATGGAGCGCCACGATGCCGGGGGCCTGATGGCCATCGTCGTTGGAAATGAGAATTTTCATGGAAAGTCAACTGGGGCAGAGTGCGTCCAATTGTAGGCGGCAGCGTGTCCTAACAACAGCCATGGGTGTAGTGCTTTGTCTGGCACGGCTTTGCAAGTGGTGTTTCGTCTGTCACACTCCACGACCTGAGCGATCCTTTTCTTCTCTTCTCTGTACCCGCATGCCCTTGTATGGCGCAACGACCTCCTTCGGATATTGCACGCGAAACCCTCAAACTGCTGGCGGTGCGCCGTCTGTCGCCCACGCCTGCCAACTACCAAGCGTTGTACGATGAAATCGCCGGTTATAAATCACCCGTACCTTTTCCCGAAGGGCCGCTGCGCTACATGTTGCGCGTTATTCCGGGGCAAACACCGGCACAAAAACGCCTGCTAGACCAGTTTGAGGCCGCCATAGCACAGCACGATTGGGCAGGCCTGCAAAATGTACTGGTCGGCTACGCCAAACTGGGGCTCCATCCACAAGAGATCAGCGTGGCCGAACCAGCGCCACCACCGGGCAACACGACCGCATTAGCACTGGTGTTGCCCAACGAGCTGGCCGAGCAGATCGCGCGCATGGTTGAATACACCCTGCCCGCCCTCGACAGCGAAGACGTGCGCGTACACATGCTAGGCCAACAGTTAATTCAGTTCCTACGCCAGCCCGAGCCACCGGTCAGCACCGCCCAACTGATGTTGGCTAACTTTAGCTACCGGCTGTCTTTTGCCACCGAAGACCAAGCCGCTATCCGCAGCACCCTGTTAGAACTGCTGCATATGGTGTTTGAAAACATTGCGGCGCTCAGTGCCGATGACCAATGGCTTAGTGGTCAGGCCGAGGCGTTAATGGCGGCCACCTCACAAACTTTATCGCTGCGGCGTTTAGATGATGTGCGCTTGCGCCTGAAAGATGTCATCTTTAAGCAAACCGAGGCCAAAGGCCGCATGGTCGAAGCGCAAGAGCAGATGAAAGAGTTGCTGGCCATTTTTATCGACCGGCTGGCCGCCTTGAGCCGCAGCAGCGGCCAATATCAGGAACAAATAGAACAATGCGCCCAACAACTGGGCAAAGCGACCACCCTGCAGGAAATCACCCCGGTACTCAAAGAGGTGATGGTAGCCACCCGGGCGATGGCGCTCGACAGCCGAGTAACCCACGGTGAATTAACCGATTTACGCCAGCGCACCGAAGAAAAACAAGCCGAAATGGCGCGCTTGCAACAAGAATTAGACCGTGTCAGTGCCCAAGCCCGCCACGACCCACTGACTGGCTCGCTCAACCGCAAAGGGCTAGACGAAGTGATGGAGCGCGAATTAGCCCGTGCACGTCGCCAAGGCACCCCCTTATGCTTGGCACTGCTGGATGTGGACAACTTTAAACAAATTAATGACCGTTTAGGCCACGATATAGGCGATGCCGCATTAGTGCATTTGGCCGATATTGTGCGCGAGGTGATGCGTCCACAAGACATGTTGGGACGTTATGGTGGTGAGGAGTTTGTATTGGTGTTACCAGATACCACTTTGGCACAAGGGGTAGAGGCGATGCAACGCTTACAGCGCGAACTCAGTACCCGTATTTTTTTGCAAGGGCACGAAAAGGTGTTGATTACCTTTAGTGCTGGCGTGGCTGAAATAGAAGCCAATGAAACCAGCACCGAAGCCTTGCGCCGCGCCGATCAGGGGATGTACTTGGCCAAACGCTCAGGCAAGAATCGGGTAATGGCAGCTTAGCCCATAGGCACTGGCACAGGTGTGGCCAGTGCCAGTAGGCTGCTGAGATATTGAC
Organism: uncultured Simplicispira sp.; assembly: GCA_964478155.1. GTDB lineage: Bacteria > Pseudomonadota > Gammaproteobacteria > Burkholderiales > Burkholderiaceae_C > Simplicispira. The sequence goes on from CAYZGT010000016.1 coordinate 36,323, forward strand.
CATCCCATTTTGACCGTAAAGCCCCGGTAAAGTACGTGGATTATCAGACCATGTGGTCACTGATTTAATAATATAATTCCGATTCTTTCAACTTTCATATTGCATTGATCATGTCCAATTACAAAGAACTGCTCAAAGAACGCGAACTCCTGGAAGCCAAGATTCAGGAGGCACGCCGGGCTGAATTGGCCAGCGCACTGCAAACCGTGCGTACCCTGGTCAACGAGTACGAACTGACACAGCAGCAAGTCTTCCCACCAGCGCGTGGCCCACGCAGCTTGGTGGCTTCTGCCGGTACTGGCAGCAAGGTGGCTCCTAAATACCGCAACCCTGCCACCGGCCAAACCTGGACTGGCCGTGGTAAGGCCCCCAAGTGGATTGACGGCCAAAACCGCGATCAATTCTTGATTTAAGCACCCCTCCAGAATGTCCGCCCACGCGGACATTCTTCATTTGCGGTGCAATATCCGGCCGATGTTGCCCCGGCTCGGTGACGGTGTCTCAACAAAATATTGTGCGCTCTATTTTCATCACAAATAACCGCCAAGATGGCTGTGGCATGCTTGCATCCTTGCGGAGAAATGGATGAAAAAACAGCTGTTGATTGTGGGCGGTGGCATTGGCGGTGTGGCGGCTGCTTTGGGCGCGGTGCGTGCTGGCTGGGAGGTGCGCTTATATGAACGGGCCAAGGCATTTACCGAAGTGGGTGCCGGGGTGCAATTAGGCCCCAATGTGGTGCGTTGCCTGCAAAATTGGGGATTACAACAAAGCTTACAAGCGGTGGCGGCTTTTCCGGCCCGTTTGCAAGTGCGTAGTGCTCTGAATGGCGATATTTTGGCCACGTTGCCTTTGGGGGCTCAAACAGTACAACGCTATGGCGCGGCCTACGCCACTATCCACCGTGCCGATTTACACCAATTGCTGCTACAGGCAGTGCAGTCATGCCCCGAAGTACAAATCAACGCCGGTGTATCGATTGAACGCTATACAGAAACCGATGGTGTCGTACTGATTCAAAGCGATGGTGGCAAAGAAATAGAAGGCGATGCCCTGATTGGGGCCGATGGCGTTTGGGGGCGTATTCGCAGCCAATTGCTCAACGATGGCCCACCACGCACCACCGGCCATTTGGCTTATCGGGCTTTGGCACGCCAAGCCGCACTGCCCAAGCGCCTACGCACGCAAGAAGTCACCGCCTGGTTAGGGCCGAAACTGCATGTGGTGCAATACCCGATCCGCCGCGGTGAATGGCAAAATTTGGTGGTGATTGTGCAAGGCCCAGCCCCCACAGATATGGAGCACTGGGATCATGCAGGCAATGCTGCCGATTTAGCCCAAGCCTTGGCGGGCACCTGTAGCCCTTTGCAAGACCTGCTACAAGCCGTACCAGCTACCGGACAAGGTTGGCGCTTGTGGCCGTTGTCCGACCGGCCACCGCTGCGCCATGCCGGGCAAATGGCCCAGGGCTTGGTCGCCTTGCTGGGCGATGCCGCACACCCCATGCGTCCTTATCTGGCGCAAGGTGCGGGTATGGCGATTGAAGATGCCACCCAGTTGCAACATGTGTTGTCCATGCACGATGTTGAAGTGCCCTTGCGCCTGCGCCGCTACGCCCTGAACCGCTGGCAGCGCAATGCGCGGGTACAAGCGCGCTCTGAGCGCAATGGGCGCATCTTTCATGCCACGGGGCTGGTGCGCTGGGGGCGCGACTGGTCTTTGCGCTTGCTGGGCGAGCGCCTGCTGGATGTGCCTTGGTTATACCGAGGGGCTGTTTTTTAAGCCAAAGGGGCCTCGGCCGGTGCCAGCATGGCCTGCTCGACCACAGCCCGGCTCAGGGTGGGTACAAAGGCTTCAATAAAGCTATAGACATAGCCGCGCAACCACGCGCCCCGGCGCAATCCAAGTCGCGTTAAATTGACAGCAAACAGGTGGCGCGCATCAATCAGACGCAAATGGCGGTCGCGTTCAGCATCCACGGCCAACGAGGCTACGATGCCGATGCCCATACCCAGCTCGACATAGGTTTTAATCACATCGGCATCCATCGCACTGAGCACAATGTCCGGGGCCAACCCAGCGCTGGCAAAGGCTTCGTCGATGTGGGCACGCCCGGTATAGCCCAGCTCATAGGTAATGATGGGATAGGCTGCCAATTGCTCCAAGGTGATGGGCTCTGGGTGCGCCAGCAGTGGGTGTTCTGGTGGTACCACAATGCTATGGCTCCAGCGGTAGCAGGGCAGTGTCAGCAGCCCTTCGTAACTGGCCAAGGCTTCGGTGGCTACGCCGATGTCCGCCTCGCCCGACAGCAACATTTCAGCCACCTGCTTGGGCGAGCCTTGGTGCAGGTGCAAACTGACCTGCGGAAACAGCCTCCGAAAGTCGCGCACCACCTGCGGTAAGGCATAACGGGCCTGTGAATGGGTGGCAGCAATCGAGAGTTTCCCGTGCTCGCTGGCCTTAAAGTCTTCACCCACACGGCGCAGATTTTGCGCCTCTAACAACAAGCGCTCCACCACCGGCACCAAGGCCTCACCGGGTGGGGTTAAGCCCGTCAGGCGTTTGCCCGCCCGGACAAAAATTTCTACGCCCAATTCTTCTTCCAACTCACGGATTTGGCGACTGACACCGGGTTGCGAGGTATGCAGCATCGCAGCGACCTCGGTCAGGTTAAACCCCCGACGCACCGCTTCGCGCACCGAACGCAATTGCTGAAAATTCAAAATGCTTCTCCCAAAAAGAGACAAGCCCTGCACAGCAGGGCAAAAAAGCGCAACCGAGGTCGGCTTAGAGTTTGGCAATCGACACTTCGGTCGATTTGATGAGGGCCACCACTTCGGAGCCAATCGCCAAGCCCAGGTCATCGACCGAGCGCGTGGTAATGACTGAAGTGACAATGCCCCAAGGGGTTTGCACATCCACCTCCGAGACCACATCGCCCCGGATAATTTCTTTCACTTGGCCTTTGAACTGGTTACGGACATTGATGGCTTGAATCGACATGGTGGAAACTCCTTGAAAAAAACAGTGAGAAAAAAAGAAATAAAGAATCAAAATCTCAAATTGCCCAACGCAAACCGTGGGCAGGCGTGCCCGGCCAGAGCGGCTCATCGTGCGGTTGGTCGGGCTTTTGCAGCACCCGGTCTAAGATGCGTTTTTCTAGCACCGCAAAACGGGCATCGCCATGCGAGCGCGGTCGGGGCAAATCAATCACTTGGTCCAGGGCAATGTGCCCGTCTTCAATCAAGATCACCCGGTCGGCCAAAGCTACGGCCTCTTGCACGTCGTGCGTGACCAACAAGGCGGTAAAACCGCTGCTGCGCCAGAGTCCTTCAATCAGCCGGTGCATTTCGATGCGCGTCAGGGCATCCAAAGCGCCCAGTGGCTCATCCAATAACAGCAAGCGCGGTTGGTGTACCAAGGCCCGCGCTAAAGCGACACGCTGGCGCTGACCACCCGACAGGCGCGCAGGCCATTCGTTCAGCCGGTCGCCCAAGCCCACACGCTCCAGCACTTCTGCAGCCGCAGCGTGTTTTTCGGGCGGTAAGCCCAGAGCCACATTGGCCTGCACGCGCTTCCAAGGCAGCAAACGCGAGTCTTGGAACATGATGCGGGTGTCGTTGGACAAACCATGCAATGGCGCACCATCCGCGCTGATATGCCCGCCGCTGGGCGCTTCAAGTCCGGCCACCAAACGCAGTAAGGTGCTTTTGCCACAGCCACTGCGCCCCACAATCGCCACAAACTGGCCCGGTTCGATGTCCAAATGGGCATGTTGCAACACGGTGCGGCTGCCGTAGCGTTTGCTCAAGCCACGCAGTTGCAGATGCACACCGCCCGCACGACGAAGAAAAGTTTCTAAGCTCATACGATCAAAATCCCATTCGTTCAATCTTGGTAGCTCGGGTGCCAGCGCAACCAGTAGCGCTCTAGGCTCTTGGCAAATACGTCCGCCAGCTTGCCCAGCAAGGCGTAAAGCAGAATGCCCACCAAGACGATGTCGGTTTGCAAGAACTCACGCGCATTCATGGTCAGGTAGCCAATACCAGCTTGGGCGGAGATGGTTTCGGCCACAATCAAAATCACCCACATCAGCCCGAGCGAGAAGCGCAGCCCGACCAAAATGGACGACATGGCACCGGGCAAAATGATTTGCCAATACAACTGCCAGCGGCTCAGGCCGTAAGTGCGCCCCATTTCAATCAAGCCCGCATCCACGTTGCGAATGCCATGAAAGGTGTTGAGGTAAATCGGAAAGAACACCGACACGCTGATGAGAAACAGCTTGGCGCTCTCGTCAATACCAAACCACAAAATCACCAAGGGAATCAGCGCCAGCGCTGGGATGTTGCGTACCATTTGGATGCTGGAATCGAGCAAAGTCTCGGCCCAGCGCACCGAACCGGTCAGCAAGCCCAGCAGCAGCCCCAAGCCCCCGCCCACCGCCAAACCCGCCAAGGCGCGACCGGCACTGACTTGCACATGCGTCCACAACTCACCCGAGAGCGTGAGCGTCCACGCAGCGCGCAACACATCCACTGGCGCAGGCAGCACGCGCGTGGACAACCAGCCCAAGGCCGAGGCGATTTGCCACAGTGCCATCAGGCCCACGGGCAGCAACCAAGGCAGCAGACGTTGCACGGCCAAGCCCAGCCACGTGCCTTCTTCTAAGCAGCTGGAGGAGGTGGCCCCGACAGGGGTGGCCCTTGGGCTGGGTAAGGGTTTGGCGCTGGCATTCATAAACCTGGCCCTTGTGCATGGCTGCTGGCGCGTGCCGTCGGGCTAAATTGGTTGCCAACGGTTTCGCCAAACGGCCCCAAGGGGGAGCCACCGGCCAGTTTTTCGCGCAACGGCAGCGGCAGCAGCGGAAACACCAATTCGGCAAAGCGGTAGGCCTCCTCCAAATGCGGATAGCCCGACAGCACAAAGCGCTCAATGCCCAAGGCGGCATACTCTTGCAGGCGCGCCGCCACCGTCTGCGGATCACCCACCAAAGCCGTACCAGCGCCACCACGCACCAAGCCGACACCAGCCCACAGATTGGGGCTGATTTCCAATTCAGCCCGTGTGCGTTTCGTGCCACCAGCGTGCAAGGCGGCCATGCGGCGTTGGCCTTCGGAATCCATGCGGGCAAAGACCGCTTGTGCTTGGGCCACCGTCTCATCGTTCACGTAGCGAATCAGGTCTTGCGCCGCTTGCCAAGCTTGGGCTTCGGTCTCGCGCACAATCACATGCAGGCGAATGCCGAATTTCACTTCGCGCCCATGTTGGGCCGCTTTTGCGCGCACATCGGCCATTTTTTTCGCGACTTCTGCCGGAGGTTCGCCCCACGTCAAATAAGCCTCGGTGTATTGCGCCGCCAGTTCATGCGCCACCGGCGAGGAGCCACCAAAATAGACGGGCGGATGCGGTTTTTGCACCGGCGGAAACAGCAGCTTGGCCCCTTTCACTTGCAGGTGCTGGCCCTCGTAATCCAAGGTTTCGCCGTGGTGGCTGCGGGCCAAAATTTCGCGCCAAATGTGGATGAACTCGGTCGCTTGGGCATAACGCGTCGGGTGGTCTTGGAACAGGCCATCGCCTTCCAGCTCGATTTGGTCGCCACCCGTCACCAAGTTAATTAGCAAGCGCCCACCCGAGAGCCGGTCAAAGGTCGAGGCCATGCGTGCGGCCAGTGCCGGTTGGTGCAAGCCGGGGCGCACCGCCACCAAAAATTTCAGGCGCGTGGTGGCCGGAATCAAGCTGGAGGCCACGACCCACGGGTCTTCGCACGAACGCCCAGTCGGAATCAACACCCCTTCGTAACCCAAACTATCGGCTGCTACCGCAATCTGGCGCAGGTATTCGGGGCTGAGTTGGCGTGCGCCTTCGGTGGTGCCCAGATAACGGCTATCACCGTGGGTAGGAATGAACCAGAAAATTTGCATGGTGAAGTTCTTTCTCAAAATAAAGTGCAGGCAATTCAATAAGAGATGGCAAAACCACCGCGAGGAGCGCGTGCCAGCACGCGGCAACGGGGTGCCGAGGGCATGTTCAAGCCCCAAGCGTTGGCCGTGACGCACAACAAACGTTGCAGGCGTTGGTGCAAGGGAAAGGGCATGGGTGCGGGCATAGCGTTCTCCTGAAAATCAGCGGGGGTCAAAGCGCTGGCTGAATCAGCGCAAATCAATCGGTGCGGCGTGGCGCAGATTGAGTTTTTTCGGAATCAACTTCAGCTCAAAGAAGGTGTCGGCAATCGCTTGTTGCTCGGCCAAAATATCGGGGGTGACAGGCAAAGTGCCGTAGCGCAGGTTGTTCAAGTACAGCTCGACGATGGAGCGCTCCAAGCCCAGCACTTTGGACAGCTCTTGCGCAGCCTCGGCTTTGTTTTTGCTGGCCCACGTGTCAATCGCGCTGACTTCTTCAATCGCAATCTTCAGCACGTCTGCGTTCTTGCTGGCAAAGTCGCGCGAGGTAAAGTAATACTGGCGGTTGTTGGCCAAGCCTTGGGCATCGGCCAATACCCGTGCCTCCAACGTCTTGATGGCAGACGACAAAAACGGATCCCAAATCACCCACGCATCCACTGAAGCACGCTCAAACGCAGCCCGCGCATCGGCGGGCGGCAAAAACACCACCTGCACATCGGCATATTTCAGGCCATGCTTTTCCAGCAACTTGACCAACAGGTAATGCACGTTCGAGCCTTTGTTCAAGGCAATTTTTTTACCTTTCAAGTCGGCCACTTTTTGCAGGGTGGAGCCTTTGGGCACCAACACCGCTTCGTTGTGTGGCCGTGGCACGCTGGTGCTGGCATAGACCAGCGGCGCACCGGCGGCTTGGGCAAAAATGGGTGGCGCTTCGCCCACATCACCAAAATCAATCGAGCCGACATTCAGCGCTTCCAATTGCACCGGCCCAGCGGTGAACTCCGTCCAAGTCACGCTCACGCCCAAGGGGGCCAGCCGTTTTTCCAGCGTGCCCCGCCCTTTCAGGATGGAGAACCAGCCTTTTTGGTAACCAATGCGCAATACGCGGCCCCCAGTGCTGCTTTGGGCCAAAGCAGCGCTAGAACCAGCCAAGGCCGATAAACCGGCCAAACCAACTGCGCTGGAGGCCAACAAGCGGCGGCGCGTCAGAGAAGGAGAGTGAGACATAAGCAGTGTTCTTTCAAAATTGGTGGTGCATGCAGGCAAAGCTGCGCCCAGCCCTGCGGGTGCAGGGCGAAAATCTATGAAGGGGAATCAGGACTTAAACGCTACAGCGCACTTGCGAGAAATCCACCGGCTCAAAGCTGCCAGCGGCCAGGTGCGCGGGGCGCAAGGTTTCGCTCAGCAAAATGTGGGCGGCATCGTCCAATCGGGCCCCGATGTCGGGGTGGACGGTGTAAGCGCCTTCGGGGGTCAGCGTCACTTGGGCATCGTTGGCATAGATGCCGGGCAGAATGTGCTTGGCCCCCAGCGATTGCAGCACTGGGCGCAAAGCATAGTCCAGCGCCAGCATGTGGTGTGGGCTGCCACCCGTGGCCAGCGGCAATACGGTTTTGCCTTTCAAGGCGGTTTGCGGTAGCAAATCTAAAAAGGCTTTCAGCACCCCGCTATAGGCGGCCTTGTAGACGGGTGTAGCCACCACAATCACTTGGGCTTTTTCCACTTGGGCGCTGGCCGCCACGATGGCCGGATGCTCAAATTGGGCCAGTACCAGCGCTTCTGGGGCCAGATCGCGCACGCTCAGGCGCTCGCTGCGAATACCCTGCACCGACAAGCGCAAGGCCACTGCATCCAGTAAAGCCGCCGAGCGCGAACGTGCCGTGGGGCTGCCAGCAATCAATAACACAGACATGATGAACTCTTCTTTTCTGTGGGGGCTGGCTTACTTGCGTGCGTAAATTTGGTCAAAGCTGCCACCATCGGCAAAATGCACCTTGGCCACCTTGTCCCAACCACCAAACGCCTCATCAATCGTGAACAAGTTCAGCTTCGGAAACTGCGCGGCATACTTGGCCTTGGCTTTTTCCGATACCGCTGGGCGGTAAAAATGCTTGCCCGCAATGTCTTGGCCCTCTTCGCTATACAGGTACTTTAAGTACGCCTCAGCCACCGTGCGGGTGCCTTTTTTGTCCACGTTTTTATCCACCACCGTCACGGCTGGTTCTGCCAAGATGCTGATGCTGGGCACCACAATCTCTATCTTGTCGCCAAACTCTTTTTTCAGCAGATAGGCTTCGTTCTCCCACGAGATGAACACATCGCCTTGGTTGCGTTGCGAGAAGGTAATGGACGAACCGCGCGCCCCGGTATCTAACACTGGCACATTGGCATAGAGCTTTTGCACAAAGTCTTTCGCTTGCGCCTCGCCGCCATACTTGCGCTTGGCAAACTCCCAAGCAGCCAAGTAGTTCCAGCGCGCGCCGCCTGAGGTTTTCGGGTTCGGGGTAATCACACTCACGCCGGGCTTGACCAAATCATCCCAATCTTTAATCCCCTTGGGGTTGCCCTTGCGTACCACCAGCACAATGGTAGAGGTGTAGGGCGAAGCGTTGTGCGGCAGGCGTTTTTGCCAGTCTTTCGGAATCAGCTTGGCGGTGCTGTGCAAGGCATCGGTATCACCCGCCAAGGCCAAGGTGGCAACATCCGCATTCAGGCCATCAATGATGGCGCGTGCTTGCTTGCCCGAGCCACCATGCGATTGTTGAAAAGTGACATCTTGCCCCGCTTGGGCTTTCCAATGCTTGGCAAAGGCTTGGTTAAATTCGACATACAGTTCGCGCGTCGGGTCGTAAGAGACGTTCAACAACGTCACGCCTTGGGCCAGAGCCGACACAGCGCTCAGGGTCAAGGCCGCAGCGGCCAAAGGAATCTTGATAAAGTGGCGACGGAGGCGCATGGTGAATCTTTCTGGGGTGAGATATGCAATGGCTAGATTTTGAAAGCCGGGCCTCCAAACTGGAACGACTGAATTCTCAGTTTTTAATTACCAAAACATCTTTAGAAGTAATTTGATATGGCAAGAATGGTTCAATGTATCAAGCTGGGCAAAGAAGCCGAGGGCCTAGACTTCCCGCCCTACCCCGGTGAACTGGGTAAGCGCCTGTGGGAAAGTGTGAGCAAAGAAGCATGGGCTGCTTGGCTGAAACACCAAACCATGTTGGTGAACGAAAACCGCCTGAACTTGGCCGATGCGCGCGCGCGCCAGTACCTGGCCCGCCAAATGGAGCAGCACTTCTTTGGCAGCGGTGCCGATGCGGTGCAAGGCTATGTACCCCCCAGCGCCTAAAGCCTGAATGGCCGAAGCGATTGACTGGCTAGCCGATGGCACGCCCTATAGCCCACGCTTTGGTGACCGCTACCACAGCGCGCAGGGGGCGGGCTTAACGCAAGCGCGCGAGGTGTTCTTGCACGGCTGTGGTCTACCCGAAGACTGGGCCCATCAGCCACAGTGGCGCGTCCTAGAAACCGGCTTCGGCATGGGGCTGAACTTTCTGGTCACTTGGGCAGCTTGGCGCGCTGATCCGCAACGGCCCCGGCTGCTGCATTTCATCTCTTTAGAAGCTTGGCCGGTGGCGGTGGCGGATGTGCTGCGCGTAGCAGCACGGCACCCCGAGCTGGCCGAGCTGGCCCAAGCCTTGGCGGCCCAATACTGGGGTTTGCTGCCGGGAGTGCATCGCTTGTCGTTTGACGAAGGCCGCGTGCTACTCACCTTGGGGATTGGCGATGCCCAAGCACTGTTGCGAGCGCAGGATTGGACAGTCGATAGTGTCTATCTGGATGGTTTTAATCCGGCCTGCAACCCGGAGATTTGGAGCTTACCCACCCTCAAGGCCGTGGCCCGCTGTTGTCGCCGTGGCGCACGGCTGGCCACTTGGAGTGTCGCCCGGCCCGTGCGCAAAGCCCTGACGCAATGCGGCTTTAGCGTAGCCAAAGTGCCCGGTATCCCGCCCAAACGCCACAACCTACAAGCCACCTTTGACCCGCGCTGGGAGCCACGCAAGCCCCCCACCCATACCACCACGGCAGCCACCGCCGGGCAGTGTGTCGTGATTGGTGCTGGCTTGGCCGGTGCGGCGGTGGCTGCCAGTTTGGCCCGGCGTGGTTGGCAAGTGCAGGTACTAGACCAAGCCGCGCAACCAGCGGCAGGCGCTTCCGGTTTACCCGCCGGTTTGTTCTGCCCGCATATTTCACCCGACGATAGTGTGATTTCGCGCCTCTCGCGCAGTGGCATTCGGGTGTTGATGGCCCAAGCGCAGCAGCTGTTGCAAGCGGGCATCGATTGGCAACCCGAGGGCGTGTTAGAACACCGGGTCGAAGGCCGTTTGGGCCTACCTGCCCACTGGCCCGACGGCCCCGGCAGCGATTGGAGCCACCCCGCCAGTACCGCCCAACTGCAAGCCGCTGGTTTACCGCCCGAGGCCATCGCCTGCTGGCATGTGCGCGCTGGTTGGTTGCGCCCAGCCACATTGGTTGCTGCCTTGTTGGCCCAACCGGGTATTGCTTGGCGCGGTAGCACCCCAGTCGCCCGCCTGCACAGTACCGAAGTGGATGGGAATCTACAGTGGCAAATGTTGGATGCGGACGGGCAACTGCTGGCCCAAGCGCCATTGGTGGTGCTGGCTGCTGGTTTTGCCAGTCGTGCCCTATCGGCAGAACGCTTACCCCTGCGCCCCTTGCGCGGCCAAATCTCTTGGGGGGTGCAAGATGCGGTCTTAGAAGCCGCCTTACCACCGTTTCCGGTGAATGGCGAAGGCAATTTGGTCAGCCATATTCCACTGGGCGATGGCCGCCATGCTTGGCATGTAGGTTCCACCTTCGAGCGCGGCATCGATGCCCTACCGCCCACCGCAGAGGAACGCGCGCAAGCCCACGCCGCCAACCGGCAACGGCTGTCTGGCTTACTGCCCACGCTCGCACCCACCTTCGATGGCTATTGGCCCGCGCAGGTACAAGGCTGGGCAGCAGTGCGCTGCACCGCCCCCGACCGCCTGCCAGTGGTGGGGCCCTTAGACCCAACCACCTTACCCGGCCTGTGGGCCTGCACTGCAATGGGAGCACGCGGCCTCACGCTGGCACTGTTGTGTGCCGAGCTGTTGGCTGCCCGCGTGCATGGCGAGCCTCTGCCACTGGATGCCAAACTGGCGCAGGCACTGGCACTAGAACGCCTGTGAGCCTGCTACCACCTGGTTTTATACCGTGCGGCTACGCGCCAGCGGCGGGTTTTTGGCAAAGTAGCGCGTAATGCCGCGCATCAGCGCATCGGCCAGCTCGGCCTGATAAGCGGCACTGCGCAGCTTGGCTTCTTCTTCCGGGTTGCTGATAAAGGCCGTCTCCACCAACACACTGGGGATGTCGGGGGCCTTGAGTACCGCAAACCCGGCTTGCTCTACCCGTGGTTTGTGCAATTTGCCCACGTTGCCAATTTCACCCAACAACACGCTGCCCAACTTCAGGCTATCGTTGATTTGTGCCGTGGTACTCATGTCGAGCAGTGCCCGCTGCACATGCTGGTCTTTCACGCGCACATTCACGCCGCCAATCAGGTCAGCTTGGTTTTCTTTGTTCGCTAGCCAACGCGCTGCCGTGCTGGAGGCCGCCCCTTGGCTCAGGGCAAACACGCTGGCCCCACGCGCATCCGGGTTGGTAAAGGCATCGGCATGGATACTGACAAACAAATCGGCCTGCACCCGCTGTGCCTTTTGCACACGCATCGCCAACGGGACAAAATAATCGCCATCACGGGTCAGGTAAGCCCGCATCGGATTACCGGCCACCGTGGTGCGGTTGATGCGCTCACGCAGCAGGTGTGCTACGCGCAGCACAATGTCTTTCTCGCGTGTACCGTTGGGGCCAATCGCGCCGGGGTCTTCGCCACCGTGACCAGGGTCTAGCGCAATGATGATGAGCCGGTCGGTTTGGCCCTGCTGTGCCGTGGCGGTGTTGGCCCGGCTGGCTGGAGCGGGGGCCGTAGTGCGTGCTGGTGCCGGGACGGGCGTGGGATGTTGCTCATGGTGTTTGGCAATCAAATCTCCCAGGGGATCTACCGCTACACCGGCGGGCGCACTGGCTTTGGCAGGGCCGGATGGTTTGCTGCTGGTACTGGCGCGTGCCGATAGGCTCGGTGCATGGTGCTGGGCAGTGCCCGACCCAGCGTCGCGCAAACGCTCGGCAATCAAGGCTTCGAGCGGATCTACCGGGCTGGCGGGGTACAAATCAATCACCAGCCGGTGCCCATAATTAGCCACCGGGGGCAAGGCAAACACCTGCGGGCGGGCGGCCTGTTTCAGGTCAATCACCAAGCGCACCACATTTGGTGCATTCTGTCCAACGCGGATACCGGCAATGTTCGGATCGTCGGCACGCACCTTGGCCAGCAAATCGTGCAACTGTGGACTCAGTTCAATGCCTTCAATATCCACTGCCAACCGGGGCGGCTGGCTGATAAAAAACTGTTTGTTGTTGAGTCGGGCATCCGACTCTATCGTGACGCGGGTGTAATCGGCAGCAGGCCACACGCGCACCGCCACAATACTGGCCCCACGGGCCAACTGGCTGGCCCCGAGCAACAGCACCAAACCACCGCGCTGCAACAGCTTGCGCCGAGTGGTAGCGGTGGCGGTAGAAAAAGCAGGCTGTACCGGCCAGCCGGGGGAGTCCGAACTCATGGGTGCAATCCTTGCAGCAGTTGTTGCCCACGCAGCGTGTGGGCTTGTAGTGTGGCACGGCGGCAGTCTTCGTCCAAGGCTTCAAGGGTGATAACCACATCGGCAGGCGGCAACACCGCGGCGGCCTTCTCGGGCCATTCGGCCAGTTTCAAACCCGGACTGGCAAAAATATCCCGAAACCCTGCATCTTCCCATTCACGCGGGTCGTCAAAACGGTAGAAATCAAAATGCCAAATGGCCATATCGGGCGCTTGGTGTGGCTCCACCACCGCATAGGTCGGGCTTTTGATACGGCCTTGTACGCCCAAAGCACGCAATAAATGGCGTACCAAGGTAGTTTTGCCTGCACCCAAATCCCCATGAAGGGTGATAAAAGCGTCGGCCAAAGCAGGCTGAGCCGCCAAGCGTTGGGCAAACTGGGCGGTATCGTCTTCATGCTGCCATGTAAATACGGCCACAGGGGCAGTGCTAGTTTCTACAATCGGGCAATGGTGGTTTGTAGCAGTCAACTCGTTCCTCAAATTCGGCTATGGGCGCGCGAACTGGGATTTTCCCAAATTGGTGTCGCGGGCGTAGATTTGTCTAGTGCAGAGGCAGGTTTGGTGCAATGGCTGGCGCAAGGGTTCCACGGTGAGATGCACTACATGGCCACCCACGGCCTCAAGCGTGCGCGGCCCGCAGAACTGGTACCGGGCACAGTGAGTGTGATCACGGCGCGCATGGACTATTTACCCCACAACACTCCAGCGGGCTGGCAAAGTGTTGAGTTTGCCCGTTTGCAACAACCCACGCAAGGCGTGGTCTCTTTGTACGCCCGTGGGCGCGATTACCATAAAGTACTGCGCACCCGGCTGCAAAAGCTGGCAGACCGACTGGCCCAAGCAGTCGGGCCATTCGGCCACCGTGTCTTTACCGATTCGGCCCCGGTGCTAGAAGCCGAACTGGCCGCACGCAGCGGCCAAGGTTGGCGTGGTAAACACACCTTACTGCTGCATCGGCAAGCGGGCTCCATGTTCTTTCTGGGCGAGATTTATCTCGATCTGGCCTTGCCAGCGACAGAACCGACCAGCAGCCATTGCGGACAATGCAGTGCCTGTATCAATATCTGCCCCACCCAAGCCATTGTGGCCCCTTACCGCTTGGATGCGCGCCGCTGCATTTCTTACCTGACGATAGAACATGCAGGCCCGATTCCCTTAGAACTGCGCCCGCTGCTCGGGAACCACATTTACGGCTGTGACGATTGCCAACTGGTGTGCCCGTGGAACAAATTTGCCCAAACCAGCACTTTGGCCGATTTTGATGCACGCGCCGGTCTCTCAGGCCAACAACTGGTACAGCTATTCTCGTGGGATGAAGCCACCTTTTTACGCCTGACCGAAGGCAGCCCGATCCGCCGTATTGGTCATGAGCGCTGGTTACGCAATCTGGCCGTGGCCTTGGGTAATGCGTTGCGTACGGTGGACAGCTCAACAGCAGCACCGTTGCAAGCAGCCTTGCACCAACGCAGTGCCGACAGCAGCCTACTGGTACGCGAGCACATCGCCTGGGCCTTGGCCCAAGCCACCAACACCAAACGGCCGTCAAAGTGACATTTGTGCCTGAATTTCGCGTGCAATTGCCTCCAAGGGCACAGCACGCATCACCGCACCGCGCTTGACAGCCTCTTTGGGCATGCCATAAACCACGCAACTGCGCTCATCTTGGCCCAAGGTCTGTGCGCCCACTTTGCGCATTTCCAGCAAGCCCGCTGCACCATCGTCGCCCATACCCGTCATGATGACCCCCAGCGCATTGGCCCCAGCACTTTTAGCCACCGAGCGAAACAGCACATCCACGGAAGGCCGGTGTCGATTGACCAGCGGGCCATCCACCACCTCGACGAAATACTGCGCCCCGTTGCGCCGCAACAACATATGCTTGCCACCGGGGGCAATCAACGCCCGACCTGGCATCACCCGGTCGTTGTGTTGCGCCTCTTTGACCTCGATTTGGCACAGGCTATTGAGCCGGCTGGCAAAGGCAGCGGTAAATTGTTCAGGCATGTGCTGCACAATCACAATGCCAGGGCAAACGCGCGGCAGTGCCGTCAATACCACCTCTAACGCCTGCGTACCGCCGGTCGAAGTGCCCAAAGCCACCACGCGCTCGGTGGTTTGGATCATGGCTTGGCGGCCCGTATCGACCACCGCAGGCAAGATCGCATCGGCTGTGAGTTTGTCACGGGGCTGCAATCGACGCACATTGGCCCGTGCCGCTGCTTTAACAGCAGCCGTCAGATCATCGCTGCTATCAGTCAAAAATTGCTTCAGTCCGAGTTTGGGTTTGGTAATGATAGACACCGCTCCAGCCGACAAAGCGGCCAAAGAAGTTTGCGTGCCCTTGTCGGTCAGGGTAGAGCAAATCACCACCGGCGTAGGGTGCTCGGCCATGATCTTCTTTAAGAAGGTAATGCCATCCATGCGCGGCATTTCGATGTCCAGCACAATCACATCCGGCCATTGTTTGGCCATGCGCGTCATGGCCAAGATCGGGTCGGCCACCGCAGCCAACACCTCGATTTCCGGGTCGGCTTCTAATAAAGCGGTCACCACTTGGCGCACGACCGCCGAGTCATCAACCACCATCACTTTGATACGTTTCATGGCACAGGAGGGATTTGTGCGGGTTTGACTTGGTGTGACCAAACATCCCCGGTACTGACATCAAAAATAATTTGCCGATGGCCAATGCCAAACAGGCTCTCGGAGACGATCGGGATACCCTGCGCTTGCAATAACGCCCGGGCTGCTTCGCCATTCCTGCGCCCAATGTGCATCATGCCTTTGCGGGTCTGCTTAGGGAACATATTACCGCCCCCAAAAATTTTGCTTTGACACTGCTGCGGTTTGATGCCTGCTTGTGCCAACTCGGCCAACATCAACTGCAATGCCTCGTCCCCATAGCGCGCATCCAAGGGCCGCACCCCCGCATCGAACACATGGCGTGTCGGCAAGAGGAAATGCGACATGGCACCGATACGGCTGGCCGGATGCCAAAGCGTAATCGATACGCACGAGCCCAGCATGGTACGTATTTGGTAGTTGGCATCACCGACAAAATACTCTCCAGGCTTCAAAAAAATGTCGATCAGATCGTTCAAACGCGCCATTTCACGGATTTTTGCGATAAATGGAAGGCGCCAAAGGCTGCACCTCGTGGGTGATGTCATTCAGGCTTTCAGAGTGCCCAATTAAAAAATGGCCGCCAGGCCGGATTGCTGCAATCACCCGAGCCACCACCTCACGCTTGGTACTGTCATTAAAGTAGATCATGACATTGCGCAGAAACACAATATCAAACAACCCCAGTTGCGGCAACGGCGCATTCAAATTCAATTGACGAAAATGCACTTTTTGGCGCAGGCTGCGCTCAATTAGCAAGCTGCCTTGGTATTCCTGGGTACCACGCAAACAAAAGCGGTGCAAATAATCGGGTGGTATGTTACGCGCGCGCTCCATCGGATAATGGGCCCGCGCTGCTCCACGCAATACCTTGGTACTGATATCTGAGCCCACCACTTCCCAAGGGGTGTCATGCTCTAAGCAATCGGCCAGCACCATAGCAATGCTGTAAGCCTCTTCCCCACTAGAACTGGCGGCACTCCAAACCCGAAACATGCTACTGCGCCCGCGTGCGGCCAAGGCTTGGCGGCGCAAAAACTCAAAATGCTTGGCCTCACGAAAGAAATAGGTTTCGTTGGTGGTGAGCGAATCAATCGCTATTTGCAATTCTGTCGGGTGTACACCGTCGTGCAGCAACCGAAAATATTCACCATAGCTTTCTAAGCCGTAGTAGTGCAAGCGTTTCGCCAAGCGCCCACTGACCAAGGCTTTTTTCGAGCCTGGCAAGGTAATGCCTGCTGCATCAAAAATAAAGCGTTGGAACAGGGCAAACTCTTGGTCACTGAGCGGTGCTGTCATAGGGGGCCAGTGTTCAGGTAAAAATAAGGCCACATCTGCACATCAGGCCACAGAGGCTGTCAACGGCAATACTTCTGCCGCTGCAGCAGCCCGCCCCACAGAGCCCAACTCCTCCATCGACAACACCTCATTCACATTCAGCAAAATAACAAAGCGACCGTTCACTTTGCCCATGCCTTCAATGAAATCGGTGCGAATTTTGGCCCCAAAAGCAGGGGCAGGTTCTATCTCGCTGCGTGGAATTTCCAACACTGCATTCACCGCATCGACCACCACCCCCATATCATGACTGGTTTCACCTGTCTTAACCTCCACAATCACAATACAGGTTTTTTTACTCACCGCCCCCGGCTTCTTACCAAAGCGCACCGCCAAATCCAATACTGGCAATACGGCCCCACGCAAATTAATCACCCCCCGGATACACTCAGGCATCATCGGTACTTCGGTCAGACCGTTGTATTCGATGATTTCCTTAATGCACAAGATGCCTATGGCAAACGGTTCACCATTGAGCAAAAATGTCAAGTACTGCTGATTTTCTTGGGCAGCAGTGCTGGCCGATTTCACCAACATGGGGGCAACTTGGTTCATGGTGCAATCTTTCAGAACTTGGTGAATTTGCTCTCGTCAATATCTGTATCGCTTGCGTCCATCAAGCCTGCACTGCCCAGTCCAGCCGATTCCATAAAAACCTTGGCCGATGTGGCATTGCTTGATTTACGCGCCCCAGCTCTGGCATGGGTGGTGCCAGAGGATGAAGCACGTAATGTATTATGAACAAAAGCCACTGATTTATGCACCTGATGGGTACTGCCTTTAGTTCTGAAAAAGGCCATTGTTTCTTGTAACTGCTGCACTTGCCCGCTCACTTCTTCCGCTGTAGCGGCCAACTCTTCTGAGCTAGACGCATTTTGCTGCGTGGTTTGGCTCAATTGGCTGA